>NZ_JBUEGE010000007.1:0-303223 GCF_054963755.1 Streptomyces sp. EDA2-14
GCCTGAGTCGCGTTCGTCGGTGTGGGTGGACCCCGTATCCCTGCCCACCACCGACAGCACGGCGGCCGACGTGCCCGCCCGTATGCCGACGGACCCGAACGCCGAGCCGACGTTCGTGCCGTTCCGTTCCAGGAACTACGAGTTCACGAACCTCAATCACACCGACGAGCGGTACCGCGACAAGGCGGTCCGGATCATTGACGTGCTGCGCGGGCACGAGACGATTCGCGATTACGTGGGCGACCGCCCTGTCCGGATCACGCTGCACATGCGCACCACCCAGACCCCCGCGGATGTCGCCGACCGTGGTGAGGCGGGCGTGGACATCAATCTCGCCAGCTACTACTTCGAGAAGTACGACATCGGGTACGTCATGGGGATGCTGTCCCACGAGATCGGGCTGCATCCGTTGGCATCCCGGGACACGGGGATTCCCGACGAGGAGGCCGGTCTCCGGGAGTTCCCTGTGCCCGTGCCGGGGCTCACGGACCTGAACCCGCCGCGCATCATGGACGCGCAGACTGCTGGTCAGGCGGACCACGTCATGGCCGCGTTCCCGAGCACGACGCGGCACCGGATCTACCGGGACATCGTGGTGCGGATGGCCGAGAACCTCGCGGCGGATGCGGACGCCGGTGTGGAGGGCGCGAAGAGGCAGGACGTCACGGACCTGATCGACACCTACCTGATGGATCTCGCGTCGATCGCCGTCACCAACGACCACCGGGCGAACGCGGTGTTCAGTCCGGGCCACACCGCTCGCGCCTACCAGGCGTACAAGGAACTGTTCGTCCAGCGGTTGGCGGTGAACAGCCCCGTACACGCGCTGGTTCCGGGCAACAAGAGCATGTGGGGCGTGGCGGCGGACTTCAAGACGCTCGCCACCGCAAGCCTGGGCAGGGGCAATCGTGGCGACAGCATCCAGCGCCCTCTGCCGCCCGCACCCGCTGCGGACGAGGCGCGTCCCCGGCTGCCGCAGCAGGCCACGAGCAGTGAGCCGGCCGACGAGGTCGACCTCCGGGCGCCGGTCGGTCCGCGCGACGACCGGCCGCGTTTCGTGGTGCGTTCGGGTTTCGACGCGCGGCGGTTCATGTTCGACGGCGAGCCGGTGACCGACCTGACCGTGCGCGTGGCGCTGCGCGGCGAGGACGGGCAGCCGGACCGGGTCTTCGGCCAACTGGACCTGGCGGTGACCGAGTTCTTGAACGATCCGGCGTACCGCCTGCCGAACGGTGACCGACTGCACGTGACGGTCCAGCACGTGAGCGCCGAGGACGCCCCGCACCTCACCGTGGACCTGATCGGCCGTGACCGGGCCATGGACCAGACGGCGTGGTGGGCGGATGCCGCTCCGGTGCAGCTGGCGCACGAGCTGACGCATCAGCTCGGTCTGCGCGACGAGTACCGGGAGGCCGGTGCCGCGCACCGGCCCCACATTCCCGGCAGCCTGCTCGGCGCCCTGCACGAGGGGCCCGAGGACTCCTCGCTCGCGCCGGCCGGTCTGCGGGGTCGGCACCTCGCCCTGATCAGCAGGCTGATCGGCGACGTAGACCTGCATTCAAGTGAGCAGGAGGGCGGGCAGGGTTGGGACGCGGCCCGCACCGACGCCACGCCCGTACCGCGCGAGGCCGTATGGGTCGACCCGGTCTCCCTGCCCCGGCCCGCCGAAGGCACCGACCCCACCGGGACGGCGACGGAGGTCCCGCCGCGCGCACCGGCGGACCCGGACGCCGCGCCCGACGTGGCACCCGCCTACGCGCCGTTCCGGTCGGGGAACGTCGAGTTCACCAACCTGAAGCACACCGACCAGCGTTACCGCGACAAGGCGGTGCGCATCATCGAACTGCTCCAGGGCCACGAGGTCGTCAACACCTACATCGGCAACCGCCCCTGCCGTATCACGCTGCACCTGCGCGACCTGCTGAAGCAGGAGCCCCCCGCCGACGTGGAGGACCTGGGCGACGAGGGCGTGCAGATCAACCTCGCCAGCTACTACTTCGAGACCTACGACATCGGTCACGTCATGGGGATGCTCGCCCACGAGATCGGCCTGCACCCGCTGGCCTCCCGTGACACGCGGATCGGGGTCGAGGAGGCGATGTTCGAGGGCGCGGAACTGCCGGTGCCGGGCCTTGAGGGGCAGAACCCCCGGAAGTTCATGACGACGGAGGGCGCCGGGCAGCAGGACCACATCATGGCGGTCTACCACCTCACGCGGCGGCACGGCATCTACCGTGATGTCGTCCTGGACATGGCCGAGTTGCTCCGGGCCGAGGGGCGACCCCGGGACGTCCGGGACCTGTTCGACTGCTTCCTGATGGATCTCGCCTCCATCGCCGTCACCAACGACCACCGGGGCGACGCGGCGAAGTCGCCCGGGAACACCGCGGCGTCCTTCAACGCCTACAACCAGCTGCTCCGCGAGCACCTCACGGAGAACGACCGGACCGCCCTGCTGGAATTCCTCCCGTCGAGGAAGACCTTCGCCGGCGTCCTGAACGACTTCCGCCGCCTCGGCACCAACGCCACGTTCTACAACAACGGCGACAGCATCCAGCCCGTCTGACCGGTACCGCGTGCGCGGACGGGAGTGGCGGGCGCCGCGGGAGCGGGTGCCTGGAGGTCCTAGAGTGGGGGCGGTCGTGAAACAGCAAGGAAATGAGGAACAAGTGGTCGACATGGCAGCCGCGGCGCGGAAGGTCTTCGACCGGTACGACGTCGACGGGGACGGGCAGTTGACTGCCGAAGAGTACCGGCAGGTCGTCGCCGAGCTCGGTGACACGGGTGTCACCGCCGAGGCCGCGCAGGACCTCATCGACACCATCGACAGCGACGGTGACCGCAAGGTCTCGTTCGACGAATTCCGGGCCTCCATGGGGCTCTGAACACGACGACACCGACTGTGCCCCCGGATCCGCTGATCCGGGGCACAGTCACGTATGAGGCGCGGACCCGGCCGAAGGCGCCCGTCCCCGACGCCGCCTGATCAGACCCGTCCGAGTTCGGAAGGCTCGGGAAGCTCCTCGTCGAGGAGGCCCGCCTTGGCGATCATGTAGGCGAGCTGGGCGCGGCTGCGGCTGTCGAAGACCTCCGCGGCCTTGGCCATGTGGCTGGCCACCGTCCTGACGCTCATCCCCAGCCGACCGGCGATGGTCTTGTCGGTATAGCCGTTGACCATCAACTGAAGGACCGCACGCCGGGTCTCGTCCAGCAGCAGGGGCGGGCGGTATTCGTTCGGGGTGCTGGGCAGCGGGGTGGCCCGCACCCAGGAGTGCTCGAAGAGGCCGACCAGGTAGCGGACCACCCCCGGATGTTCGATGGCCAGCGCGACCTGGCGGCGCTCCGACCCCGGGTCGGGGACGAAGGCGATCCTGCGGTCGCAGACGATGAGCCGGTCGAACACCTCGTCCAGCGTGCGCACTTCGGCACCGGCGGCCGAGACCCGCTCCACGTAGCACAGGGTCGGCCCGTGCGTGCGGACGGTGTGCTGGTAGATGGTCCGTTGGCGGACCCCGCGCTGCAGCGCCGGCAGATCGCTGGCGAGCGCCGCCTCCAGGAGCTCCTGCGGGCGGCCCCCTCCCGGCTGCGCGGTCAGGAGTTCCTCACGGCAGGAGTGCACGGCGGAGGAGAGCGTGGCGCTGATGACGTCCGCGCCGCGGATGACCCGCACGGACGCCTCGCCGTCGCCGCGTGCACTGCCCCAGTAGACCGACTCGGCCCGGTGCAGGGACGTGCGGGCCGCGCTGAGGGCGCGCTGGGCCTCCTCGATCGTCTTCTCCACCGGGCGCATCACCGCGTCGGCGGCCAGGCCCGGCGGAACCGCGGCGAACCGGCCCCCCGGCACCCGCCGCAACAGCCCCAGCGCGAGCAGGCATTCAGGACCTTCCTCTGCGACTCCGTCCCCCTGCAGGGCCTCCGCATAGAAGCTGAGGCCCTCCGCGCAGATCTCGGACACCGGGCTATCGCCCGCTATGACCAAGTTTGTGCACATATATCGATCCTTCATGTCCTGTCGTTGCACGTTCATGCTCCAGGACATCCCTTTGCCCGACCAGCGGCGCGCCCCATGATTCTGGTCACGGGCCTGATCAACACGGCCCGACAGAAACCTGGGGGGGTTTTCATGCGCAAGCAGCGCATTCTTCAGCACGCTCTCATCGGCTTCGCGGTTGCCGTTCTGGCGGTATTGGGGAGTTCCGCCGACGGCTTCGGGGGTGAGCGGGCCGGGACCGGGAGGACCGTGTCCGCAGCGCCGGCCAATGACCCGGGGGCGTCGCCGAACGACTCGCAATGGGGCTGAAGCGATCCGTTCGCCCGTCCTTCCGCTTCCACTCTTTTTCCGTAGGAGACGCCATGTCGGCCGTTCCGCTCGAATCACCGCTCGACTCTGTCTTCGTCGGGCTGCACAAGCGGCTGGAAAACCTCAAGGAATCCGGGCTCTACCGGGAGTTCACACCCTGTTCCTACCTGGCGGCCGAGCCCGGCCACGCAATCCACCAGGGCCGGCGCATCCAGGTCTGGTGCACCAACGACTACCTGGGCATGAGCCAGCACCCGGAGGTCATGGAGGCGCAGATCGCCTCCACCCGACGGCACGGCACCGGTAACGGCGGATCGCGCAACATCGCGGGAACCAGTGAGGCGCACGTCGACCTCGAACGCCGGCTCGCCGCCTGGCACCGGGCGCCGCGCGCACTGGTCTTCTCCAGCGGATACGTCGCGAACTTCGAGACGCTGTCCACGCTGCTGAACGCGGTTCCCGAGACGGTGGTCCTCTCCGATTCCCTCAACCACCGATCCCTGATCGAGGGAATCCGGGCCGCCGGAAACACCAAGCACGTATTTCCGCACAACGACGTACAGGCCCTGGAAGAACTGCTTTCCCAGTACGACATCGAGCGGCCCAAGCTGATCGTTTTCGAGTCGGTCTACTCGATGGACGGTGACATCGCGCCGATCCGCGAGATCTGCGATCTCGCCGACCGGTACAACGCGATGACCTACCTCGACGAAACGCACGCGATCGGCGTCAACGGCCCCACCGGCGCCGGAATCTGCGAGGAAATCGGAGAGTACCGGCCCACCTTCGTGCAGGGCGTCTTCGGCAAGGCCGTCGGCACCACCGGCGGCTATGTGGCCGGCCCCGACACCGCCCTGGACTACGTGCGCTCGCACGCTCCGGGATTCATCTTCACCACCACCATTCCGCGGTCGAGCCTCGACGCGACACGGCGCAGCCTCGACGTCGTCCAGTCCCCGGAAGGGGCCGAACTGCGCCGGGCGCTGCGGGAGAACGCGGTCCGTATGCGGGCCGCGCTGCACGCCGCCGAGATCGACTTCATCGACGCGCGGAGCCACCTCGTCCCCGTGCTCGTACCGGGCGGCGAGCGCGTCAAGCGCATCTCGCGACGGCTGCTCGACGAGTTCGACATCTACGTCCAGCCGATCAACTACCCCTCCGTCGCGAAGGGCGGAGAGCGGTTCCGCGTGACCGTCGCCCCCTTCCGCACCGAGGCGCAGATCGAGGAGTTCGTCGACGCCCTGCGCGTCTGCCTCGACGAGTCCTGAACCGCACCCGAACCGGTCCTACCCACCTTTTCACCCAGGAGAGACACCCATGGAGACACAGCAGCTGACCCCGTCCATCGGCGCCGAACTGACCGGAGTCGACGTCGAGGACCTGCGGCGCCCCGAGGTCTTCGAGCACTTCCTCGACCTCGTCCACACCCACGAACTCGCGGTGATCCGCGGTCTGGAGCTGACCCCGGCCCAGCAGATCGAGCTCGCCGCCAAGGTCGGCCGGCCCGTGCCGTTCCTGATGGCCAAATACCGGCACCCCGAGCACCCGGAGATCATGATCTCCTCGAACGCCATGAAGGCCAACCGGCCCGTCGGCGTCGCCCGGGTCGGGAACTTCTGGCACCAGGACTCCTCCTACACGAAGGACCCGGCGCCGTACACGATGCTGCACGGCGTCCAGGTGCCGAGCACCAGCGGCCACACCCTGTACGCGAGCGCCGCCGACGTGTACGAGCGCCTGCCCCGGGAGTGGAAGGACAGGATCGCCGGCCGAACGGCCCTGCACACGGTGACCAAGCGCCAGCGCATCTCCGCCGAGCACGTCGGCCTGTCCATCGCCGAGTTCAAGGAACTGGTCAACCAGGAGTATCCGCCCGTCGAGCACCCGCTCGTGCGCCAGGACCCGTACACCGGCCGCCCCTACCTGTACGGCGCCCCGGAGTACATGCACTCGGTGGTGGGCTTCGACGCCAACGAGAACGCGGAGTTCTTCGCGCTCATCGACGCACTCATCCAGGACCCCGAGCACGGCTACACCCACCGCTGGACCACCAACGACCTGGTCGTGTGGAAGACGGCGACGACCTACCACGCCGCGACCGAGGTGGCGCCCGGGGTGGACCGCACCGTGCATCGGGTGAGCATCGAGGGCGGGCAGTGGGCGGCATAGTCGACTTCGCCGTCGCCTTCCCCTCCGCGAGGGCCGACATCCGGGCGATGCACAGCGCCTCCGGGGTCGCCCTCGCGGACCTGGCACGGATCACGCACTGCGAGAGCTTCCCGGTGCTCGCCGACGGCGAGGCGTCCTGGGAGCTCGCGCTCCGCGCGGCCCGTACCGTGCTCGACCGCACCGGCGTGGCGGCCTCCCGGATCCGGCAGGTCGTCCACGCCGGGTCCGGCGAGTGGGAGCGGCCGTTCTGGTCCCCGGCCGCCAAGGTCGCGCACCTGCTCGGGGCCGATGACGCCCACGCCTTCGAAATCACGAACTTCTGCAACGCCGGAATGACCGCGATCCGCCTGCTGTGCACACAAGGCGCCCTGGACGAGGGCGAGCACGCCCTCGTCCTCATCGCGGACCGGCTCAGCCGGATGGTGGACTACCGTGACCCGGATTCCAAGGCTCTGTTCAACTTCGGTGACGCGGCTGCGGCGGTGCTCCTTCAGGGCGGTGCGGGCCGTTTCCGGTTCCTGCACTCCGCCATGCGCACCGACGGCAGCTGGGCCGACTACTACACGGGAGAACCGGCCGACGGCCGCGTCCTGATCCGGCGCGGCGCCCACCGCACGGGTCTCGCGGACGCCTACGTACGCCAGTTCACCGCCCTGGTCGACGAGAACCTCGCCGCCGTCGACCGCACCCGGGACGACATCGCCCACTTCCTGATCAACCACGGCGACCGCGACATGCACGAGCGGCTGCTCGGCGCCCTGGGCATCCCCGCCGAGCGCAGTGTCTTCAATTACGACCGCCTCGCCCACATGGGCGGAGCCGACACCCTCATCGCCCTCGGCGACCTCCGGGACGCGGGCCGGCTGCGGCCCGGCGACCTGATCATGCTCGCCACCAGCGCCATGGGCTTCAGCTGGGGCATCACGACCTTGGAGTACCAGGAATGAAGATCCTCGTCATCCACCAGGTGCCGTACCGGAAGATCTCCTATCACCGGGGCATCGACCACGAGCGGCACGACGTGACGTACATCGGTCACCCCCACCGGATGCCCGACCTCCCCGAGGACCTGCGCTGCGAGCGCATCGTCCTGGGCGCCGAGGAGGACCTGGTCGACGGCATCCGCGCCCGCACCTCACCGGCCGACGGCTACGAAAAGGTGCTCGCGCTCTCCGAGTTCGGCATCACCGAGGCCTGGCACGTCCGCCGGCACCTGGGCATCGCCGGTCCCGACCTCGATCGTCTCGAGCGGGTCCGCGACAAGGTGCGCATGAAGGAGGCCCTGGCCGGCTCCGGCCTGCGCTTCCCCCGCTTCGTGGCCGACCCCACGCCGTGCCGCCCGCTGCCGTGGCAGGGCCGTACGGTCCTCAAACCGCGCCGGGGCGCCTCCAGCGAGGACGTCACCGTGCACGAGACGGCCCGCGCGGCGCTCAGCGCCTACCGAAAGCTCCCGGAACGCGGGGAGTTCCAGCTGGAGGAGCACATCGACGGGGACATCCTGCACGCCGACGGCCTCGTCGTCGACGGCCGAATCGCGAGCCTGTCGGTCAGCCGCTACGTCAACAAGCCCGTCGACTACGCGTCGGGGACGCCACTCGGCTCGCACCAGCAGGAGGTCCTGCCGCGGTACCGGGACTTCGCCGAGCGGGCGGTGAGCGCCATCGGCATCGAAGAGGGCTCCCTCCACCTGGAGTTCTTCGAGACCGGCGACAGCGAGCTGATCTTCCTGGAGGTCGCCAACCGGGTCGGCGGCGCGGCCGTCGTCCAGAACCACGAGCGGCACACCGGGGTGCACCTCCCGTCCCACGAGATCGCCGTCCGGCTCGGACTCCCACGCCCGCAGAGCCCACCGCCCACCGGCCGCCACCACGCCTGGCTCGCCTTCCCCGGCCACCACCTGGACGCCGACGCCGGACGGCACATCGACGTGCCCGCCTGGATCCGCACCCACCCGTGCGCCGACCGGATCCACGTCCTCGCCCCGGACCAGGAGACCCCCCGACACATCACGTACCAGGAGTGGGAGGTCCCCGTCTTCATCGAGGCCTCCCACGGCGACGCCGGAGAACTGCGCCGCTTCCTCACGGAATGCGCCCGCGCCGTCTCCGTCACGACCCGGCCCGTGGCGGCGAAGGAGCAGGCGGCATGAGTGGCACCGCACCCACGGCCCGCGCCGTCCAGCAGCGTCGGCGGCCCCGCGGCAGGCCCGTTCCCGGGGACTTCACCGAGACCGAACTCGCCCTGCCCGCACTGGAGACGGGCGACGCCCTGGTCGAGAACCTGTGGCTGTCCGTGGACCCGTACATGCGCGAGTGCATGGACGGGGACTGGGACCTGGACAGCCCCCTCGAAGGCCGCTCCATCGGCCGCGTGACCGAGTCCCGCAGTCCCGAACTCCCCGTCGGCGCACTCGTCTTCCACCGCGACGGCTGGCGCACCCACACGGTGCTGACCGCCGACGACGCCCGGGTGCTGCCGCACCACGACGGAATCGCGCCGCAGACCTTCCTCGGCCTGCTCGGCGGCACCGGCCTGACCGCCTACGTGGCCCTCACCCGCATCGCCCGACTCCGGGCGGGCGAGACCCTCTACGTCTCCGCGGCCGCGGGCGGGGTCGGCACCGCGGCGGGACAGCTCGCCCGACTGCTCGGGGCCGGCCGGATCGTGGGCAGCGCGGGATCGCCGGACAAGGTCCGCATGCTGACCGAGCAACTCGGCTTCGACGCGGCCTTCGACCACCGAGCGGGTCCCTCACTCTCCGCCCAGCTCGCCGAGGCCGCACCGGACGGGATCGACGTCTGCCTCGACAACGTCGGCGGGGACCACCTCGAAGCGGCCATCGGCGCGATGCGTGAATCCGGCCGGATCGCCTGGTGCGGTGCCATCGCGCAGTACAACGCGTCCGCCGCTCCCGCGGCGCCCCGCAATCTCTTCGACCTGGTCGAGAAGAGCATCCGGCTCGAAGGCTTCCTCGTGGCCAACCACCGCGACGCGCAAGCCGAGTTGGAGGAGTTCCTGATACCGCACCTGCGGTCCGGGCGCGTCACCGACCGGCTCAGTGTCACGGACGGGTTCGAGCGGACCGTGGACGCCTTCCTCGGGATGCTGCGCGGCGAGAACACCGGGAAGTCCGTCGTGCGGCTCACACCGCGCGGCTGAGCGAGACCGCGCAAGCGATCCCAACGAAGCCGGAGACCCCTCATGCCCTCCTCGCCCTCGGGACTGCACGTCAACGTCGTCTCCCTCGGCCGCTCCCGGCGCGTCTGCGCCATCTGGAAGGTCGCGGGCCCCGTCGATCCCGCCCGGCCCTGCGCCTTCCCGGACGCACTGCTGCTGCCCCGCCGGGGAGCGGAACAGGACTGGGCCGCCGAGCTCGCGCTCGCCGCGCTGGACGAGCGGGGGGCCGGCGACGGTCCCGCCTGCGTCGACCTGACCACGCCCGCCGCGGGAGTCCGGTTCACCGCGCTGCGCCCCGGCCTGTGCCACCCGGACCTGATGGAGCTGTCCCGCGCGGCACTCGGCGGCGGCCACGCGGAGTGGACCGACCTCTCCCGTGGCCGCCCCACCACCTTCCACGCCACCGCCGCCCAGCCGTACACGCTGCACCGGCACGCCGCGGCCGTCGCCACCCACACCGAGGAAGGACCCGGCCGCGTCCACGTCCTGCACCGGCGCCCGGAGCACGTGCTGCGCGTCTACGCCGCCGCACGCCTCGCCCGCTCCGCGAACCCACCCGCCCCACTGATGTCCCAGCACCAGGAGACCGCCATGCCCGGCACCACCGAGCTGCGAAAACCCCGTCCCGCGCCTGCGGGCCACACCCTGCCCCCAGGCCCCGGCCTGGAGGCCCGTCTGTCGCGCAGCGCGCGGGCCATGGTGCCCTCGCAGGTGCGCGCACTGTTCGCCGCGGCGGGCTGTCCCGACGTGGTCTCGCTCGCCGGGGGCATGCCCAACCCCGCGGCTCTGCCCACCGAGGAGCTGGCCGCGATCACGGCCGCCGTGCTCCGCGACAGCGGCACCACCGCCCTGCAGTACGGCAGCGCGCAGGGCGACCCCGCCCTGCGCGAACGGATCTGCGACATCATGCACGGCGCCCGGATCGCCGCCCGGCCCGACGACATCCTGGTCACGGCCGGCTCCCAGCAGGCCCTCGACCTGGTGGCCCGGGTGCTGCTCGACCCGGGGGACACCGTCGTCGCCGAGGGCCCCACCTATGTCACCGCGCTCGGCACCTTCGCGGCGGCCGGCGCCAGGGTCGTACAGATCGGCATGGACCACGACGGCGTCGTCCCGGACGAGCTGGCCGCCGCATTCGCCCGGCAGGCCGCCCGGGGCCGCCCCGCGAAGATCTTCTACACCGTCCCGACCTTCCAGAACCCGACCGGTGTGACGCTCTCCGCCGGGCGCCGCCGCCAGATCCTCGACATCTGCCGGGCCGCGGGCGTCCTCGTCGTCGAAGACGATCCCTACGGCATGCTCCACTACGGCGGCGAACCGCCCCGGCCGCTCGCCGCCGACGCCCCCGGCCACGTCGTGTACCTCGGCAGCTTCTCCAAGACACTGGCCCCGGGCCTGCGCGTGGGCTGGGCGCACGCCCCCTCGGCCCTCACCCGCAAGCTGGTGCTCGCCGCGGAGAGCGCCGCGCTCTGCCACTCGGCTCTCGCCCAACTGACCGTGGACCGCTACCTGCGCACGCACTCCTGGGCCGACCATCTCGCCACCGCCCGCGCGGGATACCGGGAGCGGCGCGACACCATGCTGAACGCCCTGACCGAGGCCATGCCCCGGGACGTCTCCTGGACCGTCCCCGACGGAGGCTTCTTCGTCTGGACCACCTTCCCCGACGGCGTCGACGCCAGGGAACTGCTGCCCCGGGCCCTGGCCGCCGGAGTCTCCTTCGTCCCCGGCACCGGTTTCTACGCCGACGGCAGGGGCGTCCACCACGGCCGACTCTCCTTCTCCTACCCCGAGCCCGAGCAGACCGATCTGGGCGTGCGCCGACTCGCTTCGGTGATCGCCGAGCGCCGGTGACCCGACCACCCCTGCCCGCCTGACCACCCTGTCGCGCCCGACCACCCTGCCCGCCCGACCTGAGGACACACCCGTGAGGCACTATCCCACCGACCTTCTGCTGGCCGTCGAACACGTCGAGCGCGCCATCGACCGGGGTGAACTCGACGTTCTGCGCGCCGAGTTCACCCGCGCGGACAGCACCGCGTCGCTGCGCCGCTTCGACAGCGGCCAGCTCTACGAGGGCCTGGAACGCCTGCTCGACGGCGTTTGCCAGTACCCCTGGCAGCCCTTGACCGACAGCAACGACGTGCTGGAGACGGGGCCCGTCGGCACCGTCGTCCTCGACGACGAGTCCGCCGACGCCACGCTGCGCGGGCTCCTGCTCGCCTGGGCCCTGGGCAATCAGGTGATCGTACGCTCGGCGCGCCCCGCGCTGTGGACCGCCGTCATGGATGGCCTGCGCGAGGCCGGGGTCCCGCTGCCCGCGGGCACCACCGCCGAGCCCGGGGCGGACGTCCCCGGCGTGCCCGTCCGCGTGCCGCCGCTGCCCCTGGACGCGGTGCTCGCCCTCGACTGCACCGCCCCCTGGGTCCACGGGCTGCTGCGGCGCCGGCACCGTCCGGGCCTGTCGCTCGCCCGCGCCCGCAGCGAGGACACCGCGGAGTACGAGGGCAGGATGGCGGCGCGGATCCGCTATCTCCTCGCCCGCGCCCGGCGCACCCCGCACTACGCGGCACTGCCGCACGTCACGCACACCGCAGAACTCACCGCCCTGCCCGTACTGGACAAGGCCACGCTGGAGGCCAACTCGCTGCCCGCGAGCCGGGCGATGTGCGGCGACGGCGCGGCCACCGGCGAAGTCCTGCGCTCCGGTGCCACTGGCGGCAACCCGCGGTTCATCCGCTACGCGCGCGGCGACTGGGACAACATGGTCCGGGAGGCCGTGCCCGTCTGGTACGACCTCGGCGTCGAGCCCGGCGACCGCATCGTCAACACCCTTTTCGGCGGGGGCATGTACGGCGGACTGACCACGTCGTTCAGCGAGTTCTCCCGCATGCCCGTCGAGTGCTGCACCACGGGCCAGTTCGTCACGGTCGACGATCTGCTGATGCTCACCGAGAGCTTCCGCGCCAACGTCGTCCTCGGCATGCCCGCCCTGATCCTGCCGCTGCTGCGTGACGCGAAGCGGCGCGACCCCGCGTTCCGCATCGAGAAGGTCCTCTACGGCGGCACACCCATGACGGAGACCGACAAGGACTGGCTGCGCCGGGAGTTGGGGGCCCGCGTGGTCTCCAGCGTGCTCGCGGCGAACGACGGCGCCCAGCTCGGCCACCAGTGCACGCGGCTCGGCGGCACACTGCACCACGTCAACGACGACTACAACCTCATCGAGGTGGTCGACGAGGACGGCAGGCCACTGCCCGACGGCACGGCCGGCGAACTCCTCGTCACCTGCCTGCAGAAGTTCGAGGGCCCCCTCGTGCGCTACCGCATCGGTGACATGGGCCGCATCCTCCACCGCGACTGCCCGTGCGGGGTGTCCGGAAAGGTCCTGGAGTACCTGGGCCGCTCCGACGGCCTGATCCGCTTCAAGGGCGAGACCGTCCTGTACTCCGACGTCCTCGACGCCCTGGCCGAACTCCTGGTCTCCCAGCTGCAGATCGAGGTCCACACCGAGGGCAGCAAGGAGATCCTCACCATCCGCACCGAGTCCCCGCGGGCCCTGCGGACCGAGCACGTGCGGGAACGGCTCACCGCCATGTTCCCCGTCCTCGGCGCATGGCAGGACTTCGACGCCGGAATCGACCTGTACGAACTCAGGGTCGAGTGTCTGGCCGAAGGAGAACTGCCGCGCAACACGGTCAGCGGCAAGGTGAAGCCGGTCGTCGACCGCAGACTGGCGGTGGCTGCCTGATGTTCCGCGATCACGTGGCCCGCATGATGCTCGGGGCGATCTCCCTGTCCAGCATCGGCGTGGGCATCCACACCCTGGCGATGGGCCAGCTGCTCTACGAACGCACCGGCAGCCCGGCGGCGTTCGCGCTCGTCCTCACCCTGCAAGGAGTGGCCGCGTTCTGCGTGCTGCCGGTGTGCGGACCGCTCGTGGACGCGGTCAGCTCCAAGCGCGTGTACGCCCTGTGCGGGGTCGGCCGGGCCGTCACCGTCCTGCTGATCATCGGCCTCGCGACGCTGCCGGGCAGCCGGGCCGTGCCCTGGATGGTGGCGGTGGCCGCGCTGCTCGCCGTCTTCGACAACATCGAGCGCTCGGCCCTGTTCAAGCTCACCGCGCACCACGTGGACCGGACTCACATCACCCGCTTCAACAGCCTGATCGGGGTCGCCTTCCAGGCGGGCGCGCTCACCGGCATGGCACTGCTCGGCCTGATCCTCACCTGGAGCGGGGCCGGGCAGGCGCTCCTGGTCGACGTCGCCATGTCGGCCACCTGCGCGCTGGTGGTGAGCCGCGTCCGGCTCACCTCCGCCGAGAGCACCGCGCCGCTGTCGGCGCACACGCTCACCACCGCCATGGCCGGCACGGTGGGGGAGTGGCGGCGCATGCTGGGCCGCTACCGCGCGGACAAGGCGGTCTTCGTGATGATCGCCCTGTGCGCCGCGGACTTCGTCCTCGCCCAGGGGCTGAGCACCCTGGTCATCCCGCTGGCCGACGCCGCCCGCGGCGGCCAGGGTTGGTATATCGCCGCACTGGAGGCCACCTTCGCGGTCGGCATGATCAGCGCGTCGTTCTTCTCCGGCCGGCTGGTGTCCCAACGGCTGCTGCCCGTATGGCTGCTCCTCCAGGGCGGTGCCGCGGCGGCGCTGGCGCTCGGCGGGTCCAGCACGGTGCACTTCCTGGCCTTCTTCCTGGCCGGCTTCGCCAACCTCAACAGCCTGACCTGGCTGCTCACCTCGCTCCAGCAACGGGCCGAGGACGACGCCAAGGGCAAGATGGCCTCCCTTCGGCTGCTCGCCATCGGCCTGGGCACCGCCGCGCTCATGCCGATGGTCGGCTGGTTCGCCAACACCGGCCTGACCGACGGCTTTTGGAGCCTCGCGGCCACCATGGCCGTCTTCGCACTGGCCGGAACCTGGGTCTCCCGCACCTACACACCACCGGTGGCCCCCGGCCACCCGGCGCCGCCGGCACCGGATCCCGAGGCGGTGCCGGCGGAGCGCACTGCCTGAATTGCGTGGCCGGAAGTCCTGTGCTGCCGGGACTTCCGGTCCGTCCTTTTACTTTCGCGTGTGACCTCTTTCCTGAAAGGCTGACGAATTCAGCGCCGGAATCATGGTGCGCGTGCGTTCTTTTCCCCCACGGGCGAGGCGCCCCGACCCTCGACCGGCCAAGGTGACGGTGCCTCAACTCCTTGTCTGGTCAGTCTTGTTCGTGAGTCATGTCGGACCAATGCCACCTCTCCCCAGGACGAAAGTCCCTTGCGGATGCATGCGGACAGACACCTGTTTGACCCCGGTAAAGACTCTTGTACGGTGAATTTGCGCACAGCAAGGAACTCCTTTCAGAGGATTCCCGTCCGCGCACGGTCCGCCGAAGTCGGCGGCTGGGATGCCGCCGCCGAGGCTTGTGAATCTGTCAAAGAATCCGCCTTCCGTGCCCGCCCGAGATGTCGCACAGGGGCGCGGGCCACAAGGAGCCGACATGGCAAGCACACTCGACCGAGCAGCACCCGCGGCGGAGAACGCCGCGCAGGATGCACCGCCCCCGCAGGACGACACACCGTCGTGGACCCTCCACGTCCGCGCCGGCCCCTGGCCGCGCCGCGTACTCACCGTGGCCGCGACCGTCCTGTTGACCGTCATGGCCCTCGGGGTGCTCACCGCCGTCGGCTATCTGATCACGGCTTAGACGACCGGAACCGTCCGTCGTCGCCCCTCGCCCGACCAGACAACCAGCTCAACGTGTGACCAACGGAGTCCACCGTGACCGACCTACAGGCATCGCCGCACACCGAAACCCCCACCTCCCCGCCGCCCCGCCCACCCACCTCCCAGTCCACCCCGCCACGCGAGCCGAGTACGCGGGAGCCGCGCGGCAAGCGTGCCGGTCTCGCCCTGACCACGATGGTCGGCATGGTCGTCGGCTCCATGGTCGGCGCCGGCGTGTTCTCCCTGCCCGGCCGCTTCGCCCAGGAGACCGGCGTGGGTGGCGCGCTCATCGCCTGGGCCGTCGCCGGCACCGGAATGCTGATGCTGGCGCTGGTCTTCCAGCGCCTCGCCGTCCGTCGACCCGATCTCGACTCCGGCGTGTACGCCTACGCCAAGGCCGGCTTCGGGCAGTACGCCGGTTTTCTGTCCGCCATCGGCTTCTGGGCGAGCGCGTGCGTCGGCAACGTCGTGTACTGGGTGCTGATCATGTCCACGGTGGGCGCGCTCTGGCCCGCTCTGGGCGCCGGAGACACCCTGCTCGCCGTCGCCCTGTCGACCGTGGGACTGTGGGGCTTCTACTTCCTCGTCCGGCGCGGCGTCCGTGAAGCGGCCCTCCTCAACCGTGTCGTCACCGCCGCGAAGGTGGTGCCGATCATCGTCTTCGTGGTCCTGGCCGTGTTCTTCTTCGACCCGGGAGTGTTCGCCGACAACTTCGGTGGCGCCCCCTACGCCGGGTCGATGCTCGACCAGGTCGCCGGCACCATGCTGATCACCGTGTTCGTGTTCCTCGGAATCGAGGCGGCCAGCGTCTACTCGCGCCACGCCCGCCGCCGCGAGGACGTCGGCCGCGCCACCGTCCTGGGCTTCCTGGGCGTCTTCGCGGTCTTCGCCTCGGTCACCATCGTGTCCTACGGCATCATGCCGATGGGCGAGATCGCCGAGCTGCGCCAGCCGTCGATGGCGGGCGTCCTGGAGCACGCGGTCGGCCCGTGGGGCACGGCGTTCGTCAGCGTCGGACTGATCGTCTCGGTGCTCGGCGCGTACCTCGCCTGGACGCTGATGGCCGCCGAGGTCCTCCACGTGGCGGCCCGCAGCGACGACATGCCGCGCTTCCTCAAGCGCACCGCGCACGGGGACGTACCGGTGTCCGCCCTGCTGATGAGCACCTTGCTGTCGCAGGTGGTCCTGGTGATCACGATGTTCTCCGAGAACGCCTTCAACTTCGCCCTCGACCTCACGAGCGCGCTGGCCCTGATGCCGTTCCTGCTCGCCGCCGGGTTCGCCGTGCGGTTCGCACTGCGCCCCAGTACTCCTTCGGGTCCCGCCCCCGTGGCGTCCCGACGGCACCGCGCGGGGCAGCTCGTGATCCCGGTGGCCGCCACGGCCTACTCCCTGTTCCTGCTCTACGCGGCCGGGCCCGGGTTCCTGCTCCTGTCCTGCCTGCTGTACGCACCGGCGACCGTGCTGTTCGTACTGACCCGCCGGGAACAGGGCCGGCGGGCCCTCTCGCCACCGGAGATCGCGCTGTGCGCCCTGGTCACGGTCGGCGCGGTGCTGGCGGTCCTCGCACTGGCCCTCGGCTGGGTCACCCTGTGACCCTCCCCGGCCTGACCTGATCGCCTCTTGAGGCACGTAAAGCAGGGGACAAGGTGCCCGCTTCCGGGACCTTGGTCCCCTGCGGTCAGGACTTGGGACAGCTTCCCCTGCTCATTCCCCACATGCTGGACTTATTGAATGGTGAATGACCTCATCGAGCGTCTCTCCGCCACGGCATCCGCGCCGGGACCGAAGTCCGGCGGCAGCCGGGACACGGTCTCGCTCGCCGATCCCACTCACGACACGGCGTCCGCCTACGCGCCGCACCGGGGGTGGCTCGCACTGGCGCCGGCCCTCGTCCTGCTGGCGGTCGTGGTGGTCGACGTGACCACCTGCGAGATCTTCCGCAGCATCGGCTGGATGGTTCTCGTCCCGGGGCTCGCCGCGCTGCTGTGCGGGTTGCGGACCACCGCGGCCTACGGCGCACTCACCGTCCTCGTCTACGCCCTGGTCGACCTGCACTCTCCGGGGGGCGGCCTGACCGGCCTTTCGGGCTTCGTCCTGGTCCTGGTCTCCGCTGTGGGCGCGCTCGCCGTGTGCAGCGCCCGGCTGCGCGCCCAGCGCCGGACCGACCACATCCGTGAGATCGCCGAGACCACCCGCCGCACCGTTCTGCGCCCGCTGCCCTCCCACTGGGCCGGGCTGGAACAGGCCGCCGCGTACACCACCGCCGATGTCGCGGCACAGGTCGGCGGCGATTTCTACGACATCCAGCCCTCGCCCCACGGCACCCGCCTCGTCCTCGGTGACGTCCAGGGCAAGGGCCTCGACGCCGTGGCCTGCGCCTCCGCGCTCATCGGCAGTTTCCGCGAGGCCGCTTTCCACTCGTTCGCACTGGCGCAGGTGGCCCTGCGCATGGACCAGCGGTTGCGGCGCCACCAGGAGCACGTGCAGGCACTCGGGGGGGACGAGAGCGAGCGCTTCGCCACCGCGGCGCTCATCAACTTCCCCACGGGGGAGGCGCGGGAACACGGCGAGACCCACGTCGAACTCGTCAACTGCGGGCACCTCAGCCCGCTCGCCGTCGGGCCCGGCGGCGTGCGGCCCCTGGCGGGCGACGCCGCGCTGCCACTGGGCATGCTCGGTCTGACCGGCGAAGCACCGGCCTCCGTCTTCGTTCCCGTGCGGGCCGACGAGACGCTGCTGCTGGTGTCCGACGGGGTGACCGAGGCCCGCGACGCGAACGGCCGCTTCTACCCCCTGTCCGAGGACCTGGACCGCGCCCTCGCGGACGACCCGGGTCTCACGGAACCCCAACGCCTGGTCTGGTACGTCCGGGCGGCCGCCGCACGGCACGCGGAGAACGGCCTGACCGACGACACCACGGTCCTCGCCGTCCGCCGCGACCCACACCCCGATGCGGGATGACACGGGCCGCAACGCCGTCCCGTACCGACGGCGGACGGCCGTCACCGCTCTTGTGCATCACCTGACGGGTGCCTGATCCGCCCGCAGCAAGTGGACCAGCTGCTCGGCGGCCCGTACGGCGGCGTCCGCGCAGCAGTTGTTGAACAGGGCGTGGACCTTTTCCGTCCGGTCGGCCAGCTCGCGCAACCGGGGCAGCCACTCGACGAGTTCGGCTTCGGAGTACGCGTACCGAAAGCGGTCCTCCTTGCTCCCGCGCCCCCATGACGCGCTGCGTCCGTGGAACCGTACGACGGCCAGCCGGGACGTGGTGACGGGGGCGACAGGCGGCACGGAGGCAGGCAGACCCTGGACCACGTCGACGGCGACGGCCGTCATGCCGTGGTCCGCGAGCAGGGTGCTGGTGGCTCCGGCCTGCTCCGCGCGCCACCAGTCGGGGTGCCGGAACTCCACGGCGATCGGCCAGCCGTCCGTGCGTCGTGCGGTCCGCGCGAGGATCCGCTCGGCCTCGGCGCCGGGCCTCAGCCACGGTGGGAACTGGAACAGCACACTGCCGAGCCGACCGGCCCTCCGCAACGGTGCGATTCCCTCGGCGAACCGCGACCACACCGCGTCGACAACGCCGCTGTCCCGGGCGTTCGGCGGCAGCCCGTCCGGCAGGACCGCCGCGCGGGTGGGATGCCCGGTCAGGAGTGAGAAGGCCTTCACGTCGAAGGTGAAACCGTCCGGCGTGCGCTCCACCCACATCTCGCTGACGCGCTGCCGGGGCAGGGCGTAGTACGACCCGTCGGCCTCGACCACGGGGAACCGCCCGGCGTAATACCGCAAGCGCCCCTCTGCGTCCCGCTGCCCGGAGGGATACCAGCCGCTGCGCACCAGCGCCGGATCGGTCCAGGAGCAGGTGCCCACGAGTATGTCGCCCATACGGCACCGGTACCCACGCACGGGGCGGCGATGAGTTCCCGGTCCGGCACCGGTCACCACTACGACATCCCTACCTCGGGAGGAGCAGGCCGATGGCAAGCCTCATGGTGGACTTCATCATCTCGCTGGACGGGTACGCGTCCGCCGAGGGTTGGCCGGGATACTGGGGCATGGAGGGGCCCGAGTACCTGGCGTGGCTCGACAGCGAGGGCGAGCAGCAGCACCTCAGCCTGATGGGGGCCACGACCTATCGGCTGATGTCGGGGTTCGCCGCGCAGATGCCCGACGATCCCTCCTTCGCCCAGCTGAACTCCATGCCCAAAGTGGTCTTCTCGTCGACCCTGGAAGCGCCTTTGAACTGGGAGAACACCGAACTGGTCAGGGGCGACGCGGTCGAGGCCGTCCGGGAGATGAAGAAGAACGGGGCCCGGCCGCTGCGCACGATCGGCAGCCTCACGTTGTGCCGGTCGCTGCTCGAGGCGGGTCTCGTGGACCGTTTCCGTGTCGTCGTCTTTCCCGTCGTGACCGGCGCCACCGGAAGGGAACGGATCTTTGACGGCTATCCCGACATCCGTCTCGATCTCGTCGAGAGCCGCACCTTCGACGGCCGACTCCAGTTGCTGGAGTACATCCCCACCGTCCTCGACGGGCCGCCCGGCACCGGGTCCATTGGGTGACCGGCGACGCTCGGCCTTCCACGGGATCGCGCCCGCGGCCGTGAGGCTCAGAGGCGGGGAAGGCGGAGAGCGTGGAAGAACGTGGTGATGTCGTCGGCGAGCAGGGCGGGTTCCTCGTGTGCGGCGAAGTGTCCGCCGCGGGGCATGTGCGTGTGGCGCGTGAGGCGGTAGGTGCGCTCGGCCCAGCTTCGTGGCGGTCGGGTGAGGTCGGCGGGGAACTGGGCGAGGGCGGTGGAGACGTCCACCCGCTCCACGCGCCGGGTCAGATGGTGCGCGTACTCGTAGTACGGCCGGAAGGATGTGGAGATCGTGCCGGTGAACCAGTAGAGGGACGCCTGGGTGAGGAGGAAGTCGTCGCTGAAACGGGTGGACAGGACGCCTTCGCAGTCGCTCCACGCGCGGTACTTCTCAACGATCCAGGAGAGCAGTCCGGCGGGGGAGTCGTTCAAGGCGGGGGCGAGGGTGAGAGGGCGGGTGTTCTGCTGGTGCATGTACCCGCCCTCCTCGGCCTGCCAGACCGCGGCGGCGGCCAGGTACGTCTGCTCCTCGGACGTCAACGAGGCCGGGTCGTGGCCGGCCGGGGCCGCGGCGGCGAGCAGGTGGATGCCCACGACGGCCTCGGGGTGCGCTTCGGCGAGCCGTGAGGTGATGCCGGCGCCCAGGTCTCCGCCGTGGGCCGCGTAGTGCCGGAAGCCGAGGTGGTCGTGCATCAGCCGGTGCCAGAGCTCGTGGGTCTGCTCGGTGAGGGTGGGCCGTTGCGGGGAGAAGACGAAGCCGGGCAGCGAAGGAACGATCACGGTGAAGGCGTCCCCGGGGTCTCCGCCGTGGCGGGAGGGGGAGGCCAGTCGTTCGGCGAGGGCCGTGAGTTCGAGGACGGTGCTCGGCCAGCCGTGGGTGAGCACGATCGGCAGGGCGTCGGGGCGCTCGCCGTCGTAGCGGAGGAAGTGCACCGGTGTGCCGTCGATGTCGGCGAAGTGGGACGGCAGGGCGTTGACGGCGGCCTCGTGGGCCCGCCAGTCGTAGCCCGAGGCCCAGTACGCGACGAGGCGGCGGAGTTCGGCGGCGTCGGTACCCGCATCCCAGCCGTCGACGGGCCAGGGCTCGGCCCACCGAGTCGCCCGCAGTCGGGCGCGGAGGTCGTCCAGGTCGGCGTCACTGACCTCGATGACGGGGGCGGTGGTCGGCACGGTGTGCTCCTTGGTTTCTGTGCTCAGGGGTGCAGGTGTGGCGAGGCCGGTGTCGGTCGCCTCCGCGCGCGAGGCCCGGGGCAGGCGGCGCCGCCGGGGACGAGCGGGACGACCATGACGGCGGCGATCATCGGCAGGGCCGCCGCGTGCACGCTCGGCGGTGCGGGTGTTCACCTGCCCGGATCGACAGCCGGGCCGAGCGTCTGCACGACGGCTGCCCGGGTCTCCTCACGCGGTTCCCGCTCTGTGGAGAGCAGCGCGTGCATGATCTTTCCTTCCAGGAGGGCGTCGAGACGGTTGGCGGTCTCCGGTCCCGTGAAGCGGGCCAGCACCTCCCGGCTGGATCTGGTCCACTCCTGGGTGAGCGCGCGCAGCGTGGGGTCGCGCAACGCGGCCAGGTGCAGTTCGAAGCCGAGGACCGCGCTGCGGTGCCTGGACGGCCCTCCCCGCACCTGCTCCACCAGGACGTCGATCAGGTCCTCGCGCGAGGACACCTCGGCGAAGAGCGCCGCGTACTCGGTGCTCCGCTGCTCGACGTACCGGGCGAACGCCTGCATGCACAGTTCGGGCAGGCTCGCGAAGTGATACGTGACGGAGCCCAGCGGTACGTCCGCCCTGGCGGCCACCTTGCGGTGAGTGATCCCCGCGACCCCGTCCTCCGCGAGCACGTCCAGCGCGGCGTCGAGCACGCGCTCCCTGCGTCGCGGATCGTGGCGGCGGGTGCGTCGCCCTTCGGCGCCCGCTGTCCGCTGCCCCTCGGGCGTTTCCTTCTCGCGCATAAGAACAAAAGTACACTACATAGGAACGGATGTTCTTATCGTGTCGCGCCTGTCCATGCGTGGTGGATCAGGCGGCGGTGAAGCCGCCGTCCGCGGCGAGTACGGCGCCCGTGACGAAGGCGGACCGTGGGGAGGCCAGGAAACACAGGACTTCCGCGATCTCGCGGGGCTGCGCCACCCTGCGCAGGGGGTGGACGTCCGCGAAGGACGCGAGATAGGCGCGGCTGTCGGAACGGAAGGTGTCGAGGAAGTCGGTCTCGACGACGCCTGCGGCGACGAGGTTCGCGCGGATGCCCAGGGGGCCGCCCTCCAGTGCCAGCACCTTGGTCAGTTGGGCGAGGGCCCCCTTCGACGCGCTGTAGGCGACCCCTTCGGGCAGACCGACGGTGGACGCGTACGAACCGGTGCTGACGATGGCGCCGCCGCCGCGCTCCTGCATCGCCCGGAAGGCTTCGCGGGCGAAGAGGAAGGCGCCGCGGGCGTTGACGTCCATCACGCTGTCCCAGTCCTGTGCGGTGGTGTGCGTAACGGGCTTGTTCAGGGTGCGTCCGGCGTTGTTGACCAGGATGTCCAGTCCGCCGAAGACGTCGACGGCTGTCCTCACCGTGCGGGTGGCGGTCTCTTCGGCGGTGACGTCGCCCGTCATGGTCACGACCCCGGGCAACTCGTCCGACAGAGCCGCGAGTTCGGGACGTGTGTCGAGGGCGACGACGTGCGCGCCGCGGGTGTGGAGAAGGGATACGGTCTCCCTGCCGATGCCGCGTGCGGCGCCCGTGACGAGGGCTGTCTTCCCGGCGAACTCGGCGGCTTCGGTGGACGGTGTCGTGGATGTCATTCGGGTGCTCCGTCGTCAGTGGTCCCGGCCGTCGGGCCGGTGTCGGATCAGGAGGGCGGCGCCCAGGCCGGCGAGCACGGTGGCGACCATGACGCCGGTACCGAGGCCGTAGCCCGCCAGAGGGTCGCCCCGGTCCGCCCGCTGTCCGGCTTCGACGGCCGCGGTGACCAGGGCGAGTACGACGGCGCCGCCGATCTGCATGAAGGTGTTGAGCAGCGCTCCCGCCAGCCCCTGGTCCCCGTCGGGCACCCCGGCCACCGCGCTCATGTTCAGCGCGGGGAAGGTCGCCGCGGTACCGATCCCGTTGACGACCATGACGGGCAGGACCACGGTGAGGAAGGAGCTGTCGGGGCCGATCCGGAAGAACAGGACGTAGGACAGCGCGAGAAGCAGCATGCCGCCGGCGATCATCCGGTGCGCGCCGAACCGGGCGGCGAGCCGCCCCGCGTACGGGGCCAGCGCGCCGTTGGCGAGGCCCAGGGGGACGAAGGCACCGGCGGTCTGCAGCGGTGTCCAGTCCAGCACGTTCTGCAGGTAGAGCGTGGCGAGGAACGCGAACGACGTGTACGCGCCCCACATGGCGAAGATCGTCAGGTTGGCGCCCGCGGTCGCGCGCCTCGTGAGGAAGGACAGCGGAACCAAGGGCCTGCGCGCGCGGGACTCCACACGGAGGAACAGGGCGAACATGCCGGCCGCGACGGTGAGCAGGACGAGGGTGTGGGCCGAGAGCCAGCCGTGCGACGGAGCCTGCGTGAGGGCGTAGACCAAGAGCATCAGCGCTCCGGTGGCGGTCAGCGCGCCGGGCACATCGATCCTCTCGCGTGTGCCGCTCCGGGCGTCCGCCGGCAGCAGGCGCGGCCCCGCCAGCAGTGCCGTCACGGCGATGGGCACCGGGAGCGCGAAGACCAGCCGCCACGACAGTTCGGTCAGTACGCCGCCGAGCACGAGCCCTCCGATGAAGCCGCAGGCACCGGCGGTGGCGTACCAGCCGAGCGCGCGCCCGCGCTGCTGGCCCTCCGGCCAGTTGGTGGTGATCAGGGAGAGGGCGGCCGGGGCCAGGAAGCCCGCGGCGATCCCCTTCACCAGTCGCGCCGCGATCAGCGTGCCGGGGGTCGGAGCGAGCGCTCCGAGCACGCTCACCACGCCGAAAACGGCGACCGCGGTCAGGAAGGCGCGTCGTCGACCGAACAGATCGGCGACCCGGCCCCCCAGGAGAAGAAACCCGCCGTAGCCGAGGGCATAGGCGGACACCACCCACTGCAGGGAACCCGAGGCCATGCCCAGGTCACGCTGGATCGCGGGCAGGGCCACGCCGACGTCGGACAGGTCGATGGCGTCCATGAAATGAGCTGCGCACAGCACCAGCAGAGCCAGGGTGCCGGGCGGAGGGGCGACCTCGGTCACGGCCCCGGTCCGGTCGGCGAGGGCGTCGGCGTGCTCACTCATGAGGGGTTCTCCGTCCGCTTCTCGCGGTGGAGCACGAGGTGCTCGTGGTAGAGCACGCCGTCCCGGATGTCGCCCGTGGCCGTGAAGCCGGTGTCGTCGACGTAGTCGAGGTGGTCGCCGGTGACCGTGTACCGGCCGGTGTACGCGCTGCGCCGGTTTCCCCGGGCCTCGTCGTAGCGCCCGTCCGGCAACAGCTCCTGACGGATGTGACCGTCCGCGGTCACCCACATGCCGACCACGTCGGCGTTCCCGGGCTCGCGGCCGTTCCGTGCATCGCCGTCCATCACATTGCCTTCCTCGGTGGGTGCGGTTGTCTTGCCCGACCGAGTCTGCGCAGGTCAATGAGGGTGTGCCAGGGTGCTCTCAGCCCGGGTGCGGCACACCCGGGCAGTGCGAGCGGCCGCTGTCTAGCCTGGGGGCCATGGACGACAACCACCTCGGGGAATTCCTCCGCGCGCGCCGCGCAGGCCTGCGGCCACAGGACGTCAACATGGCGAGTCACGGTGTGCGCAGGGTCGCCGGACTGCGCCGCGAGGAGGTCGCCGTCCTGGCTGGCGTCAACGCCGACTACTACACCCGGCTTGAGCAGGGCCGTGAGCGCCACCCCTCGCCACAAGTGCTGGACGCGCTCAGCCGCGCCCTCCTGCTCGACACGGACGCCCGCGACCACCTGCACCGCCTGGCCGGAGTCTCACCGGACGGCAAGGGGTCCCTCCATACCGCGGAGCACGTCAGTCCGGCGCTGCGTCAACTGATGGACGGCTACCCGCACACCCCGGCGTTCGTGATGAGCCGCACCCTCGACCTCCTGGCTGCCAACACCCTGGCCGACGCGCTGTACGCGCCCTTCATTTCTGCGGACAACCTGGCCCGCATGACCTTCCTCGACCCGGCGGGACGGCAGTTCTTCCGGGACTGGGACCGGGCCGCCCAGGCCGCGGTGGCCAACCTGCGCCAGGCGAGCGGCTTCGACCCCGAGCACCCGCGCCTGCGACACCTCGTGGACACGCTGAACGAGCACAGCGCCGAATTCCGGCGGCTGTGGGCGCAACACACGGTGCGCGGCAAGACTCAGGACGCCAAGGAACTCCTCCACCCGGACGTCGGCCCGCTCTCCCTGACCTACCAGTCCTTCGACGTCCGCGATGCTCCGGGCCAGCAACTCGTCATCTACCACGCCGAACCGGGCAGTCCCTCCGCCCAAGCGCTGGCCCTGCTCGGCTCCCTGCACGCCAGCGGCAGGCGGGCCGCGTCCCATGGGGCCGGGCACTGACTGCCGTGGCATGCCCCCGCACAGGAAGAAGGCGCACTGTCTTCGCGGGGCCCACAGGCCGGGGGCACCCACTCATCGGCCCCGCGGTTCAGCGCAGTTCAGACTGATGCGAATTCACCCGTCAGACTGCCCAACAGCCGGCCGGGTGCGTCCTCTTGGAGGAGGTGGCCAGCGTCCTCGATCCAGTGCAGCTCCGCGTGCGGGAGGTGTTCGTGCAGCCACTCGGCGTACTTCGGCGGGAGAATGCGGTCCTCGCGGCCCCAGACGATCCGTACCGGAATCGACACACCGCCCAGCAGGTGCTCGTACGCGACCGTGTCCGCCTGCCTGATCTGGCTGTACTGACGGTAGAACGCCGCCTGCCCTGCTTCGCCCCGCCACGGTGCGAGGAACGCGTCGAGGACTCCCGGCCGGAAGCCGGCATGCGTGGCATGCCGCAGGTGGCTCGCGACCAGCGCTTCGTGGGCGTAGTCCGGAAGCTTGCGGAAGACGTCCTCGTGCTCCAGGAAGAGCCGGAACAGTCCCCGCTCCCACTCGCCGCCGCTCACCGCGTCGAAGAGGGTCAGGTCCCGGTACTTCCTCTCCTCCAGCAGCAGAGTCCGTAGCGCCACCGCCCCGCCGATGTCATGGGCCACGACGCTGGGGCGGGACAGCCCCCAGTGGTCGAGGAGCCGTGCGAAGTTCCTCGAGTGAGCCGCGAGGCTCAGGTCCTGGCCCTCGCGCTGCTCGGACTGGCCGAAGCCGAGATGGTCGAAGAAGAAGACCTTGCGGTTACGGGCGAGCGCGGGAGCGATGTCCCGCCACAGGAAGGAGGAGTACGGCGTGCCGTGCACCAGCACGAGTGGGTCTCCGCTGCCCAGGGTCCCCCATCGCATCACCCCTCCGGGTGTCTCGAATCCCTCGTCCAGTGTCCAGTCCACTCTTGTCTCCTCTCCTGCCTCGTGAGCACCACATTCCACGCGGAGCGCTCTTCGATGCCTCATCAGCAAGAACCTGCCGCACCCGCGGGGGCCTCGGGCTCATCAGCCTCACGTCTTGTTTCCAAGCGCGCCTACCACGGGGGCAGTACCCGGGAAGACCCTTGACAAGCAGGCTGGGGCCTCGGAGCCTCGGGGCGCCCCTCGCGGGCACGCGTCAGGGACCTTCGGCCCTCCCACCGGATCCCCACAGGCCCCGGCGAATCGCACTGCATGCGCGGGACATTGAGGAGGTGGGGCCAGAGCGTCCCACCCACACCGAGGAGGTGCGCACGTCCCTGGACTGAAGGCGGAGTTGGAAGCACAGGTCCGTCGGGCCGTGGCCGAGGTGGTGCAGCCGTGGCGGGCCAAATTCCCCGGCGTCGACGTGGTGGAGGAGGTCGTCCTCGGCGGCGCCGGCCTGTCCTTGGTGGCGGACTCGCGCAATGCGTCGCTCGTCGTGGTCGGATGCCGCAGGCGCCACCTGCCGATCGGCGGCGGCCGCATCGGACCGGTGACGCAGGCCGTACTGCATCACTGCGCCGCACCAGTGGCGGTGGTCCCGCACGGCTGAGGGGGCGGCGACGGCCTGGCCTCGACCGCATGGCGAGCGGGGCGCAGCGTGTCCGGAGCGCCCTGCTCGTCGCGTACCCGAGCGTCCCAGCGGTCAGGGTGTCTCGCGCCGCACCGGGATCGTCCGGGTGTCGGTCTTCGCGGCCTGGGCCAGCGGGATTGTCACGGTGAGGATGCCGTCCTTGTAGTCGGCCTTCGCCTCCTCCCAGAGCGTTCCCGAGGGGAGCCGTACGGCGCGGGCGTAGCTGCCGTATCGGAACTCCGTGCGGCGCTTCTGCGTCGTCTGTGCCGTGCGCTCCGCGTGCAGCGTCAGGACATCCCCGGTGACGCTGATTTCGATGTCCTTGTCCGGGTCGAGTCCCGGCAGTTCGGCGGACAGTGTGTAGCCGTCGTCCGTGAGCTGCTCCTCGACACGGATGCCGTGCAGCGAGGGAGCGGCCCGGTGCGCGGGAAGGCCGCCGAGCCCCGACTCGATCAAGTCGAACAGGTCTGGCAGCACCGGAGGCCGCCATTCCATCATGCCGCTCATGAGGAACCTCCCGTCCGGTCCAGCGGATTGGCCACCATCAGCGTCTCTCCCGTGGGGAAGGCGGCCCAGGGCCATATCGGTCCGAATCAGGGACGGACGGCCCCTGCCCCAGCGAGCCGAGACAGGCCACGAAACGCAGACATCCGGGCCGCGCGCCGTCCACGTCGCACCGTCCGTGGCACCTGGGCCGCGCCTGGTCCGGATCTGGCGCTGCGCCGGCCGTGCCGCGGTTGGGTGCGCAGCGCGCGGTCCCGCAGCGCAGGCGGCGCCTCCCTCGGCGGGCCCGGGCGCAAGGACGACGGCGCCGCGCGCCACGAGCCGACTGAATGCTGCGCAGCCGGAAGCCGCGCCACCACCTTCGGTTCACGCAGCTCGATCGAGAGCCGGTTCAGCCCCGGTCGGTGTGCGCGGTGGCGGAGTAGCCGTCGTGCCAGACGGCCTTGGCGCCGGAGTCGCCGATCCTGTAGACCTGCGCGACGGCCCCGACGCCGACGGCGAGGGCCAAGACGGCGGCAGCGATGCGTACTGGCACAGCCACCAGGGTCTTGGCGGCTCGAGTTGGGGTTGTGCCAGTGTCGGAACCCGTCCGGGCGGCTCGTCGGTACACCCACCACACTCCTGTGGTAATGACGAACAGTCCGATCACCCACGGCAGGAGCTGGTCACCGAGTTCGGTGTGCTTGCGGACCAGGGGATCACTGTCGACGTGCTGTTCCAGCCACTCACCGGCGTGCGTCGTCAGAGGCACGCTGATCAAGGATGCGAGGGCCAGAACCGGCAGCGCGAGGCCGAACCGGTGCATGACCGGCGGGAAGGCGGCACTCGCGACGAGGGCGAGGGCCGTCAGAGGCACGAGGACCACGACGACGTGGACGAGCAGAACGTGCGCGGGCAGGCCGTTGATGAGGTCGGGTCCCATAGAGTCTCCTTGGGCGTGGCGCTGCGTGAAGGGCAGGGGATGGTGCGGCGGCGTGTGTTCCGGTCCGCATACGCGGACGTCGTGGTGAACATGGCGGTCTTCGGGCCCCGGATCGCCGTTTTCCGGTGACGGACGGCCAGCCTCACAGCCGAACCTCTGCGTACCTTCTGAAGAAGACGGATGCAGGCCGTCGGCGAGGAGATTCAGAGAGAACTCAGAGCCACGGCCCGTCGTGCCGGATCCGTCGCCGACCCTCAATCGAATCAAGTGGAGCGTGTCCCCTCGACCAGGCCCCATCAGCATGCGGGTCTCGCTCCGGGACAGGAACGCAACCTCTGGCAGGGAGTGTCCGGGCACTGTCGGACAGGGCCATGTCCACGAGGCAGCAGATTTCCGCGATGCGGAGGCGTAGTTCCCTGTCCAGCAAGCTCGTCTTCGGGCGGCCTCTGCGTCCTCCAAAGATTCCTGCCGGGCCCACCGAGCCTGACGACGGGCGCCGATCCTCCCCGAAGGGTCATCGGCAGCAGGCGCGCGATGATCTTCGGCAAGGGCAGGGACGGCGGTGTTGACCGTCTCTGCCACGAGTCTGACGCCAACTCTGGAAACGCCCTGTTCACATGCGGTTCGGCCGAGTCGACACATTGCCGTCACTGGTCCCGGGCAGGCCGCGCTCAGTGCGAGACCGCCCGTGCACTGTGCCGCGGCTCCGGGGCGGCGTCGTGTCCTGAGGGAAGGTCAGCTGCCTGCCCATCCACTCCAGGGCGGGGCCGATCTCCCGCCGCCATGTCGTGAAGTGATGGCTGCCGTGCGACAGGATGATGCGCGCCGATGTCATCGGCGGCCTGACGGCCCTGAGGAACCGTATCGACGGCCCGTAATCGGGCTCGCCCTGCCGTGAGGTCGCCACGAGGACCGAGACCCTTGGCACCGGAAGATGCCGCAGGCGCCACACCAGATCGTGCCCCTGTTGGCGACGCCGCGCGTTGGGCCCACTCCCGAACAAGCTGCCTGTCGTCAGATCGTCGGTTACGCGGTAGTCGGCGGACAGCGCGGCCGCGGACGTGTACACCTTCGGATCACGCAGGGCGAGCTGGAGGGCGCAGGTGCCGCCGGAGGAGTAGCCGAGCGCGCCCCAGGCGCTGGAGTCGTGCCCCACCCGGTACTTCGACTTGATCGCCTCGGGCAGGTCTTTGGTGAAGAACGTCTCCGCCTGCGGACCGCCGGGCACGTCCACGCACTCGGTGTCGCGCGGCGGCGCGATGGTGGGCCGCACCATGACGATCACCGTCGGCTGCATGTGGCCCGAGGCCGCCAACGTTTCTGCCGTTTGCGGAACATGGAGGTACTGGGCGAGGTTCACAATGCCGCCCGGATAGCCGCTGATCGTCACGATCACCGGGAAGCGCTGCCGGTGGTACTGATGCTGGAAGTACTGTGGCGGCAGGTACACGAACGCGGGGTCGATGGCATGTGATCGCCTACCGATGATCTGTACCGACTCGACGCGCCCCACACGAGCGGGCGATCCGATCGGCAGGTCCTGCACCCGATCCAGGCCCTGTGGCCCGGCGGGCCGCACGAGGCCTCTGCTCGTCGAGTACACACGGCCCCCGGCGCCGGGTTCCGTGATCTGCGCGGGTGCCGTGGGGACACGGCCGAGCAGGTCGTCCCACGAGCTGTAGAAGTCGAAGCTCGCGTTCACCGCCACCGCGCACGCCGTCAGGAGCGCCAGTTGCGTCGCCGCGATGATGCCGAGCCTCGCGAGCACGGCCATCGGGCCGCGCCGGGCCAGCCTCGGCCAGACCCACACCGTGAATCCCACGCACGCCAGCGCCAGCAGTGCCGTCGTGTACTCAAGCGCCCGACCCGTCAGGCTCATATTCCCTCCACCTCTCACCGGGGGCGGGGGAAACTGTCATCAAGGGCAGCTCCCTCGGGAGAAGAACTATTGTCCGGCCGATGGGGTTCGCTTCCTCCGCGCGTTCTTACCCTTCTCCTTACTTGCCCTCACTCTGCTGCTGACCTGCGCGCCTACGCTCGGCAATCGTGAAGCCCCGCCCTGCGCCACCGTCGGTCACACCTGCCTGCTCATCGGGCTCGTCGACATCGCGACGGCCGTCTCCCCGCAGATGCGCGCCGGCCGGATCGAGCGCATAGCCGCCTGCGTTCCCGGCCTCACCGAAGACCTGGCGCGCGCCGCCGCCCTCGTCTCCGGAGTCCTCCTCGTGCTGCTCGAGCGCGGACTGCGGCGCCGCAAACGGCGCGCGTGGGTGGCGGCCGTCGCCCTGCTCGCCCTGAGACGGACTCGTGGGCATGCACGGGCCGTTGAGTTACGACAGCGACGGGATCGGCGACGCCGCCCGTCTGGTGGAGTTCTGCATGGATGCTGGCCGGGACTTCCGATGACCAGCCACTCGATCCCGACAGAAATGAAGCCATGGATGCCCGCCGTCGGTGCCCACAGGTGCGGACCAGGTCGAGACGGTCGTCCGGGCATCCATGCCAAGGAATGCGTCGGTGTCGCGTATGTCTACAGGCACAGGGGGGATGGATCTCGTTGCACCGCGGGCTGTTGCGCGGCGTCGCTACCGGAGACCGGCCATCGAGTGCAAAGGGGAAAATGCAGTGAAGCGTCTCGAAAAGTACCCACCTTCACCAGGCCCGTTCACGACGATCCTGCCGAACAAGAAACCCCCGCACGCGGGTTCCAACGCAGGTCCCGGATGGTCGTGGATGGCCGTGTCCGCGCCGTTCTCGTCGTCGGGCCATCCGCCGCCAAGTACCGGTGGCAGGTGTTCCAGGAGGAAGGTCAGGCCCGCGCGGATTTGCAGCAACTCCTCGACGAGGGCACCTGTCCCGGGGACGGCGGCAAGACTGCTGCGGTGCTGCGCCAAGCCGAGGGCGGTGAGGTGCTTCTGATAGCCAATACCTTCTGGGCGTTCGGCCTGTACCGGGTCCAGGAAGGAGAGACCGGTGCCGCGGCCGGCTGTTCCTTCTACGACGGTTTGGTGGTCACGATGGAGAACGATCACGGACTTCTCCTGAGCGTCCGGGGCGATGCCATCGACGGACGGTCATCGCTGTTCCGCTGGTCGGACGCGGGGCGCGGGTTCGTTCTGAGATAGCGCGCCGCAGGGGCAAGTGACTGTGCGGGCTCGGTGCACCCACTATCCGCTATCCGCACGTGGCTTGTGCGACGGGCGGTTCAGGTCGTTTGGAAGCATGGTCCCGGACGGGGATCGGCCGGGCTGGGCTGGATGGGCCGGCTCCGAACCGGGGTGCCGTGGCGGGATCTGTCTGAACATTTCGGTCCGCGGAAGAGGGTGTACGAGAGGCATCGGCAACGGTCGGCGGACGACACCTGGGCGAGGAGCTTCGCGGCCGTCCTGGTCGACGCTGATGCCGAGGGTCGTGTCGAAACGCACGCTGTTGATCGGCCCGTTCTACGACCCCGTGGATGACGCAGCCCACCAGATGTCGGGCGGCCATGTCACCCCCGGCTCCCTGCCGGCCGCCTTCGGCTCCTATTGAGGTGCATCACCCTGATTCGTGTGGGCGTGGGTTCGGATGGTGGTGGCGAAGGCCCGGGGGGATTCCAGGTGCGCGGCGTGAGAGGCGCCGGGGATGGTTGTCCAGGGCAGGTTGCAATGGTGGCCGAGGGCGGTGACGGAGGCGTGGCGCGGTGGGGGTGAGCGTGTGCCGACGGTGAGCAGGACGGGTCCGCAGTGGTGCGGCGGGGGTGTGGGTTCGAAGGCGCGGAACATCGCGAACTCGCGTTCCACTGCTCCCGGTTCCGCCGGGGCGTCGGCTCCGGTCCATTCCGGGCCGTACAGCGCGCGGCCGAACCCGGTGACACCACTGGTGCGCAGGCCCTCTGCGACGTGGGCGAGCAGTCCTGGTGCCAGCGATCCGGCGGCGGGTTCGTGGAGGACGGCCGCGCGGAACGGCACGCCGCGGGAGGCGAGTTCGAGGCCGAGCGTGGCTCCGCCGCTGACACCGGCGACGATCGCGTCCGTGCACACTTCCGTGAGCGCGGCGACTTCGGTGTCCAGGTCGCCCGAGCACGGCCGGTCCGGGCAGATCACCTCGTAGTCGGTGAGGTGCGGCAGCATCCTGTGCCAGATGCGCGAGGTCGTGGCGGCGCCGTGGATCAGTACCAGGCGGGGTCGGCTCATGCGTCGGGCACCCGGTAGACGAGGGTGACGCTGCCGCCGCCGGGCGGTCCCTGGTGTTCGGCGCCGCCGGAGACGTACAGCGCGGTGGTGCCGGCCAGCGCGGACAGCAGGCCGCCGACCGCGGCTCTGGCGTGGCGGGTCGAGTGCAGGTCGGAGTCGGTGAGCATGGTGTGTCGCCGGCCCCGCACCAGGCCGGAGGGGTCGGCCTCGGCCTTGGCGAAGACCTGCACGAGTTCCCCGCCCTCGGCGGCGACCCGGTCGAACAGGGGGCGCAGGGAAGCCAGGTCGATGGCGTCGCGCATGGTTCCGTGGACGGCTCGCAGCGGACTACTGGCATGGCGGCTGGTGCCGAGGACGAGCACATGGCAGTCGGTCAGTTCGGCGCCGGCGCTGGCTGAGGCACGCGACGACCACACCCGGGTGGTGTCTCGGTCTGCCAGAGCGGCCAGGGCCTGGTCCTCGGAGCACTCGCCGAGTGCCAGCGCGATGCCCAGTGCGGCGGCGGCGCGGGAGCGGGCCATGGATTCGTAGGTGTCGTCGGTGACCGGTTCGTTGTCCGCGGCGCGGCAGGCGGCGATGCGATCGGAGGTGAGCAGTGGGCACTTGACCAGGACCAGGTCCACTTCCTCTGGGGCAAGGCCCAGGCGCTTGGTCAGATCGGTCACCACGTCGCGGACCGCAGCGAGTTGGGGCTCGCGGCCCACCTCGTCGGGTGTCAGGTCACGGGTGCGGCCGGCGGCGGCGACGAGGCCGCGGTCGTGGCCGGGACGGGGAGTCGGGTCGGCGACGATCAGGTTGACGTGCGGGCTCAGGACGCCTTCGGTGCCTCCGGAGAAGACCGTGATCGTGTCGGGCGGCAGAACGGGTTCCCAGCGGGCGGTGGCCAGGGTGCGGCTGAAGTCGTTGACGCAGCCGTTCCCTTCGGTCTTTCCCACCACGGCGAGTACGTCGGTGGGGGAGTGGCCACCGGCGCGAAGTGCTTCGAGAGGGGCGAGGTCGCCCGGCTCGGAGGTGGGTGTCCGCAGCAGATCGACGGTAGCGGGGGTGTGGTCCGTGGCAGGGGTCATGGGCGCTCCTTCGTAGGAGTGGCGGTGGCGCCGCCGGCGTTGCTGCGGACAGCGGGGCGGTTGACCGCGAGGTGGTGGAAGAAGAGGTTGAGGAAGAAGGCGACGATGACGGCGCTGGAGATGGCACCGCCGGCGATGATCCGGAACCACGACGGGAAGCCGTCGTACAGGTGGGGCGCGACGACCGGGATCATGCCGACGCCGAGGGCCAGTGCCACGATCATGCCGTTGTGGGTGCCGTCGTAGTCGACTCGGCTGAGGGTGCGGATTCCGGTGATGGCGATCATCGCGAACATCACCAGGCTGACCGAGCCGATCACCGGTCCCGGCAGCGAGGCCACGACCTCGCCCGGCTTGGGCATCAGGCCGAGCAGAACGAGGAGCAGGCCCGCCGCCGCGGTGGTGAAGCGGCTGCGTACCCCGGTCATGCGGAGCAGGCTGACGTTCTGCGCGAAGACCGTGTCGGGGAAGGAGGTCGCCACCCCGGCCGCGGCGCTCGACAGGCCGTCGGCGGCCAGGCCGCGCGCCAGTTCGTCACGCCCCACCGGGCGTCCGGTCATCTCGCCCGTCTCCATCAGGTACGCCGTGGACTCCGCGAAGATGACCAGCATGACCACGCACATCGACACCACGGCGGCCACCGGGAACTCCGGGGCTCCGAAGTGGAACGGGTCGGGGACGCCGAACCAGTCGGTGCCCGCGACCGAGCCGAAGTCGGTCATGCCGAGCGCGGCCGCGGCGCCGGTGCCCACCAACAGGCCGACCAGGACGACGGTTTGGGCGAGGAAGCCCCGGGCGAACCGGGTGAGTACGACGATCAGCGCCACCACGCCCGCGGCGAGCACGAGCCGGTCCGTGGAATCGTAGCCGGGATCGTCTGGGTCGCTGCCCGCGATGAGCTCGACCGCCTTGCCGACGAGGGACAGGCCGATGACGGTCACGGCCGTGCCCCTGACCACCGGCGGGAAGAACCGCACCAGCCGCGCGAACGGCCAGGCGATCAGCATGCCGAAGACACCGGCGGCGATCATCGAGCCGTAGACGGCGGGCAGGCCGTACTGGCCCTGGATGGTGATCATCGGGGTGACCGCGGTGAACGAGGCACCTGCCACCACCGGCAGCCGGGCGCCGAACAGGCGGCTGAGGCCCAGGCTCTGGACGAGCGTGATGAGTCCGGCGATCAGCAGATCGGCGGTGACGAGCAACCCGATGGTGTGGGTGTCGAGGCCGGCCGCCGCACCGAAGACCAGAGGTACGGCGACGCAGCCGGAGTACATGACGGCGACGTGCTGCGCGCCGAGCGCGCCGAGGTGGGCCAGCGGGGGACGCCGGTCCACCGGGTGGGTCGGCTCGGCGGTGGCCGGCCCGATGGGGCGGTTTTCCGGGGCCGTCTTGGTGCTGTCGGTGCTCACACCGGGCTTCTTTCGTCGGATCCGGCTGCCGAGGAGGTGTCGTGGTGGTGCAGGTAGATCCGCCAGTCCTGGTACTCGGAGATGTCCGGGGACTCGGCCGCGGCGTGCGACTCGCACAGGAAGCCGGTCGCGGTGGTGCCGTCGTCAAGGCGTACCCGGCCGAGCGTCATCGGCTCCGGCAGCGAGGCCAGGAATCGGCCCAGTGCCGCCGGGGGCAGCGCCCACAACTCACCCGCGAAGGACAGCCCCTGGCGGGCGGCGGGGACCCGCAGCAGCCCGGGGCGGGGCGGGGTGCCGGGCAGGGCGACCATCCGGTAGTGCGCGGCGGTGCGCACCGGGCGGAGAAGACGGGCGCCGAGCCGCGTCAGTTGGGGGTTCAAGGGCTGTCCGGTGAGGTGGGCGCCGAAGACGGCCAGCGGCAGGCCCGGCGGGCCCCACCCGGTGTCCCGGCTGCCCGCGCCGGGCCCGGGTGCGAACAGAGCGGCGACATCGGCGGCGACGCGGTCGGCGAAGGCCCGTGCGACGACGGTGACCCCGAAGGGGCCGCCGTCCACCGAGCCCGCCGGGACCGCCACCGCCGACAGGTCCAGCAGGTTGACGAAGGTGGTGAACGTGCCCAGGCGGCTGTTGACCCCGATCGGGTCGGCGGCCACCTCGTCGAGCGTCGGGTGGGCGGGGGCGGTGGGGAGCAACAGCGCATCGCAGTCCTTGATCCGCTCCATGGCCTGCCACCGCAACTGCTCCAGCCGTCCCAGATCTTCGGCGTAGCGGTGGGCCGGCAGGTGCTCGGCGTCGCCGATGATGGCTCGCACGCTGGGATCGATGTCGTCGGTTTTGTCGGCGATGAATGCGCCTACGGCGGCGAAGCGTTCAGCCGCGAACCCGCCTTCGTACAGCAGCTCGCCGGCCTGCAGGAACGGCTCGATGTCGACCGGGACCAAGGTCGCTCCCGCCGCCCGCAGCCGCTTTGTCGCGTCGGCGAAGGCGGCCCGCCAGGTGGCGCTCAGCCCGTTCAGCGCGGAGGCCTCGGGTATCGCGATCCGGGGCGTCGGCGACGCGGCCAGCGGGGCGTCGTCCGGCCAGGTGCGGGTTGTCGCGGTGTCCTCGCCCGCGGCCATGACGGCCGCCGCCGTCTCGGCGGTGGGCAGGGTCGGAGCGAAGACGCTGACGCAGTCGAAGGACCGGGCGGCGGGCACGACGCCGTCGGTCGGCACCAGCCCGATGGTCGGCTTCAGGCCCACGATTCCGGCGAACGCGGCCGGGACGCGGCCCGATCCCGCGGTGTCGGTGCCGAGCGCGAAGTCCACGATGCCCAGGGCCACCGCGACCGCCGAACCGGAGCTCGACCCGCCGCTGATCCGGGCCGGATCGTGTACCGCACGCACCGCGCCGTAGGGGCTGCGGGTGCCGACCAGACCGGTGGCGAACTGGTCGAGATTGGTCTTCCCCACCACGATCGCACCGGCCTCCGTCAGCCGGGCCACCGCCGGGGCGGAGACCCGGGGCCGATAGGCGAAGGAGGGGCAGCCGGCCGTGGTCGGCACTCCGGCGACATCGATGTTGTCCTTGACGGCGAACACCTGCCCTGCCAGCGGGAGTTGCTCCCCAGCGGCCACGCGGGCGTCGATGGCGGTGGCCTCGGCGAGCAGTTCGCGGGCCGGACGCAGCGTGATCCATGCCTCCGGACGTGCGCCCTCGGCCAGCAGCGCCAGCGTCCGCCGTATCCGCGCCGCGGCACCGGCGCTCACGCGGACTCCTTCAGTGCCACCAGCAGTTGGTCGCTCGTGGCCACCGCGCCGAAGATGCCACCCTGCATGGTGATCATGTGCAGCGCGGCCTCGTAGTTGCTCCGCTCCGTGGCACTGGTGCAGTCCGAGAGCAGCAGACACTCGTAGCCGCGGTCGTTGGCCTCGCGCATCGTGGTGTGCACGCACACGTCGGTGGTGATCCCGGTGAGCACCAGGTGTGTGATGCCGCGGGTGCGCAGGACCAGGTCCAGGTCGGTGGCGTAGAAGGAGCCCTTGCCCGGCTTGTCGATCACCAACTCGCCATCGATTGGCGCGACTTCGGGAACTATCTGCCAGCCGGGCTCACCCCGGACCAGGATCCGGCCGCACGGCCCGTCGGTGCCGATCTCGGCACCCATCCGCGCCGACCGCCATCGCTTGTTGGCGGGCAGGTCGGAGAGGTCGGGGCGGTGACCCTCACGGGTGTGGATCACCGTCATCCCTGCCTCGCGGGCGGCGGCCAGCACCCGTGTGGTGGGTTCGAGCCCGGCGCGGGTGAGCGAGACGTCGTAGCCCATGGCATCGACGTAGCCGCCGGGTCCGCAGAAGTCGGTCTGCCAGTCGATGCACAACAAGGCGGTACGCGAGACGGCGAGGGTGCCGTCGTAGGGCCAGGTGTACGGGGTGGCGTCAACGGTGGCCACGGTCACGTCCTTTCGGGGCGGTGGGGTGTGTGGGAGCCGGAAATGAGGCGTTCCGCGGCGAGGTACAGGGCGGCGCCGGCCAGCAGTCCGGCGACGGCTTCGCAGTACTGCGGCCCCTCGTAGTGGACGAACGCGGCAACCACGGCCCCGCCCGCCCACGCGGCCAAGGCGCTGAGCCGCAGCACGGATCCGTCCGGTCGTGCCTCGGCGCGGCGGCGGAGCAGCAGCTGGTCGGTGATCAGGACGGCGCCGATGGGCGGGACGAAGACGCCGAGCAGCGTCAGCCATGTCTCGAAGTGCTCCCACACCCCGGCCAGTGCCACGATCAGCCCCAGCCCTCCGATGAGCAGCACGAGGCGGCGCATCGTGGCGCCGGTGAGCTGACTCCAGCCGACCGCGGCGTTGTAGAGGCAGTGCGCGGACACCGAGCCGAGGTTGACGAAGACGAAGATCACCGCGGCCGAGGTCAGCAGCCCGCCGTGGTGGTCGGTGAGCAGGCCCAGGAAGTCGCCGCCCGCCGAGCCCGGATCGGCTGCCGCGCCCGCTCCGACGATCACGGCGCCGACGAACAGTGCCAGCAGGTTGGCCAGCGGGAAGGCGGTGAGCGCGGCCAGCACGGCCTCGCGCCCGTTGCGGGACCAGCGGGTGAAGTCCGCGGTCATGGTGCCGGAGTCGACGAACCCGGCCACCACCATGGTGACGCAGGCACCGAACGTCAGCGCTGCGCCGGCCGGAGCCTGGCCGTCGTAGGACAGCACGGAACCCGGGCCCGAATCCCGCAGCGCCAGCGTGATGGCCACACCCCCGAGCACCAGGTACAGCGGTGCCGCGATCCAGCCGATCACCGCCAGCGCGCGGATCCCGGCATAGGCGACGGCCACATACAGCACACCGGCCACCGCCACCGTCACCTCGGTGTTCCAGCCGAGTGCGGTGTTGAGGGTCGCCCCGGTCAGGCCGACCTGGAAGGCGAACCAGCCGATGACCACGGTCGCCAGGAACCCCGAGGCGAGGCGGGCGCCGCCGGCACCGAAGGTGACCGCGGCCACGCGGGCGAACGTGTTGCCGGTGCGGCCGGCCAGATAGCTGAGCGCACCGACGTAGCCGCCCAGGATCAGGCAGCCGACCAGGATCGCCACCATGCCGCGGGCGAATCCCAGGCTGTAGACGATCACTCCGCCGAAGACGGCGTTCGTCAGCACCATGGGGAAGCCGAACCAGACCGACGACACCGACAGCAGCGAGCGCCGCCGCTCCGGCGGGACCGGTCGATCCTCGAACTCGTCGGCGAGTTGGGTGCCGCGGGACGGGGGCGTGGAAGGGGCGGATGTGCCCGGTGGCCGGGCCGAGTCCGGGGGAGCGGACATCGCGGGACCTCCAAGGGGGGTGGGGGAACAGGTATGAATACGGCGGCAGTTGGGCCGAACGGTTGCCGGTCAGTCGCCCCGGAGCGCCATCTGGGCGAGGGCTTGGGCCGCGCGCTCCTCGATCACGTCGAGGGATTCACCGATGTGGGTGCGCAGAGTGGTGAGCGCTTCGGGCAGGCGCCGTGCCAGCACGTGCTCGACGATCTGGAGGTGCTCGGTGACGGTCCGCTCGATGCGGTCCTCGGTGAGGTAGTCGTACATCCGCACCGGCCGGATGCGGGTGGTCACCGACGTGAGCGTCTCGGTCAGCCGGGAGTTGCCCGAGGAGGTCAGCAGCGCGTGGTGGAAGGCTTCGTCTTCCAGGACGAAACCGGGGTCGGGCGGCGGCATGTCGGCTCGCAGCGCCCGCCAGTGGTCTCGCAGCGGCTCCAGGACCCGCACGTCGTGGACCACCAAGTCGGACTCCAACGCGCGGGCGATCCCGCGCAGTTCGACGGTGATGCGCAGCTCGTACAGGTCCCGCAGTTCGGCGAGATTGGGCCGGGCCGCGTAGTAGCCGTCCGGGTGGCGCTCCACCAAGCCGTCCGCCAGCAGCCGGACCAGCGCTTCGCGTACAGGGGTGCGGGACACCGCGAGCTGTTCGGCGAGCTGCACTTCGACGAGCCGGGTGCGCACCCCGAACGTGCCCATCAGCAGCATGCGCCGCAGCTCGGCGTACGTCTCCTCACGGAGGTTCCGGCCGGACCGCTTGGGTGACGACGGCTGCGGCGACGGTGTCGACATTGCTGCATACAGAGCTGCATCCATGTCGGGGAACGTAGGCAGCGAATATTTCCGCGCACGTGATCAGGTGTCTCCGCGATGTTTCGCCGAGTTACGGATCAGACCGCTGTGTTACGGCGGGGCGCGGTGATCGAAGAAGCCAACCCTCGCCGCCGGATGTCGGTCTTGCCGCCGGCGACGAGGGTTGGCTGTACGTCGGTGCCGTAGATCCACTCGCAGATCGCGCCCGTCCTTCGCGACGCCGGGTCAGTGCCGGGGTGCGCGTCGTCCACCGCCGCGGGTCATGGTGTCCGAAGTGCGGCGATGCGGTCGGCGAGCGCCCGGTTCAGCGCGCCGAACTGCGGCAGTGTGTTGGAGTTCAGGTTGCTTCGGAAGAACGGGACCACCACGCCGCTGAAGTTCTCGCTCTGGGGCAGCCTGACCCGGTGCTGCCCCAACCGCTCGATCAGGAACCGGTGTTCACCGTCGAAGATCCAGCCCGGGCCGATCCGGCCGATCCAGCGCAGTTCCTTGCCGGTCTCGGCGGTCAGCACCGTGGGTGTGAAGGTGGTGTCTCCGGTCGCATCGCGCATCACCAGGTGCAAGGTGGCGTCCTTCTGGACGGTGCCGTCGGCGGAGACGATGAACGGGTTCCACTCGTCGTAGGCGGACAGGTCGGTGAGGGTCTGCCAGACCTCTTCAGGCGTCGCGTTGAGCTCGATCGAGGAACTCAGTTTGTAGGGGCGCACGTTCGTCCAGACCGTGTAGACCGCCAGCACGGCGAGGAGCGACACGAACACGGCGAGCAGGCGACGACGGCGCTGGCGCTTCCGGCGTGGCCGGACGGGCGTCTCTGTTGTTCCCGCGGTTTCTGTCGTTTCCGGTAACACGGTCATCAGTTCTCCCCGGGAGGAAGGGCGCCGTGGAGGGCGCCGGTGACGAGGCGTTCGGCGTAACTGCGGTCGATCGGTTGGCCGGTGATGAGAAGCCGGTAGTAGAGGGCTCCGGCGAGCTGGTCGAACAGCACGCCTGGGTCGGTGTCGGGGCGCAGGGCGCCGCGCCGCCGGGCGCGGTCGATCAGCCCCAGGACGAGCTCGTTGCGGCGGGCGAACACGGCCCGTACCAGTGCGCCGATGTCGGGGTGCCGGGCGGCCGCGGCGACCAGCTCGGCGACCACACCCGCCGAGGCGTCGTCCGCCTCGCCCTCCCGCCCGGCACGCCGCATGCGATGGAGTCCCAGCGCGATCTGCTCCGCGTAGTCGATGAGATCCGCGCGAACGTCCCCGGTGTCCGGGACGGCCACGTCGTCCTGCATCCGGGCGATCACCGCGACAGCCAGATGGTCCTTGGTGGGCCAACGCCGGTACAGCGTCGTCTTGGCCACTCCGGCCTGCTCGGCGACCTTGTCCACGACGAAGCCGCCGTAGCCGTACGCCAACAGCTGTTCCAGCGCCGCCCGCAGGATCCGCTCGTCCGTCTCCGCGTCACGAGGCCGTCCCCGTTGCACCACGCCCGTGCCCCCTCACCATTTCGATACGGCGGTTTCGTAAAAGGACCATACGATGCCCTCACTCTTTACGCAACGGTCATAGCGAAATGCTTGTCCGAGGGTGGCCCGATCCGGTCCTGCGCTGATCCCGGCTAGGCGGTGGGCGTGACGCGGGTGGTGGGTGCCAGGGTGCGCATGACATCGAATTCGTTGCCTTCGGGGTCGGCCATGACCACCCAGTTGCGGTCAGGGCCCTGGCCCACGTCGACCTTGGTGGCGCCGAGGCCGATCAGCCTGGCGGCCTCGGTCCGGGTGTCGGCGTCGATGGGACTCACGTCGAGGTGGAGCCGGTTCTTCACGGACTTCCCCTCGGGTACCTGGATGAAAGTGATCGTCGGCGGCATCTGGGCGGCCCGGACGGCCTCGACGGTCGGTTCCCAGGAGCCGATCTCGACCTTGCCTTCCCTGCGGTCGAGGACCGTGAAGTCCAGGACAGCGCACCAGAAGGCCGCGAGGCGCTCCGGGTTGTGGCAGTCGATGACCAATTCGGTGAATCTGCTGGTCATGGCTTTTCCAGGTCGGTGGTGGTGGAGGTGGGGACACTGAGGATGCCGTCGAACGCGTCGACGACCGGGGTGTGTTGGTAGATGCTCTGCATTCGGATGCGGTCGGGGCCGACGAGACCGGCTGCCCGCGCCCGCCGGAGATCGGCGACGGCGAGTCCGAGGCCGCTGTCGGCGTAGGCCGCTTCGATGCTTCCCTGCGCGGGTGGCTCGAGAGGGGTGTCGTGAACGGTGAATCCGAAGGGGGCCGCCTCGTCGCGACGCATTTCGGCGGTGTGGCCGGTGACGCTGGTCAGGCCGAGGGCGAAGTACTCGTCGCCGAGGGCGTGATGCAGGTACTGCCCCATGGGGAACCCTGTGAGGTGGCCGTCGAAGACGATCGGCGACTTCTGGATGTGGGCGTTGTGCGCCATCAGTACGACGCGGGCCGCGGGTCCGAGCCGGTCCAGATGCCACAGAAGCGATTCGGCCATGAAGTGGTCGCGGGCGGAGGTGTCGGCGGTGAGACCGTTTCCCGTGAAGAGGGCGGCCATGGCGCGGAAGGTGTGGTCGCCGTGGCAGGCGGCCTCCAGGCAGCGCAGCGCGATGTCGTAGCTGTGCTCGTCTCCGTGGGAGAGGTACAGCGGTTTCAGGGAACGGAATCGGATGAGCAGTCGCGCCAGGAGCGCGGTGAGCGCGTCCTGGTCGGCGATGGGCAGCCGCGCCCATGCAGGTGCGGCCACGGCCGCGGAGTCACCGGCGAAGGACGCGGCGATCGAGGTCGCGCTCTGGACCGCCGGCAGGGTTTCCGGGTCGATGTCGCGGAGATAGTCGGCGACCCGGGCCAGGGCGGGGAGCAACGACCCGCCGGCCGCGGGGATGTCGATTCCCGCGAAGCGGACCGGTTCCGCAGCGGTGCGGTTGTGCCGTCGGATGAAGTGCGCCGGCTCCTGAATGCCGATGGGGACCGCGTTCGCCAGGAGTGTGGAGAGCTCGTCGTCCGTGCCTTCGCCGTGGACCCAGGCGTCGAGCCGGAGGGCTTCGCTGAAGCCGTATTCGAAGGCCAGGACGGTGAATCCGCAGCGCTCGACGAGGAAGCGCAGGACGCGCTGGCGCATCGCGGCGAATTCGGCGATGAAGTGGGAGTGTTCGCCGAGGGCGACCACCCGGGCACCGTCGAGGATGTCGCGCAGCGGTTCCAGGTCGTCCAGGGGTGCTGCCGGGTCGAGGTGGTCGAGCGGGGCGGCATGGTCGTGGAGCCAGTCGGCGAAGGGCGTCGGGTCGGTGGCGTCGGGCATGGTGGCGGCTCTTTTCCGGGAGGTGGGGGCGAGCGTGTGGGCGCGCATGGATCACGGGTGCGGTCGGGAGGGGGCCGCTTCCCGCAACTGGTCGACGCTGCCGGACATGAGGGTCCGTACGTGTTCGGTGATGTGTTCCAGTGGCCAGTCCCACCAGGCCAGTTCGAGCAGTCGGGCGATGTCCGCGTCGTTGTGGCGGGTGCGGACGAGGCGGGCAGGGTTGCCGCCGACGATGCCGTAGTCGGGGACGTCCTTGGTGACCACGGAGCCGCTGGCGATGATCGCGCCGTGCCCGATGCGGACGCCGGGCATGACGGTCGTGCCGTGGCCGAACCAGACGTCGTTGCCGACGATCGTGTCTCCGCGGCTGGGCAGGCCGGTCAGCAGGTCGAAGTGTTCGGCCCAGGAGCCGCCCATGGTGGGGAAGGGGAAGGTCGAGGGGCCGTCCATGCGATGGTTGGCGCCGTTCATGATGAACCGCACCCCCGTGCCCAGGGCGCAGAACTTGCCGATGCGCAGCTTCTCCGGCCCGTAGTGGTACAGCACATTGCGGGTCTCGAACGCGCTCGCGTCGTCGGGGTCGTCGTAGTAGGTGTACTCCCCGACGTCGATCAGCGGGGACGTGACCAACGGCTTGAGCAGCACCACTCTCGGCTGGTCGGGCATCGGGTGCAGGACGGTCGGGTCGGCGGGTACGGGCATGGCGGACGTCCTCATCGTGCGTCAGCGGTCAGTGTCCAGGATCTGTCCGCCCGGGTCGTTCGCCCGCGCCGGTTCGCGCAGCTGCTCTTGCCGCTGCAGGAGCGGGCGACGCACGCCGGGGCGCACAGTTCCTTGGTCGGCATCGGTCCCGCAGGCCCCGCACCCACCGTGGTCAGGCCAGTGTTCATACACCCACCCCACTGAAGGAACGGCACGTGCCGTGCCGATGCGAAAAGTAGCGTGCCGGGGTCGCGGATTCCTGTCAAGCACGGCACGTGCCGTGCCGTTCGGCTACGGTGGGAGCATGACCAACCCCCGGCGCAGCGGCCCCGACCTGACCGAAGCCATCATGCGAACCACGCTGGAACTGGGACAGGAACTCGGCTACGCCAAACTCAGCATCGAAGCGATCGCCGGCCGGGCCGGCGTCGGCAAGCACACCGTCTACCGCCGGTGGCCCTCCAAGGGCGCCCTGCTGCTCGACTCACTTCTGTCGCTCAGTGAGTCCGCCCTGGACTACCCCGACACGGGCGATGTCGTCGCGGACCTGCGCCGGCAGATCCACGAGGCCGTCGACCTCCTGGCCGGGGCGCCCTTCAGCCCTCTCTTCCGGGCTCTGGTCGGAGAGGCCCAGCACGACCCCGGTGTGGCCGCCGCTCTCAACGAGCGGTTCATCGCTCCACAGGCGGAGAAGACCATCGCCCGCCTGAAGACCGCACGCGCACAGGGCCAACTGTCGCCCGATTTCGACCTGGACCTGGCGATGGCGATCCTCTCCGGCCCGCTGTACTTCCGTCTGCTGATCACCCAGGAGCCACTGACCCACGCATACGTCGACCGCCTCCTCGACGCCCTCTTCACCGGGCTGGGGCCGCGCCCCTGAGTCCCCGGAGCCACGCGCTTCCGAGATGCCATCGATCTCCCGCCGCAGTGGGTCACGGGGACGAGGTCCCGCCTTACTTGGCGGGGGAGTTGACCGACGTTGCCGCCCGGGTGGAAGGGGAGCGGGCGCACGAGAGCGATGTCCTGGCCGAGCCTGATTCACCTGCCGCACCGTGCGCGTGAGCAGCGCGGCGGTTCGCGCCAAGGGCATGGTGCGTGCGTTCGGTCTTGCCGCGAAGGCGCCGTCACCGCAGCGCCAAAGCCGACGACTTTCGCCCCCTCTGGTTCCACACCCGCGCCACCTCTTCCTCCGCTCCTCGGCCCGGGTCAAGACCCTTCTGCAAGGAAGGCCACCACGGCGTCCAGGAACTCCGCCTGTCCTTCGACGTTCGCCATGTGCACCGTGGGCAGGACGGTGAACCGTGCGCCGGGTACGGTCTCGGCGAGTTCCTGCCCGTGGCCGACGGACGTAACCGTGTCGTGCTCGCCCGCGATGACCAGTGTCGGGTTGTGGATGAGCGTGGCCGTGCGGCGCAGGTCGTAGTCCCGCACCGCGGCCCAGCTCCCGGCCACGCCCTCGCGCCGCGTGGCAAGCAGAGTGCGGCGGAAACCCTCGACCACCTCGTTGTCACCTCGCAGCATGCGGGCCGGGAACCAGTTGTGCAGGAACCGGTCCGCGGTGACCCGCATGTCGGGGGCCTCCAGCAGTTCGGCGATCGGTCGATCCCACTGATTTGCCGGGCCGAGGTACGCGGCGGTGTTGGAGAGCACGAGGCGGTCGACGCGCTCGGGAACATGGATCCCCAGCCACTGCGCGACGATTCCCCCCAGGGACAGCCCCAACACGTGCACCCGCTTCAGGTCCAGGGCGTCCAACAGTTCCACCACGTCGCGTCCCAACCGGTCCAGGGAATACGGGCCGCTCGGGACGTCGGAGGCACCGTGGCCGCGCGCGTCGTAGCGCAGCAGCCGAAAGTGCTCGGTCAGCGCCGGCACCTGACCGTCCCACATGTGGAGGTCGGTACCGATGGAGTTCGAGAGCAGCAGCACGGGCTTGTTCTCATCACCGTCGAAGCGGTAGGCGATGCGGACACCATCTCCGGTGGTGATGGCGGTACGGGTGTGAGAAGTCATGTCAGCTCCAGTGATCCAGCGGCCATGCGCTCAGCCTAGGAACGCCATCTGCAGACTTCTATTACAAAGATTCAACGCACCCTGTAGGTTCCCTGGACAATGTCGAACTTCACGCTCCACGAGCTGCAGTGCTTCAACGCCGTAGTGCTCGACGGCGGCTTCCAGGCCGCCGCCGATCGGCTGCACCGATCGCACCCTTCTGTGTTCGCGGCGGTCGGCAAGCTGGAGCGCCAGTTGGGCCTGGACCTGCTGGATCGCTCCGGCTATCGCGTTCAATTGACCGAGGCGGGGCACGCCTTCCACCGCAAGGTGCACGTCCTGCTGAACGAGGCCGAGGAGCTGCAGACCTATGCCGCGCAGCTGGCGATGGGCGAAGAGGCCGAGCTGCGCGTGGTGCTCGGGGACCTGTGTCCGCTTCCCCCGGTGCTGGAGCTGCTCAGCGGCTTCTTCGCGCAGCGCCCGCAGACACGACTGCACCTGCGGTTCGAAACGGTCACCGGACCCTGGGAGCGGCTGCTGGAGGACGAAGCCGACCTCATCGTGCACCGCGTCCCCAAGAGCGACGTGCGGATGGAGTGGGTCGATCTCGGTCACGTCGCGCTGGTGCCCGTCGTCGCGCCCGGTTTCCTGCCCTTCCCTCCGGACACCGACATCACACCGCAGCGGATGCAGGCCCTCACCCAATGCGTGATCCGGGACTCGGCGCGGCACCCGTCCGAACAAGGCCACTTCCTGGTCGAGGGCGCGCCCCAAAGCTCCGTTCCGGATCACCTCATGAAGAAGGAGCTCATCCTGCACGGCATGGCGTGGGGGCACGTGCCGCGGTTCCTGATCGAGAACGAGTTGCGTGACGGAAGCCTGATCTCCATCGCCGGACGGCATTTTCCCGGTGTGGTCGAGGAACTCTCGGCAGCTCGCCGACGCGACCGGCCGCACGGGCCGGTCGCCGACCAGCTGTGGGACTTCCTGGCCCGCCATGCACCGGTCCTGAAGCCGACGCTGGGCCGTGTACCCCTCGCCGGGCGGGGCCGGGCCCGCGCGCGAGCGTGATCCAGTCGGCGCACAAGACCGGATCCCGGGTCGATGTCCAAGATCGGGAGAAGTTGGCGTGAATTGGACGCACGTTACCTATCGGTATGCATCGACTTGATTGACGATCAACAGTAGAACTCGTTCCCATTCCGTCGAGAGTGAGGAACGTGCAATGACCGACTCAACCCGTCCTGAAGTGGCCCGTAACGGGATCTCCCGCCGAGGCTTCCTCGCAGGAACAAGTTCTCTTCTCGGCGCCGTGGCCCTCAGCGGTCACGCCGCCGCGGCCGACCGTTCCACCGCGGCGGCCGTCGCTCCCGTCGCCGACGGGGCACACCTGCCCGCGCTCGTCATCGGCACCGGGTACGGCGGTTCCGTGGCCGCGCTCCGGCTCGCCGAGGCGGGCGTCGCCGTGCAGATGGTGGAGATGGGCATGGCCTGGGACACCCCGGGATCCGACGGCAAGATATTCGCCAACACGACCGCACCCGACAACAGATCCTTCTGGCTGAGAACCAGAACGAAGCAGCCCCTGAGCAACTTCCTCGGCTTCCCGATCGACAAGAACATCCCCAAGTACACCGGGATCCTGGACGCGGAGGACTTCGCCGGCATCACCGTCTACCAGGGCCGCGGCGTCGGCGGCGGCTCGCTGGTGAACGGCGGCATGGCGGTGACGCCCAAGAGGGAGAACTTCGCGGCGATCCTGCCGTCCGTCGACGCGGGCGAGATGTACGGCACGTACTACCCGCGCGCCAACGCGGGGCTCGGCGTCGCCACCATCGACCCGAACTGGTTCGAGTCCGCCGAGTGCTACCAGTACGCGCGCGTCGGTCGTAAGCACGCCCAGCGTTCAGGCTTCCCGTTCGTGTTCGTCCCCGACGTGTACGACTGGGACTACATGAAGCAGGAGGCCGCGGGGACGGTGCCGAAGTCGGCGCTGGCGGGGGAGATCCTCTACGGCAACAACTACGGCAAGAAGTCATTGCAGAAGACCTACCTCGCGCGGGCCAAGGCCACCGGGAAGGTCGCCATCTCCCCGCTGCACAAGGTGACGTCGGTCGCCCCGGCCGCCGGCGGCGGCTACACCGTGCGCATCGACCAGCTCGACACCACCGGCGCCGTCACGGCCACCAAGGAAGTCACCGCGGACCGGGTCTTCTTCGCCGCGGGCAGCGTCGGCACCAGCAAGCTCCTCACCAGGCTCAAGGCGACCGGCGTCCTGCCCGCGCTCAACGGTGAGATCGGCAAGGGCTGGGGCGAAAACGGCAACGTCATGTGCGGGCGCGCCAACCACCTGTGGGACCCGACCGGTTCGCTCCAGGCGTCGATCCCCACCGGCGGCATCGACAACTGGGCCGCGGGCGGTGCCTTCGCCGAAGTCGCGCCGCTGCCGACCGGCATCGAGACGTACGCGTCGTTCTACCTGTCCATCACGAAGAACCCGAACCGCGCGCAGTTCACGTACAACCCGACGTCGGGCGGGGTCGACCTGAACTGGCAGACCGCGTGGAAACAGCCGGGCATCGACGCGGCCAAGACCATCTTCGACAAGATCAACGCGAAGGAGGGCACGATCTACCGCACCGACCTGTTCGGTACGTACAAGATCTGGGGCGACCACCTCACGTACCACCCGCTGGGCGGCGCCGTACTGAACAAGGCGACCGACAACTACGGCCGTCTGTCCGGCTATACGGGCCTCTACGTCATCGACGGCGCGCTGATCCCGGGCAACACCAGCGTCAACCCGTTCGTGACCATCACGGCGCTCGCCGAGCGCAATATCGCCAAGATCGTCGCCACTGACCTGTGACGGCCGCGACCTGCCCGAGTCGCGGCCGCCCGGGGTGGTTCACGGCTTGGGCAGGGCGCACACCGCGTCGAGACCCAACACGTGGTTGAGCCGTCCGAAGGCCAGCCAGGAGCCGATGGCCATGCTCAGCTCCACGATCTCCGCCTGGCTGTAGTGGGCGGTCATCCGCTCCCAGAACTCCTCGTCCAGGCCGTGGTGGTCGACGGCGTAACGCTCCGCGTACTCGGCCGCGAGCCGGGTCCGCTCGTCGAACGCGTCGGTCTCGCGCCAGCCCTCGACGGCGTCGATGAACGACTCCTCGACCTTCTCGCCGTCCCGCTCGGTACGCCAGTCCAGGCAGAACAGGCACCCGTTGAGCTGTGCGATCCGCAGCCGCGCGGCCTCGAACTCCCGCAGCCCCAGGGTCGAGTGGTCGTACACCGCCATGGAGAACTGCGCCGCCGCGGGCCCGATGCCGGGCACCATCTCGCCCCACACGTACGGGATGGGTTCCTGACCGTCAGGTATGTCGATCCTCATGGCTGCTTCCTTCCGAGCCGGCCGACGGCGGGGGACACGGGCACGTCGAGCGCGTCGTAGAGTCCGGGCGGCGCGGCCACGAGCCAGTCGATCGCGCCGACGAGGCGCCCGACGGCGGTCGCGTTGCCGCCCGCCGCGTGGTTGCCGCCCTCGTCGGTGGCCTGGACGGTGACCTCGATGCGCGGGCGGCCCTCGACGATCACCCGGTGCGCGCCGGCCCCGCCACCGGGCGGCACCGGCCAGTCGGGCGCACAGGACGGATGGATCCGCGTCACGTGCTCGACGACGATGCGCACCTCGCCGTCCACGACGCCCTGCACCTCGAAGCGGACCGCGCCCTGGGTGCCCGCGGCGAAGTCGCCCATGGTCGCCGTCGTGACGTCGCTCTCCAGGGCCCGGCGCTCCAACGTCTCGCGGATCTCATCGAGTTCGACCCCGAGCGCCCGCCCCATCAGCCTCAGTTGCCCGCCCCACACCATCGTCGGTACGGACTCCGCCAGCATCAGGGGCTCGTAATCCATGGGGTGTCCCATGCCGACGAGATGGCGTACCGAGTCCTCCTGGTCGTACGTCGAGTAGTCGAAGATCTCCTGGCAGCGCAGCACGTCGACGCGGGTGCCGAGACCGCTGACCAGCAGGGGCAGTACGTCGTTGGCCCAGCCGGGGTCGACGCCGGACACGAACAGCGAGCCGCCGCCCTCCGCGATGGCCGCGCGCACCGGATCGGTGAAGTCGGGCGGTGCGCTGCGGTGGTCGTAGAGCGGATAGAGGGCCGGGGAGACGACGACGGCACCGGTGCGCAGGGCGCGGCAGATGTCGTCGAGGGCCTCGTCGGGGCGCAGCTCGCCGGAGGCCGCGTAGAAGACGGCGCCGGGCCGGGCCGCGAGCACCGCGTCGACGTCCGTCGTCGCGGTGAGACCGAGGGCGTGGTCACAACCGGCCAGGTCGCCCGCGTCGCGGCCGTCCTTGGCGGGGTCGTGCACGAGCACGCCGCAGAGTTCGAGCCCGGGGTGGGCGTCGACGGCTCGGATCGCCGCGCGTCCCACGTTCCCGGTGCCCCAGACCACCGTGGAAGTCATGCGCCGGAGCGTAACCTGACGTGCCATCAGTTCATAGACCTACCGCGTGAGTTGCCGCTCCGCCGAGCCGCGGGGCAGATGGCCCCGGGGCTCGGCGGGTACCCGGGCACTGGCCGTTCCTGTGATCAGCGAGAGCGGCGCCGGCCCGTGAAGCGCAGCCGTCCCGGCAGGATCAGAAGCAGAAGGCTGTAGTACTGCAGTACCGGTAGGGCCAGGGCGATGGCGAACGCGACGACCATGGCGATGACGTTGATGCAACCGTCGGTGTACAAAAGCGCGGTCCTCCGGCGGGTCTCTTCGCCCTCGCCCTCGACCATCCACGGGTTGCTCTTGAGGATCTTCAGCATGGCCAGCCGGCACACCATGCTGACGAGGAGCACCGCGTAGTAGAACGCCGCCACGAACCGGTCGCTGCCGAAGGCGCCGATCATCTCCGTAGGGAGTGGGAGCACGACGACCGACAGCAGCCACCCCATGTTCCACACCAACAGGGGGCGGGTGGCCTTACTGACCGTCGAGAAGCTTCGGTGGTGCTCCTGCCAGATGTTCGCGATGACCGTGAAGCTGAGCAGGAAGCTCCAGATTTGGTTGAGGTGGCCGGTGATCACCTCGCTGGCGCCCTCGTGGGCGGAGGCAGCTTCGGGGACGAGGTCCACCAGCGGCAGGATCAGCAGGGTGATGGAGATCGCGGTCACCGCGTCGGTGAACAGCACCATTCGCTCCCCCGAGACACCCCCCTCCATCTTGTTCGGCGCGGGAACCGACGGCTCTGCCGGGCCGCCCCGTCCCGTTCCGGCCTCGTCGATGACGCCGTTGCCACCCATGTGTGTGCACCTCTTCCTTGCCGTTGCCCGCCGCGTCTGCTGTCGGTATCGGGCCCTGCTGGTCATGGACGCTCCTACGACTGCGCGGACTCCACCCCTGGGGCGACAGCGAGCAGTTGACAGAGTCCGCAGCCGCTGCCCCCTACGCACAGGGGTCGTCTTGGCGAGTCGCGGATGGTCGGAGCGCGGTCGATCGTGGTGTCCGTCGTTTCTCGGCAGCTCCTTCGGCGGCGGCCGCCGCTTTCCCCAGAAGCTCTGGGTCGAACAGCGTGCTGGGGTGACGCAGCATGTAGGAGACGTTGTTGAATGCCCGCGACACATCCGCGTCGACGAGAGTGGCGCCGACAATCTGCGCCATCCCCTGGCGCTGCTGCCGCACTTCCTCCGGCACCTCGGTACCGGTCTCGGCGTCGATGCGGGCGGCGTCACCTCCCGCGGACACGGCCCAGGCTGCGTCGACGACCACCTGCTGCAGACGGAAGAACTCCGTTGCCGTCGCGTCGAGGTCGGGGCCGCTGTCGAGGTAGGAGGCCAAGCAGGAGGCGTGCAGAGCGGCAGAGCTCATGCCCTGGCCGTAGACCGGGTTGAAGGAGGCCACGGCGTCCCCCATGCTGACCAGGCGCGCCGGCAGGTGGCCTGCTTCGGTGAAGTGCCGGCGTCTGCTGTCCGCCTGACGGTACGTCACCACCTCACGGGTGACGTCGCCGCTGGTGATGTCGCGCAAGATCGTGGTCAGCGCGGCACAGTGCGCGCGGAACTCGTCGGTCGTCCTGCCAGGCCGGTTGTCGCCGTAGCCCATCAGCATGACGAGCCACTGCTGCTCCTCGACCGCGGTCGCCGCCGCGACGGACACTCCGCCCGACGGGTACCGCGGTGTGAACAGTTGCAGCACGGTCGCCACGTCCAGCTCCGAGAACTTCGCCGGGCGCTCGAACAGGGCGGTCGCGTAGTTGACCGGGGGTTGAAGCCGTTCGAGCCGGGGCTGGTCGTAACCGTCCTGACTCAGCCAGTTCGACAGCCTGCTGGAGCGTCCCATCGCGTCCACGACGAAGTCCGCCGCGAGGACCCCCTCCGCCCGCTCCCCGGTCCGGGTCCCGGTCTCGGCGAAGCGCACGCCGACGACGGCGCCGTCGCCGTACCGCAACCCGGTCGCCCGCGCCCGCAGGACCGAGACATTGGGCAGGGCGGTGACCCGGGCCCGAACGAGGCTTTCCAGCAGAGGGCGCCCGACCGCGAGGAACTGGTGATCCGCGCCGTCCGGGACCTGCCGGATGTCATCGTGGCCGACGAACTGCTGCTCGGGTCCGACGAGTGATGCGCCCCGGTCCTGCGCCTCCTGCGAAACACCGGGAAGCCACCGCTCGATCCACAGCCGGCCGGCCGGCAGCAGTGTGTGCACCTGCTGGTCCTGGGGCACCCCGGAGCGCGACTCGGCCTTCGCCGATGTGTCGTCGGGCTCGACGATGACGACCTTGCGCGCGCGGTCGGAGAGCACACGTGCGGCGAGGAGTCCGGCGATGCTCCCACCCATCACGCACGCCGTGTCGAACAGAACAGGTACGTCGTGCGGTGGCTCAGCGCCAACCAGACTCTCGAAGAGAGCCACCACGGATTCGGTCACCAAGTACTCCAGTTGATGAGTGAAACAACCCCGGACAGGCGGATCAGCGCCCGGGCGGTCGGAAGCAGGGACCCGGAGGGTCGGCGAAACCTGCTCGTCCCAAGGCGGGAGAACCCGCTCGTGCCGGGAAGGCGGGAAGGCGGGAAGGCGCCGGATCATGATCACAAGGCCCGGACGCCGGCGACTTGTACGAGTCGGCCCCGTGCGTTGTACTTCCCTTCCACCCAGAACCGCACGGTGAGCCCGGCCGGGGGCGATGGCCAGGGGGAGGGGTACCTTGATCCAGATGAGCACCGAAGTCAGCGTGTCTCCGTGGCGGATCGGAAACCCTTCCGCACCCATGGTCGACGTCACCGTGCCGTATGCGAACGAGAACCGGAACGGTGTGCTGCTCAGGGAGTGGCAGCGTCAGGCGGGGGAGTCGGTGCCGGCTCCGCCGATGCGGTTGCCGCGGCACAGCGAAGGGACGTACCGCGCCCGCATCTGGAAGCAGAACCTGCTCGACCTCTTCCTGGAGGACCAGTACAGCGACGCGGTCGCAGGGGCCACCGGCGGCCCGGATGGGCACCTCGAGGACCGGATCGTGACAAGCGTGACCCTCAGCGGTGAGTGGCGCTTCACCACGGGAGGTCGGAGAGCCACCGTGGCGGCCGGAACCCTGTGCGCGCGCAGGAACGAGGATCTCTGGGACTTCGAGGTCGCCCGGGGCACCCGGGCGATCACCCTGGTCGTCCCCGCGAGCGAGATTCGTTTCCCGAAGAACGCGCGGGCGGTCACCGCGGAACAGGCGTCACCCGCCGCGGCCCTTCTGCTCGCCCACCTCCGTCTCTGGACGGAACTGGCGGACGGACTCGGTGCTGGCGCCTCCAGGGCCGCCCGCAACGCGACCCTGGAACTGTTCAGGGGACTGCTGAACGACCAGATCATCGACGACGCAGAGTTCGCACCCGCGCTCCTCAGAGCGGCGATGGACCACATAGAGGCCCGGCTGCTCGCCGACCCCGATCTCGGCCCCGGGGGGATCGCGGGGGCCCTGAACGTGTCCGTCCGCACTCTCTACCGCGCGTTCGGCCAAGGGGACACGTCGTCGGTCATGGCATATGTGCGCGAACGTCGACTTGAACGCGCCAGGGCGGAGCTGCTCTCGACACGCCTCACCGTTTCCGAGATCGCCGCCCGCTGGCACTTCGCCGACAGCAGCCATTTCGTCAAGGCATACAAGAAGCGATTCGGCGAGACTCCTACCGCAGGCCGGTAGCCCGTGCTGAGCTGTGGGGCTCGAAAAGCCGTGTGCTCTTGGTACGCGGCGAGGACCCGTCGGGCGCAGGCACCGTTCACGAGCGGTTGGCGCCCGCTTGGCACGTGTCTCCCGGCGGCGTTCGGTTACGGCGGGCCTGCAGGACCCGTGCCAGCAGAACCACGAGCAGCCCGGCCAGGGGTACCGCCAGTAGGCCCACGCGCAGACTGGTCGCGTCGGCGACGAACCCGACGACCGGTGGGGAGAGCAGAAAGCCCAGACGCATGAGCCAGGAGACAATCGTCAGGCCCGAACCGGTTTTGAGGCCGGGCAGTTCGTCGGCTTCGTGCATCGCGGCGGGCACCAGGGTCGCCACTCCGAAACCGGCCGCGGCGAATCCCAGTACCGTGCCAGGCAGTGTGGGCACAGCCAGGGCCAGGCCCATGCCAACCGCGGCGATCAGGCCGCCGGTTCGGGCCACGGTGCGCTGCCCGAAACGGTCCACGAGCCGGTCTCCGATGATGCGGCCGATGAACTGGGCGCCCACCAAGGCGATGTAGCCGCCGGCCGAGAGCGCCGCAGACGCCCGCAGGGCATCGGAGAGATACAGAGCGGCCCAGGAGTTTCCTGCGTCCTCCACCAGAGTTCCGGCCGTGGCGATGACGACCAGGGCAACCAGCACATACCGGGTGGACAGAGAGCCGCCTACGCGCGCAGCCGAGTGCTGTCCCGGGGCGTCGGCGTCCTTCGGTGCGCTGTCGGGGCCCGGCAGACAGAACCGCCAGGCGGCAAGGGCGACGAAAGCGAAGACAGCCGCCGAGATCGTCAGATGCTGTCCGAGGGACAGGCCAAGGGCGATGGCGCCGGCGGCCATCAGCCCTCCGGTGACGGCGCCGATCGACCAGATCGCGTGGAACGAGTTGATGATGGACCGCCCGTAATGACGCTGCACACGCAGGCCGTGAGCGTTCTGCCCGACGTCGGTGAGCGCGTCCATTGCCCCGGCCAGCAACAACGCCGCCCCGAACAGTGCCACCGACTCGGCGAGACCAGCCGCAAGGATGCCCACGCTGGTCAGCAGGGTGCCGAAGACCGCGACCCGAGCTGAGCCGAGCCGACGGATGAGCACCCCGGCGGCAAGCCCGGCAGCGATCGCCCCGGCCGGGAACGCCGCGACGGCCAGACCGTAGGTGCCGTTGCTGATCCCGAGATCGGCCTTGATCTGTGGATACCTCGGCAACAGGTTGGCGAACAGGGCCCCGTTGGTGAAGAACAGCGCACCCACTGCGGCGCGGGCACGCCGCTCGGCGAGGGTCGGCCGCACCCCTATGTCGATAGTCATGCGGGCGACCCTAACCTTGAGAGCGTACGAACGTACACTTCTGTGCTTGAAGTTCTGAATCGATGCAGGGCGCCTTCGTGCTGCTGGATCCACGCCGCTCGCGGCAGACCGCGATCACCGACGGGACCCGGGCCTCCGGTCGCACGGCCGACCGCATCTACAGCGAACTGAATTGTCCCGGCGCCGAGTTGGAGACCGTAGGCGATCTGGTCGCCGCCCTTGCCCCGGACGGGGACGTCGCCTTCCTCTATTCGTTGCCCAGTAAGTGGGCGCTGGAGGCCGCGCCCCCGCCGGCCGAGCCGGACGGCTCGCCCTGTAAGCGCCACCACGGGGCCAGAGCCGCACGCCTCGTCGTGAGCCCGGCGCGCGGCAGCCACCCGTTTTGCCCAGGCACCGCGTCGCTGGTCGGTCGGCCAGTACTGCAGCCGCAGTTGCTGCGGTCGCCGGTCTCAGGCGGCAGTGGTCCGTCCCGCGCGTAGTCTTGGGACTACCTTGCGCCGCCTCGGCTCATCAGCGCCTCCCGCCGAACTCCCAGTCGTGGACCTCGATGTGGTCGTATCGGTTCGAGGTCAGGGTGGCACGTGCGGTGTCCCGGTCCGGTGCCCGGACGAGTGCCGCCGTGCCCAGCCAAGTGGTGCCGTCGTCGGAGAGCGGTGGCCCGTGGGCGATCAGTTCGTCGCGGTTGGACGGCAGGGCGGGATCGGCGGTTGGCCCGGTGCCGAGGCCGAGGCCGAGGACCAGGTACCGGTTGCCGCCGGTCCGGCCACCGGGGAAGTCCCACATGGTGCGCCCCAGAACGTTCTGCCAGCGGCGCAACAGCACATCCTGGTACACGCCGGCCTGGTAGCCGGGTTCGTCGAAGGCGAATGCGCGGGCAGCGTCGGGATCCGGCAGGTCGACCATGTGCACGCTGCCGGATGGTGTTTCACCGTCGTCGGCGAAGGTCGGGCCACGGGCGATCATCGCCGCCGCGTACCGGTCCATGTACGACCAGTGCTCTTCCAGTAGTTCCCTGCGCAGTGGCAGTGAACCGGGCCGGTCACGGTGGTAGCAGAAGAACTCCATGCCGCACTCCCTACCATGAGGTCCCGCCTCCTGTTGAAGGCTTTATGGGGGCCGTTGGCCGCGGCGACGACAGTGGCTTCACGCTGCGTCGGATCTGGTCGCGATTGTCTCCCCGTTTTTTCGGCGGTAGTGGCCCGAGACCCTCTGCATTTAAGTCAGTTGGTTGACTTAAGTGTCGATGCGATGTGTAGTGATCACGAAGGTGATTTCAAGGAGGCCGACATGAGCGAAGCCCCGAAGCAGCAGCCGTTGGACTACCCGATCGTTGCTCCCACTGCCCTGGCGCCGCCCGCGGAGTGGACCGAACTCCGCAGCAAGTGCCCGGTGGCGGCAGTGAGTTTTCCGAGCGGCGACGCTGCGGTGCTGCTGACCCGCTACGAGGACGTGCGCACCGTGCTGGCCGACCCGCGGTTCAGCCGGGAGGGTCTGGCCCGGCCGGACGCCGCACGTATCACGGCCGGTGACGCAGAGGGCATCTTCAGCAGCCCCATGGCGAAGGCCCTGAACGACGAAGGGCATGAGCGCTGGCGTCGGATGGTGGGCAAGTGGTTCACCGCGAAACGGATGGCGGCGCTGAAACCGCGGATGGAGGAGATGGCCGATCAGCTCGTCGACACCATGATCGAGCACGGCGGCCCCGCGGATGTGATCAGCCACCTGGCTTTCCCGCTGCCGGTCTACGTCATCTGCACGATGCTCGGGGTGCCGGAGAGCGACCGGGAACGCTTCAAGGGCTGGTCCGACACCTTCCTCAACATGACGAAGTACAGCCGGGAGGAGACCGACGCAGCTCACCGGGCCTTCGCCGGCTACATGGCGGATCTCATCGCCGACAAGCGGGAAGCGCCCGGGGACGATCTCCTCAGCCGGCTCATGGACGGGGAGGACGCCGAGGGCGAGCCGATGTCCGAGGCGGGCCTTGTGGCCACCGGCCAGGCCCTGCTGCTGGCGGGACACGAGACCACGGCCGGCTTCATCGCGATGATGACGGCGCACCTGCTGTCCGACCGTGGCCGTTGGGAGCGGCTGGTCGAGGACCCCTCCCTGATCCGCCCCGCGGTGGAGGAGGTGCTGCGCTTCGATCCGAACGGCAGCGGTTTCGGAATGCTGCGCTACGCCCACGAGGACGTCGAGCTCTCCGGTGGCACCGTGCCGCGCGGCACGACGGTCGTGTGCAGCATGGCGGCGGCCAACCGGGACGAACAGGCTTGGCAGACACCCGACGTGATGGACGTGGGGCGCAGCCCCAACCCGCACCTCGCGTTCGGCGCCGGACCTCACTCGTGTCTGGGGCAGCCCCTGGCTCGTACCGAACTGCAGGCTGTGCTCGGGGTGTTGCTCCGCCGCCTTCCGAACCTCCGGCTCGCGGTGGATGCCGACGCCCTGCAACGCCACGAAGGCATGCTCACCAGCCCCCTGCGCGAACTGCCGGTGACCTGGTGACCAGAACCGAGCCCCGCACCGGCCGGGGTGCCGGCACACGCGATGCCATCATGGCCGCGGCCGAGCGCCTCTACGCCGAGCATGGACTGTCGAACGTCTCCAACCGGCAGATCGGCGAGGCGGCCGGCCAGGGCAACACCACCGCCGTCAGCTACCACTTCGGCAGCAAGGCCACGCTCGTACGGGCCATCATGAGCCGGCACAGCGACCACGTCGACCTCCTCCGCACGCGCTACGTGGAGGTCGCCGGCGACAGCACCGACCTGCGGGACTGGGTGCGCTGCCTGCTGCGTCCGGTCACCGAGCACAACGCGGCCCTCGGCGTCCCGTCCTGGTATGCCCGCTTCGCCGTCCAACTCATGACGGACCCGCTGATGCGGACGCTGGTGGAGGACGAGTCCCTCACACGGGACAGTCTGCGCCGCACCCTCCAGGGACTGGGCCGGTGCCTGCACGACACCGTGCCCCCCGAGATCCGGCCCGCGCGCGCCAAGATGGCCCGGCACCTCATCACTCACACCTGCGCGGAGCACGAACGTGCGCTGGCCGAGACCAAGGCCGGGTCCGGCACGTCCTGGGAACGCACCGCCGACGCGCTGGAGGACGCGCTGGTGGGCCTGTTCGCCGCGCCCACCACCTCCCGCTGAACAGACCAGCAGGAGCCGAACCATCCGAACAAGGAGACCGCATGAAGATCACCGTGGATGAGGAGAAGTGCTGCGGCGCCGGCCAGTGCGTACTGATCGCACCGGACGTGTTCGACCAGCGTGACGAGGACGGCATCGTCATCCTGCTCGACGCCGAGCCCGCCGCCGACCAGCACGAGGCAGTCCGCGAGTCCGCCAGTGTCTGCCCGGCCGCCGCCATCGTCGTGCACGAGGACGCGTGAACACGCCGTCAGATGTGCTCGTCGTCGGGGCCAGCGCCGCGGGGCTTGCCGTCGTGGAGAGCCTGCGCCGCAAGGGGTACCGCGGGCGGATCACATTGCTCGGCGAGGAGGCCGGAGCGCCGTACGACCGTCCGCCCCTGTCCAAGCAGGTGCTGGCCGGCACATGGGACGCCGAGCGTACGCACCTGCGCACCCGAGAGGTGCTGGACGCCCTGGACGCCGAGTTCGTCCTCGGCGAGCGCGCGGTGGCCCTCGACACAGCCACCCGCACCGTACGCACCGCGAGCGGAAGTGAGCTGGGGGCGGAAATCGTCGTCCTGGCCACCGGACTGCACGCCCGCAAACTGCCCGGCCTGTCAGGGGCAGCGGGGGTGCACGTCCTGCGCACCCTCGACGACGCCGCACAACTGCGCAAGGAACTGCTGGCGGCCGAACGGGTCGTGGTCGCCGGCGACGGGGTGCTCGGCGCCGAAATCGCCGCCACCGCCCGCCAGATGGGTGCCGACGTGACACTCGCCGGACCACAGAGCGCGCCCATGCAAACCCAGTTGGGCCACGACATCGGCCGACGGCTCGCCGCGCTGCACACCGAGCACGGCGTACGACTTCGCCCGGACACACTGGTGGAGGGCCTGGAGACGATCGAAGGACGCGTCTCCGGCGTCTGCGCGGCCGATGGCGCAACCCTCCCCGCCGACCTCGTCGTCTCAGCCGTCGGCGGTACTCCCGCCACCGACTGGCTGACCGACAGCGGCCTCGATCTCGCGAACGGCGTGGTCTGCGACTCCCACTGCCTCGCGGCAGACGGCATCTACGCCGCAGGGGACGTGGCCCGCTTCCATCACGAGGGCCTCGGCCGTTATCTGCGCCTGGAGAACCGTACGAACGCCACCGAGCAGGCCATGCTTGTCGCGGCGAACATCCTGGGAGAGGAACGCCCCTACAGCCCCGTCCCCTACTTCTGGACCGACCAACTCGGCGTCAAGATCCAGGTGTACGGGCTGCCCGCACCGACCGCCACGGTGCACATCGCCGAAGGCGACCCGGAGCAGGGTCGGTTCGTCGCCCAGTACCTCGACGAGGACGGGCGACCCGTCGCCGTCCTCGGCTGGAACATGCCCAAACAGGCCCGCCAGCACCGCCAGCACCTTCTGGGTCGATACGCCCCCGCAGCCCGGCCAGAACCGGCCGCGGTTCCGCAGTGACCTGAGGCCACGGCCGAGTCGGCCGACACGTCCGGCCGCTCACGCCACCGACCACCCACAGCACCAGACCGGTCGTGACCATTCTGGGCCCGTCGCCTGGACCCGGCCACGGTGGCAGAGACCCTCAGCACGCCCCACATCCGCACACTTCCGTCGCGCGCCACGGACTGATTCGGGCCCGCCTGTCACCTTCCGCACGACGGAAGCGGCCCCCCACCGGAGGACCCCATGACCAGCACGCCTACCACCCCCGGGGCAAACGCCCTCGACATACCCGACTTTCCCGCGGCGCGTTCGTCGAAGTGCCCCTTCGCGCCTTCCCCCGACATGCAGGCGCTCTCCGAGCACGGCCCGCTCACCCGGGTCCGCTCCTGGGGCGACAGCACCCCCTGGGCCGTGACCGGCCACGCCGAACAGAAGACACTGCTCTCCGACCCGCGCCTGAGCGTCGAGTTCACCCGGCCCGGCTTCCCCAGCCCGGTGGACCCGGCGAACGCCCACGCCGGCAGCACCGACCTCAGCTTCGTCGGCATGGACGACCCCGAACACGCCCGGCTGCGCCGCATGATCAGCGGTGCTTTCACCATCAAGCGGATCGAGGCGATGCGCCCCCGCGTGCAGGAGATGGCCGACGACTTCATTGATGCCATGCTGGCCGGCCCCAAGCCCGCTGACCTCGTCCGGGATCTCGCCCTGCCGATCCCGTCGCTGGTCATCTCCGAGATGCTCGGAGTGCCCTACGGGGACCACGAGTTCTTCCAGGCCAACAGCAAGACCATCGTCTCCGCCGTCGCCTCTCCGCAGGAACGGGGGACGGCCCACACGAACCTCGCCACGTACCTCGACGAACTCGTCGGCCGCAAGCTCACCGAACCCGGTGACGATCTCCTCTCCAGCCTCTGCACGCAGATCGAGAGCGGTGAGATCACTCGTCGCCAGGCCGCCACGCTGGGCGTCCTCCTACTTCTGGGCGGACACGAGACCACCGCGAACATGATCAGCCTGGGGACGCTGCTCCTCCTGCAGCACCCCGACCAACTCGCCCTGATCCGCGACACCGACGACCCCGCCGTCATCCGCAACGCCGTCGAAGAACTCCTGCGCTACCTCTCCATCGTGCACCTCGGCCGCCGCCGCACCGCCGCTGAGGACATCGAGATCGCGGGCCAGACCATCCGCGAGGGCGACGGCGTCATCCTCCTCGGCGAACTCGCCAACCGCGACCCCGCGGTCTTCCCCGACCCGGACCGCCTCGACCTGACCCGCAACGCCCGCCAGCACCAAGCCTTCGGCGCCGGCAGTCACCACTGCGTCGGCCAGCCCCTGGCCCGCATGGAACTCCAGGTCATCTACCCCACGCTCCTGCGCCGCATCCCCACCCTCCGCACCGTCGACGGCCTCGACGCGATCCCCTTCAAGTACGACGCCCTCATCTACGGGCTGCACGCCCTGCCCGTCACCTGGTAACCGAGCGGCCCGTGTCGATCCGGCGGAGGGCGCTCGCATGGGGGGCAGAGGGTATCTCGCTCGCTCTGTTGAACAACGTCCTGGAGGGCGCCTGGCCAGGAAAGAGCAGATCAGGCGCCCTTTCGTGTCTCCTAGAAGAACCCGAGCTTCTGTGCCGAGTAGCTCACCAGAAGGTTCTTCGTCTGCTGGTAGTGGTCCAGCATCATCTTGTGGTTCTCGCGGCCGATGCCCGACTGCTTGTAGCCGCCGAACGCCGCGTGCGCCGGGTACGCGTGGTAGCAGTTCGTCCAGACGCGGCCCGCCTGGATCGAACGGCCCGCCCGGTACGCCATGTTGATGTCGCGCGTCCACACCCCGGCCCCGAGGCCGTACAGCGTGTCGTTGGCGATCTTGATGGCGTCGTCGTAGTCGGCGAAGGAGGCGACCGAGACGACCGGGCCGAAGATCTCCTCCTGGAAGATCCGCATGCGGTTGGCCCCCTCGAAGATGGTGGGCTGGACGTAGTAGCCGCCCGCCAGCTCGCCGTCGTACTCGATGCGGTGGCCGCCGGTGAGGACCTTCGCGCCCTCCTGCTGGCCGATGTCCAGGTACGAGAGGATCTTCTGGAGCTGGTCGTTGGAGGCCTGGGCGCCGATCATCGTGTCGGTGTCCAGCGGGTGGCCCGGCTTGATGGCCTCGGTGCGGGCGACCGCCGCTTCGAGGAACTCGCTGTAGTGGCCCTGCTGGATGAGCGCGCGGGACGGGCAGGTGCACACCTCGCCCTGGTTCAACGCGAACATCGTGAAGCCCTCGAGGGCCTTGTCGCGGAAGTCGTCGTCCTTGGCCCAGACGTCGTCGAAGAAGATGTTCGGGGACTTGCCGCCGAGTTCGAGGGTGACCGGCTTGATGTTCTCCGAGGCGTACTGCATGATCAGGCGGCCCGTCGTGGTCTCGCCCGTGAAGGCCACCTTGGCCACACGGGACGAGGACGCCAGCGGCTTGCCCGCCTCGACGCCGAAGCCGTTCACGATGTTGACCACGCCCGGCGGCAGCAGGTCCTTGACCAGGTCGAGCCAGACGTGGATCGAGGCCGGGGTCTGCTCGGCCGGCTTGATGACCACCGCGTTGCCCGCCGCGAGCGCGGGGGCGAGCTTCCACGTCGCCATCAGGATGGGGAAGTTCCACGGGATGATCTGCGCGACGACGCCGAGCGGCTCGTGGAAGTGGTACGCGACCGTGTCGTCGTCGATTTCGGAGAGGCTGCCCTCCTGGGCCCGGACCGCGCCCGCGAAGTAGCGGAAGTGGTCGATCGCGAGGGGGATGTCCGCGGCGAGCGTTTCGCGGACCGGCTTGCCATTCTCCCAGCTCTCGGCCACCGCGAGGCGTTCGAGGTTCTGCTCCATGCGGTCGGCGATCTTGAGGAGGATGTCTCCCCGGGCGCCGGGCGCCGTGCGGCCCCAGGCGGGCGCCGCGGCGTGCGCGGCGTCGAGGGCACGCTCGACGTCCTCTGCCGTGCCGCGGGCGATCTCGGTGAACGGCTGCCCGTTCACGGGGCTCGGGTTCTCGAAGTACTGGCCACGTGCGGGCGGCGTGTACTCGCCGCCGATGAAGTGGTCGTAGCGGGCCTCGTAGGAGACGACGGAGCCCTCGGTGCCGGGCGCTGCGTAGCGGGTCATGTTGGCCTGCCTCCTGTGCGGCTGCCCGCCTTTGGGCAGCGTTCGTGAGGAGGCTAGGAATCCCGACGTTGCAGTGACGTTGCGTACGGGTCCGGGGAGCCCAGTTCGTCGTCGAGTGCGGCGATACGTGCCAGGGTCGGCGGTGTCGGGCGGATCGCAGCGAGGGCCCGCCAGGCGTCCAGGTCGTCCTCGCCCCACGGGGCGTGCACCCAGTCGGCGAGCAGGTCCGGGTCGCCGCGGGCGATGAGCGCCGCCCGGAGTTCGTCGGTCAGCCTGCGCCGGATCCGGGTCACGGCGGGCGCCTGCGACATGGGCAGGAGCGGTCCGGTGTACGCGGACGCCGCCGCCGTGACCGCTCCGGAGGCGAGGCGGCGCTCGACCGTGCCGAAGTCGGAGTCGACCGGGGCCGAGAGGCGGTAGGGGCGGGAGTGCAGCACGTCGGGGCCGAGTACCCGGCGCAGCCGGGCCAGTTCGGCGCGCAGCGTCACCGGTGTCACGGACTCGTCCTCGTAGAGGAAGCAGAGGAGCTCGTCGCCGGTCAGGCCCTCCGGGTGGCGGGCGAGCAGGACGAGGAGTTCGCTGTGGCGGCGGCTGAGGCGGAGCTTGTGGCCGGCCGGGGTGAGGAGGAGGGCCTCGTCACGGCCGAGCGCGGTCAGGCGGAGGGCCGGTTCGGCGGCGGGCGGCGGGGACAGGAGGGCGAGTTGGGACTCCGCCGCCCGCGCCACCGCCTGCACGAACGCCAGGCTGTGCGGGTGCGCGAGGCGGTCGCCGCCGGTGATGTCGACGGCGCCGAGCAGTCGTCCGGTGTGCGGATCGTGCACGGGAGCTGCCGCACAGGTCCACGGCTGGACCTTGCGGATGAAGTGCTCGGCCGCGAAGACCTGCACCGGGCGGTCGACCGCGACGGCCGTGCCCGGCGCGTTCGTGCCCATCGCCGACTCCGACCAGCGGGCGCCCGGCACGAAGTTCATCCGGCCCGCCGCCTGCCGCGTACCCGTGTGCCCCTCCACCCAGAGCAGTCTGCCGTGCGCGTCGCACACCGCGAGCAGATGCTCGCCGTCCGCCGCGAACGTGCCCATCAGCTCACGGAACAGCGGCATCACACGGGCCAGCGGATGCTCCGCCCGGTAGCTGCCGAGATCGCCCTCGGGCATCTCCACCGACGCCGAGTCGTCCGGGCTGACGTGCGCGCCCGCCGAGCGACGCCAGGACGCGGCGACGACCGGCCGCACCGGACGGGCCACGGTGCCCGCAAGGGTGAACCGGTCGTGCGCGCGGCGCAGCGCCCGGACCTGCTCGGACGGATCGGTGCCCGGCTCCAGGGCGACCCACGGATCGGTCAACTCGGCCTCCAGGACGGCTCCCTCGCGACGGTGCGGTGACCACATGGTCGCTCCGGGGACGCGGGCCGACAAGGATCAGGACACGGGTCGGGCGTATCGGCACATGCCGCACACGCGTGTGGAGACGCCCGCGCCCGCCCTGATCTGGCCCTGATCCGGCTCTGATCCGGCTCTGATTCGGCCCTGATCCGGCGGCTCGGATCGGGTCGTGACGCGACCGGAATCAGGCTCCGACGACCAGCCGCATGTACCGGTCCCAGTCCCAGTACCGCCCCGGATCCGTGTGGTCGGTGCCGGGCACCTCGACGTGGCCGATGATGTGGTCACGGGTCCTGGGGATGCCGTGTCGCGCGCAGATCGACGCGGTGAGCGCCGCCGACTCGCGGTACATCGCCGCGGTGAAGTACTCCGGTTTGTCGACCCACCCCTCGTGTTCGATACCGATGCTGCGCGTGTTGTAGTCCCAGTTGCCCGCGTGCCAGGCGACGTTCTTCTCCCGCACCATCTGTGCGATGTGGCCGTCGGAGGAGCGGACGACGTAGTGGGCGGAGACCTGCTTGGCCGGGTTCTGGAAGATGCCGAGCGTCGTCCCGTACGACTCCTGGGTGACGTGGACGACCACGAAGTTGACCGGGTACGTCAACGGGCGGTTGGCCACCGTGTAGTTGGACGTGCTCGCCGGGACGGACTCGGCCTTCGGGTAGTCCACCGTCGCCAGCGGGCGGGCGTCGGCTCTTCCCGTGGCCAGGAGGGCGGTGGGCGCGGCGGCGGCGAGCGCGCCGAGTTGGAGCAGACGGCGGCGGCTGTGGAACGCACCTGTTGCTCGGTTCATGTCAATCCTGCCTCTCGATCACCGGTGGGGGCGGAGCTCATTGGGGCGGAGCGGTGCGGTGGGGGAGATGGAGTGGGGGAGTGCGGTGGGGAGATGGGGCGACATGCCTCACGCGGAACGGTGCGACATGCCTCTTGAGAAATACCGTACGGGGCCCCCGGCCAGGGGCGGAAGAGGGCGCGGTTGAGGTGTGGACAACTCGCGGATTGTGCACAACCGCACGTCAGAGGTCCGCACCTGTGGCACTTGGAGAGACGGCGGCCCCACACCGTGGTCACCGCTGAGATCCACCACCGGCGGCCTACGCCGTGGCCACCGCGCCCACCGGATCGTCGAGCACGGCCCGCACCACCGAGTTCGCCGCGCCCAGGAGCGGCCCGTCCGAGCCGAGGCCGGAAGCGGTGACATCGTCCGCGGGGAATGCCGTGCGGCGCGTCAACTCCCGCTCCAGGGAGGGCAGAAGCCAGGGTGCAAGCCGGGAGAGTGCGCCGCCGAGGACCACCGCGCGTGGGTCCACGAGGTTGACCGCGCCGGTCAGTGCAATGCCGAGAGCGGTGCCCGCCGAGCGCAGCGCGCGCCGCGTCGCGGTGTCGCCCTCGGCGGCCCGCTCGGCGAGCAGCGACACCCGGTCGGGGCCCGGCGCGATGCCCGCGGCGCGCAGCACCGCCTCCTCACCCGCGTACTGCTCGAGACACCCCCGGCCCCCGCACGGGCACGCGGGCCCCTCCGGGCGCACCGGCACATGGCCCAGTTCGCCCGCGAACCCCCGTGTCCCGCGCAGGAGGTGACCGTCCACGACGAGGGCCGCGCCGATGCCGATCTCCGCCGACACATGGAGGAAGTCGGCGGGGGAGTCGTCGGCGAGCCACAGTTCGGCCAGGGCGCCGAAGTTCGCCTCGTTCTCGACGGTGACCGGTACGTCGTCCGGGAGCAGGGCCGCGACGTCCGTGTCGTGCCAGTCGAGGTTGGGTGCGCGTACGACGGTCGTCGTGCCGCGGGCGACCAGGCCCGGCACGGCGATCGCGAGTCCGGCGGGGTGCAGACCGGCCTCCCGCGCCGTCGCGCCGACCTCCCGCACCAGTTCCGCGAGGTCGTCGAGTACGGGCTTCGGGGCGCGCCCCCGGTTGCTCACACGGCGCCGGGCCCGCGCCCGCACCTCGCCGCGCAGGTCCACCGCGCACACCGCGAGATGGTCGACGCCCACCTCGGCGCCGAGCCCGGCGGGCCCCCGACCGCTGACCGTGAGCGCCGAGCCCGGCCGCCCGACGCCGCCCGGACGCTGCGGCCCCAGCTCCTCCAGGAGCCCCGCCCGGATCAACTCGTCGACGAGCGTCGAGACGGCCGCCCGGGTCAGGCCGATGTGCTGCGCGACCGCGGCGCGCGACAGCGGTCCCTCGGCGGCGACGGTGTGCAGGACGCGGGACAGGTTGCGGCGGCGCATGGCCTGCTGGGTGTCGGACGTGCCCGGTCGCGGCCGGTGCAGGGGTGCGGTCATTCGCTCATGTTCCCAGGGGCGGAGAGGTGGGGTGCTGCCGGGATCGGGGGCGGGGCCCGTCGTGGCACGTCCGCGGGCCCCGGGGGTCACCCGTTCCCGAGGAGCGGATCCGCCTGCGCGAGTACCGTCGAGATCCGCTCCAGGGCCGCGTCGTCGCGCCGCTCGACCGGATCGAGGAGCGGGCCGCGCGCCGTGTTCCAGCGCCGGGCCACCGCTCCCGGGTCCTCGCCGGTCAGCACGCCCGCGGCCTGCGCCGCCGCGCCGAGCGCCACCAGTTCGCCGGCCTCCGGCACCTGCACCGGGCGCCCCGACAGGCGTCGCACCGTCTGCTGCCAGGCCGTCCCGCGGGCCCCGCCGCCGATCAGCAGCAGGGGAGCGGTGGGGTCCGCGTCCGCGTCGAGGACCAGGTCGAGCGCGCCGAGCAGGGCGTGCACCGCCCCGTCGTACGCGGCCTGAAGGAGCTGGCCGCCGGTCGTGTCGTGCCGCAGCCCCGTCAACAGGCCGGAGGCGTCGGGCAGATTGGGCGTCCGCTCGCCGTCCAGGTACGGCAGGATCGTCGCCGTGCCGCCCGCCTCGACGGCCTCCCGGTCCAGGCCGAGCAGGGCCGCGATCCGGTCCACCGCGAGCGTGCAGTTCAGCGTGCAGGCCAGCGGCAGCCAGTCGCCGCGCGCGTCCGCGAAACCGGCGACGGTGCCGGTGGGGTCGGTCGGCCGGTTCCGCGACACCGCGTACACCGTGCCCGACGTGCCGAGGCTCAGCACCGGGGTCCCCGGCAGCAGGCCGAGGCCGAGCGCCGCCGCCGCGTTGTCACCGGTGCCGCCCGCCACCAACGTGCCCCTGGCGAACGGCAGGTCGCCGTCGGACGCGTGCACCGTGCCCGCGACCTCGCCGGGCCGGACCACGCGCGGCAGCAGCTTCGGGTCGAGCCCCACATGCCCGAGCACGTCCTCGTCGTACGCCTCGGTGGCCGATGCCCACCACCCCGTACCGGACGCGTCGCCCCGGTCCGTCGTGCCCTCGCCCGTGAGGCGGCCGGTCAGGTAGTCGTGCGGCAGCCGGACCGCCGCGGTCGCCTTCACCGCCTCCGGCTCGTGCTCGGCGAGCCACGCCCACTTGGAGATCGTGAACGAGGCCGCCGGCACGACGCCGAAGCGCTCCGCCCACGTCTTCGCCCCGCCCAGCTCGTCCGTGAGCCGGCGAGCCTGCGGCGCGGACCGCACGTCGTTCCACAGCAGCGCGGGCCGCACCGGGCGTCCCTGCGCGTCCAGCGTCACCAGACCGTGCTGCTGCCCGCCGACCGACACCGCCGAGGCGCGCCGGGCCGCGTCGCCGCACTGGGCGAGCGCCGAGCGCAGCGCGGCGTACCACTCCTCGGGGTCGCTCTCGCGGCCCGCGCCGGAGGTCACGGTGTGCGGAGCCTGCCCGCTCGCCACGGTCTCGCCCGTGGCGACGTCGACGACCAGGACCTTCGTGGACTGCGTGGAAGTGTCGACTCCTACGACGAGGGGTCCGTCGGCAGCTGACATGCGGCTCTCCTGAACTGTGTGTCGATAACTGTGTGTCGATATCGGGCCCCGAAGGACAGCCGTTCGCCCCGGGACGCGATCGACTCTCGCCGATTGCGCCTCGCGGGTCGAGGGCTCTTCCCAGCAGCGTCCTCGCATACTAATTTGTAAAGCGCCATGACGAAATAGGCGGCCGCATCCCGTGTGCGCGGCCGCCGGGCAACGGCTAGGGAGCCGCGAGATGACGTACCAGCCCACCCCTGACGACAAGTTCACCTTCGGCCTCTGGACGGTCGGCTGGCAGGGCCGCGACCCGTTCGGCGACGCCACCCGGCCGGCGCTCGACCCGGTCGAGTCCGTGCAGCGGCTGTCCGAGCTCGGCGCCCACGGCGTGACCTTCCACGACGACGACCTGATCCCCTTCGGCGCGTCCGAGGCCGAGCGCGAGTCGCACATCAAGCGCTTCCGGCAGGCCCTCGACGCCACCGGCATGGTCGTCCCGATGGCGACCACGAACCTGTTCACGCACCCGGTCTTCAAGGACGGCGGCTTCACCGCCAACGACCGCGACGTGCGCCGCTACGCGCTGCGCAAGACCATCCGCAACATCGACCTCGCCGCCGAGCTCGGCGCCAAGACCTACGTCGCGTGGGGCGGCCGTGAGGGCGCCGAGTCCGGTGGCGCCAAGGACGTCCGCGACGCCCTCGACCGCATGAAGGAGGCCTTCGACCTCCTCGGCGAGTACGTCGTCGAGCAGGGCTACGACCTCAAGTTCGCCATCGAGCCCAAGCCCAACGAGCCGCGCGGCGACATCCTGCTGCCGACCGTCGGCCACGCCCTCGCGTTCATCGAGCGCCTGGAGCGGCCCGAGATGTACGGCGTGAACCCCGAGGTCGGCCACGAGCAGATGGCGGGCCTCAACTTCCCGCACGGCATCGCCCAGGCCCTGTGGGCGGGCAAGCTCTTCCACATCGACCTCAACGGCCAGTCCGGCATCAAGTACGACCAGGACCTGCGCTTCGGCGCCGGCGACCTGCGCGCCGCGTTCTGGCTCGTCGACCTGCTGGAGCAGGCAGGCTACGAGGGTCCGCGGCACTTCGACTTCAAGCCGCCGCGGACCGAGGACTTCGAGGGCGTGTGGGCCTCGGCCGCGGGCTGCATGCGCAACTACCTGATCCTCAAGGACCGGGCCGCTTCCTTCCGCGACGACCCGGAGGTCCAGGCGGCGCTGGCCGCCTCCCGCCTCGACCAGCTCGCGCAGCCCACCGCCGCCGACGGCCTGTCCGCGCTGCTCGCCGACAAGAGCGCCTTCGAGGAGTTCGACGTGAACGCCGCCGCCGAGCGCGGCATGGCCTTCGAGCGCCTCGACCAGCTGGCGATGGACCACCTGCTGGGCGTGCGCGCCTGACGTCAGGGCACGTATGGGGATGGTTGGACCGACCGAGCCTCTTCGGCCGGTCGGTCAACTTCCCTCAGGGGCTCGCGTGTTGGTGACTGGGCGGCAATGCTGGAGGGGTGTCCACGCCTCCGGTGCCGCCCCGGTCACCGCCACCGCCCGGCGGCGAATTCGGTGCGCCGCCACCCGACGGCCCGGGCCCCGCCGACCGGCGCCGGTTCCTGCTGATCGCGGTGCTCCTCGCCGTCGTGGTGATCACGTGCGCCGTGGTCCTCGTGGTGAACCGCGACTCCGGCTCCGACGGGGACAAGAAGTCGCCCGACAAGAGCAGCGAACAGGCCACGCCCTCACGGTCCCGCAGCCTCCCGAGCGAGCTGCCGTCTTCGTTGCCCAGCAAGCTGCCGAGCGAGCTCCCCAGCGGTCTGCCGAGCGAGCTGCCCAGCGAATTGCCCAGCGGGCTCGGCGGCTGAGCCGTACCGGTCCGCTCGCCTACAGGGCGCCCTTCGGCAGCTTCACGTGCGTCACCTTCGTCTCGACACCGCTGTCCACGAGCCGCCCGTCGGCGTCGAACGCCTCGGCACCGTCCGTCATCCCGAAGTCGTTGTCGTTGATCAGCGCGAGGGTGTCCTGGCCCGCGAGCGCGATGCCCTCGATCTTGTCAGGGACGCCGTTGACCTTGGCCAGGTCCACCACGAGGCGCTTGTCGAGGACCGGAACGCCGCTGTCCGCCGGGTCGTCCAGCTGCTCCAGCGACGGGGAGGTGGCCGCGTCGTCCCAGCGTCCGCCCAGAATGTCCGCGCCGCGCGTCAGCCTGACCTCCTGGAGACGGGCCGCCTTGTCGGTGCGCTCCTCGACGAGCAGCCGGTCGCCGCCGACCGCGACGACGGACGAGATCTTCAGCTCGGACGGGTCGTCCTCGCCGGGGTCGACCACGTCCACCGGGTCGAACCGGTAGGCGTACTCCGCCGTGACCGCCCGGCTCTTGGGCGAGAACCGGAGCAGCCGCGTCGTGCGCGAGGATTCGCCCGCGTCCTCGTCCGGCAGCGACAGCGGGCTCTGCACCGCCAGCACGAGATCGCCGCCCGGCAGCTGGGCCAGGCCCTCGAAACCGCGGTTGACCTTGCGGTGCAGCAGCACGGACGGCAGCGACTCGACGACCGGGTAGTCCGCACCCTTCAGGTTCAGACCCTTCGGCACGTGCCGCGCGAGGACCTGCCCGTCCGCGGAGACGTGCATGAGCGAGGGGCCGTACTCGTCGACGAGCCAGAAGCTGCCGTCGGCCGCGCGCACGATGCCCTCGGTGTCGAGACCGTTCGGGTTGTACGTGAGCGGGCTCTTGGCGTCGTACGAGTACGGCTTCTCGTCGCGGCCCTCCTGGTTCGACAGACCGGTGACGGCCTTGCCGGACTTCGTGGTGAGCGGGATCGCGTCGAGGACCTTCACCTCGTCACCCGTGACACGGATCTTCACGATCGCCGGGTCGAAACCGGGCACGGGGAACGTGCGGCGCTTCGTCCCGTCCACCTTGATCTGCCCGTTCGGGCCGCGGTCGGTCACCGTCCAGAACTCGCCCTTGCGGCCTGCCGGGTAGAGGTCCGAGCCGATGCCGCCGAGGTGCACGCCCCGGTCGTTGTCGACCGTGCCCGGCAGCAGGGAGTTGCTGAACCCGCCCAGCGGGATGTCGCCGAGCGTCGCGCTGCCGGTGACCTCGGCCGCGCCGGAACCGCTGGGCGCACCCGTGGCGGCCGGCGCGAGCCCGATCGCCACGAGCGCGGCGAGCGGCACGCCCGCCGCGACGGTGAGTCTGACGGTGCGGCGCTTACCGGGGACGAGCGGGGACATGGGGGCCTCCTGCGGCGCGGATACGGTGTACAGCGCACACGTTCGGCCCCCGCCCCGAACACGGAGTGACGCCAGGGTGAACAGGGTTGCTCAGGACGGCGACTTGATCTCCACGGGGAACGCGAGCCGCACCGACAGCCAGGCGTACACCGGCCCGAGCGCGTTCATGGCGACCACGCACAGCCAGGCCGCCCACGGATTGCCCGCCTCGAAGCCGAACCCGCCGAAGAATGTGGCGAAGTAGCTCGCGAATCCGAAGAACATGCCGGGGATCAGTGAGAAGAAGCGGACCCGGCCCGTGTACATCAGCGCGCTGTTCAGCACCAGGATGCACAGCGCCCCGAACGCGTTGCGGGCCAACTGGCTCTCGCCGAACGCCGTGCCCGCGTGGGTCTCCAGGAGCACGATGAGCAGCGCGTACGTGGACCCCACCGGCATCGCGCACCACAGCCGGCGCGCGTTGGCGAGGTTCGGGCCGCCCAGCAGGAACGTACCCGCCCACGAAATGAAGATGGCCCAGGGCGGCAGGTGCAGCGCGGTGCCGCCCACGAACGCGGTCGTCGCGGCGAGCACCGACGCGACGATCTCGTGCGGTATCCGCTCCCGCATCACCGGTGTCACCGCGGTCTCCGGGCTCGTCCCGGTCGTCACCTCGGCCATGTCAGACCACCCCGCCCGCGACGAGGGAACCGTCGAATTCTCTGGAAACGGTCGAACGGGCCACCACACGGCCTGCCTTGACCACCGCCGTGCGGGCGGGCCGGTCCAGGAGCAGCGTGGCGTGGTCGCGCGTGTCCAGCACGACGAAGTCCGCCACCGCCCCCTCGCGCACCCCGTAGTCCGCGTCCGGAATGCCGATCACGCGTGCGGCGTCGTACGTCACCATCCGCAGCACGCGGCGCAGGTCGGCCGGGCCCGACAGATGCGCGATTCGGGCGAGCAGCAGCGCGGTCTCCAGGACGTCCCCGGTGCCGTACGGGGTGAACGCGTTGCGGATGTTGTTGGTGGCGCAGGCGGTGAGGACGTCCGCGTCCCAGAGTTCACGCACGGGGGCCAAGCCCCGGCGCGGCGCCGTGTCGTCGCCACGACCGCCCAGGAAGAGGTCCGTGGCGGGCAGCGGCACCACCGCGACGCCGGCTGCCGAGAGCGCGGTGAGGACGGCGTGGCGTTCGGCGGGCGGGCGCCCGGCGAGCGAGGTGGCGTGGCCGAGTGTCACCCGCCCCTGGAGGCCGCGTTCGGCGGTGCGGGCGGCGATGAACTCGGCGAGGGCGAAGCGGCTGTCGCCGTGGTCGTCGCCGAAGTCCGCGTGCAGATCGGCCGGGACGCCGTACTCCGCCGCGAGGTCCAGGACCAGTTCCACGTGCCGGTGGCAGTCGGCGAGGGACGCCTCGTTGTACGTACAACCTCCGACGGCGTCGGCGCCCGAGTCGAGTGCCTCACGGAGCAGCTTCTCCGTGCCGGGCGCCTTGAAGATGCCCTCCTGGGGGAACGCGACGACCTGGAGCGTCACCAGGGCCGCCCACTTCTCGCGCAGTTCCAGCAGGACGTTCAGTCCCGTGAGTCCGGCCACGGGATCGACGTCGGGGTGGGTGCGGATCGCCGTGGTGCCGTTGAGGACGCACATACGGAGCACCTGCTCGGCACGCGCGCGTACTTCGTCGTACGTGAATCCCGCCTTGAGCTGTGCGGTGATCCTGATGGCGTCCGCGAGGGAACCGGTGCCCTCCGGGGTCAAGCCGTCGAGCAGCGCCTTGTCCGGGTGCAGATGTGCCTCGATCAGTCCGGGTACGACGACGCGGCCCGCGCAGTCGAGGACCTCGGCGCCGGAGTCGTCGGGTGGGGCGAGGCCGGGGCCGATGGCCTCGATCCGGCCGTCCCGGACGCGGATGTCGGTCGGATCGGGCGAGTCCTCCACACGCGCGTGGCGCAGCAGCAGAGCGGTCACGAGGGGTCTCCTTCGGTAGAGGGATGCGTGACGGGCAGGTGCGGGTGCCTGTGCGGTGCGTGCGGGTGCGGTCGGTGGGGTGTCCGGTTACGTCGCGGCGGGGAAGTCCGCCTTGCGGATCAGGCAGTGGACGCCCTTGATCTGGTCGACCACCTGCGAGACCTCGAAGTCGGCCGCCGCGCTGAGATAGGCGTACGCGGTGGCCCGGTCCATGCCGGTACGTGCGGTGAGGAAGCCGAGCGCGGAGCGCACGCACTGGCGCATCGCCTCGTCGAGATCGGCGTCGAGCCCGAGCGCGATCCAGTGCGTACGGGTCTCGGCGAACGGCTCCGCGAGCAGCCCGGTCACCCGGCGCGCCGCCTCCCCGCGCACCACGGACAGTTCGAACGTGGCGCGCAGCGGCGCCTCCAGGGCGGTGAGCGCCACCTCGCCGTTGCCCTGCGCGAAGTGCGGGTCACCCGCGTAGAAGCCCGCGCCGTCGACACGTACGGGCAGGTACAGGGACGAACCACAGGTCAGGTGCTTGACGTCGAGGTTGCCGCCGAAGGGGCCGGGCGGTACCGAACTGAGGGTGTCCGCGCCGTCGTCCGTCACGCCCATGATCCCGACGAACGGGCCGAGCGGGAACCGGGCGCTGAGCTTCGGCGTGCAGCGCAGCACACCGAACTCGGCGCCGTCGCCGTCGCGTTCGACCGTGCAGAACGTGGAGACCGTGCCTTCTTCGGCGCGCCGAGTGTCGGGGCTCGTGAACTCGGCTCCGGGCTCGGGGAGTTCGTCCGGCAGGGAACCGCGGGTGTGCCGGTTGGAGACGATGCCGTAGTGCGTGCGCCGGTGCAGGCTCACGGTCCGTATGCGGAGCAGGTCGCCGGGGCGGGCGCCGCGCACCGCGACGGGGCCGGTGACGATGTGCGGGCCGAGCAGTTCGTCCGGCGTCCGCCCGAGGTCCGAGGCGGCGATCTCCTGCGCGTCGCGCGGCACCTGGTGGGCGGGCACCCCGTACGAGCCGAAGAACTCCACGGGGTCGCGGCCCTGGTCCGGCAGGATCCCCTCGTGGGACACGAGATCGAACGTGACGGTGTCACCGTCGTCGACCTTCAGAACGGGCGCGCTGTCGGCGCCGGGGAGCACGCCCCAGCGGGCGGTGTCCGGTGTGGTGGCGACGTGGTGGCGGCCGTCGAGGGGCAGGGCGTCGGCGGCGGGGGTGGCGACGGTGCCGTGGCTGGGGCTGGTGGTGCCGTTGGTCAGGGGCATACGGGGTCCTTCGGCCGATAGGGGCGGGGGAGTGGCGGCGAGGGAGGGGCGTGCGGTGGGTGCCGGAGGTGACTCGTGCACACTGCGGTGATCTTGCTTCGGTCGTGTTACGGCTCAGAACCCGTCGTGTTGCCGGTGGCGTCGGCCGGTCGGGGCGTCGGAACGATGCGGGTGCCCGTCGTGCCGCGCAGCGCCTCGCTCAGCGCGCCCGGCGACGTGATCAGGACACGGTGTCCGCCGGACGCGAGGAAGTCCAGGGCGGAACGCACCTTCGGCCCCATGCTGCCCTCGGGGAACTGCCCCGCCGCCAGATGCTCACGGGCCTGCGCCGCGTCCATGCGGTCGAGGTCGCGGTGGCGCGGGGTGCCCCAGTCGAGGGCGATCCGCTCGACGCCGGTCGTCACGATCAGCTCGTCCGCGCCGAGCGCCGAGGCGAGCAGCGCGGACGTCGCGTCCTTGTCGACGACCGCCTCCACACCGCACAGCGCCCCGTCGGGCCCACGGGTGACGGGAATCCCGCCGCCCCCGCCCGCCACCACGACATGGCCGGCGTCCAACAGCGCGGCGACGGCGTCGAGTTCGACGATGGACTGCGGCGCGGGCGAGGGCACGACCCGGCGCCAGCCGCGCCCCGCGTCGTCGGCGACGGTCCAGCCGTGCCGGGCGGCGAGCCGCTCCGCCTCCGCCCGCTCGTAGTGCGCACCGATCGGTTTCGTGGGCCGCGCGAACGCCGGGTCGTCCGGATCGACGACGGTGTGCGTGAGCAGCGCGACGGGCCGCGAACCCGCGGGCAGGGCGTCGGACAGGCCGCGTACGAGGATGTAGCCCAGGCTGCCCTGCGAGTCGGCGACACACATGTCGAGGTCGAGCAGTGGCAGCTCGGGGGCGAGCTCGGCCGCGAGGTCGGCGCGCCGCTTGATGAAGCCGACCTGCGGGCCGTTTCCGTGCGTGACGACCACGCGGTGTCCCGCGCGGACGAGTTCGGCGACCGGCCGGGCCAACTGCCCTGCGGCGACGAACTGTTCCGCGATGGTGGCGCGCGGACCGCCGTTCAGGAGGGCGTTGCCGCCGATGGCGAGCACCGTGACAGGGGCGGCAGGGTGCGTCACGGCCGGCGATCGCACGAGCGAAGCGGCTGGTGAGGGCGCGGTTCCTGGAGGCATGTCAGGACGATAGGAACGCCGGACGCGCCGGTCATGGGCAGCCGGTGCCAGCGTGTGCGCGGGGGCGTTGACGCCCGCTGACAGTGCCTCAGGGCCGACCGGGTGGGGGTGGCGGAGCCGGTCACCGACGCATCCAGCAATCGTATACAACCTTGTGTCACGAGCGTTTACAGCCCCCGCGAGGGCGCCCATAGTGAGCTGCGTGACCCCTGTTCCGCGCACCGTGACGGCGCCCAGTCCCGCCCGCGCCGCGGCCCTGACCGTGGCCGGAGCGCTGGAGCTGCCCGCGCTCGCGGGCGCCCGCCTCGCGGCAGGGGAGCAGGGCGCGCGACGCGCCATCCGGGTCGCGAACATCATGGAAGTGCCGGACATCATCCGCTGGATGCGCGGCGGCGAGTTCCTGCTCACCACCGCCTACGCCGTCCGCGACGACGAACAGGCGCTCACCGGCCTCGTGCCCGAACTCGCCGACCGCGGACTCGCGGCCCTCGGCGTGAAGGTCGGCCCCTACCTGCCGCGGCTGCCCACCCCGATGCTGCGCCGCGCCGACGAACTCGGCTTCCCCATCGTCGAGTTGCCCGGCGACGTCATGCTCAACGACATCCTCTCCGAAGTCATCGGCACCGTACTCAACCGGCAGGCGCTGACCCTGGAGCGCTCGCAGGCACTGCGCGACCGGCTCTCCCAGGCGGTGCTCGGCGGTGGCTCCTACCGCGAACTCGTCGTCCTCCTCGCGGGTGAGACCGGCTGTCCCGCCGCCATCCGCGGCCCGGAGGGAACCCTCGTCGCGGCGGCCGGGGACATCCCCGAGAACACCCCCGCGGCCGTGACCCGGCCGATCGCCGTAGGACACCGCAGCGGCGGCGAGGTCGCCCTGTGGGCGGGCCCCGGCTGCGCGCCCGACGAGGAGTGGGGCACCGCGGCCGACCACGTGGCGAGCCTGGCCGGAATGCTCGCGGTGCAGGAACGCGTACTGGCGGAGCGCGAACGCCGCTACCGCACACTGTTGTTGACCGAGCTCGTCTCGCACCCGCCGCGCGACCGCGCGGAGTCGGCGCGCCGGGCCGCCGCGCTCGGCTGGGACCTGGAGCGGCCGCGCGCCGCCGTGGTCGTCGAGGCCGCGGCGGGCCCGGACGGCGGCGGCGTACGCCTCACAGAGGAGCGGCTGCTCGCCGCCGCCCGCACCGCGCTCGGTGACCGCACACCCGCCTGGGGCACCCCCGGGGGCCTCACCGCGCTGGTCGCGCCCGAGGGCGACGAACTGCGCACGCACTGTGAGGCGTTGCGGCGCGCCGTCACCGCCGCCTGCCCGGGGCGGGCCGTCGCCGTCGCGGCGGGCACCGTCCGAGACGACTTCACCGAACTGCACCTCAGCCACAGCGAGGCGCTCAGCGCGCTCGCCCTCGGCCGTGAACTGGAGGGCCCGGCCCGCTCGTTCGTCCGCCTGCACGAGGAGAGCGGCGTGTACCGGCTGCTCGACCAGCTGCCCGCGGGTGAACTCCAGGCGCTGGTCGACGACGCCCTCGGCCCGCTGCTGACCTACGATGCCGGGCACGACGGCAGCCTCGTGCACAGCCTCACCGTGTACCTGCGCCACGACCGCAACGGCGTGGAGGCCGCAGAGGAACTCCACGTGCACTACAACACGCTGCGCTACCGCCTCAAGCAGATCGAACGGCTCACCGGCGCACCCGACAAGGATCCGATGCGCCGGCTCCAGACGGAACTCGCCGTCCACGCCCACCGGCTGCTCAGCGCGCGCGCTCGCTGACGGTCGCGGGACCGGCGCCGACGACCGCGGCCGCCGGGCCCCGGCGACGCAGCTGCGGCAGCGAGAACAGCAGATACAGCAGGGCCCCGGTCAGCGGCAGGACGTGCCACAGCTCGTCGTCGAGTGCGAATCCGAGCACCAGATTGACGCAGAGACCGACCGCGAAGGCTGCCACCGCCCGCCAGTTGACCGCGGCCACCGCCGCCTCCGACAGGTCGTAACGGCCTCGCCGCACGAGAAAGTAGTCCGCCAGCAGAATGCCGGGGATCAGCGGGACGGCGTAGCCGAGGTATCCGAGGTATGTGAGGAAGGCGTCGAGGATCCCGGCGCTCAGCCCGTAGTAGGCGAGCCCGCAGGCGAGCAGCCCCGCGACGACGTTCACCGCGATCCGCGGCACGTCGAACGCCGACCGTCCGGCCAGCGACGCCGCGTACATGTTGTTGACCTCGTGCGGAAAGCCCTGCACGAAGATGGCGACGGTGGCGAGCGCCCCCACTCCCACGATGCCGAATGCCGTGCCCATGTCGGACTCGCCGACCCCGAGGCCCAGCAGGATGCCCAGCAGGTTGAAGCCGAGGTTGCCGACGACGAACTCGGCGATCGTGGTCGTCCACACGGCGACGTCGCTGCGTGCGAACCGGGTGATGTCAGGGGAGACCGTGGCGCCCGTCATCCACTTGTTGATGCCGAGGGCGAACAGGCCGAGCGCCGTCGCCTCCCCGGCCCGCACCGGCTCACTGCCCACGACGGCGCCGAGCCCGCCCGCGTGATCCAACGTCGCTACGACCGCGACGAGCACGGTGGCCAGCATCAGCGGCACACTGATCCGGCCCACCCAGGTCAGCCCCTTGCTGAACCCGGCGATCGACACCGCGGTGTACGCGGCGCTCAGCACCACGCAGTACACGAGACCCAGCCACGGGTGCCCGCTGCCGGGCAGTACCCCGGCCGTGATGCCAGTGCTGTACCCGACGAACCCGGCCGACAGCAGCGCGATCACGAACGACGGGATCCGGCTCCCGCCCCGCCCGAACGCGGCCCGCAGCCCGAGCGCCGTAGTGATCCGCTCCCGGCGGCCGATCAGCCCGCACAGGATGGACACCGCGCTCACCACGAGGGACGAGCCGAGCGCGATCAACAGCGCCGTCCAGAAAGGGAAGAACAGACCGAGTGACATGCCGTAGAGGAGATCCGTCGCCGAGACCGTGAACCCCATGCGCACCATCATGATCGACAGGGTGGGACGAGCACTGCCGGGCGGCAGCCGCTCGTCCGCGAAGTCCTCGGTGGCCGCGGCGGCCCTGCGGGCCCTGGCGCGCGGATCGTGCGACGGGGGAGGGGCGTGCGAAGGGGGCGGAGGCACGGGCATGGGGACACCTTTCGAGTACGTCGAGGTGGAGTCCGTCGGCGGAGAGGAGCGGGCCGACGGGGCACGGCTGCGGGTGTCCCCGACCATGCTGGTGCGCGCCCGGCGCCCCGGTCACTGTCAGCCGCTGCCGGTGATCCACACCCACGCGCTGGCACCGCTCGCCGAAGACCGCACCCCGGCGGCGGCCGTAGCGTCGAAGCCATGGAGCCCACCCCGCCCGCCACCGACGGCCACCTGGCCCCGGACACCCTGACGTCGAACTCCGTGCGGTGCGACGCCTACGCCGACTCCGTCGCCCTGATGCGCGCGGCCCAGCACCTCACCCAACTGCCCGGCATCACGGCCGCCAGCCTCGTCATGGCGACCGAACCCAACCTGCGGCTGCTCGCCGACGCCGATCTGCTGACCGACGAGGGCCGCGCCGCACGCCCCGCCGACCTGATCGTCGCGCTGCGCGGCACCGCCGACGCCATCGAGGGCGCCCTGCGCGAGGTGCCGTCGCTGCTCGAACAGCCCGCCGCCGCGGAGCACGCCGCGCCCGACGCGTGGGTGCCCCGCGCCCTCACCGAGGCCGACCCGGCGACCGCCCTCGCACTGATCTCCACACCCGGCCCGTACGCGGCGGCCGAAGCGCTCAAGGCGCTGCGCTCCGGCATGCACGCCTTCGTCTTCAGCGACAACGTCCCCGTCGACCAGGAGATCCGCATCAAGGAGGAGGCACACCGCCGCGGCCTGCTCGCCATGGGCCCCGACTGCGGCACCGGACTCCTGGACGGCGTGCCCCTCGGCTTCGCGAACGTCCTGCGCCCCGGCCGCGTCGGCCTGATCGGCGCCTCAGGGACGGGACTTCAGCAGGTGTCGTGTCTGCTCGACGCCGCCGGCGAGGGCGTGCGCCAGATGATCGGGACCGGCGGCCGCGACCTGAGCGCCGAGGTCGGCGCGCGCACCACGCTCGACGCGCTCGACCTGCTCGCCGCCGACCCCGGCTGCGAGTTGATCGTGCTGGTGTCCAAGCCGCCCGCGCCCGAGGTGGCCGAACGCGTCGTCGCCCGCGCCGCGCGCACCGGCAAGCCGGTCGTCGCCGCGTTCCTCGGCACCGAACGGCCTGCGACGGGCACGGATCTCGTGGTCGCCGCGCGGCCGGGGACGCCGGGCCCCGTGGCCGTCGTCGGGACACTGCGCGACGCGGTCCGGACGGCCGTGCGCACCCTCGGCGGTGTCCCGGCACCCCAGTGGACGGCTCCCGCGGTGGACCCGGTCCCCGGCCGGTATCTCCGCGCCCTGTACGCGGGCGGAACCTTCGCCTACGAGGCACGGCACCTGCTGCCTGGCGCGGCGACCGCGATCGACCCCTACGTTCCCGGCCGCGCCATCGACCTGCCGCAGCGTCACATGGTGCTGGACCTCGGGGACGACGCCTACACCGCGGGCCGACCCCACCCGATGATCGACCCCACGGTGCGGGCCGCCCATCTGCGCGCCGCGCTGGCCGACCCGCACACCGCGGCCGTGGTCCTGGACGTCGTGCTCGGACACGGCGCGGGCGCCGACCCGGCCGGGGCGCTCGCGGACGAACTGGAGCGCGCGGGGGAGCGGGGACGGCCGCCCGTCGTCGCGTTCGTCGTCGGCACGGACGGCGACCCGCAGGACGCGGACGCCGTGCGCGAACGCCTCGCGAAGGCGGGCGCACTGCTCGCCCCGACCAGCACGGACGCCGCCGAGTGGGCGGTGTCGCTGGTGACCGGGGGTGGTGCACCTCGCCGGGAGGCGGGGGAGTTGATGCGTGCGGGGAGGGCGGGGCGGTGAGGGCGCCCCGATGCGGCTGAGGCCGCTGTTTCCACGGTCCGCTCACGACGGTCCGCTCACCCGCACCCCTCCCGTCCCACCGCACCCCACCCCTCGTACAGGAGGCCCCACATGACCCCGCAACTGGCGCCCGGTCTGCTCGGCGCGGGTGACGCCGCGCCGCGTATCGCCGCCGTCGGCGTCGCCGACTTCGCCGACGTGCCCCGCACCGCCGGCGCCCACGTCAGCGCCCTCGACTGGCGACCACCGGCCGGCGGCGACCCCGACCTCGGCTGGAGGCTGGCCCAACTCACCGGCCACGAAGCCGTCGAGGCCGCGAACCGGACCGCCGTCGACCGGCTGCTCGCCGTGCGCCCGGTATGGCGCGAGGTGCGCACCGCCCGCGACGTGCTGCCGGTGCTGGACGACCGGGCCACCGGCGAACACGTCCTGCTGCACGCCGGACCGCCCGTCGACTGGGCCGACATGTGCGGCCCGATGCGGGCCGGAGTCGTCGGGGCCGCGCTCCTCGAAGGGTGGGCCGACACCCCGGAACAGGCCGAACTCCTCGCGGACACCGGGGCCGTGCGCTTCGAACCGTGCCACCACCACGAGGCCGTCGGACCCATGGGCGGCATCACCTCGCCGTCCATGCCCGTACTCGTCGTCGAGGACCCCGCCACCGGCCGCCGCGCCTACGCCAACCTCAACGAGGGCGCCGGGCGGTGCCTGCGCTACGGGGCGCTCGGCGACGACGTGATGGACCGGCTCCGCTGGATGGCCGACGTACTGGCACCCGCCCTGAGCGCCGCCCTCGCCACCCGGCCCGACGGCGTCGATCTGCGCGCCGTCGTCGCCCAGGCGCTCCAGATGGGCGACGAGTGCCACAGCCGCAACACCGCCGCCTCCGCGCTGCTGCTGCGGGAACTCGCCGCGCCGCTCGCCCGCGTGCCGCACGGGCCGGACGTCCTGGAGTTCCTCGCCGAGAACCATTACTGGTTCCTCAATTTCTCGATGGCGGCCGCCAAACTCGCCACCTCCGCCGCCCACGGCGTCCCCCACTCCACGCTCGTCACCGCCTTCGCCCGCAACGGCGTCGAGGTCGGCATCCGCGTCAGCGGTCTCGGCGACGCCTGGTTCACGGCGCCCGCCGCCGAAGTACAGGGCCTGTACTTCGCCGGATACGGGCCCGAGGACGCCAACCCGGACATCGGTGACAGCGCCATCACCGAGACCAACGGCCTCGGCGGCTTCGCCCTCGCCGCCGCGCCCGCCATCACCGGCTTCGTCGGCGGCACGGTGCAGGAGGCGCTGCGCACCAGCCGCGACATGGCCCGCATCACGCTGGCCCGGCACGAGGCCTACCGGCTTCCGGCTCTCGGCGGCATCGGCTCACCCGTCGGCATCGACGTGCGCGCCGTCCTCGACACCGGCATCGAACCGGTCGTCACGACGGGCATCGCCCACCGCGAACCCGGCATCGGCCAGATCGGCGCGGGCCTGGCCCACGCGCCGCTGGAGTGCTTCCGCAAGGCGCTGAAGGCGTTCCCGGTGCCGGACGAAGCCGTCGTGTCCCGAGCATGAGTCCCGCCCAACTGGCGTGCACCGTCAGCACCTTGACCCGGTCCGCTGTTGCCGGGCCACCTCGCCCCGCCCGCGTTCTGGCCGTCGCCCGGCAGGCGCTGTATCTGCTGCCGCACGGCGACGACACCCCGCTCGCCGTGGTGGTGCCGCAGGCCGTGCGGGTGCCCACCGCCGTCGTCGTACCGCGCGCCGCGGGGGAGCGGCCGTTCGACGCTCTGGCCGTCGGCGACGCGGGGCGGGTCGGGGGCGGACGCGTCGCGGTCGGCGGTCTGTGTCTGGCCGCTGCGGAGTTCTGGGCGCCGCCCCGCGTCCAGGACACCCCGCACGGTCCGGCCGCCCTCGCCCGACTCGCGGAACTGCGCCCGCCCCGGCCGCTGGCAGGCGCCGCCCGCCCCGCCGCCACCGCGCTCACGCGCGCGCTCGCGCACGGGGCGCCGAGCGCTCAACGCCCATTAGCCGTCGCCCTGTTGGGTCTGGGCCCCGGAGCCACCCCGTCCGGCGACGACTTCCTGTGCGGGCTGCTCCTGGCGGCACGCCTGTCCTCGCGGCCACCCACCTGGCTGCCCGTCCTGACAGCCGTCGCCCGACAGGCCGGGACCCGGACGCCCCCGGTCTCGGCCGCGCTCCTGCGGCACGCCGCCGACGGCCACTGCATCCCTCAGGTCGCGGAGCTGCTGCGGGCCGCGGCTTCCGGCGACGACCCGACCGCGCCGCTCGCCGACCTCCTCGCCGTAGGACACAGCTCCGGGAGCGACCTGCTGCACGGGCTCTGCGCGGCTGCCCGGCTCGACCGGTCCGTGCACCGTCCGGCCCGGCCGATCCCCGCGCCGCCCGGGCCTCGCCGCCGTCAGGCCCCGATCCACACCGTGGTGACGTTGCAGAACTCCTTGATGCCGTGGTCCGACAGCTCGCGCCCGTAGCCGGAGCGCTTCGCGCCGCCGAAGGGGAGGGCCGGGTGCGAGGCCGTCATGCCGTTGACGAAGACACCGCCTGCCTGGCTGTCGCGGGCGAACCGCTCGATCTCGTCCTCGTCGCGCGTCCAGAGGTTGGAACTCAGTCCGAACGGCGTGTCGTTGGCGACGGCGATCGCCTCGTCCAGGTCGCCGACCCGGTACAAGGTCGCCACCGGACCGAACGTCTCCTCCTGGTGGATGCGCATCTCGGGGGTCACGTCCGCGATGACGGTCGGCTCGTAGAACCAGCCGCGGTCGGCGAAGTCCTTGGGCCGCTGCCCGCCGCACAGCACCGTCGCGCCGCTCTCCACCGCGTCGTCGACCAGCTCCTCCAGATCGCTGCGCCCCTGCTCGCTGGAGAGCGGCCCGACGTCCGTGTCCTCGTCGAGCGGATCGCCCACCCGCAGCGCCCGCATCCCGGCGACGAACGCCTCCCGGAATTCCTCGAACACCGACTCGTGCACGATGAACCGCTTGGCGGCGATGCACGACTGGCCGTTGTTCTGCACGCGCGCCGTGACGGCCGTCTTCGCCGCCTTCGCCACGTCCGCCGAAGGCAGCACCACGTACGGGTCGCTGCCCCCCAGCTCCAGGACCGTCTTCTTCACCTCGTCGCCCGCGATCGACGCGACGGAGCGCCCGGCCGGTTCGCTGCCGGTGAGCGTCGCCGCCGCCACCCGCTCGTCGCGCAGAATGCCCTCGACGGCGCCGGAACCGATGAGCAGCGTCTGGAAACAGCCCTCGGGGAAACCGGCCCGCCGGAAGAGGTCCTCCAGGTAGAGGGCGGTCTGCGGCACGTTCGACGCATGCTTGAGCAGGCCCACGTTCCCGGCCATCAGGGCGGGCGCAGCGAACCGTACGACCTGCCACAGCGGGAAGTTCCAGGGCATCACCGCGAGCACCGGGCCGATCGGCCGATAGCGCACATGCGCCCGCACCGCGCCCGAGTCCTTCACGTCCGGCTCCGCCGGATGCTCGTCCGCGAGCAGTCGCGCCGCGTGCTCCGCGTACCAGCGCATCGTCTTCACGCACTTCAACGCCTCGGCACGGGCCGCCGCGACCGGCTTGCCCATCTCGGTCGTCATCGTGCGGGCGATGTCCGGCGCGTCCGCCTCCAGCAGGTCGGCGGCCCGCTGCAACAGCCTCGCCCGGTCGAAGAACGTCGTCGTCCGGTACGAGTCGAAAGCGTCCGCCGCCAGGGCGAGCCTGCGCTCGATCTCCTCGGGGGACAGGGCGTCGTACGTCTTGAGGGTCTCACCGTTCGCCGGGTTGACCGTCGCGATGGGCATGGCTGCCGACCTCCTCTGCGCGGTTCCTTCGACCTTCCCGCGCGCCACGGGGGTGCGCAACGCGGGCTGCGGGCAGTTCACCGTGTACCCGCACGCCCCGACGTCAGACCTGCTCGGCCAGCCGGTCAAGGAACACGGCCTGCGCCTTCACGATCCTGGACCGCGCCGCGTCCAGACCGAACCAGGACACCCGGTCCAGCTCGGGAAACTCCGCCGTACGACCGGAGCCGCGCGGCCACTCCATCGTGAACGTCCCCGGCACGATCCGTGCCGGATCCAGGTCCGCCTCCACCGCCCATACGGTCACGTGCTTGCCCCCGGACTGCACCGTCTCGCCCAGCGGCAGCGCGGTCCCCTCCGGCGGCGGCAGGCCCAGCTCCTCCTGGAACTCGCGCCGGGCCGCCTCCCACGGCGTCTCGTCCTGCTCGTACTCGCCCTTCGGCACACCCCACGCCCCTGCGTCCCTGCGCGCCCAGAACGGACCGCCCATGTGCCCGAGCAGCACCTCGACACCCTCCGACCGCCGCCGGAAGAGAAGCAGGCCGGCGCTGCGCTTCGTTCGCCTCGTCCTGTCAGCCATGCGTCAAGTCTCGCCGCAGGAACCGGAGGACCGCAGCAGCGCCGTACGGGTGGGGCTCAGGCCCGCCCCCGAGGCACCACGCCGAGCGCCGTCGCGTCCGCGAGGGACTGACCGAGACGCAGCCGCAGCGGCCCGATCGGACCCGGCCGCTCCGACAGCAGGCTTAGCGAGCCGACCGCCCGCTCCGGGGCCCGCAGCGGCACCGCCACCACGCACGCGAAGCCCAGCCTGCGCGCCATCTCCGTGTACGAGGGCCAGTTGGCGCGGGCGTACGGGTGCGCGAGCGGGACGCCGCTGATGGCCGTGGCGGAGCTGCGGCAGTCCTGGCCGGGGCCCTCGCCCCAGGTCAGTGCGGCGCGCTCCAGGCGCAGTCCACGCGGGTCGGAGGCCGCGACCTCGACCCGGCCCGCGGGCGGTTTCAGCACCGCCACCGCGGACGCCACCCCGAGCACCGACACACAATTGCCGACGAGGGCGCTGAGGGCCTGCGGACCACCCCGCAGGGCGGCGTCGGCCACTTCCACGAACGCCGTGGCGAGCCGCTCGCTGTCCACCTGGTTCACCTCGTACGGCACGCCACGCATGACGGCCCCCTCGCCCCTGTCTCGTCCGCCCCGCACGCCGCACCGGCCCGCCCCGCCACCTGCCCGCGGGTGGACTGTGCTCAGTGGGTATGCCCCGTGGACGGGAGGTGCGAACCGGCACCGGTTCGCCGGACTCACATGTGCGCGGCGCCTTCGCCCGACATGACCTTCGGCGTCCCCGGCCGGTACAGCAGCAGCGTCACGACGAAGCCGACCCCGAAGAACACGGCCGACCACCAGTAGGCGGTCGAATAGCTCTCGATCGCGGCCTGCGCCCGCACCAGCGGCGTGGGCCGCTTGCCGACCAGGTAGTTGGTCGCCGCGGTCGTGGCCAGCGTGTTCAGCAGCGCGGTACCGATCGAACCGCCGACCTGCTGGCTCGTGTTGACCATGGCGGAGGCCACGCCCGCGTCGTGCGCGGCGATGCCGGACGTGGCGAGGTTCATCGCCGTGGCGAAGATCAGGCCCATGCCGAGCCCCATCACCAGCGTCGGTGGCAGCACATGGGTGGCGTAGCTGCTGGTGAGGTCGAGGAAGGTCAGCCAGATCATCGCCAGCACCGCGAGCGCCATGCCCAGCGGCACGAGCGGCTTCGGCCCGAACCGCGGCGCCAGGACGTTCTGCGTGACGATCGACGAGAAGATCATGCAGGCGACCATCGGCAGGAACGCCACACCGGTCGACACCGGCGAGAACTCCAGGATCTGCTGGAGGTAGTACGTCAGGAACAGGAACACGCCGAACATGCCCGCACCGGCGATGAACATCGCCAGGTACGAAGCGCCGCGGTCCCTGTCGAGCGGCACGCGCAGCGGCAGCAGCGGATGCGCCGCCCGTGTCTGGGACCAGGCGAACGCGGCGAGCAGGATCACGCCGATCACCAGGAAGCCCCAGGTCAGGAAGTCGCTCCAGTCGTGCGTCTCGGCGTTGGAGAACCCGTACACGATGCAGAACAGGCCCGCCGACACCAGGATCGTGCCGGGCACGTCCAGCTTCGGCCGGTCCACGGGACGACCGCCGTGCAGCAGGCGCAGCCCGCCGAGGAACGCGAAGGCGGCGAAGGCCAGGTTCACGAACAGGCACCAGCGCCAGTCCAGGTACTCGGTCAGCACCCCGCCGAGCAGCAGCCCGACCGCGCCGCCCGCACCGGCGATGGCGCCGTAGATGCCGAACGCCTTGGCCCGCTCCTTGGGGTCCGTGAACGTCGTCGTCAGCAGGGACAGCGCGGCCGGCGCGAGCAGCGCGCCGAACGCGCCCTGGAGCGCACGGGCCAGGACCAGCATCCCGAAGCTGCCCGCGGCGCCGCCCAGGGCGGACGCCACCGCGAATCCCACCAGACCCGTGAGGAAGACGGCCTTGCGGCCGACGAGGTCGGCGATCCGCCCGCCGAGCAGCAGCAGGCTGCCGAACGCGAGGGAGTACGCGGTGACGATCCACTGCCGCTGACCGTCGGAGAACCCGAGGTCCTGCTGGGCCGACGGCAGCGCGATGTTCACGATCGTGGCGTCCAGCACGACCATCAGCTGGGCCAGGCCGATCACGGCCAGGATCACCCAGCGGTGCTCGTGGCTGCCCCCGCCCGCGTGCGGCACGGAGCCGTCGCCGGGAGGGGCGCTCTGTATGCCGGGTTCGGAACCGGCCTGAGAGGTGTCGGGCGAGCGATCCATCGTGGCCTCCAAACCACCCGGCCCCCCGATCGGCGTCGCCCACCACGCTAAGCGCCCTGGTCACGGCGGGCGACTTCAGAGAGAACGGGGCCGTTCCCCGGGTCTGGGGAACGGCCCCGTCGGGTGCCGGTGGGAGGCGGTGCAGCGTCAGCGGATGCGCTCGTCCACGGCCGGCTGCTCGTCCACGCCCGATGCCTCGTCGGCGGCGTCCGACGTGTCGTCGGTCTTCGCCAGCTCGACGCGCCCGGGCTCCGCCTGCGGGGACGGCTCGGCCGCGCGCTGCTCGGGCACCGCGCCCGCACCGGCCGTCGCCACCGCGGCGCGCTGCGGGAACAGCCGCTGCGCGAGGGGCTGGACGTACCGCGCGGTCAGCGGACCGACGATCACCAGGATCAGGACGTACGCGGTGGCCAGCGGGCCGAGCCTCGGCTCGATGCCGGAGGTGACGGCCAGACCGGCGATGACGATGGAGAACTCGCCGCGCGCCACCAGGGCGCCACCGGCCCGCCAGCGCCCCTTGACGGAGATCCCCGCGCGGCGTGCCGCCCAGTACCCCGACGCGATCTTCGTGCAGGCCGTGACCACGGCGAGCAGCAGCGCGGGCAGCAGCACCGGCGGAATGCTCGCCGGATCGGTGTGCAGGCCGAAGAAGACGAAGAAGACGGCCGCGAACAGGTCGCGCAGCGGGGACAGCAGCGTATGCGTGTTCTCGGCGACCTCACCGGACAGCGCGATGCCCACGAGGAAGGCGCCCACGGCCGCGGACACCTGGAGCTGCTGCGCGAGGCCGGCGACCAGGATGGTCAGACCCAGCACCACGAGGAGCAGCTTCTCCGGGTCGTCGCTCGACACGAACTTCGAGATGTGCCGCCCGAACCGCACCGCGATGAACAGCACGAGCCCCGCCGCGCCGAGCGCGATGGCGAGCGTGAGCCCGCCCGCCGCCCAGCCGACACCGGCGAGCAGCGCCGTGATGATCGGCAGGTACACGGCCATCGCCAGGTCCTCGAGCACCAGGATGCTGAGGATCACCGGTGTCTCGCGGTTGCCGAGCCGGCCCAGGTCCCCGAGCACCTTGGCGATCACGCCGGACGACGAGATCCAGGTGACACCGGCGAGCACCACGGCGGCCACCGGACCCCACCCCATGAGCAATGCGGCGATGGCGCCGGGAAGGGCATTGAACGTCATGTCGACAAGACCGGCCGGATACTGCGTCTTCAGGTTGGTGACGAGATCGCTGGCCGTGTATTCGAGACCCAGCATCAACAGCAGCAGGATCACGCCTATTTCGGAGCCGATGGCGACGAATTCCTCGCTGGCGCCGAGCGGCAGCAGACCGCCCTCGCCGAACGCGAGCCCCGCCAGCAGGTACAGCGGGATCGGCGAGAACGACAGCCGCCCCGCGAGCCGCCCCAGCAGTCCGAGCGCGAGTGTGATCGCCCCGAATTCGATCAGAAAGACAGCGCTGTGCATACGGTCACTCCCGCCCCAGAATCGCGGCCGCCGCGTCGACGCCCTCTCTCGTACCGATCACGATCACCGTGTCGCCGCCCGCCAGCCGGAAGTCCGGCGTCGGCGACGGAATCGCGTCGGCGCGGCGCAGCACGGCCACGATCGACGCCCCGGTCTCGGTGCGCATCTTCGTCTCGCCCAGCAGCCGCCCGTTCCACACCGAGGCCCCCGGCACCTCGATGCGCTCGGCTACGAGCCCGAGATCGGTGGTGTGCAGCAGGTTCGGGCTGTGGTGCGAAGGCATCAACGCGTCGATGAGATACGTCGCTTCCCCCGACGTCAGCTTCAGCGACAGGTCGCAGGCATCCGGATCGTCCGCCCGGTACGCGCTGAGGGTGCGGCCCCCGTCCCGGTGTGCGACGACCGACAGCTGGCGCTGCTCGCGGGTCGTGAGGTCGTAGCGGTAGCCGATTCCCGGCAATGGTGTCCTGCTCAGGCGTGAAGCGGGCACGTCTCTCCCCTTGTCCGTGCGTGGCCGCTGTCCCGGCGGCCAATAGGTGGCAGATGCAACTTTGATTGGATGTCCGTCACCCTATACGCGCCAAGCTTTGGCAAAGAAACCGTCAGACGCAGGAAAGATCACACCGCGGCGACACGGTCAGGCGTCGAGCGGCGGATGCGCGGCGAGCACCGTTTCCACCGAATCCGCCTGCGCGGCCGTCTTGTCCTCCCGGTAGCGCACCACGCGCGCGAAGCGGAGCGTCACACCGGCCGGATAGCGCGTCGAGCGCTGCAGGCCGTCGTAGGCGATCTCCACGACCAACTCGGGCCGCACGGTCACGACATGTCCGTCGTCGCTCTCCGCCAGCTCGAGCAGCCGCTCCGTCTGCCAGGTCAGCAGTGCGTCGGTGAGCCCCTTGAACGTCTTGCCGAGCATCGCGAACGTCCCGTCGGGACGGCGCGCCCCTAGGTGCAGATTGGACAGCTTGCCCGTGCGCCGCCCGTGCCCCCACTCGGCGGCCAGCACGGCCAGGTCCAGCGTGTGGACGGGCTTGACCTTCAGCCAGGACGCGCCTCGGCGTCCCGCGCTGTACAGGGCCTCAAGACCCTTGAGCACGACGCCCTCGTGGCCGCGCGCGAGGGTGTCGGCGAAGAACGCCTCGGCCGCGCGCCGCCGCTCGGCCAGGGCGTCGGGGTCCTCCTCGCCCTCGACGACGACACGGCGTACGCGCATCGGCTCCGGCACGAGCAGGGCCAGCTGCTCGTGCCGCTTGGCGAACGGCAGATCCAGCAGATCCCGCCCGTCCACGTACAGCGCGTCGAAGAACACGGGGGAGACCGGCAGCGCCTCCGCGGCACGCGCGACGTCGACCCGTGAGCCGACCCGACCGGCGACGTCCTGGAACGCCCGCGGCCGCCCGTCCGCGCCGAGCGCGATCACCTCCCCGTCGAGAATGAACCGCTCACCGCCGAACTCCCTCACGGCGTCGGTCACCTCCGGAAGCCGATCGGTGATCTCGTCGAGCGTCCGCGTATAGACGCGCACCTCGTGGCCGTCCCGGTGAACCTGCACACGGATGCCGTCGAGCTTCTCCTCCACGGCGCACGTGCCCAACTTGTCGAGCGCCTCACCGATGCCGCCGGCGCTGTGCGCGAGCATCGGCTGCACGGGCCGGCCGACGGTGAGCCGGAAGTCGTCGAGCGCGGCGGGACCGCGGGCGAGCAGCGCCCGCGCGACGTCCTGCAAGCCGCCCGCCAGCATCACGGCCCGCCGTACGTCCGCCGGAGCGGCACCCGTCGCCTGCGCGAGACCCTCGGCCGCGACGGCGTCCAGCGCGCCCTGGCGCACCTCACCCGTCACAAGGCCGAACAGAAACCGCTGCTCGTCCTCGGTGGCGGCCCCCATCAGCTCCCCGACGAGCCGCTTGCGCTCGGCCTGCGACCCGGCACCCGACACATCGCCGAGCTCGGTCATCAGGGCGTCGACGTCCTGCACGCTGAGCCGCGCCTCGGGCGCCGCGTCCACCCGCTCGCTGAGCACCCGCCACCCGACCCCGAGCCGCCCCTGCGGCAGCCGCCCCGCCAGATACGGGATGACGATCGGCACATCGTCGGGATCGGCGTCCCGGAACAACTCGGCGAGCAGCGCGACCTTCCGCGACCGCGCGGAGGTGGCGGCGACTTCCTGGGACACCTGAGCAAGCCGGGCGAACAGCATGCAGCCATCGTGCAACGCCGGGGACGGGCACGCAGCGGGGCACCCCGGCGCCACAGCCCAGGGATACCCCGCACGGCTCAGCCCGCCGCGCCCACTTCCCGCTCGACGGCACCGACGACCTCGGCCGAGTCCGGCGCGGTCTGCGGCCCGAATCGAGCGACGACGTCACCGGACCGCCCCACGAGAAACTTCTCGAAGTTCCACCGGATGTCGCCGGTGTGCCCTTCGGCGTCCGCCGTGTCCACCAGGTTCGCGTACAGCGCGTGCCGCTCCTCGCCGTTGACGTCGACCTTCTCCGTCATTGGGAACGTCACGCCGTAGGTCGCCGAGCAGAACTCGGCGATCTCGTCGGCGGTACCGGGCTCCTGCCCCATGAACTGGTTGCACGGCACCCCGAGCACGGTGAACCCGCGGTCCGCGTACTGCTTCTGGAGCTGCTCCAAGGCGGTGTACTGCGGCGTGAGGCCGCACTTGGATGCCACGTTGACGATCAGCACGGCCTTGCCGAGGTACTGACCCAGGTCGGCGGAGCCGCCCTGAAGCTTGTCGATCTCTACTGCGTCGTAAACGGTCATGGTGCGGAGCGTACGCCGCCGCCCCACCGCGACCGCGACTCGTCCCCTCCCCGTACCGTGACGCGCGCCTACGGCACGTCCACACTCGCCGTGGGCTTCAACCCCTTGTGGGCTTACTGCACCCGGCGAAGGTCGACATGACGGTCGTGCCCGTCGATGCGCTGCCGTCCGCGCACGAAGTGTGCTGTTCCAGTGGCAGCCACGCCCTTGCAGGCGGCTTCAACGTGGCTACTGGCTTCGCCGCATCATGTCCTTCCGCGTCACCGCCGGAAGCTCCGTGCGGGGCAGCGGGGTGACCTCAAGATCGGCGGGGTGGGACACTCGGCAGGTGAGTGCCGGGATCGTCTTTCAGGTCGTGTGGGGTCTGGTCGTGTTCCCCGCCGGGACGAGTCTTGCCCTCAACTTCCGTGGTGCGGCGGACTGGTACTACGACCTTGTACCCGAGTACGGCCGCTGGCCGCGGACCGTCACCGGGACCCGCGTTCTGGGCGGCGTGTTCGCTGCGATAGGAGCCGTGGTGCTCGTCACCCTTGTCGTGTAGTTGCCGACGGTGTGTGCGAGTGGCGATTGAGCGATACGAGGGAATCTTGGTGGGGGCCAGTTCCCCGTCAGGCGTGGAGGGCGTTGAACCCTGAGTTCATCACGCCGACACGGAGGAACTGCCCCCATGCTCAACGAAGATGTGCGTCGAATGTCCTTCAGGGGGCTGAGTTACGGATGCCGGATCATCGAGAACCCTGACCCCCGGACGGAGCCGATCGTGCTGATCGGCGGCGCCTTCCAGGACATGTACGCCTTCCGGCGCCTGGAGGGGCCCTGGGCCGAGGCGGCGACGGTCGTGGCGGTCGAGCTGCCGGGGTCGGGGACCGCGGACCATCTGCCCGGCGAGTACGGGTTCGACTTCCTCACGGAAGCGCTCGACGACCTGCTTGGGCAGCTGTCCTTGGGGCCGGTCAACCTGCTCGGGGCGTCGTACGGCGTCCCCATCGTGTACCCCTTGGCTCAGCAAAGCCCCGAGCGGGTGAAGCGCCTCATGCTGGTCGGCGCGAGCATGCAGTACCCGCAGGAAGGCCGCAGCCGCGTCCAGGACATGGTCGACTGTCTCAAGAGCGGTGGCAGCATGGCCAGTTACGGTAAAGCCTCCGTCGACGCCATGATGGCCCACCCCGACCACCCCGTGCGCAACCGCGCCATCGCCGCCCGCATGGTGTCCTGCGCCCTGAGCTCCATCAGCGGGCCCGAGATTCCGCGGCACATCGCCTCCTCGGAGCGGCTGCTGTCCTGGGAGGGGCTGCCTGCCGGCGGTATCGGCGATGTTCCGGCCCTGTGCTTCACCGGGGAGTACGACCAGTTCACCTATCCGGAGCTGGGGCGCGAGGTCGCCTCGACCATCCGGAACGGACTGTTCACGCTCATTCGCGAAACCGACCACCTGCCCAACCTCGAACGGGGCAAGGAATTCTCCCGGCTCGTACGCGACTACTTCACCGACCAGCCGCTCGAGGAACTCGACTTCCTCACCCCGATCGAACGGCCGTACCGGGACCTGCAGCCTGTAGTCGGCCGTCAGGTCGGTCAGGCCGGCGCTCTCTGCCCCGTTCCGTAGGTCCGTCGGCGAATCGGCTGCGGCCGAAAGCGCTGGGCGGGCAGAAACGTCATTTCGACTGGTCGGCCCGGTCCGGGGTCTCCATCTCGCCCAGGAAGTCCGACAACACCCGGTTGAACTCCGCCGGGCGTTCCATGTTCGGGTAGTGGGCGGTGTCCGCGATCGACGTCGCGCGGCCGTCGGCGACGCTGTTCGTCAGGCGTTCGGCCATGGAGATGTGGTCGGGGGAGTCGACGGCGCCGTTGATGGCGCGGACCGGGACGGTGAGCTTCGCGGCGCGGTCCCAGGTGTCGCGGAGCGGCACGCTCCAGTCGGGCTCGGCCGCCGTGTGCTTGGACATCGTGCCCCACGTCATCTCGCGCAGCCGCTCGACGACCTGAGGGTCGAGGTCGTCGAGCGAGCGGCGCGGGCCCGCCCCGAAGATGGTGAACGCCTCGACCGCGGCGGCCACGTCGCCGGCGGCCATCGCCGACTGCCAGGTCGCCCAGATCCCCGTGGTCCAGGGGTCCGTGAAGTACGGCTCGCTGGTCCCCGCCCCGCTGACGACCACACCGGCGACGAGGTCCGGGTGCTCCAGCGCCGTGTCGACCGCGAGGCTCGCGCCCATCGAGACGCCCACCAGGAGCGCCGGACCGGTGTCCAAGTGGCGCAGCAGCGCGGCCAGATCGTCCGTGTGCCGGAACGGCTCCGTGGCATTGGGCGACCGGCCGTGCCCCCGTGCGTCGGGCGCGATCACACGGTGGCCCGAGGACGCCAGGAACGGGATCTGGTCGTCCCACATGTGGTGGTCGAGGAAGCCGCCGTGCAGCAGGACGAGCGGGCGGCCGGTGCCTTTGTCGATCCAGAAGAGGTCGGACATGACAACTAGGTTGTCATTCTCGCGGTGCGCGCACAAGCCGAATGACAACCCGGGTGTCATGATGGCGGGGTGAGTGAGACAGGTCGTACCCGTGCAGGGCGCAGCCCGGTGTCCATCGGCGTCGCAGACCGGCTCTCCGAGGTGTTCGACCTCGTGGGGCCGCTGTACCGGCGCACGTACGCGAGAGTGGAGCGGGACGTCGCCGCCGACGGGCTGTCCGTGGGCGTGCGCGCCGTGCTCAGCATGCTGCACGGGAAGGGACCCATGACGGTTCCTCAGATGGGCCGATTCCAGGCGCTGAGCCGACAGTTCGTGCAGCGGATGGTGAACGACGCCGCCGGGCGGGGCCTCGTCGAAGCCGTGCCCAACCCCGCCCACAAGCGGTCCTCCCTGATCCGGCTGACCGAGCGGGGGCGGACCGTCATCGGCGACGTGGTCGAACGCGAGCGCGCGGTGCTGCGCGATGTCGACGGAAGAATCACCGAGGACGACATCGACACCTGCCTGCGCGTCCTCTCCGGCCTCCTCGCCGTCATCGAAAGCGACACGCCCGGACAGACGACGGAGTCGCGGCAGGCGGAGGACTCGTAACCGAGCGACGGACCTGACGGTCCTCAGGCCGTGGGCGGCCTGTGCAGCCGCCCCCGCGCCACCAGCTCCACCGTCGTCGCCACCGCGATCGCCTGTACGGCCATCAGCGCCACCAGGACGAAGAGTTGCACCGCCCCGGCCGCCACCGGCGAGGCCCCGCCGAGCAGCATGCCGACGAAGGCGCCGGGAAGCGTGACCAGGCCCACCGTCCGCGTCTGGTCCAGGCCGGGCAGGAGGGCGTCGGACGCGGTGGGGCGGACGATCTCCAGGCGCGCCTCGTGGGGGAGCAGGCCGAGGGCCAGGCACGCCTCCACCTCGCCCTTGCGCGCGGTCAGCTCGTCGAGGGCGCGGCGCCCCGCCAGCACGGTCGCCGTGAGCGCGCCACCGATCAGGATGCCGGTCACCGGGATCACGGCGATCCCCCGCAGCGGGAGGAGACCGGAGGCGATGAGCGCCACGACGAGCGGGGTCACCGGGGCCGCGATCGGGAGCGCCGCCCACACCCAGCTGCCGTCCGACGTGATGCGGCGGCCCGCCGTGCGCGCGGCCACCGACAGCATCAGGAGCAGAAAGGCCAGGAGCGCCGCGCCGTGCTGCACCACCCAGCCGATCAGGACCGACACCACGGCCAGCTGCGCCGTCGCCCGGACCCCCGCGATCGCGATGTCGCGGGCCCGGCGCCGCGAACCGTCCGGGGACAGCCGGTACACCGCCGCCACGCCCGCCGCGATCAGCAGCAGAACGACGAGCACCACCGCGAGGGCGCCGTTGACCGGGAGGAGGGTGGTCGCAGCCAGGGTTCGATCACGCACGAGAGCAGCCTAGAGCGCCCCGACCTGGGCACCGGTGCTGTTCTCCGCTCGACCGGTGAGCGAGGATGGGCGGGTAACAAAGCGTGAAGCTGCCGCGATTGAGAAAGAGGGCTGACCGTCATGGCACAGCAGGTGCAGGGCGTGATCGCGCGGGCCAAGGGTGCCCCCGTGGAGATCGCGACGATCACGGTGCCGGACCCGGGTCCGGGCGAGGCCGTCGTGAAGATCCAGGCGTGCGGGGTCTGCCACACCGATCTGCACTACCGGGAAGGCGGGATCAACGACGAGTTCCCGTTCCTGCTCGGTCACGAAGCGGCGGGCGTTGTCGAATCGGTGGGGGACGGGGTGAGCGAGGTCGCCCCCGGTGACTTCGTCATCCTCAACTGGCGTGCGGTGTGCGGGCAGTGTCGTGCCTGTCAGCGCGGGCGCGCCCAGTACTGCTTCAACACCCACAACGCGAAGCAGAAGATGACCCTGGCCGACGGCACCGAGCTGTCGCCCGCACTGGGCATCGGCGCGTTCGCCGAGAAGACCCTGGTGGCCGCGGGTCAGTGCACCAAGGTCGACCCGGCGGCCTCGCCGGCCGCCGCGGGCCTGCTCGGCTGCGGCGTGATGGCCGGGATCGGCGCCGCGATCAACACGGGGAACGTGGGCCGCGGGGACTCCGTCGCCGTCATCGGCTGCGGCGGCGTGGGCAACGCCTCCGTCGTCGGGGCCAAGCTCGCCGGTGCCGCGAAGGTCATCGCCGTGGACATCGACGACAAGAAGCTCGCCACGGCACGGGAGCTGGGCGCCACCCACACCGTCAACTCGAGCTCCACCGACCCCATCGAGGCCATCCGCCAGCTGACCGGCGGCTTCGGCGCCGACGTCGTCATCGAGGCGGTCGGTCGCCCGGAGACGTACGAGCAGGCGTTCTACGCCCGCGACCTGGCCGGCACCGTCGTTCTCGTCGGCGTGCCGACGCCGGAGATGAAGCTCGAACTGCCGCTGCTCGACGTCTTCGGGCGCGGTGGCGCGCTCAAGTCGTCCTGGTACGGCGACTGTCTGCCCTCGCGCGACTTCCCGATGCTCATCGACCTGTATCTGCAGGGCCGCCTCGACCTCGACGCGTTCGTCACCGAGACGATCGCGCTGGACGACGTGGAGAAGGCGTTCGAGCGGATGCACCACGGCGACGTGCTGCGTTCGGTGGTGGTGTTCTGATGAGCGGGACGACGGCACGCATCGACCACCTCGTCACCTCCGGCACGTTCTCCCTCGACGGGGGCACGTGGGAGGTCGACAACAATGTGTGGATCGTCGGGGACGACCGCGAGGCGATCGTCATCGACGCCGCCCACGACGCCGACGCCATCGCCGAGGCCGTCGGCGACCGGCGGCTCGTCGCGATCGTGTGCACGCACGCGCACGACGACCACGTCGACGCCGCGCCCGCGCTCGCCGCGCGGACCGGTGCGCCGATCCTGCTGCACCCGGCCGACACCGAGCTGTGGAAGCGCACGCACCCGGACCGCGCGCCGGACGGCGAGCTGGCCGACGGGCAGCGGATCGGTGTCGCGGGCGTCGAGCTGACGGTGCTGCACACGCCGGGGCACTGCCACGGCGCGGTCAGCCTGTACGCTCCCGCGCTCGGCACGGTGTTCACCGGCGACACCCTGTTCCAGGGCGGGCCGGGCGCCACCGGTCGGACCTTCAGCGACTTCCCGACCATCGTGGAGTCGATCAAGGACCGGCTGCTGGCGCTGCCAGCCGAGACCGTCGTACGCACCGGTCACGGTGACAGCACGACGATCGGCGCGGAGGCCCCGCACCTCGACGAGTGGATCGCCCGCGGGCACTGACGTGTCCGCGCCGCCGGGGCGGTGTCCGCACCGCTCCGGCGGTCAGGCGAGCACCGCGGTGACCGTCTTGCCGCCCCGCGGATCGGGCTGCACGCTCCAGCGGCGGGCGAGCGCGTGCACCAGCGCGATGCCACGGCCCGATTCGGCGGTCTGCGACGCCGGAGCCTGCCGGGGCATGCCCGGCACGTCGTCGTGGACCGCCACGGTCAGGCCTCCGGAGCCGAGCCGCAGGCTCATCCGGCAGTGGCTGCCGTGCTCCTTGGTCGCGTTGGCGACCAGCTCGGACACCACCAGCTCGGCCTCTGGCGCCGGGGCGTCGGCGTGCCCGGCCAGAAACTCCCGGGTCAGCCGGCGGGCCCAGCGGGCGGCGCCCGAGCCCTGCGGCATGAGGAACTCCACGCGTGCGGCACGCCGGTGGGCGCCCCTCGACGCACGCATGACGACCACTTCCTTTCTTGCTGCTCTGCACGGGGTTCTGCTTCGGTGCCGGGTCTCCTTCCCCCGGAACCGCGACGTCACCCCTGCCTCGGGCACCGAGTGCCCCGCACCGGCCCGTTCAGGCCGCGTCAGCCGCTTTCGGTGGGGTGCGGGTGGGCCAGAGTGTCGAGGAAGCGGTCGAGCGCGGGCGAGGAGGCGCCGTCCGCGCAGTGGGAGCGCTCCACCTGGGGGATCGGCAACTTGCCCAGATGCGGCGCACGGGCCTCCATGGCCCGCGTCACATGGATCCGCGCCAAGGCCCGCTCCGCGGCCGATGAGCGTACGTACTCGATGACTGTCACGCCCAGCTGGTCCGCGTGACTGCGGACCGCGGCGTACTCGTCGGGCGTAAAAAGCTCCCGCAGGAGCGCAGTACTACCGTCCATGTCGGCATGATGCCGCCCCGCGCCCCGCTGCGGGGGCGGTTGGCATATTCACCCCTCGTTCGCGTGGAGTTCGTGCTGTTCGATGGCGCGGGCCGGGGCGGGCGACCTTCAGAAGCGGTCGGGGTCCGCGGCCGCCCAGTCCGCCGCCCAGGTCGCGGGCGGGTGGACGGTCAGCTCGCCCGGTTCCAGCCAGTCGTGGAGGCGGGCGTAGGGGACCGGCATGTGCGCGCCGGTCCGGCGCATCAGGTGGTGCGGCGTCAGCTCGCGCGGCTCCCGCACGCCCATCGCCGCCATGATCTGGCCCGCGCTGCGCACGGTCGCCTCCTGGTAGTGGCGGACGCGCTCGGCCTTGTCGGCGACGTCCAGGGCCCGTACGCGGCGCGGGTCCTGCGTCGTGACGCCCACGGGGCAGGTGTTGGTGTGGCAGCGCTGGGCCTGGATGCAGCCGACGGCGAACATCATGGCGCGGGCCGCGTTCGTGAAGTCGGCCCCCTGGACGAGGCGTTTGACGATGTCGGCGCCGGTGGCGACCTTGCCGCTCGCCCCGATCCGGACGGTGTCGCGCAGCCCCGTGCCGACGAGCGCGTTGTGCACCGTGATCAGGCCCTCGGTGAGCGGCATGCCGAGGTGGTCGGCGAACTCCAGCGGCGCCGCGCCCGTGCCGCCCTCCGAGCCGTCCACGATCACGAAGTCCGGTGTCACGCCCTCCGCGACCATCGCCTTGCACACCGCGAGGAACTGCGTCCGTGAGCCCACGCACAGCTTGAACCCGACGGGCTTGCCACCCGCGAGCCGCCTCAACTCGGCCAGGAACAGCACCATTTCGCGCGGCGTACCGAACTCCCGGTGGTACGGCGGCGACACGACCGTTTGCCCCTCGGGCACGTCCCGTACGCGCGCGATCTCCGCGTTGACCTTGCCGCCGGGCAGTACTCCGCCGATGCCGGGCTTCGCGCCCTGCGACAGCTTGAGGGAGACGCACTTGACGTGCTCGTGCGCCGCCTTGTCGGCGAACTCGGCGCGGTCGAAGCGGCCCTCGCGCGTACGGCAGCCGAAGTAGCCGGTGCCGATCTCCCACACCAGGTCCCCGCCGTGCGCGAGGTGGTGGTCGGACAGGCCGCCCTCTCCGGTGTCGTGCGCGAAACCGCCGAGCGCCGCGCCCTTGTTGAGCGCGCGGATCGCGTTGCCGGACAGGGCCCCGAAGCTCATTCCCGATACGTTCAGCAGGGCCATGTCGTACGGCCGCGTGCAGTCCGGGCCGCCGAGGCGGACCGTGGCCGGCCGCTCGGGCGCGTCGACCGGGCGCAGCGACGGCACCAGGAACTCGTGCCCCGAGGCGTACACGTCGCGCTCGGTACCGAACGGCTCCTCGGCCTCCACCGCCTTCGCCCGCTCGTACACGATGCTGCGCACGTCCCGGTCGTAGGGCCGGCCGTCGTAATTGCGCTCCACGAAGTACTGCTGGAGCTCGGGGCGCAGGGACTCCATCAGGAAGCGCAGATGCCCGAGGACCGGATAGTTGCGCAGGACGGAGTGGCGCGACTGGGCCAGATCCCAGATGCCCAGCGCGGCGAGGGCGAGCGACGGAGCGGCGGCCCACCACCACCAGGGCGAGAGCAGCAGCGCCAGGGCCACGGTGGCGACGGACGCGACGACAGCGGTCAGGAACACGGCGAATCTGCGCACCCGTCGAGTCAAGCGCACCGGGCGCCGCGCATCGGTGGACGACACAGGAAGACGGACGACGGGTGGGGTGGACCGCCGCCGACGATCTCCGATAAGTTAGGCAAGGCTTACCTAATGGAGGTTCGGGATGGGTGTCCGACAGATCACTGCCGCCGTGCCCAGCACGGCGGCTCACGCACGCTCCGTGCTCGCCGCCGCATGGACCTGCGGCGTCACCACCGAGGTGGGGCAGGACGACCTCGTCGGCGCGCACCGCGTCGACGACGACGGCACCGTGCGCATCACCGCGCCGGCCGACAGCGTGCTCGCCGCCGCCGTGCTCTGCTCGCCACACGGACGGCCCACCACGCTCCTGGAGTTCGCCGACGCGGCTCCCGTCCCCGTACGCGACCGGCTGCGCGCCCGGCTCTGGATCTCCGGGGAGCTCGTGCCCGAGGAGGGCGCGGACGGCATGGAGCTGGTGCTGCGCCCCGAACGCGCCGTCCTGCACGCCCGGTCGGGACGCGTCTGCGTCGACCTCGACGAGTTCGCCGCGACCTCGCCCGACCCGCTGGCGCTCGCCGAGCCCCGGCTGCTCACCCATCTGGCCGACGCCCATCCCGAGGCCGTCGAGCAGCTCACGCGGCTCATCGCGCCCGAGAGCCTGCACGGGGTCGTGCGGGTCCAGCCGCTCGCCGTCGACCGGCACGGTCTGACGCTCCGTCTGGAGCGGATGCGCGGCCAGGCGGACGTGCGCCTCGCCTTCCACCGGCCCGCCGACGACCTGAGTTCGCTGACCGAGCGCATGCACTGCCTGCTCGCCTCGGCGCAGACCGTCAGCCGCCGCCGGAGGTGACCCGCTCCCGCGGCGCCGCCTGTTCGGGCAGCGCGCGCTTCTGCTCGGACCGCCGGAACGCCCAGTCCATGCGGGGTTCGACGACGTAGCGGAACACCCGCCGTACCGGCTGCGTGCACAGCGCCGTGACGAGGACGGTCGCCGCCACCGTCACGGCCAGCTCGCCGAGCGGGCTGTGCAGCCACGGGTGGTCGTACCAGTCCCAGAACCGCGAGGACTTGATGACGAAGCCGTGCAGCAGGTACGCGTAGATCGTCCCCGCCCCGAGCGCCGTGAACCACAGCCTGCGGCCCGGCACCCAGGCCAGGAAGCACGCGGTCAGCACGAGCGCGAGCACGAACAGGGCGGGCGTCGCGAACAGGCCCGCCCACGCGGGCACGCCCCGCCCCACGACGCTCCCGCGGTGGTAGAACCAGCCCGCGTCGAACCACGGCGCCACCCAGTACGCGGCGACCAGTGAGGCACCCACGACCGGCAGCGCCGCCCACCGCACGCGCCAGCTCCGCAGCCACGCGAAGTGCTCGGGCCGCAGCACCAGGCCCGCCACGAAGAACGGCAGGAACTGCAGCACCCGTTGCAGCGCCAGGTCGCCGCCCGCGCCCGGCCACATCGACACGCCCGTGCCCACGGCGAGCGACACCAGGACGGGATGGCGCAGCTGGAGCCACAGTGGCGTCGAGAGGCGCCAGATGAACAGGGCCACCAGGAACCACATCAGATACCAGGGGTCCAGCAGGCTGATCGGATACCCCGGATCGTCCTGCGCCCACCGGTAGAACAGTGTGTACGCCACCTCGAAGACGACGTACGGCACGACGACCCCGGTCACCAGGCGCCTGAGCCGGTGCGGGGCCATGTCGAACGTACGCGAGAAGTACCCCGACACCAGGGCGAACGCCGGCATGTGGAAGGCGTAGACGGTGAGATACACCGCCGTCACCGCGCGGGAGCCGTAGGTCAGCGGCTCCCACGCGTGCCCGCAGGCCACCAGGACGATCGTCAGGAACTTGACGTTGTCGAAGTACGACTCGCGTGCCTTTTGTGCCATCGCGTTCTCCGCGCCCCTCCAGGTCGGACGATTCGGGTCCCCTGCCCGTATCTCTGGCAGACCGTTCCATGGGGGGACGGTGTGACACAAGCCGCCTGGAGGGGTTCGGCGGGTCACACGGCGGTGTAGGCGCCGTCCACGAGGTGGTAGCTGCCCGCGATGAACGAGGCGCGGTCCGAGAGCAGGAACACGATCAGCTCGGCGACCTCCTCGGAGGTGCCCAGGCGGGCCGCCGGGTGCAGCGAGACGAGACCGTCGTACGCGGCCTTGTCCATCTCCTTGAGGAGCGGGGTCTCGATGAAGCCGGGGCCGACCGCGTTCACACGGATGCCCTGTGCGGCGTACTCGGCGGCCGCCGACTTCGTCAGGCCGACCACGCCGTGCTTCGCGGCGACGTACGCGGGCGAGCCGGCGAAGCCGACCGAACCGAGGATCGAGGCGACGTTCACGATGGCGCCGCCGGCGCCCGCGGACTGCATCGCGGGGAGCTCGTAGCGCATCGAGTAGAAGACGCCGTCGAGGTTCGTGCGCACGACGCGGTTGTACACGTCGATGTCGTACTCGCCGGTGGGGGCGCTCGCGCCGCCGATTCCGGCGTTGTTCACGGCCAGGTGGAGTCCGCCGAACGTGTCGACGGCGAACTGGACCGCCGCCTCCACGGAGGCCGGGTCGGTCACGTCGACGGCCACGGCGGCGGCCTTCAGGCCCTCTGCCGTGAGCGCCTCGGCTGCCTCCCGTGCGCCCTTCTCGTTGTAGTCCGCGATGACGACGTTGGCGCCGCCGCGGCCCAGGCGGCGGGCGGTGGCCAGGCCGATGCCGGAGGCGGAGCCGGTGACGAGGGCCGTCCTGCCGGCGAACTCCGCGGAGTAGTCGATCACTTCACCGGTGGTGGGGGTGGTGCTCATGGTGCGATTTCACTTTCTGGTGGCGACGTCGGGGGCCGCCGCGTCGGCGGCCTCCCTGATGAGGGCGTCGTAGGCCCGCGCGACCAGATCGGCGAGGTCTTCGGCGTCCGTGCCCGCGCCGCGCGCCCATGTGCGCAGCGCGGCGGTCAGCACTCCGGCGGCGGCGCCGACCACGACCTCGGGACGCGGGTCCCTGGCCGGGTCGGTGCCGAGCCGGTCGGCGATGATGCGTACGGACTCGTCCTGGGCATCCACCCGGATCCGTTCGTACGCGGCGAAGAGGGCGGGCTCCTCGTCCACGGCGGCGTACAGCTCGCGCAGTGACGGGCGGTGGTGCCAGGCGGACGTGTCGCGGTCGGCGAGCCAGTCCGTGACCGCGCGCCGGTAGGCGAGCAGCGGCGGTTCGCCCGCGGGACGGGCGCGCAGCGCCGCGTTGATCCCCGCGCCGTCGGCGCGCGTGAAGTCCAGTGCCGCGTCCTCCTTGCCGGCGAAGTGCCGGCTGAAGGTGCGGCGCGTGACGTCGGCGCGCTCGGCGATCGCCTCGACCGTCACGGCGCCGAGTCCGCGCTCGAGGACCAGCTCCACCGCGGCCTCCGCGAGCGCCTCACGCGTTCGCTGGGCCTTGACCTGCCGACGGTCGCCGGCAGGTCGGGGGCTGGTGGCCTCGTTCGCCTTCATGTCTTCACGGTACACCTAAATGTCCCAATGGGACACGTGTCCCACAGGGACATTTTTGTCGTGAGGTGTCGGACAGGGAGCGTCAGGCGTGCCAGTGGCCGTGCACTGCGGCGGTCGTGAAGCCGGGGCCGTACGCGACCATCGTTCCGCGGGCGCCCGCGGGGGGTGGCTCCAGATGGGTGCGCTCCAGGACCCGCAGCACGCTGACCCCGCCCAGGTTCCCCTCGTTGGTGAGCGTGGCCGTGGAGTGCCGGCTGTCGTGGGCGCCGAGGCCCAGCGCCGCGGCCGTGTCCGCGATGATGCGCGGAGAACCCGGATGGATCACGGCGAAGTCGGTGGGGCGTGCGCCGAGCCAGCCGGTGACGCTCGGCAGGGTCTCTCCGAAGGCCGCGCGGCCCTGCTTCGTGGCGTCGAAGTGCAGTCCGTCGGCGGTGATGCGGCCGCCCAACTGCGTCGCGGTACCCGGCAGGACGTGCTCGAAGTCGTCCTCGCACGCGAAGCCGGGGCCGAGCGGTTCGTCGCTCACCACGGCCGCTCCGGCCGAGTCGCCGAACAGCGCCTTGTAGATCATCGCGTCGATGCCGGTGTCGCTGTGGTGGTAGACGGCGGAGATCACCTCGGCGGCGACCACGAGCACCTTGCTGCCGGGGCGGGCCGCCACCATGTCCGCCGCCCGGATCAGCGACTTGGTGCCGCCCGTGCAGGCCAGCGTGGTGTGGGCGAGGGAGCGGGCGGTGGGGCGCAGGCCGAGCCGGGTCATGAGGTGCACGTCCAGGTTGGGCGCGGCCCACCCCGTGGAGTGCGTGGTGACCACGCCGTCCAGGTCCTCGGCCCGCAGGCCGGCCGCCGCGATGGCCCGGGAGGCCGCCTGCTCGGCGAGTTCGAGGGCGTCCGCGAACGCGGTACGGGCGCGCTCGGCGATGCCCGCGGCGCCCGCGACGGTGGGTGAGTCGAGCGGCCGGGCGAAGTAGCGGGTCTGCACGCCGCAGCCCTGAACGGCGCGCACCGCTGCGGCGATCCGCGGATGACCGGGGTGGCGGTCGCGTATGTCTTCGGCGATCTCGTCGGTGGTCACCTTGTGGGCGCCGAGGACGGTGTGCGGCATCGAGATGTAGGCGGGCATGGCTGTCTCCCACGGGGCTGAAGGGCTGTGGGGGGCCAGTTCAACCTACGTTGTGGCGACGCGTCCGCCTCGGGCGCCCGGTTCCCGAGGGGTGGAAATCAGCCTGCGCGCAGTGCGGGACTCCTGGGGTGGGCGCGCTCCACGCCCGGATGGAAGACCAGGATCATCAGGCGCGCGCCCGGCGTGGTGAGCGGCTGCGCGGCGCACATCGTCGCCCAGCCGGGGCCCAACCGGGCGTGCAGCAGCGGTCGTTCGTCGCCGTCGGGGTGCATGGCGGACCCGCCGGACTCGTAGATCGGGGCGGCGTCCGGATCGGCCAGCACCTCCTTCTCGATCTGGGCGAGCGTGTCGTCGTCGGGGCGGGCGGCAAGAGCGGCGCGCAGCTGGGGGAGCAGCAGGGGCGCCCACGCGTTCCGCCAGTCCACGAGCATGTGCCGGGCGTGCGGGTCGAGCAGCATCCAGCGCATCGTGTTCGCCGGGGGCCGGTGGTCGGGGAACAGTTCCGTGAACGCCCGGTTGCAGGCCAGCAGGTCCCAGGACGAGTCCGAGACGTACGCGATGTGGTCGATGCCGTCGACCGCTTCCTGCCACACGCCGGGGATCTCCTTGCCCGACGTCGGATACAGCGGGCCGGGCGGGTCCTGCAGGAGCGCGTAGCGGCACAGCAGTACCCACTCCTGCTCGTTCAGCCCGAAAAGACGAGCCACGTCGCGCAGCAGTTCCGCCGGGGCGTTCGGGTACGTCCCCGACTCCAGCCGGTGGTACGTCCCGAGCGTCCGGTGCAGCAACTGGTCGACCTGGTGCTGGGAGAGGCCGGGAGCGCGGCGGCCCTGGCCTGTGGGGCGGGCAAAACCGTGGGATTCGGGGGCTATGAGGGCGCGCCGTTCACGGAGCAGGGCGCGAAGCGCCTTCTTGTTCATGGTGGGTAATCCCTCGTTGTTCACGCCTGGTTGAGCCAGAGCAGTCTAAATAGTCCCAAGGTCTTTGGTAATAAACATTGCCCGAAGAAAACGATCAGACGGTGCGTCATGATGAGGAGAGTTGGGTTGCCCACCTGCTGGTTTCCTCGCTCGTGAGCATCAGGGCACGGCGAAGCGGCACCTGTGTCGAGCCACTCGAAAATGGCTGAAATTTCCTGCTGGGGGTAACCCGCACGCCTCTGCGACCGTTCACGCAGGTGCGAGTGGGGCCGGGCCACCAATTGCGTTCGATGTGGCCGGAAAATGCGTTGTGAGACGCAAACGCCCACACTCGTCCGGGCGGTCGGTGGAGGTCACTGGCTGCGGTCGGTGCCGTCACTCGCCATCACGTAGCGGCCACGGCACCGGCCGCGCCCGGTCCAGGCTCCCGTCCGAGCCGGCCTTGTGCACCGTCCGCACGTAGTCGTCGGCCGCCGCGTCGAGCCCGATGTCGTGCTGGGCGCGCTCCGACAAGTACCAGCGGTGCTCCAGGAGTTGGTGGTACAGCTCGGCCGGGTCCATCGGCGTCGGGACGCGGTCGCGGACGGCGCGGACCGTGGGGCGGAACACGTCGCGGACCCAGCGGTGGGCGAGGACTTCCGGCCGGGCGTCGGCCGCGTCCTCCTGCGTCGCCATCCAGCTCTCCAGATCGCCCAGGAGCCGCCGCGCCTGGTTCTCCTCGGCGTCCATGCCCGTCAGGCGCAGCAGTTGCCGCTGGTGGTGGCCCGCGTCGACGACCTTCGGCACGAAGGTGACGGTGTCGCCGTGCGGCGAGCGGGAGATCTGCATCTCGGCGACGTCGAAGCCCAGGTCGTTCAGGCGGCGGATGCGGCGCTCCATGTAGTGGTGCTTGCCCGCCGGGTACACCGACGTCCGCGTCAGCTCGCTCCACAGGTCCGTGTACCGCTGCACGATCTCCGTGCCGAACTCGATCGGGTCGATCGACGGGTGCAGCGCCCCCGACGCCTCCAGATCGAGCATCTCGCCCGCGATGTTCACCCGCGCCAGATCGATGTCGTACTCCCGCTGCCCGTCGCTCAGCCGCGGGTGCAGCTCGCCGGTCTCGGCGTCCACCAGATACGCCGCGTACGCGCCCGCGTCCCGGCGGAAGAGGGTGTTGGACAAGGAGCAGTCGCCCCAGGCGAAGCCGCTGAGGTGCAGACGGACCAGGAGCACCGCCAGCGCGTCCATCAGGCGGTGCACGGTTTTCGGCCGCAGTGTCGTCTCGAACATCGAGCGGTACGGCTGAGAACCGCCCAGGTGCCGCGTGATCAGCACGGGCTCCAGCGGGCTGCCGTCGGGCTGCTCGCGGCCCGTCACCACGGCGAGTGGATCCACCGCGGGGATCCCCATTCGGTCGAGCGTGCGCAGCAGTTCGTACTCGCGCAGCGCGGGACGCTCGGCCAGCTCCTTCACCGCGACGACCTCGTCCCCGGCGCGCGCATAGCGCACCACGTGCCGCGAGATGCCGCGCGGCAGCGGCACCAGGTACTCCTCCGGCCACTCCTCCAGCGGGATGTGCCAGGGCAGGGCGAGCAGGAGCACCGGGTGCTCGGGGTTGGTGGCGCTGATCTCGAGCGGCATGGCCACCAGCGTAAAGGGGGCCCGCACGGCTTTTCGTCGATCTACTGATCGGGTCCCGGTTCGGGGCGGCCCGACGCCAGGGACCGCTGGGCGGCCGCGAGCAGCTCCGTGAGCAGCAGGCCGAACCGGGCGTCGCACGGGTGCGGGACGCCGCCGCGCGCCGACTCCAGCAGGGAGTCGACCGCCGCGGCGAGCGAATCCCGGGCCGTACCGGCGCCCGTCGGCATCGCCGACACGCCCCGCGTGCCGCGCAGTTCGACCACGACACCGCCCGCCGCCGGGGGAGCGGTCAGGGTGAGCGTCGCCGTGCTGGAGGCGCCGCCCTTGTGCCGGAGCACGAGATGCACCGTGTCACCGGGTCCGCCGTGCGCCGCCACCGTCGTCACGTCGCCCAGGAGCGGCAGCAGCACGGACAGGGCATGCGGGCCGACGTCCCACAGGGCGCCCTTCTCGGCCCGCCACGGCGTCGTGGCCCGCACATGCGCGTCGTCGCCGGGTGTGTAGAGCGCGCCGTACCAGTCGGCGCGGCCCGTGAACCAATCGTCCGACGCGGCCTGTTCGGTGATCCAGTCAGCCGTGGACGGCGAGTGCCGCAGCGTGCAGAAGACGATCGACGCGACGCCCGCCGCGTCGGCCGCGTCGACCACGGCGCGCGCCGCTTCGGGGCGGGTGGCCAGCGGCTTGTCGAGGAGCAGATGACAGCCCGCGGCGGCGGCCCGTGCCGCGAGCGGGGCCTGCACGTCCGGCGGCACCGCGAACGCCACGGCGTCGCTCGCCGCGAACAGCGCGTCCACGTCGTCGTACGCCGTCGTGCCGTGCTCGGCCGCGAGTTCGGCCGCCGCCTCCGGCCGGCGCCCCCAGACACCGACGAGATCGACGGCCTTGTGGGCCTCCAGCGCGGGGGCGTGCGTGCGGCGGGCCCAGGAGCCGGTGCCGACGAGCCCGAAACGCACGGGGCCGGACGGGGTGGGCGTGGTGGATGAGGTCATGGCCAGCAGTATCGGTCCGTGGGGCGCCAGGGGCACAGAGGGCGGGGACCGGGCGCGCCGCCACCGTGCCCCGGCAGCCGCTCAGTCCTGTCGCACCCCCAACGGCTCGAACCCGACGACCGTGCGCGCGCCGTCGGCCCAGCGCACCGTCAACTCCCCGTCCAGCACGGCGACCTCGGACACGGCGTCCGCAAGCGGCGCCCGCGGAGGCCGCGCCCCGAGCGACGCCAGCGCCACGAACAGTGCCGTCCCCTCCACGTCCGCCGCGAGACGCGGCACCCGCACCCAGGGCTCGTACGCCGTGCCCCCGGGCGCCCGCACCTCGTCGCGCCCGTCCCAGCCGTACAGGCCCACCAGCTCAGAGTGCAGGCCCTGCGTCGCCCAGCCGGTGAGTGTCACGCGCGCGCCGTGCGGGGCGCCGACCACCCGGTGCACCCGCAGCTCGTGCGCGCCGCGGGCCACGGTGACGCTCTCCACGCGCAGCCCCGGCACCATCGGCGGACCCGACGCGAACACCGGCCGGTGCCAGGACGCCGCCCAGCCCCAGCCGTCGCCGTGGCCCGCGCCCAGCGGGTGGATGCGGCGCCGCACGCTGCCGACGCCGCCGCGCTCCACCGACAGATGGTTGTCCGCGGGATTCACCGAGGACGTGGGACCCGTGTGCGTCGAGTAGGCCTGACGGCTGTAGAGCGCGTCCTCCTCGGAGGCGGACTCGCCCTCGAACGGTCGGACGTGGTCGCTGCCGTGGTTGTGCAGCCGCACGATCCCGTCGTCCCGCGTCGACTGCACCAGCAGGCCGGGCGCCGGCAAGGCGAGCACCCGGTCGGGGCCCTCGCTCGGCGCCGGCTCCTCGGTCGCCGTCCACAGCGGATCGTCCTCGCCCGCGAGCAGCGCGACGAACCCCTTCGACGCCCAGTACGGAGATGCCGGACCCGAGTAGTGCTGCAGTGTCGCGTCGTGCGGGCCGTGCCAGCCGAGGCTGAGCAGCCCCTCGTCCGTGACCCCGCCACGGTCCAGGAAGTAGCGCAGGTTCCCGCTGATCAGACGGCGCGACGTGCCGGGGGACAGGGGAGTGTGGCCGGTGACCGCGCCGACGCCGACGGCGGCCGACGCCGCGAACCGGTACGTCAGCGAGCGGCCGAAGTGGATCGGCGCCCCGTCGCCGCCGAAGAGCAGCGAGAAGCTTTCGAGGTGCTCGCGCAGGCGCGGCCCGACCCACTCCGACAGCGCCGTGTCGCCCCGCAGGTGCGCGTGCAGCAGCGGGTAGAGGTGCAGCGCCCACCCGTTGTAGTGGTCGAAGGCCCGCCCGTCGCCGTCGCGGTACCAGCCGTCGCCCTCGTACCAGGTCTCCAAAAGGTCCAGCGCCCGCTGGATGGCGCGCGTCGTCGCCGCGTCGGACCGGCCGACGGACTCCAGGAACGACGCCACCATGAAGGGGAACAGATACCAGTTGTTCGGGGCGGGCGTATGCGTGATCGCGCCGCGCAGCCACTTCTCCGCCCGGTCCTGCACGTCCCCGTCGAGCCGGTCCCACAGCCACGGCCGGGTCAGCGAAAGACCGAGCGCCACCGACGCGGACTCCACCATCGGCTGACCCTGTACGTGGTGGTCGAGGATCAGCGGCCAGGACTCGGCGTCGGCGCGGCCCGGCGTGCGGGTGCCCGCCGCGAGGCCGCTCGCGTACCGGTCGAGCCAGCCGTGCGGGTCCTTGCCCTGCGCGCCGGCGACCCGGAAACCGGCGGCCAGGAACGTACGGGCATAGCCTTCGAGACCGTCCGAGCGGACGCCGGATCCGGAGGGCCGGCCCGGCAGGTCGAGCAGCGCGCCCTCGGGCGTCGCCCACCGCCAGGCCGCACCGAGCAGCCCGTCGGCGACGGCCTCCCAGTGCGCGCGGGTGAAGCCGGTGTGCGGGCTCAGCTCGCGGTCTTCCGCGGGAAGGTCGAACGGGGGGTTGCTCATGCGAGGAACGCCAGCCTTTCGCGTCGTACGGGATGGGCGAAGCCGTCGCCCGCGGCCCAGCGCGCCAGCTCACCGGTCGCGGTGTCGGCGAGGCGCTGCCACTCGCTGCCCTGGGACCCGGCCAGATGCGGCGTGATCAGCGCGTTCGGGCAGCTCCACAGCGGATGGTCCGCGGGCAGCACCTCCGGGTCCGTGACGTCGAGGACCGCCCGGATGCGGCCCGCGCGGACGACGTCGGTGAGGGCGTCCTGGTCGACGACGGCGCCGCGCGCGGTGTTGACGAGGGTCGCGCCCGGCCGCATCGAGTGCAGGAGTTCCCGGCTGACCAGTCCGCGCGTGGTGGGCAGCAGGGGCGTGTGGACGCTCAACAGGTCGCTGTCGGTGAAGAGTTCGGGCAGACCGACCCGCCGCACACCCAGCTCCGCCGCGTCCGCGTCCGAGATGTACGGGTCGTGGAGCAGCACCTCGAAGTCGAAGGGCCGCAGGAGTTCGACGACGCGGCGGCCGATCAGCGAGGCGGACAGGATGCCCACGGTGCGGCGGTAGTTGCCCACCTCCGGCGAGGTGAGCAGCCAGTCGTCGCGCTCACGGGTGCGCCGGAAGTCGCGGGCCCGCTCCAGGACGCGCTTCCCGTGCAGCAGGATCATCGCGAGGGTGTACTCGGCGACGGGCAGCGCATTGGCCGAGGCCGCCGACGACACCTCGATGCCGCGCTCCCAGCACGCGTCGGTGACATGCCCGCGCACCGAACCGGCCGAGTGCACCACGGCCTTGAGCGCGGGCGCCGCCGCCAGCACCTCGGCGTCCAGTGGCGGGCAGCCCCAGCCGGTGACGAGCACCTCGACGTCGGCGAGCACCTCCTTCGCCCGCACCGTCGTCAGATCGTCGAGCACGGGCAGCGGCGCGAGCGCGCACACCTCGTTCAGCGCGGCCATCGACCGCGGCGTGAACACGGCCGCCGCTGCCTGCGGGGACATGGCCAGCGCCACGCGGGGCCTGCTCATTTGACCGACCCCGCCGTCAGACCGGACTTCCAGAAGCGCTGGAGGAAGACGAACGCGAGGACGAGAGGGAGGACCGCGAGGAGCGAGCCCATGATCACCACCGGGTAGTACTCGGGCGAGACGGAGGCCTGGCTGTTCCACTGGAACAGACCGAGGCTCACGGGGTACAGATCCTGGTTCGACAGCATCACCATCGGCAGGAAGAAGTTGTTCCAGATCGCCGTCAGCTGGAAGAGGAAGACGGTGATGAGGCCGGGGCCGAGCATCCGCAGGGCCACCCGGACATAGGTCGTCAGCTCGCCGGCACCGTCGACACGCGCCGCCTCCAGGACCTCGTTCGGTACGTACCCCTGGGCGAAGATGCGGCCCAGGTAGACGCCGAACGGATTGAACAGGACCGGGACGAACACCGCCCAGAAGGTGTTCACGACACCCATCTCGGAGGCAATCAGATACAGCGGCAGCGCCAGCACCGTCTGCGGCACCATGACCGCGGCAAGGACCAGGCCGAACAGCTTCTCCTTGTGCCGGAAGTGGTACTTGTCGAAGGCGTAGCCGCAGGCGACGCTGATCAGCGCGCCGATCGCCGCGCCGAGCACCGCGTACAGCAGGCTGTTGCCGTACCAGCGCGCGTACAGACCGCCGTCCATCGCGAACAGGTCCTTGAGGTTCTGCACGAAGGAGAAGTCGCTCAGCGACAGGATGCTGCTGCTGAACAGGGCGTCGCGGGCCTTGGACGCGGCGAGGACCAGCCACAGGACGGGGAGCAGCGTGTAGAGGACGGAGATCGCGACGACGACGTTGACGGTCGCCCGGCCCAGCAGCCGTGGGCGCAGCAGGGTGGAGTGCGTGGCGCTCATCGGACGTCCTCCTCGGCCGAGTTGACGCGGTTGGTCCAGCGGGTGACCCCGTAGGAGACGGCGATGGTGACGATCAGCAGGACCACGGAGGCGGCCGCGGCGAGCGAGTAGTTGTTGCGGCTGAACGCGGCGTCGTAGATGTACATGCTCGGGGAGAAGCGCGAGTTGATCATCTGCGACGACTGATGGAGCAGCATCGGCTCGGTGAAGAGCTGAAGCGCCCAGATCATCGTGAACATCGCGACCATGACGACCGAGGAGCGCACGAGCGGCGTCTTGACCTGGAGCGCGGTACGCACCGGGCCCGCGCCGTCGACGACCGAGGCCTCCAGGACCTCGCGCGGGACCGCCTGCAGGGCCGCGTAGAAGACGACCATGTTGTAGCCGAGATTGGACCACAGGGCGATGTTCACGATCGACGGCAGCGTGGTGTGCAGGCCGAGGAAGTCGACGGTGATGTCGGCCTTGCCCAGCGCCTCGATGACGGGACTGATGCCCGGCGTGTAGAGGTACAGCCAGATCAGCGCGGCGATGATGCCGGGCACCGCGTGCGGCAGGAACAGGCCCAACTGGGCCCACGAGCGCAGCCGTACGACACCCGAGTCGAGCAGCAGGGCCAGCGCCAGGGAGCCGATCACCATCAGCGGGATGTAGATCACGCAGTAGAGCCCCACCGTGCCGAGACCCGACAGGAACGTCGGGTCGCTGAGCACGGCGGCGTACGACCGCAGGCCCACGAACACCGTGCGCTCGGCGCCGAAGCCGAGGCCCGGCTGGTCGTCGCTGAACAGGCTCAGCCACACCGCCGTCGCCACCGGGGCCAGGAACACCAGTCCGAGGAGGAGGAAGAACGGGGTCATCAGGACGCCCGCCGCACCGCCTCGGCGGCGCTTCGCCGCCCGCTGTGCTGCGCGGCCGGACTGTTCGCCCGCCTGCTTCGGGGCCGTGGGCGCCGTGGGCGCATGGGCTGTCGCGGTCATGAGGGTCACCTGCCTTTCGGGGAGCGGGCGGTCACGTGGAGTGCTGGGTGGTGGTGAGACCGAGGGACTTGAGGTCGGGCATCGTGCCCTCCTGCGCGGCGCGCACGGAGGACAGGACCGTGCCGGAACCGGCGCCCGCGCGGGCGAAGGCGTCCTGCATGACGGTGCCGGTGGCGGTCATCCGCGGGCCCCAGATCCAGTTGCCGCTGATCTTGTGGGCCTCCTCCTCGAAGAGGCGGTAGATGTCCTGGCCGCCGTAGTACGCCTCGTCGAAGTCCTTGCGGCCGACCGGGATCAGCCCGGTGGCGGCCGGGTACTGGCTGCTCGCGCCGCTGGACAGACGCGCCTTGAGGGAGTCGGGGTGGGCGACCTGCCACTCGATGAACTCCAGGGCGGCCTCGGGGTGGCGGCTGTTCTTCGTCACGGCGAAGGTGGAGCCGCCGTGGGTGCCGAGCGACGGACGGTCCGGGGTCCACTGGGGCAGTGGGGCGATCCGCCACTTGCCCTTCTGCTCGGGGCGCGCGTTCATCTGCGCGCCCGCGTCCCACGCGCCGCTGAGCCGGGTCAGGACCAGGCCGTTGCCGATCTGGGCGTCGTAGAGGCGGGCGGTGGAGGAGTTGACGTAGACGAGTTTCTCGTCGATGAGGCGCTGCCAGTAGGCGGCGACCTTGCGCGTCGGGGCGTCCGCCATGGAAACGTTCCACGCGCCCTTCGACGTGTCGAACCACTGGGCGCCGGCCTGCCAGGACCAGCAGGCGAACTGCGAGAAGCCGTCCGTGGGGAACACGGTCAGCCTGCGGCCGCCGCCGGTGCGCTTCACCTTGCGGGCGAGCTCTGCGAACTCGTCCCACGTGGTGGGCACTTCGAGGTCGTACTTGTCGAAGAGGTCCTTGCGGTAGTGCATGACCATCGGCTCGATGTCGAGCGGGACGGAGTGGGTGTGGTTCTCGAACGTCGTCTGGGCGAGCGACTGGGGCAGCAGCTTCGCCCTGAGGTCGTCGCTGATCATCTCCGTGATGTCGCGCGTGACGCCGTCGATCGCGAAGCCCGGCAGCTGCGGGTACTCGATGGTCGCGACGTCGGGGGCGTTGCCCGCGCGCGCCGCGTTGCTGAGCTTCATGTACCCGCCCTGCGTGCCGGACGGTATCTGCTCGAAGTCGACCTGGATGTGGTCGTGGGTCTTGTTGAACGCGTCCACCACTTCCTGGCTGCCACGAAGGGCGGACCAGAACGTGATGGTCGTCTTGCCGGTCCTGCTTGAGCTAGAGCTTGCCGACGACGCGCTGTCGTTCCCGCTGCAGGCGCTCAAGGCGCCCGTCAGGGGCAGCGCGGTGATCGCGGCGAGCACCGATCGACGGCTCTGTCGACCAGGCATGGGCGCCTCCCGCGGCTCCTGCGTGTTCGAGTCACGGGAATCCTGATCGGTTCACAAGAGACGGTCAATAGATCGATCAGAAGAAAATGAAACGATCAAACGCTCACTGTGCGGCGGGAGTTGAGGGGTGCGGGTCGCGATACGGGGCAGACTGGGTGGAACCGCGCACCTTCAGTGTCGGCAGCAACTCCACGCGGTGCGCGGGCCCGCCGGGGGCGCTCCCGGAGGCCCGGCCGATGCGGTGCAGCAGCAGGTCCGCGGCCGCCCGGCCGACCTCCGCCTTCGGCGGGGACACGGCGGTCAGTGGAGTGCCGCCGAGCCCGGCGACCACGTCGTCGTACGCGATGGCGGAGCAGTCCTCCGGGACACGCAGCCCCGCGTCTCGCAGTGTCTGTACGAGCATCAGCGCGTCGACGTCGCCGTGCAGCAGGGCGCCCGTGGCCCCCAACTCGGCCAGCAGGGACGGCAGGTGGAGCGGCTGCTCGGTGTGCACCGTGTCCGGCTCCGGGACGGCGGCGGGGGAGCTGAGGGCAACCGCCCACTTGTCGACCCGCGGGTGCTCCGCCGCGATCTCGGCGAACGCGGCCCGCACCGCGCGCGCCGTCGGGCTGTCGTCGCGCGCGGCGAGCACGATGCGCCGGTGGCCGAGACCCGTCAGATGCTCCACCGCGAGGTGCACGCCGTACCAGTGGTCGGTGCACACGGTGTCCACGGCATGCAGCGGGCTGCCCCTGCGCGGCCTGCGCTCCATCACGACTGTGGGCACGTCGACCCGCGCCAGCCACGCGTAGTCGGCCTCCTCGGTGGCGAGGCTGCGCCAGCGCGGGGCGATCAGCAGTCCACGCGCGCCGTCCGCGAGGGCCCGTTCCACGAGCGGCTGTTCGGCGCCCGGGGCGGCGGGCGCGATGTGCAGGGCGATCCGCACCCCGGCCTCCTCGAAGGCGGTGCGGGCGCCGTGCAGCATCTCGTACAGATAGGCGTGCCGCTCGGGGACGACGACGGCGACGGGGCCGCCGGTCGGGTCGGGGCCGGGTGCTTGCTTGCGGGCTTCCCCGTGTTCCTGCGGCCGGTCGTGGCCCTCGTCCTGCTCCGGCAGGATCGGGCGGGCGATGCCGTGGCCGCGGCGCAGCTTGCCCGCGCGTGCCAGTTCTTCCACGTCGCGGCGGAGCGTCACCACCGACACCGCGAGTTCCGTGGCCAGATCGCTGACCCGCGTCGCGCCGCGCGCCTGCACGGCGGCGAGGATCCGCTGCCGCCTGAGATCGACCGGTTCGCGCATGCTGATGGCCCCCTCGTGACCCGCTGGTCCCGCTGTTCGTTTGAGCGTTTTTCTGAACGCTTCGGCCGAGCATAACCAGCGGGTGGTGTCGGGCGTCAGCCCTCCGTCGGATTGGGCTCCGGCGGTACGTGATCGAGGACGATGCCGAAGTGCTGGTCGTAGGCCTTGAGGACGGAGGCGTCGGTGGGCAGCTCGGTGAGCGTGCGCTTGCCGTGGACGGTGGTCGTGAGCGTATGACCGCTGAGGGTGATCCGTCCGTTCCCGGTGAGCCGCGAGCAGACGACGGACCGTGTGAAGTGGGAGTCGGGGGAGGTGCGGTGATACCAGGCGCCGGCCGTGAAGTCCCGCAGCATGCGCGGGCGTTGTTCGAGCAGATACTCCGGATCGCCGTCCCGCAGGACGAGAAGGTCGCCCTCGGCGCCGCCCTCGACGGTGTCCGCGCCGACGTCCTCGATCCGGAACACCCCGTCGGGGTCGTGCTGCTCGCCCCGGTCGTCGAAGGCCAGCGGATAGTGGGTGTGCGTGCCGAACCCGACGTCCGCGAGCCACGTCGTGCCCTCGGCCGAGCGGACGCGCAGCGCCATGTGGTCGTACGGGATGCCGAGCCGGCCGGCCTCGCCCACGACGCGCGCCTGGAGCGGCGTCACGCCGAAACCGAGCGCGCCGAGCAGGGCGGCGAACGCGCCGTTGAGTTCGTAGCAGAAGCCGCCGCGGCCGCGGTCGACCAGCTTGGCGACGAGCGCGTCCGCGTCGAGGACTATCTCCTCGCGCAAGTGCACGGAGAGGTTCTCGAACGGCACGGCACGCAGATGCGCCAGATGCAGCGTGCGCAGCGCGTCGGCGGTCGGCGCCGCGGGGCGGGCGGCACCGATGCGGTGGAGGTAGGCGTCGATTCGGCGGTCGTCCATGACCGCAGTCTCGCAGGAGAGGTTCGAGCGGGTCCCGTGTCACCTCCGGTGGGCGTCAGGACCCGGCCGTACCGGCAGCTCGCGCACACTGTTGCCCACGAAACTCGGCTGCGCGGGCAACTCCTCGTCCGCGACCGCCACGTCCAGTTCGGGAAACCGGGTGAACAGACGCTCCAGCGCGACCGTGGCCTCCAGCCGGGCCAGCGGGGCGCCCAGGCAGTAGTGCGCCCCGTGCCCCAGCGACAGATGCCGGGTGAGCGGGACCCGCGCGACGTCGAAGCGGTCGGCGTCCGGTCCGTGCGCCGCCGGATCGCGGCCGGCGCCCGAGTATCCGGCGAGCACGGGCGTGCCCTTCGGTATCGGCGTGCCGTCGACCGTGAGGTCGCGCGTCGGATAGCGGAACGGGAAACAGCTGACCGGGCTGTCCCAGCGCAGCGTCTCCTCCACGACATCCGCCCAGCTCGCCGTGCCGGCACGGACCAGCGCCAACTGGTCGCGGTGCGCGCAGAGCGCCCGCACCGCGTTCGTGATCAGGTTCAGCGTCGTCTCGTGCCCGGCGACGACGAACAGGATGAGCGTGCCGATCAGCTCCTCGCGGCTGAGCCGGTCACCGTCCTCCTCGTGCGCCGCGAGCAGCGCGCTCGTCAGGTCGTCGCCGGGTGCCTGTTCGCGGGAGGCGACCACCCGGGCGAGCACCGACACCATCTCCTGGTTCGCGGCGACGGCTCTGCCCGGCTCGATGTGCGTGGCCACGACGTCGCTCGACAGCTCGTGCAGCCGCGCCCTGAACTCCTCTTCCACACCGAAAAGTTCGCAGATCACCCGCATAGGCAGCGGCAGCGCGAAGTGGGTGCGCAGATCGGCCGCGCCGCCGCCTTCCCGCGCCGCCGCGCCCAGCCCGTCCAGCAGCTCGTCGGTCAGCGCCACCACCCGCGGCCGCAGCGCCTCGACCCGCCGCGCCGTGAACGCCCGGCTCACCAGGGACCGCAGCCGCCGGTGGTCCTCCCCGTCGGCCGTCGTCATCCCGCGCACCGTCGCGAACGTCCGCAGCGGCCATCCGTCCGGGATCCGCCCCTCGCTGAGCGCGGCGAAATGCCGGGCGTCCTTGGCGACATCGTCTCGCCCCAGGAACTCCTTCAGTGCCTCGTGCCCCAGCACGAGCGCGCCCTGCACGTCATCGGGCAGCACCACGCGGGCCACCGCGCCGTCCGCCCGGAGCCGGTCGTTGAACGCGTGCGGGCAGCGCCCGGCCGGGTCGATGCGATGCGACGCGCCGACGCGGTCAAAGGAGTCGGAGGTGGGAGTGGCCATGTCGCGCTCCTTGACTGCCGGAGGACGACGGCCGCGACGGAACACGACCGCTGCGCCTTAAGCGCCCCGACGCGACCGATGCTAGGGCGCCCCGGCCTCCAGGCCCAGACCGTAGATCCGCTCCAACAACCATTCCTCGTTGCCCGAGAGGCCCGCCCTGCGCAGTGCCTCGTCCGCCTCCTCGATCGGCACCGTGAGCACCGCCGCCGTCGAGGGCGGTTCGGAGCCGGAGAGCGCGGCGCGCGCCGTGTGCATGAGACGCAGGCACGCCTGCGCCGCCGCCAACTCGGGGTTCGTCGTCTGCTGTCCAAGGTTCCTGGTCCCGTTCATGGGTCCACTCTTGCGCATGGGTCTGACAATCCGGCCCGAGCGGCGCGGGTCTACCCTCGGGAAGATCACTCCAACGGAGAGGAGGGACACGCCCGTGCCGTCGCTCGCGTTCTCCCTGTTCGACCCCGCCGCAGGTCAAGGCCTGCGGCAACTCGCCGAGTTGAGCCTCGCCCTGGTGCTCTCCACGCTGATCGGGGCGGAGCGAGCCGTCCAGCAGAAGAGCGCGGGGCTGCGCACGCACACCCTCGTCGGCGTCGGCAGCGCGCTGTTCATGGAGGTGTCGCAGCACGGGTTCAACTCCGTGCTCGGCATGGACGGCGTGTCGTTCGACCCCTCGCGGGTCGCCGCGCAGATCGTCTCCGGCATCGGCTTCATCGGCGGCGGCCTCATCTTCGTACGACGCGACGCGGTGCGCGGTCTGACGACGGCGGCGACCGTCTGGCTGACGTGCGCCATAGGGATGGCCTGCGGCGGTGGCCTGCCGCTGCTCGCGCTGGCCGCGACCGCCTGCCACTTCCTCGTCGTCCGCGGCTACCCCTGGGTGACGCGCCGGGTGCCTGCCTTGGCCACGGAGCGGCGCACGGGCCTGCACCTCGCCTACCGGCTGGGCTCCAGCGTCCTCACCCGCGTCCTTGAGGAGTGCACGAGCCGCGGGTTCCGGGTCGTCGAGCTGCGGGGCGGCAGCGCCGACTGGGAGCCGGTCCGGGGCCGCAGCGGGACGATGTCCGTGCGCATGGAGATCGAGGGCGCGTCCGACGTGCCGGAACTCGTGGCGGTGCTGGCGGAATTGGACGGGGTGCTGGACGTGGCGTCGCTCGCGGCGGCGCCGGACGACTGACTCGCGCGCCGTCTCGGCGCGCGGGTCGAATTCGGTCAGCCGGCCGGCGCAGGGCCGTCGCCTCGTCGAGGACCACGGTGTGCGGGTCCGCGGACGGTCCGTCGTGCGGGCCCCTGCCGCTGGTGTCCGTCAATGACGCACCCTATGAGGGACATCGAGGGCCCGGAAAGATCACCTGCGGTTCAGTTGCAGCCGCAGACCGCGAGGCATCAGCGTGAGGCGTTCCGTGATCGCGAGCCGGTAGTCGGGCTCGGGCAGCAGGTCGTAGCGGCGCAGCAGGAGGCCGAGCACCAGCGTGGCCTCGTGCAGAGCGAACTGGCGGCCGATGCAGGCGCGGGCGCCCGTGCCGAACGGCTTGAAGACATGGCCGGGGCGGGCGCGGACCGCCTGCGGGGTGAACCGCTCCGGGTCGAAGGCCTCCGGGTCCTCGCCCCACGCGGCCGGGTCGCGGTGCAGCATCGTCGTCAGGACCAGCGCCCACGCGCCGCGCCGCATCGGGTGCGTGCCGCCGAGCGTCGTGTCCGCGAGCGCCTCACGCGCGAAGGCGGGCGCGGTCGGCCACAGACGCAGCGACTCGTCCAGGACCCGCCGCAGATAACGCAACTTGGCGACCTGCTCGTACGCGGGTACGTCCACGTCGCCCCAGACCCGGTCGACCTCCTCGCGCGCCTTCGCGAGCACGTCGCGGTTCTGCGCGAGGTAGTGCAGCGCGAAGGACAGCGCGCCCGACGTCGTCTCGTGGCCCGCCACCAGGAACGTGATGACCTGGCGGCGGATGTTCTCCGGCGTGAGCCGCTCGCCGGTCTCCGGGTGCGTCACCTCCAGCATCCGGTCGAGCAGGTCACCGGGCCCGCCGTCGGAGGCGCGGCGGGCCGCGACCACCTCGTCGACCGTGCGGTTCAGGTACGCGCGGTCCGCCGCGTTGCGCTTCTCGGCGCCGCGCAGCAGCACGGACGACAGCAGCGGCGGCACCACGTTGCGGCGCTGCGCGAACGTCAGCGCGCCGACCATCGCCGTGATGAACGGATGCGGCCGCTCACGCTCGAACGACCCGAAGTCGTACCCGAACCCGGTCCGGGAGATCGTCTCCAGCGTCAGCTTCGTCATGTCGGCGGGTACGTCGACCGTCCTGCCGGCTGCCTCGCTCCTGTCCCAGGACGCCATCAGCTGTCCGGCCACGTCCAGCATGAGCGGGTGGTAGCCGGCCATCGCGTCGCGGCTGAAGCCCGGCGCCAGGATGTCGTGCGCCAGCTGCCAGTTCGGCTCGTGGTTGTACGCGGTGAAAAGGCCGTCGCCCGCGAGGGGGCGCAGATTGGCGACACCGAGCCCCACGTGCTTGGCGAACCGCGACTCGTCGGCCAGCTCCGCCGCGAGCTCCGCGCCCCACACGAACACGATCTCCTTGCCGAACCCCTTGCGCCGGAAGATCGGCCCGAGGTCCGCGGCGAGCTTCATCGAATCCTGGAGCGGGGTACGGACGTTGGCGCCCACCACGTCCCCGATGAGCGGCACCCGGCGGGACGGATGCGGAATGCGGTCCAGGCGCGGCCAGCCCTGCTCGGCACTGCGAAAACCTCGCGGCAGCGGGGTGCCCGCGGCCTGTGTCACCTGCGCCATCGTGCCCATCTCCCTTGTGCGACTGCCCGATTGGGGCAGCCGGACCACACTGTTAGACGTGGATTCAATAACGCGGCACAGTCTGAGCCTGTTATTGAACTCACGTCAAGTAAGGGGCGGTGCGTCGCGTAGGGTGCGCCTCATGACCAGGGAGCGAGGGGCAGTCCCGGCGGCGGGGGAGCGCACCCGGCGCAGACTCAGCACGCAAGAGCGGCGCGAGCAGCTGCTCGCCGTGGGCGCCAGGCTGTTCGCGGGCGCCCCCTACGACGACGTGTGGATCGAAGAGGTCGCGGAGATCGCCGGCGTCTCGCGCGGACTGCTCTACCACTACTTCCCGAACAAGCGGGACTTCTTCGCGGCCGTCGTGCGGCGCGAGAGCGAGCGGATGCTGCGGCTGACCGCCGCCGTGCCCGGCATCCCCGTCCGCGACCAGCTCGGCACGGGCCTCGACACCTTCCTCGAGTACGTCGCCACGCACGCACACGGGTTCCGTGCCTTCCACCGCGCGGAGGCGGCGGGTGACCCGGCTGTGCGCGCTGCCTACCAGGAGGGCCTCGCCGCGCACGAGGCGCAGATCATGGCCACCCTCGCGGCGGACCCGCACATCGTCGACGGACTCCCCGCGCCGGACGTGCTCCGTCTCGCCGTCCGCGGCTGGCTCGCGTTCCTCGTCGCCGTCTGCCTGGACTGGCTGGACGCCGCGGAGCTCACGCGCGAGCAGGTGCGGGACCTGTGCGCGCGGGCGCTGATGGGGGCGATCGGCCTGTGACGGGGCGGGGCCCCGACGGTCGGGTGTGACGAGGTCCCGGTCCCACAGTCGTAAGGGTAACTTGCAAGGCTTCCTGTCTACCTCGTACGGTGTCGACATGTCAGCAACGCAGTCAGCCGCGGCCGACGAGCCGCCCGCCGAGCGGGTCGCCGCCGACCTCGCCACCGTCGTCGGCCGGCTCTCGCGCCGGCTGCGCACCGCGTCGCCGGACAGCCTGCTCACCCCCACCCAGCGCGCCGTGCTCGCCCGCCTCGAGTCCGAGGGGCCCGACACGACCGCCGCGCTCGCCCGCGCCGAGTACGTACGACCGCAGTCCATGCGGCTCACGCTCGGCGCCCTGGAGGAGCAGGGCTTCGTCTCCCGCGCGCCGGACCCGAGCGACGGGCGGCAGTCCGTCGTGTCGATCACCGGCAGCGGCCGCTCCACCCTCGACGCCGTCCGGGCGGCCAAGCACGGCTGGCTCACCCACGCGCTCGCCGAGGAACTCGACAGCGACGAGCGGCGCACGCTCGCCGAGGCCACCGCGCTGCTCGAACGGCTGGTGCGCAAGTGACCCACGGCGTGGGGAACCCTACGGTCGTCGTCGACGGCGCCGCGGCCCCCGCGCAGCAGCAGGGCTTCCGGTCCCGGCTCACCGCGCCCCTGCTCCTCGGCTCGGTGCTCAACCCGCTCAACACCACGATGATCTCCACCGCCCTGGTGTCGATCGGGCACGACTTCGGGATCGGCGCCGCCGACACGGCCTGGCTGATCTCCGTCCTCTACCTCGCGAGCGCCGTCGCCCAGCCCGTGCTCGGCAAGCTCGCCGACACGCTCGGCCCGCGCCGCGTGTTCCTCGCGGGACTCGTCGTCGTGTGCGTCTCCGGGATCGTCGGCGCCCTGGCGCCCGCCTTCGGCTGGCTCATCGTCTCCCGGCTGCTCCTCGGCATCGGCACCTCCGCCGCCTACCCTGCCGCGATGGCCGTGCTGCGCGACGAGGGCCGCCGGGTGGGCCGCCGCCCGCCGCGACCCGTCATGGCCCGGCTTTCCTTCGCCGGACTCGGCAGCGCGGCCGTCGGGCCGACGCTCGGCGGGCTGCTCGTCATGGCCGTCGGCTGGCGCGGCATCTTCGCGGTCAACGTTCCGGTGGCGGCGCTCGCGTTCGGCTGCGCCCTGCTGTGGATCCCGCGGGATCCCCCGCGCGCCCCGGACGGCGAACCGGCGCCGCGTCCCGCCCTCGACCCCCTCGGCATCGGCCTGTTCACCACGGCCCTCACCGTCCTGGTCTTCTTCCTCCTCGACCTGTCCGACCCCATGTGGTGGCTGCTCGCCCCGTTCGTGGCGCTCACCGCCGTGCTGGTGTGGTGGCAGTTGCGCAGCAGGGCGCCGTTCATCGACGTCCGCATGCTCGCCGGGAACGCCCCGCTGGCCCGCACCTACCTGCGCCACGGGCTGAGCTATCTGCTCATCTACTGCGTCATGTACGGATTCACCCAGTGGCTGGAGGAGGGCCGCGGTTTCTCCTCCGGGCACACCGGACTGCTGATGCTGCCGATGTCGCTCACCGCGCTGGTGTGCTCGCTGCTCGGCGCCCGCACCAAGGGCATCCGCGCCCCGCTGATCGCCGCGTGCGTCCTGCTCGTCGCGGGCGCGGGACTGCTCGCCTTCCTCGACGGCGACACACCGCTCGCCCTGCTGCTGGTCGCGGGCGCGTGCTTCGGCATCCCGCAGGGCTTCGTCGGCACCTGCAACCAGGCGGCCGTCCAGGAGCACGCCCCCGCCGCCGACATCGGCTCCGCCGCGGGCCTGCAGCGCACCGCCCAGTACATCGGCGCCATCACCGCGTCGAGCCTGATCGCCCTCGCCTACGGGCAGCGTGCCAGTGACAGCGGGCTGCACCTGATGGCCGGCGTCTCCGTCGTCCTCGGCATCCTGCTCACCGTCGTCACCGTGACGGACCGGGCGCTGCGCAGGAGTTGAGGCTCAGGACTTGGCGGGCGGGCCAGGCTGCTGCGCGCGTTCCAGGAAGCGCAGCAGCTCCACCGGGAACGGCAGAACCAGCGTCGAGTTCTTCTCGGCGGCGACCGCCACCACGGTCTGCAAGAGCCGCAGCTGAAGCGCGGCGGGCTGAGTGGACATCTCCTTGGCCGCCTCGGCGAGCTTCTTCGAGGCCTGCAACTCGGCGTCCGCGTTGATCACACGGGCCCGCCGCTCGCGGTCCGCCTCCGCCTGCCGGGCCATCGAGCGCTTCATCGACTCGGGCAGCGACACGTCCTTGATCTCGACCCGGTCGATCTGCACGCCCCAGCCCACGGCCGGGCTGTCGATCATCAACTCCAGGCCCTGGTTGAGCTTCTCGCGGTTCGACAGCAGATCGTCCAGCTCGCTCTTGCCGATGATGGAGCGCAGCGAGGTCTGCGCCATCTGGGAGACGGCGAACCGGTAGTCCTCGACCTGCACCAGCGCGTTCGCCGCGTCGACGACCTTGAAGTACACGACGGCGTCGACCCGTACGGTCACGTTGTCGCGCGTGATGCCCTCCTGCGCGGGCACGGGCATCGTCACGATCTGCATATTGACCTTACGAAGCCGGTCGATCATCGGCACGACCATCGTGAACCCCGGCTCGCGCACGCTCCCGGCGAGCCGCCCGAGACGGAACACGACACCGCGCTCGTACTGCTTCACCACGCGGGCCGCGGCCGCCGCGTACACCAGCAGGACACAAACCAGCGCCACGCCCGCGATCACGAGTTCCTGGACCATGACGACACCCCCAGGTGTCCGAGCCCTCTGCCGTCCGCCGTCGGCCTCCGTTGCCTCAACGATATGCCCGATATGTCCGCACGGTCGAGTCCCTGCGATTCCGGGCCGTCCGGGCTGGTCTGACCGTCCGGACCGGTCGGCCCGGTCGTCCCGGCAGGGCTCATTCCGCGTCGTGCAGGACCAGCCCCAGTGTGTGACGGCGCCCCGACCTGACCGTGCTCACGCCGTGCCGCATCGGGCCGTTCGACCAGCCGCGCACCGAGCGCACCGGACGGTCACGCGTTGTGAACACCAGGGCGTGCCCCTGGAGCAGCGTCGTCGAGTGGCCGCGCGTCTGGGCGCGCGCCCGCTGCTCCGTCATCAGGAACTCACCGCCGGTGAAGTCCGTGCCCGGCTCGTCCAGGCCGATCACGACCTGGAGCGGGAACACCAACTCCCCGTAGATGTCGCGGTGCAGGGCGTTCCAGTCGCCGGGGCCGTAGCGCAGCAGGATCGGCGTCGGTCGCGTCTGGCCCGCCGCATGGCACCGGTCGAGCCACTCGTCGAGGGTGTCCGGCCACGGCGCGGGCCGGCCCAGGCGCCGCGCCCACTCCCGCGCCACGGGCAGCAGCCGCGGATAGAACGCCGCACGCAGCTCCCGTACGAGACCGGGCAGCGGATGGTCGAAGTAGCGGTACTGCCCGCGCCCGAACCGGTAGCGCTCCATGTCGACCGTCGACCGGAAGCGGTGCACGTCGTCGTAGAGCGCGGCGACCGCACGGCACTCCTGGGCGGTGAGCACCGGGCGCGGTGTGAGGGCGTGGCCGAACGCGTCGAGTTCCGCGCCCAGTCCGGCCCAGTCGAGGGCTGCCACGCGTGCGTGCGGGGCGGTGGCGGTCGTGGTGGTGCCGGTCATCGCGGTGCGCCTTTCCTCGGGAGGGCGGTATCGGCCAGGACTCCAGCCTCCTCGTCGCGAAGGCGGTGTGCTGGCGGCAATCGGACGCGGTGTTCGGTGGGGTAATGTGGCCGGGCCGTACCGCACCGCGAGGGAACGAGGAGGTGAGTCCGATCACCGTTGTGTCAGGTCGGGAGCTCCCTTCTCCCGCCGTACGCCCCGTCCGCTCGCGCTGAGCGACGCCGCGCCGTCCGGTGACCGGGAGCCCCCTCGGCAGCCGAGAGGCCACCCCCTTCATGTCGCTTTCCCCGTCGTCCAGAACCCCCCTCACGCTCGACCCCGCCCCGGTGGTCGCCGCCCTGCGCACCGCCGGCTGCGTCTTCGCCGAGGACGAGGTGCGCGTACTGCTCTCCACCGCGCGCGACGCCGCCGAACTGGAGGGCATGGTCGAGCGCCGCGCACGCGGGCTGCCCCTGGAACACGTCGTCGGCTGGGCCGAGTTCTGCGGGCTGCGCGTCGCCGTCGACCCCAGCGTCTTCGTGCCGCGCCGCCGCACCGAGTTCCTCGCCCGGCAGGCCTTCACGCTCACCCCGCCCGGCGCCATCGTCGTCGATCTCTGCTGCGGCACGGGCGCCGTGGCCGCCGTCCTGGCCGCCCGGCGTCCGGCGCGGCTGCACGCGGCCGACCTCGACCCCGCGGCGGTGCGCTGCGCGCGCCACAATCTCGCCCCGCTCGGCGGCGAGGTCCACGAAGGCGACCTGTACGCACCGCTGCCCGCGGACCTCAAGGGGCACGTGGACACCCTCGTCGCGAACGGCCCCTATGTGCCCACCGGCGACGTCGCCCTGTTGCCGCAGGAGGCGCGCGAACACGAGCGGCGCATCGCCCTCGACGGCGGGCACGACGGCCTCGACGTGCTGCGCAGAGTCGCCGTCGAGGCCCCTGACTGGCTGGTGCCCGGCGGACACCTCTTCGTCGAGACGAGCGAGCGCCAGGCCCCGGCGGCGCAGGCGGCCGTGCGCGCGGCGGGCCTGCACGCGCGCGTGGTCGAGAACCACGACCTGTACGCCACGATCGTCATCGGTACGCGCACCATCTGAGGCGGGGGTTTCGACCGGCGCGGCGCCGGTACCCGGAGCGACCGGGAACCGGCGACGCAGTAGGGAGCACCCACCATGACCGACACGCCTCCCGTCCACGGCTTCGCCCCCACGGTGGTGGGCGTGGCCCTCAGCGACTGCACACGACAGGACGCCGCAGCGGTCCTGCGTGTCCTGTGCACCGCCTTCCCCGCGGACCGCACGGCGGCCGATCGCCCCGCCGACGACGCCACGGTCTGGCTCACCACCGTGGACGCCGCGTCCGGCCCGGCGCGCTCCGTCGCCAGGCCGCTGACGGCGCCGGTCACCGCGGACCTCCAGGGCGGCCACGAGGCCCTGGACCGGGTGCGCGCCGCGCTGACCGCGGCGTTCACCCTGACCGGGGCACAAGCGGCCGCCGGTGACCAGGAGCAGGAACTGCAACTGCGCCTGACGACGCCTCACGTCCCGTAGGACACGTTCACGTCCCGGAAGCCCAAGGGGCGCAGGAGGCCGCGCAGCATCTTCGTCGTGTTCCGCTCGGCGCGGCCCGTGAGGTCGCTGTCCTGTGCCGCCTCGCCGATGTGCCGGACGGCGAGCTGGCGCACCGCGCGCTCGTCCCCCGGATTGTCGGCGAACACGTCGCCGAGCCGGTCGAGCAGCCCGCGCTGCTTCGCCACCGCGTACGAGCGGTCGGTGTCGAGCGTCGGCGCGGCGAGCCGGGCGTGCGGCAGCCGCAGCGTCGCGGAGGTGCGCTTGCCGTTCACCCGCACGTCGTCCTGGCCGACCTTGCCCAGGTTCACGTACGCGGTGACCGAGCCCGCGCCGATGTACAGCGTGCGGGTGCCCTGGATGGCGTCCGGCAGATACTTCGAGTCCTTGTCCAGATCGACCACCACCTGGTAGTTGCCGGACGCGGCGTCGTAACGGCTCATGTCCCGGACGGACTTGAGCAGCGCGGGCCCCGTGCGGTCGTGCGTCTCGGTGCCGAACACGTCGTTCAGTCGGTGCATCAGGTTCAGTCCGGTGAACACGACCGCGAGCACCACGAGGAGTGCCACGGCCGCCTTCGCCCACAGGGGGAGTCGTGCGGCCCTCGCCCATCGGGGCAGTGCGGTCCTCGGCGTCATGGAGGAGACCTCCTTCCCAATGACTACCAGATGCCACGGAGAACGTTGATCACGCACCTTTTCAAGCAACTGTGAACCGGCGCACGTATCTCTTCTGCCACGGCGTCTCAACCGCCCCACGCGCGTAGTGCTCACGTACGTAGGCGACCGCCTCGCGCGCCGGTACGCCGTCCAGGACCGCTAGACACGCGAGTGCCGTCCCGGTACGACCACGACCGGCCCCGCAGGCCACCTCCACCCGCTCGTCCGCGCAGCGCCGCCACGCCTCGGCGAGCACACCACGCGCGCGTGCCCGGTCGGCGGGCAGCCGGAAGTCGGGCCAGCGCAGCCACGTCGACTCCCAGTCCACGGGCGGCGGTTGCTCGCCCAGGAGGTAGAGACCGTACGTCGGCGGGGGACCGGCGGGCAGCGGGTCGCGCAGCCCCCGGCCGCGTACGAGCCGGCCCGACGGCAGCGCGAGCACACCCGGCGCCCCCGGCTCCCACGTCACCGCTGTCACCGCGCGTCCTTCGCGGCCGACAGCAGGAACGCCGCCATCCTGCGCGCTCGTCCGAACGCGTCCGGGAACACGTCCAGGCCGTCCGAGACCAGCGCCCCCTCGTGCAACAGCATCAGCGAACGCCCCAACTCCCGTGCGGCATCCGGCGCCACGTCCTCGGCGAGCCGCGTGAACAGCTCCAGCATCCACTGCTTCTGGCCGGCGATCACCGCGTACGCCGGGTGCGCGGGGTCACTGATCTCCGCGTGCGCGTTGACCATGCTGCAGCCCTTGCCGCTGTTGTCGCGCATCCACTCCTGCGAGGCGTCGAAGACGGCCAGGGCCCGCTCGGTGGGCGAGAGTTCGGCGTCGTCGTGGTGCCGGGCGAGGTAGGCGCGCCAGCGGGCGTCGCGGGTGGCCAGGTAGTCGACGACGATCTGCTCCTTCGAGCCGAAGCGGTCGTAGAGCGTCTTCTTCGTGACGCCCGCCTCCGCCGCGATCAGGTCCACTCCGACGGCGTGGATGCCGCGCTCGTAGAACAGCCGCGAGGCGGTCTCCAGGACCCGGCGCGCGGCCGGTGTGAGGTCCGGGCGGTCCGGGTCGACGGTCGGCGGGGCGGACGGTGTCGTTGTAGGCATGCCCCAAGAGTAAACCGATCTGTATAGTGGCGCCGGGTAAACCGATCTGTATACGTGACCCTTCGGGGTCCTCTCGCGTGAGGCGGTGGCAGCGCCATGAACGTCCTTCTGTCCGTCGGATTCGTCCTGACCTGGAGCTCCGGCTTCATCGGAGCCAAGCTCGGCGCCGGCGACGCCAGTGCCGTGACCACGCTGATGTGGCGCTTCCTGCCCCTGGCGCTCGTTCTCGGTGTCATGGCCGTATTCGTCGGCAGGAGCCGATGGCGGGGGCTGGGAGCGCGCACCGTCGGCCGACAGGTCGTCATCGGCGCCCTCTCCCAGAGCGGCTATCTGCTGACCGTCTACTACGCCATCCAACTCGGCGTCTCCAGCGGCACCACGGCCCTCATCGACGGCACGCAGCCCCTGGTCGCCGGCGCCCTCGCCGGACCACTGCTGCGGCAGTACGTCACCGCCCGGCAGTGGCTCGGCCTGTGCCTCGGTGTGGCCGGGGTCGCCGTCGTCACCTCGGTGGACGCGCACGCCGCCACGGGCGTGCCGTGGTGGGCGTACGGCGTCCCGTTCCTCGGAATGCTGTCGCTGGTCGCGGCCACCTTCGTGGAGAGCCGCTCCCGTACGCGGGTCGAGCCCATGGTCGCCCTGACCGTGCACTGCGCCACCAGCGCCGTCGTCTTCACCGGGCTCGCCGTCGCGGCGGGCGAGGCCGCGCCGCCCGCCGCGCCGTCCTTCTGGCTGGCGATCGCCTGGCTCGTCGGCCTGTCGACGTTCGGCGGCTACGGCCTGTACTGGATCGTGCTGCGGCGGAGCGGACTCACCCAGGTCAACACCCTGATGTTCCTGATGGCGCCGGTCACCGCCGTGTGGGGTGCGCTGATGTTCGGCGAGCCCTTCGGCGTCCGCACCGCACTCGGTCTCGTCCTCGGCCTCGCGGCCGTCGTGGTCGTCCGGCTCGGCACCACGCGCGCGTACCGGCTACGCGGGGAAGTCGACGAGGTGCCGGTTCGGGAGCACCGCCGCGTCGGCCAGCTCCGGGACCTCCACCACGGTGACGCCCGCTGAGGCGAGCACCCCGATCCCGTCGGCGCCCGGCACGAACGTGTCCGGCTCCCGCCACGCCGTCACCACCCGGCGCACGCCCGCGTCGACGATGAGCCGGGCGCACGGCTTCGGACGCGAGGCCCGGTGGGCGCACGGCTCCAGGCTGCTGTAGACGGTGGCCGAGGCCAGGCGGGGATCGTCCGCGGCGAGCTTGCCGAGCGCGGCCTCCTCGGCGTGCACCACAGGGTCCTCGCCCTCCCGCGAATGCCCGCGCGCCAGTTCCGTGCCGTCGTCGGCGACGACCACGGCGCCGACACTGAACGCGGTCCTCGACGGCGGGCAGTCCGCGGCGAGTTCGCAGGCGAGCCGCAGCCAGTGCCGGTCCGCCGCGGTGGCCGCGTCCGAAGTGCCGGGAACGGTCGGCGCGTACCGGGTCACGATCACGTCCCCGACCCGCTCCGTGTCGAGCACCCGCATCCGGCTGCGCGGCCCTCCGGGGTAGGAGCCGGGCCCGAACAGGCGCGGCGCGCCCGGCTCGCCGACCACCAACGGCGCCATCGCGAGCCGCAGTTCGTCCGCGAGACCCAGCTGCAGCAACTGCGTGTGCACGCGCGCGCCGCCCTCGACGAGCAGGCGCCGCACCCCACGCGTGCCGAGGTCCTCCAGGAGCGCCGCCCAGTCGAGGTGCGGGCCGAGGTCCACCACGTCCGCCGCGCCGCCCACGCGCGTACGGGCCAACTGGGCGCCCGAGCCGGTCGTGTAGACGAGCCGTTCGCCGCCCGTCGTCCAGAAGGGGTCGCCCGGATCCAGGTCCCCCGAGGCGGTGACCGCCACCTTCAGCGGGTAGGCGGGACGACCGTCGTCGACCCGCTTGGCGCGCCGCTGCGGGGAGTTGACCAGCAGCCGGGGCCGGTCCGCGCGCAGCGTCCCCGCCCCGACGAGGATCGCGTCGCTCGCCGCCCGCACCGCGTCCACCCGCTCGAAGTCCTCCGCTCCGGACAGCAGCAGCCGCTCGGGGCCGGTGTCGTCGAGGCATCCGTCGAGCGACACGGCGGCGGACAACAACACGTGCGGGCGGGACATGGCGACTCCGTGACCAGGTGGGACGTACGCCCCGAGCCTATCGAGGAGCAGGCCGTGTCACCGGGCGGCCGGGGGAGTGCCGTCGCCGAAGGGGCGCCCGCCGAGCTCCTCGCGGCCGTGCGGGGTGAGCCAGCCGGACGGATCGGGGCCGAGCGGCACGATCCGCGTGGGGTTGATGCCGGTGTGCACCTGGTAGTAGTGCCGCTTGATGTGGTCGAAGTCGACCGTGTCCCCGAAGCCGGGCGTCTGGAACAGGTCGCGCGCGTACGCCCACAGGACCGGGTCCTCGGCCAGCTTGTTGCGATTGCACTTGAAGTGGCCGTGGTAGACGGCGTCGAAGCGGACCAGCGTCGTGAACAGCCGGACGTCCGCCTCCGTGATGGTGTCCCCGACGAGGTAGCGCTGACCGGCGAGCCGCTTCGACACCAGGTCCAGCCGCCCGAAGACGTCGCCGTACGCCTCCTCGTAGGCGCTCTGCTCACTGGCGAACCCGGCCCGGTACACGCCGTTGTTCACGTCCCGGTAGACGCCCTCCATGACCTCGTCGATCTCGTCGCGCAGCGGCTCCGGATACAGGTCGGGCGCGCCGGGCCGGTGCAGCGCCGTCCACTCGGTCTCCAGGTCGAGCGTGAGCTGCTGGAAATCGTTCGTGACGAGCTTGCCGGTCGGCACGTCGACGATCGCCGGCACGCTGACCCCGCCCGGACAGTCACTCTCGCGGGCGTCGTACGCCTCGCTGAGGTAGCGGATCCCGAGCACCGGGTCGCGCCCGTCGGGGTCGAGCGTGAAGCGCCAACTGCGGTCGTCCTGGATCGGGTCGGCGACCGCGAGCGACAGGGCGTCCTCCAGGCCGAGCAGCCGCCGCACCACGAGCGCGCGGCTCGCCCAGGGGCAGGCCAGGCTGACGACGAGCCGGTACCGGCCCGCCTCCACCGGCCATCCGTCGCGGCCGTCGGCGGTGATCCGGTCGGTGAAGTGACTCCGGGATCGTTTGAAGGCCTTCTTGCCGTACGTGGCGTTGCCGGGCACGTGGATCTCCCTTCGCGGTCGGACACGGACCTGATCCCTGAGCCTGCCCGAGGATGCGGCCTCGTACCACTGCGGCGGAGGCGACTGTCAGTGGGCGGTGAGAGGGTCGGGGGTGGGCAGTACCCCTGACGGCAAGGAAGGCGCAGGCATGACGACCACCACCGGCAGCTACCTCACCCTGGACGACGGCCGTCCCGGCGTCCGGTTCACCCGTACGTTCGACCGGCCGATCGACCGGGTCTGGCGGTATGTCACCGACCCGGCCGACCTCGCGCACTGGTTCCCGTCCAAGTTCGAGACCGGGGAGCTGAGCCCCGGCGCGACCATCCGCTTCTTCGACGACCCGAACATGCCGGAGTCGGTGGGCACGGTCGTCTCCGCCGAGCCCCCGCGCCACTTCTCCTTCACGTGGGGCGGCGACGAGCTGCAGTACGACCTGGAGGAGCGCGGCGACGGCGGCACGCACCTGACGCTGACCAATGTGCTGGAAAGCGCGGACGCGGCGGCGCGCAACGCGGCGGGCTGGGAGGTCTGCCTGCTCGCCCTCGACGCGGCCGACCGCGGCGAGCCGCCGACCGAGGAGCACGCGGGGGCGACGCCGGCGTGGAAGGAGCTCTACGACGCCTACACGGCGGCCGGGTTCCCGTCCGGTGCCCCCGTGCCCGGCATGGACGAGGAGGCCTGAGCCCCTCCACGCGGTGTACGCACCGTCACCCTCCGAATCGCGGGATCCCACGAATGGCGGCAAAATCGGACGCATGTCCTTTATGTCCGCGAGTGTGACGTGGCTCGGACTCGGCCTCACGGTCGGTACCGCGGGACTGGTGACCTACGGTCTAGCGGTGCTTCCGTGCGGGGGTTCGGTCCGGCAGGAGGAAGCCGAGGCGGTCTGCCGCCCGGCAAGGCGGACGGCGCTCGTCCTCGGTGCGATCGGCACCTTGGCGTTCGTCGTCGGAACGGTGTTCCTGTTTCTCGGCGTGACCAACGCCGGTTGAGTCCGGCCCGGGACGGCTTCCGAAATTTCTTTTCGGAAGCCGTCACACATCGGCCGCGGCGCGGGTCGTAGCGGTGAAGGGCGGTCGAGAGCCGCCCCCCGCGGCGCGGCACCCGCGCCCGGGTCACGTATCGAATGAAGGAGTACTCCATGACCAGCGGTCAGCACACGATCATCACCCCGGTCCGCGACCTCGCCGCGGCCAAGGCCGTCTACACCAGGCTGCTCGGCGTGGAGCCGTCCTCGGACGAGGCCTATTACGTGGGCTACGACGTGGCGGGACAGCACTTCGGGCTGAACCCGGCCGGGCATCAGCAGGGCATGACGGGCCCGGTGGGCTACTGGACCGTGGACGACATCCAGGGGATGGTGAAGTCGCTGGTCGAGACCGGTGCCGAGGTCGTCCAGGACGTCACGGAGGTGGGCCCCGGACGACGGATCGCGTCGCTGAAGGACGCGGACGGAAATGTCTTCGGGCTGCTCCAGGACAGCTGACCGGGCGGGCCGCGGGATGTGGGGCCGGGCCCGAAGGCCACGGCCCCACCTGTCGCCGGTTGTTACTTGTCGCCGCTCCCGTAGGGGCGGGTGATGATTTCCATGCCGTGGTTCACGGGGTCCATGAAGTACACCCCGCGACCGCCGTCGTTGTGGTTGATCTCGCCCGGCTGCTTGCCGTGCGGGTCGGCGTAGTACGTGAGCCCCGCGTCCTTGATGCGCCCGAAGATCTCGTCGAACTCCTCCTCGGTCACGAGGAAGGCGTAGTGCTGCATGACGATGGAATCGACGGGAATGGTCGCGAAGTCCAGGGTGACGCCGTTGCTCAGGTCGAGCGGGATGAACGGGCCCCATGCCTCGCCCACTTCGAGCCCCAGGATGTGTGCCAGGAACTCGGCGGACTCCCGCTTGTCGCGGGCGTGGACGATGGTGTGATTGAGCTGAACTGCCATGGTGGATTGCCTCCTGAAGGCAACTCCGGCACCTCCATGCCTCACCCGGTCGGTGACCGGCACGCGATGCTGCCGGGATCTTAGACACGGGGCGGCGCGCGGGGCCAGTTCCTTTCCGGCTGCTGTTGCGGCCCGGGCTCCGGCTTGTGCCCGGGCCTCAGCCGAGCGCCAGCTCCGGGTTGTAGAGGTCGAGCCAGAGCGCCAGGTCGAGCGTGCGCTCCAGACCTCGGCGCGAGGCCTGCGTGATCTGCGGGGTGTCCCGGTGCGCCGCCTGGGCCACCCGCTCGCGGTCGAGCAGGTCGAAGACCCGGTGCGAGGGCCGGGAGAGCAGGTCCTTCGCGTGGTCCTGGAGCGCGACCGCGTACTTCGGGTCCTGCGTCGAGGGGTAGGGGCTCTTGACCCGGTCGTACACCGAGGTCGGCAGCACGTCCGCCGTCGCCTCGCGCAGCAGGCTCTTCTCCCGGCCGTCGAAGGACTTCAGTGCCCACGGCGTGTTGTAGACGTACTCGACGAGCCGGTGGTCGCAGAACGGCACCCGCACCTCCAGGCCCACCGCCATGCTCGCCCGGTCCTTGCGGTCGAGCAGCACCCGCACGAAACGGGTGAGGTGGAGGTGGCAGATGCGGCGCATCTTGAACTCGAAGTCGCTCTCGCCGTCGAGGCGCTGAATGCCGCGCACGGCGCCCGCGTAGTTGTCGGCCACGTATCCCGGCAGGTCGAGCCGCTTGCCGAGGTCGGGCCTGAGCACGTCCGCGTCGTTGCCGAAGTGCTGGCCGAACTGCACCAGCCACGGGAACGTGTCGGCGTTCCTGGACTCCTCGTCGAAGAAGTGCCGGTACCCGCCGAACACCTCGTCGGCGGACTCGCCGGACAGGGCGACCGTCGAATGCTCGCGGATCGCCTTGAACAGCAGATACAGCGAGGCGTCCATGTCGCCGAAGCCGGCCGGGATGTCACGGGCGCGGATCACCCGCGCCCGTACCTCGGGGTCGGCGAGGGCGTTCGAGTCGAGCACGATGTCCTGGTGGTCGGTGCCCGACGCGCGCGCCACGTCGTGCACGAACGGGGTGTCGGGGGTGCCGCGCAGCTCGTCGGCGACGAAGTTCTCCGCCTGGCCGAGGAAGTCCACCGCGAAGCTGCGCACCGTCTCGCCCTGGCCGCCCAACTGCTTGGCCGCGATGGCCGTCATCGCCGAGGAGTCGAGCCCGCCGGACAGCAGGGTGCAGCGCGGTACGTCCGAGACCAGCTGACGGCGCACGATGTCGTCGAGCAGCTCGCGCACCGTGGCGATGGTGGTGTCACGGTCGTCGGTGTGCGGCTTCGTCTCCAGCGTCCAGTACGCGCGCTGCCGCAGACCCGCGCGGTCGACGGTGACGACGGTCCCCGGCTCGACCTCGTGCATGCCGTCCCACACGGCGTGCCCCGGAGTCTTCACGAACGTGAAGAGCTCCCGCAGCCCGTCGAGACCGACCCGGGGCGTGGCGAGCGGGTTGGCGAGGATCGCCTTGGGCTCGGAGCCGAACAGCACGCCGTCCGGCGTCTCGTAGAAGTAGAAGGGCTTGATGCCCATCCGGTCGCGGATCATGAGCAGCTTGCCGACGCGGCCGTCCCAGACGGCGAACGCGTACATCCCGTTGAGGCGCTCGGGCAGCCGCTCGCCCCATTCGAGGTAGCCGCGCAGCACCACCTCGGTGTCCGAGTCGGTCGTGAACCGGTGCCCGCGGGCGGTCAGTTGCTCCCGCAGCTCGGTGTAGTTGTACGTCTCGCCCGAGTAGACGAGTGCGACGTTGCCCTCCGGTGTCTCGACGGACATGGGCTGCCGGCCGCCCGGCAGGTCGATGATGGCGAGCCTGCGGTGACCGAGGGCCGCGGGGCCCTCGATCCAGGTGCCGCGGTCGTCCGGACCGCGGCACTCCATGGTCTGGGTCATCGCATCCAATGTGTCGGCCGAGGCCCGCAGGTCACGGTCGAAGGAAACCCAGCCGGTGATGCCACACATAACGCTTCCTCCTGCTCGCCGTACGGCCGTGGCCAACCGGAACAACAAGTTGTACACGGCATCTATGTGTCGAGCGTGTGTCATGGCGGCGGGGTGGGTCAACGTGCCCGTAACACGCGGGAGGCGGCGGACCGAGCGATTTCAGCCGCGCCCGAACGTGCGAGCGGAATAGTCCCCTTCGCAAATCGCAGGCGGCGCGGCCCTCGTCGATAAAGTTGCCTTGGGCGACCAGAATGATCCGGCCAAGGGCAAAGAATTGATCAATCCTCGAGAGCGCTCGCGATCGTGGGCAGTGTTCCGTCGAACGTCGCCGCCGCGAGCCCGAACGACAACGTCATGCCTATCCCCGACGTGACCGACAGCGCCCGCACGCCCGGCGCCACTTCGCGTACGAGCAGCGGGCCGCGGGAACTGCTCGCGTACACGCCCTGCCAGCGTTCGGTGACACGCACCGCGGGGACACCCAGGACGCGGGCGGCCTCGCGCAGCAGCAGCTCCGCCGTCGCCTCGTCCTGGAACGGGATCTCCGTCACGTCGTACGCGTGCGAGTCGCCCACCAGAACCGTGCCGTCGGGCAGTCGCGTGAACATCACATTGGCGACCACGTCCAGCAACTCCGGGCTGTGCGCGGTGACTTCCGCGCGCAGGCGGTCGGCCGACGGCATCGCCGTGAAGCCGTCGTAGCGCAGCATCGAGGTCGCGGTCAGCACCGCCGAGTCCGTGCGGAAGGCGTCGGGCGCCGCCACCCGTGCCATCGACAGGCGGCAGCGTTCGATGCCGTGCTCCTGCGCCTGCGACGGATACAGGCGGTCCAGGTCGTGGCCGACGCAGAGCAGGATCTGCTCGCCGTGCACCGGGCCGCGGTTGGTGTGCACCGTGCCGGACTCCACGCCGAGCACGTTCGTGCCCCAGGCGATGTGCACGCCCGGCTGCTTGGCCAGCCAGTGCGCGAGCCGCGGCGCCGCCTCGCGCGGATCGACGCGCAGGTCGGCGGGGAGCAGCGCGCCGCCCACCAGGTCCCCCCGGCTCTCGGCGGACCGGCCGAGGGCCGCACCCACCTCGTCGCGGGTGCGCAGTCGCACCGCGTCCGCGCCGCGCTCGTCGCGCAGCTCCTCCAGGACCGCCAGCTCGGTCGCCGACCTGGCCACCACGAGCGCGCCCGCCTCCGGCGCCCACAGCCCGGCCGACTTCGCGGCGTCCAGCCAGCCGGAGCGCGACCGCAGGGCGAGGTCGAGGAGTTCCCCGCGCTGCGCCGTGACGCAGCAGTGGCCGAAGTTGCGCACGGAGGCGCCCACCGGCCGGCGGTCCCGCTCGACCACCGTGACGCTGAGGCCCTGGCGCACCGCCTCGAAGGCGTGGGCGAGGCCGACGATGCCGGCGCCCACGACAACGAGATCGCTGCGGCCGGAGGGGAGGGAGGGGGCTGGTGTGGTGTTCATGGCCTCCACCCTGCGGAGCACCCGCCGTCACCCGCAAGTGTTGTCTATACAAGTTTTCTCGTTGTTTACCAGCTGTGCGCCAAGACTGCCCTTGTCCTGCTCGTGGCAGGGCTGCGACACTTCACTTGTGAAGACAAGTAGTGAGGAGGGGCCGCTGCACCAGCGGCTCGGCGCCGAGTTCCAGCGACGCATCGAGTCGGGGGAGTGGCCCGAAGGGCTGCCCGTGCCGAGCGAGGCGCAGCTCTGCGAGGAGTTCGGGACCTCGCGCGGTCCCGTGCGGCAGGCGCTCGCGCATCTGCGGGCCGACGGCCATCTGGTCGGCGGGCGCGGCAAACCGCCCGTCGCGCGCAAGGTCACGCCCTCGCAGCCCTTCGCCTCGCTGATGTCGTTCACACAGTGGGCCGAGTCGATCGGCCGGGCCCCCGGCCAGCACACCGTCGAGGTCGCCAGACGCCGAGCGAGCCCCGAGGCCGCCGCGCGCCTCGGCCTGGACGAGGGTGCGCAGGCCGTCGACCTCGTCCGGGTGCGCAGCCTGGACGGGGTGCCCGCGATGGTCGAGCGCTCCACGTTCACCCTCGACATCGGCGCGCACCTGTTCGCGTTCGACCCCGACGAGGGCTCCGTCTACGCGTCCCTCACCTCGCGCGACGTCGACCTGCACCGCGCGCGACACACCATCGACGCCGTCGCGGCGGACTCTCAGGACGCCGAACTGCTCGGCGTCGCCCCCGGCCTGCCGCTGCTCCGCGTACGGCGGCTGGCATACACCGGCGACGGAAGCCCCGTCGAGTATGCGGACGACCGCTATCTGCCGTCCATGGCCACGTTCACCATCGAGAACACCATGGGCGGCCGCACCGTCGCGGCGCGCGACGGCAGCGCAGAAACCCGCACCACACGTAAGGAAGTCCAGTGATCGAACTCGCCGTCTTCGACATGGCAGGCACCACCATCGAGGAACACGGAGCCGTCTACGAGGCGCTGCGCCACGCCGTGGAAGCCACCGGTGTCACCGTGGACCCGGTCGACCTGCAGACCTGGATGGGCACCGACAAGCGCGAGGCCATCGCCGCCCTCGTCCGCATCGGCGGCGGCAGCCCCGACGCCGCCCTCGTCGAGCGGCAGTACGAGGCGTTCCGCGGATTCCTGCGCGAGCGCTACGCGCAGCGGCCGCCCGAGCCGATAGCCCACGCCGACAAGGCACTCGAGGAACTGCGCGGCCGCGGCATCAAGGTCGCCCTCACCACCGGATTCAGCGCCGATGTGGCCATGCCCCTGCTGGACTCGCTGGGCTGGTCCACCGGCGAGGGCGGCAACCTCGACGCCGTCGTCACCTCCGACGAGGTGCCGCGCGGCCGCCCCGCCCCGTACATGATCCACCGCGCGATGGAGAAGACCGGGACCGTCGACGTGCGCACGGTCCTGGTGGCCGGCGACACCGTCGTCGACCTGGAGGCCGGGGTCAACGCGGGCGCGGGTGTCGTGGTCGGCGTGCTCACGGGCCAGCTCACCCGCGAGCAGCTCGAACTTCACCCGCACACCTACGTGTTGGACGGCGTCGCCGACATCCCCGGCCTCCCCGAGGCGCGGGTCAGCTGAGCGCCGCGTCCACGATCGCCTGCGCCTCGCTCTGCACCTGGGCGAGGTGCTCGGCGCCGTGGAAGGACTCGGCGTAGATCTTGTAGACGTCCTCCGTGCCGCTGGGCCGGGCCGCGAACCACGCGTTCTCGGTGGTGACCTTGACGCCGCCGATGGCCGCGCCGTTGCCCGGCGCCTCGGTCAGGCGGGCCGTGATCGGCTCCCCCGCGAGGGTGTCGGCGGTGATCGCGTCGCCGGTCAGCCTGGCGAGCCGGGCCTTCTGCTCCTTCGTCGCTTTGGCGTCGATGCGGGCGTACGCGGCGCCGGACGCGCCGTGCTCGGCGGCGAGTTCGGCGTAGTACGCCGAGGGTGTCTTGCCGGTCACGGCGGTGATCTCGGCGGCGAGCAGGGCGAGCAGGATGCCGTCCTTGTCGGTGGTCCACACGCTGCCGTCGGTGCGTACGAAGCTCGCGCCCGCGCTCTCCTCGCCGCCGAACGCCACCGAGCCGTCGACCAGGCCCGGCACGAACCACTTGAACCCGACGGGTACTTCGACGAGTTCGCGGCCGAGTGAGGCGGCGATCCGGTCGATGACGGCGGACGACACGAGCGTCTTGCCGATCGCGGCGGAGGCCCGCCAGTGCGGCCGGTGGCTGAACAGGTAGTGGATGGCGACGGCCAGATAGTGGTTCGGGTTCATCAGGCCCGCGTCCGGCGTGACGATGCCGTGCCGGTCGGCATCGGCGTCGTTGCCGGTCAGCAGGTCGTAATCGTGCCGCCGCGCGAGAACCGAGGCCATGGCCGGCGCCGAGGACGGGTCCATCCGGATCTTGCCGTCCCAGTCGAGCGTCATGAAGCGCCACGTCGGGTCGGTCTCGGGGTTCACCACGGTCAGTTCGAGCCCGTACATCTCGGCGATCCGCGCCCAGTAGTGCACGCTCGCCCCGCCCAGCGGGTCGGCGCCGATGCGCACACCCGCCGCCCGGATGGCGTCGACGTCGACGATGTTCCTCAGGTCCTCGACGTAGCGCTCACGGAAGTCGTACGGCTCCCCGGTCGCCTCGCCGGTCGTGCGCGGCGTCCAACTGGCGTCCTCAAGGAGCTCGTTGGCGCGGTCGGCGATCCACGAGGTCGTGGAGGAGTCGGCGGGGCCGCCGTGCGGCGGGTTGTACTTGAAGCCGCCGTCGCGGGGCGGGTTGTGGCTCGGTGTGATCACGATGCCGTCGGCGCGCTCGGCGCCGGGGTCCTGGTTCCAGCGCAGGATCGCGTGGCTGAGCGCGGGCGTCGGCACGAAGTCCTCGTGCGCGTCGGCCAGCACCCGCACACCGTGCGCCGCGAGGACGCCGAGGGCGGTCTTCAGCGCGGGCAGGGACAGGGCGTGCGTGTCCGGGCCGATGAACAGGGGGCCCGTGATGCCCTCGGCGGCGCGGTGCTCCACGATCGCCTGGGTGATCGCGGCGATGTGCTTCTCGTTGAAGGCCCCGTCGAGGCTGGAGCCGCGGTGGCCGCTCGTGCCGAAGACGACGCGCTGCTCGGGGCGCGTGACGTCGGGCTCGCGCGTGTAGTACGCGTCGATCAGCGCGTCGATGTCGACGAGGTCGCCCGGCAGGGCGGGGGTTCCTGAGCGCTCAGCAGTCATGGCAGCAGTCTCCCACCTGCGCCTATGAAGAAAAGTGGGACGGCACAGGTGGGAGACAGGAGCAGGGGTCCTGGCCGGGGCGCTCAGTCCTCCCCGGACTCCTGCTGGTTCTTCACGATCTCCGAGAGGACCGCGAGGACCTGCGACTCGGCCTGGTCCTTCTCGATGCCGAGGCCGTTCAGCAGCCCGGAGCCGTTCTCGTGCTCCAGGAGCGCGAGCAGGATGTGCTCCGTGCCGACGTAGTTGTGGCCCAGGCGCAGCGCCTCACGGAACGTCAGCTCCAGGGCCTTCTTGGCGTCGGCGTCGAACGGCACCAGGGCCGGCATGTCCTCGGACTTCTCCGGCAGCTCCGCCGTCGCGGCCTGTCGCACGGTGTCCAGGAGCACGTCCTGCGCGAGGATCGCCCGGGCCGCGAGGCCCTCCGGCTCGTGCAGCAGACCGAGGACCAGGTGCGCGGGGGTGATGGTGTCGTTGCTCGCGGCGCGGGCCTCGTTCTGCGCGGAGACGATCACGTTGCGGGCGCGGTCGGTGTAGCGGTTGAAGCCCTGGCTGGGGTCCAGGTCGGACTCGGAGCCCTTGGCCACGAAGCGCTTCTGCGCCGCCTGCCGGGTGACTCCCATGCTCTTGCCGATGTCCGTCCAGGAGGCGCCGGAGCGGCGGGCCTGGTCGACGAAGTGGCCGATCAGGTGGTCGGCGATGTCGCCGAGGTGGTCCGCCGCGATGACGGCGTTCTGGAGCTGGTCGAGTGCGTCGGTGTTCGACTTCTTGATGGCGTCGATGAGGTCGTCGAGACGGATGGAGGGCTGGCTGCCGCCGGAGTTCGTCATGGTGCAACCGTAGGTTGACAGTGCCCGACTGTCAACGTGAAGTTGACAGTCGGGCGCGTCTTTCCGTGGCTCCTTCTACGGCTCTCTCTGCAGCTCCTTCTACGGCAGTGAATTGATCTTGAACGTGGACGTCGTGTTGCGGATGTCCACCGCGTTGTCCTTCAGCTTCAGGTTCTTGAAGGTGACCTCGCCGACGGCCGGGCCCTGGCCCGCCTCCGGCATCTCGTTCGCCCACACGCCGAAGCCGGACTTCGCGTCGTACGCGTCACCGCTCTTGCGGGCCCCGGAGATCGTCACGTCCGTGAGGATCGTGTCCTTGATCGGATTCTGCGGCTGGCCTCCCACGTAGTTGGTCTGGAACATGACGCCGCTGTACGTCGGGTCGACGATGTCGACGTCGTTGACGCGAATCCCCTGGAACGCCTTCGACGCCGAGAACATCCAGATGCCGGGGAAGGTCTGCCCGCCCCAGAAGTGCCCGCCCGAGCGGACGATCGAGGTGTTCTCCAGCGTCGTCGGCTCCGTGCCGAAGCCGTTCATCGGATACCCGAAGTCGAGGGAGCTGATGGTGACCCCGGAGTAGACGAGGGTGTCCGCGATCAGGATGTTGCGGAACGTGTTGTCGTAGCCGCCGTAGACGGCGATGCCCGCCGCCCGCCACGTCAGCAGCGACGTCAGGTTCTCGTACACGTTGTTCTTCTCGTCCGCGCCGCCCGCGTCGATCGCCGAGAACAGCGCGAAGCTGTCGTCGCCGGTCGCCCGCGACTCGTTGTTGACGACGTGGTTGTCCGTCGAACCGTTCGTCATGTTGACGCCGTCGGCGAACGTGTCCCGGATCCGGGAGTTCTTGATGGTGATGTTGTCGGTGTTGGCGCCCCAGTACAGGCACACCGTGTGCTCGTTCCAGATGTCGTCGATCGTGATGTTCGCGACGTTCGAGAAGTCGAAGACCTTGCCGGGGCCGTCGATCCGCGACGTGTAGTTCCCGAAGAAGGAGAAGTGCGCGAACGTCGAACCGTTCGCACTCGCCTCCGCGCGGAAGCCCGCGTCCGTGTTCTCCTGCGACGACGGCGTGTGGAACCGCGTGAACCACGGGCCCGCGCCGACGACCTTCACGGCCTTCCCGTACACCTGGAACTTGTTCGACGTCTCGTAGTCACCGGTCGGCAGGTAGACGCCGACGAGCTTGCCCGTCGTGTCCATCCGCACCTTGTCGAGCGCGTCCTGCACCGCCTGGTGCGAGAACCCGTTCGGCACCGCGTACGCCGCCGGGTCCGGGTTGGGCAGCTCCTTGGCCTCCTCGAAGTTGACGAAGTCGAGCGCGTACGTCGAGTCGTTCGCCGCGTCCTTCTGCAGCCGGATCCTGCTGCCCTGCGGCACCGTCGTGCCGAGCAGCAGATTCGCCTCGTCGTAGATGTGGCGCGGCGCCCCGGCGCCCGGCTGGTTGCCCGGGCCGGTCTCCGATCCGTACAGCCAGGCGTACTTCGACGTCAGGTCGATCGCCTTGAGGTACTTCCCGTCGACGTAGACGTTCAGCGTCGCGTTCTTGCCGCCGCCACCCGCGGCGTCCGGCATCGAGAAGCGGGTGACCAGGGTGTTCGTCGGCGCCTTCGTGGTGAACTCGACGTAGGCGCCGGTCGATTCGAGCGTGACCGCCTTGCGGCCCGAGGCCTCGCCGGCCACGTCGCCGACGGTCCGGTTCGGGCCGACGACCTTCGCGCCGCCACCGACCGTGCCGTCCTCCGCCTCGTACATGTCGTACGGCATGCTGGCGCCGCGCCCCACGAACAACGGCTGCGTGGACGTGTTGTTGGCGCGCTTGACCGCCAGCTCGTTCGCGTCGTCGGCGATCACGGTCCGTACCGTGAACTTGCCCTTGCCCGCCGTCCATGAGCCGAGCTTCACGGGCGACGTCGTGTCACCGGCCGCGATCGTCCCGTCGTAGGAACCGGTGAGTGTCTTCACGGCTGTCCCGTCGGAGTCGAGGACGGTGAGCGTGACGCCGTGCGCGCCGCCCGCGCTCGACTGGTTCCCCTGGTTCTTGAGGGCGACGGAGAAGGTGACGGTGTCGCCCTCTGCGGGGGCGCTCGGCGACCACGCCACCGGCGACGCCACCAGGTCGGCGCTCGTCACCGGCTTCACGACCAGGTTCGTCGGGCTCGTGTACGCGTTGTTCGCCTCGTCGCGCTCCACGACCAGCCTGCTCGCGTCGACCACCGCGCCCACCTGGTACGAACCCGCATCGTGCGCCCCGATCTCCGCGCTCACCGTGGTGGAAGCACCGGCCGCGAGCGCGCCCACCGAACCCGATCCCACCTTCTGGGAGCCGAGGGTGAAGTCGACGTCGGTGGCGTCGGCGGCCTCGGTGCCCGCGTTGCGCACCGTCGCCGACAGGGTGATCCTGTCGGACTCGACCGGGGACTCGGGCTTCGACGTGATGCCCGTGACCACGAGGTCCGGGTTCGGCGCGGGCTCGCCGAGCACCTGGAACTCCGCCAGCTGACCGGCCGTGGAGCCGGAGTTCGCGGTGAAGACCAGTCGGACGTCCGCGACCCGTGCCGTGAGCGGCACCGTCACCTTGTTCCCGCTCGCCGGGTCGAAGCCGTACTCCTTCGCCGCGGCCAGCGTCGTGAACTCCGACGCCTTCTGTTCGCGCCCGAGCACCTCGATCTTCTGCGTGCGCGCCGACCACACCGCGTCCGGGTTCAGCTTCAGGACGAGCGAGGAGACGTCCGCGTTCGCGCCCAGCTTCACGGTCAGGCTGTTCGGATACGAGCCGGGGCCGCCCTCCCAGTAGGTGCTGGTGTCGTCGTCCACCGCGTTGTCCGCGACGTACGAATGGACGGACGACGACGCGGACACCGGCTTCCCGGCCGCCAGGTTCACGGACTCGGACGTCGATCCGTTGCGCGTCACGGAGTTGCTGTTCGCGGACTCGTTGCCCGCCGCGTCCTTCGCGCGCACGAAGTACGTGACCGTGGCCGACGCCGGCTGGGCGTCGGTGTACGTGGTGACGTCGCCGGCGACGGACTTGAGGAGCTTGCTGTTCGCGTAGATGTCGTATGCGGTGACCTTGACGTTGTCCGTCGAGGCCCGCCAGTCGAGCTTGACCTGGCCCTTCGTCGTCTCGGTGAAGGCCAGGGAGCCCGGCGCGGTCGGCGCCTGGGTGTCACCGGAATCGCCCTTGCGCGTGACGGAGTCGCTGTTGGCCGACTGGTTGCCCGCCGCGTCCTTGGCGCGCACGTAGTACGTGACCGTGGCCGATGCCGGCTGCGTGTCCGTGTACGTGAGGGTGTCGCCGTCGACCGAGGCCCGCAGTCGACCGTCCGCGTAGATGTCGTAGCCGGTCACCTTGGTGTTGTCGGATGCGGCCTTCCACGTCAGCTTGATCTGACCGGTCGCGGGCTCCGTGCAGGCGAGGCCTTCGGGCGCGGTGGGCGCCTCGGTGTCCCCGGTCGTCGGCCCGTACACCTCCAACTCGCTCAGCTGCCCGGCGGGTTGGCGGGTGTTGACCGTCACGAGCACCCGTACGTAGCGCGTCGTCACCGCGTCGAACGTGATGTTCTGCCGCTGCCCGTCCGCCGCACTGAACTCGTACGCCTTCGAGGCCGCCAGGTCGGTGAAGTCCGAGCCGTTCGTGCTGCCCTTCACGGCCAGCGTCTGCGTCCGGGGCTCCCAGGAGGACGGCAGGCGCAGCACCACGCGGTTCACCCGGACCGACGCGCCGAGGTCCACCTGGACCCACTGGGGCAGCGCGTCGTTCTTGCTCTCCCAGTAGCTCGACAGGTCTCCGTCACCGGCGTTGGCGGCCGTGTACGTCTGCGTCACGGAGCTGGCCGTGAACGTCTTGCCGCGCGCCAGGTTCACCGAGGAGTCGGCGGCGCCGTGCACCTCGATCTCCGCCAACTGGGCCGCCTTCCAGCCGGTGTTGGCGGTGACCGCGACCCGTACGTACCGCGTCTGCGTGGCGGCGAAGGACACGGTCACCGTGTTCCCGGACGCCGGGGCGAAGACGTACTGCGCCGAGGACTTCAGCGTGTCGAACGTCGCGCCGTCCGCGCTGCCCTGTACCGAGAGTGTCTGCGTCCGGCTCTCCCACGCGGCCGGCAGGCGCAGCACCACCTCGTCGACGCGGGCCGTCGACCCCAGGTCGACCTGAACCCACTGCGGCCAGTCGTCGCCCGAACTCTCCCAGTACGTCGACGAGTTGCCGTCAGAGACGTTCCCCGCCCCGTACCCCGGCTTCGCGCTGCTCGCCTTGGCCGCCGCTCCCGCCGCCAGATTGGGCCCGCCCGCGGCCTGCGCCATGACGGCCGGCAGGCCGAGGAGCCCCAGGGAGAGCGCGAGGAACACCACGCAGAGGCCCCGCCACCTGCGTCTTCCCCCGTGTCTTAACGCGCTGTGTCCGATCATGCTTCTCCTGTCCCGACGCTGTCACCGCACCGGTTGATCGATACGGGAAGTGAGCGAATTGAAGAGCGTGCACAGGTTCTTGCGTTCAGTTGTTGGAGAATTGCAGAGCAGTGTTGCGGAGTCCACTGTTTGAACAGAGAGAGTTGCGAAGGGGGAGCCGGAGCGGGAGAGCGGTGAGGGAGAATCGAAGGCCCACGACCCACCGCGCCACGTCAGGAGAGCCCGAGCGATGCCCGCAGCCCATGTCACCCTCGCCGACGTCCTGAGCGCCGCCGCGCCGGACTCGACCGGCGCCCTCTGGCGCCTCGACGGAGCGGCCCGTCAGCTCGACGCCAACCTCATCCGCCTGCGGCCCGGTGCCGGCGGCGACGCCTCCGTGGAGAGCGAGCTCGACGTGCTCCTCGTCGTCGTGGAGGGGCACGGAACGCTGCACCGGGCGGGCGTGGACGAGAAGCTGGCGCCCGGCACGCTCGTGTTCGTGCCGCGCGGCGAACAGCGCGCCGTCCGCGCGGGCGACGAAGGGCTCGTGTACCTCACGGCACACCGCAGGCGGCCCGGCATGACCATCCGCCGGGCCGCCCCGCCGCTGACCGCCGAGGGCGGCGAGGCGCCCTGCCTGCTGCCGCGCGTGTGCGCGTCCTGCGGCCGGGCCGCCGACGACCCCGGTGCGCTGTACTGCGCCCGGTGCGGCGAGCGCCTCGAGGGGCAGGGATCCGGCCGTCCTTGAGGCGCAGGGATCACGCCAGACGGCCCGATCAGCGCCGGCCGACCCGCCGAACGAGCGGCCTGTGGCGCCCCGCGTCCGTCACTTCTCGCCACTGATTCAATACGGGAAGTTACCGAAAGCCGGGGGTGCGGGATGAAGTCCGCGCCCGTCCCCGGCAGACTCTGCGGCACGGCGAGCGCCCACTCGGGCGGCGGTCGCCAGGGGAGGGAGCACCATCGGGGAGTCCGCGGGCGTGGGGCACGCGGGCTCCCCGCCCCGTCCGCCGACACCACGGCGGCGCTGCGCGGCGCGGGGCCTGCGGCTGGTTACGGTTCCGCCATGGCCGACTACCGCATCGAAACCGTCCGCAACGGCGACCGCGACTGGACCGCGCGCAACGACCGCGGCGCCGAGGTCCGCATCGCCCCCGCCGACAGCGAAGGCGCCCAGCCGTCCTTCACCCCCGTCGAACTCCTCCTCGCCGCGCTCGGCGGCTGCGGCGGCCTCGTCGTCGACCGCACGGCCCGCACCGTGCCCCACGAAGAACTGCGCATCACCGTCGACTCCGTGTCACGGCCGGAGGACGACGGACGCGTCGGCGCCGTCCGCGTCTCCTACGAGATCGAGCTGCCCGAGGGCGACACGCAGGCCGCGGAGGCGCTCGAACGCGGAATCCGCCTGACCCACGAGAAGTACTGCACGGTCAGCCGCACCGTCGAACACGGCGCGCGCGTCGAGGCGCTCGGCCCGGACGGCACGATGCTCTTCATGGGCGGCTGAAAAGGCACGCACGACGGATCCGGTGGCCGTGCGCCACCGGATCCGCCCCACTGCGTCTGCGCCCTACGGCAGGGCGTGCACCTTCGGGCCCACCGCGTCCGACCAGGCGTTGCCGGCCGTCGCGTCCCAGTTCGTGGACCAGGTCATCGCGCCGCGCAGCCCCGGATAGGTCTTCGCGGGCTTGAACGAGCCGCAGCCGGTGCCGCGCGCCAGGCAGTCGAGCGCGTTGTTGACGACCGACGGGGCCACGTAGCCGCTGCCCGCGCCGCGCGTCGACGCCGGGACGCCGAGCCCGACCTGCGAGGCGTCGAGGCCGCCCTCCAGCTGGATGCAGGCGAGCGCCGTCAGGAAGTCGACGGAGCCCTGGCTGTAGACCTTGCCGTCACAGCCCAGCATCGAACCGCTGTTGTAGTACTGCATGTTGACGACCGTGAGGATGTCCTTCACGTTCAGCGCCGTCTTGAAGTACTCGCCGGACGTCGACTGCATGTCGATGGTCTGCGGCGCCATCGTCAGGACCAGCTTGCCGCCCGCCTTCGTCGACAGCTGGCGCAGCGCCTTCGTCATGTACGTCGAGTTGAGCCCGTTCTCCAGGTCGATGTCGACGCCGTCGAAGCCGTACTCCTGCATCAGCGCGTACGCGCTGTTGGCGAACGCCGTCGCCGAGGCGTCGCTGTTGACGGAGATGGTGCCCTTCTCGCCGCCGACCGACAGGATCACGGCCTTGCCCGCCGCCTGCTTGGCGGCGATGTCCGCCTTGAAGTCGGCGGCCGACCCGTAGCCGACGGCCGGGTCCAGGTTGAAGGTGATCTGGCCGGGCGTGGTGGTGGCGTCGGCGAAGGCGACCGCGATGATGTCGTACTGGGACTGGACGTCGCGCAGCTTCTGCACGGCCGCGCCGTTGTTGAAGTTCTGCCAGTAGCCGGTCAGCGCGTGCTTGGCCACGGTCCCGCCGCCGGGGTTGCCGCCGGACGAGGGCGCCGTCTTCGCGGTCACCGCCGTCGACTTCGGGGACTCGCCCGCCGCGTTCGTCGCGGCGACCTGGAAGCTGTACGAGGTGTCGGCGGTCAGGCCGGTGACGGTCGTCGAGGCGCCCGTCACGGCGGCGACCTTGGTGCCGCCCCGGTACACGTTGTAGCCGGTGGCGTTCGAGACCGGGGTCCAGGAGAGGTCGACCGACGACGAGGTCGTCGCACCCGCCGCGAGCCCCGTGGGCGCGGCCGGGACCACGACCGGGTCCGTGCCGCCGCCCCCGTCGGGCCCGAGGACGCTCACATCGTCGACGTAGTACGCGCTCTGCCCGTACCAGCCGTGCGTGTACACGGTCACCGAGCTGGTGTTGGCGCCGGTCTTGAAGCTGGTCGTGAGCTGCTGCCAGGAGGAGCCGCCCGGTGTCCACGTGGACACGTCGGTGGTGCCGGTGCCGCTCGCGCCGAGATAGGCGTAGCCGCCCTGCACCCAACTGCTCAGGGTGTAGGTCGAGTTGGGCTTGACGGCGACGGTCTGGCTGCACTTGGCGTTGTCCTGGCCCGACGGGGCGGCCTTGAGGGCCTTCGTGCCGCCGTGCACGGGCGAGGTCGTGACGGAGCCGCTGCCTGCGGTGCACGTCCAGTTGCTCAGGTCCGACTCGAAGCCGGCGTTCTTGGCCACGTTGACGTCGGCGGCCTGCGCGGGCGCGGCGAGCGCGGTGACGCCGAGCGAAGCGGCCGCCACGACGGCGAGCGCGAGGCCGGGTCTGTGTCTGCGGGGGCGTGCACGGTCCACGGGGAAGCCTCCTGGGAAGAGGTGGGGAAGCGGATGTGAACGGTGGCCACCGCTGTGCGCCAAAGTTGGTTCAGACCAATCGAGTTGTCAAGACCTCTGGCATGCACGAAAGCGGCGCCGGACGGGACGTCCGGCGCCGCTGGAGAGGGCGGAAGGTCGGCGGGTTCAGCCCAGTCCGCGCAGGTAGGCGGCCTGCCCCACGTGCTGCAGATCGTCACTGAGCACGCTGATGAGCCGGACGCCGAGCGTCACCGGCGGATCCCATCCCTCGTCGACGACGCGGTCGAGATCGGCGTCCTTCAGGCCGCCGATGAAGCCGGCGGTCTGCTCGTGCACCGCGTCGTAGTAGCCCACCAGGAGATCGCCGGAGGAGACCCGTACCTGGCCCACCTGCTTCGGTGTGTGGCCGAATCCGGTGTCCGTGTCGTCGAGCGGCAGGGCGAACCGCTCGGCCCAGCCGCCCGCGAGCCACACCTGCTCCAGACCCGCCGCATCGGCGACATGGTCGTCCTGAACGCGGGTGAGATGCCAGATCAACCAGGCGATGGAATTCGCCGCGTCATCGGGGCGCTCGTGCAGCGCGTCGACGGAAAGCCCTTCGACGGCCGCGTGCACCTCTTCCTGAATGCGGCTGTAACCGTCCATGAGTACGTCATGTGAGCGCATGCGAGCAGTCTCGCCGACATGGAGGATTTCGGCCAACGAGGGCCCTGAATATGCCCGGAGACTGGCGTGAAAGCAATGGTGACACTGGTTCTGAAGTCCCGATACTTGACCAAGGAACGGTTGAACGTTGCGCGAAGGCGGCGTGCCACGGGCCAATTGCCCGGGAAATTCTCGCCGTTGTGTGGATCACTGATCGTTTGGCTCGGCGGACAATGGCGTCGGCTGCCAGGCAATGGGGGAGACCGTGCACGACGAATTCCTGTGTCACGTCACCGCGTACGGAATCTGCGGTGGTCGGCGCGTGGGTGTTCCGCTCGGCACATATCGCGCTCCCACGCTTGCGCTGGCCCTGTGGTGGCTGCGCGACCGGGCCATGTGGATGGCCGACCGCCTCGACCCGCACCCCGGCCTGACCTCCTTACCCGAGGGGGCACTGACCCCCATGGCCGACGACGCACCCGACGTGCCGGAACAATTGCGCGCCTGGTGCGCCGACCCCGACGAACAGGAGAGCGTCGCGGAGCAGTTGGCCTCCGGACGGCTCGTCAGGGTCGCGACCCGCGACGACACCACCGAGTACGAACTGCTCGCCGAGTCCGTCGACGCCGTCCGCATGGCCCGCACCCAGCCCCGCCGCCGTGGCCCGCGACGACGCGTGACGGTCACCAACAGTCACTGACACGGGTGACACTGCGCTTGATCGCGCCGACACCGGGGGAGTGTGCTCACGCACAGTGAGACAGCGCTCGTCATGGGCGCGCTCAGTAGCGACGATCACTCCGGGGTCACCGAATGAAATCCTTCATCAAGCACAGATCCGTGCTGCTCTCCCTCGCCCTGCCACTCCTCGGCGGCGCCACGACCGCCCTCGCGCCCACGGCGGCCGCCGCGCCCGCCGCCGCACCGCCCGGCCAGGTCTGCTTCTGGACCGAACCCGGCATGCACGGGCAGGCCTGGTGCTACGGGCCGCCCGGCTACGCCGACGCGGAGAACGGGACGGCGCGGCACGCCGCCTCCTTCGACTCCCGCGTCCAGCAGACCGTCTACGCCATCAGCTACACCGCGACCGGCTGCCTCTACCGGGAGATCAGGCGCGACGACTACTCCGAGAACTGGGAGTGGTCCGGGAAACTCGACGGCGTCTCGGACAACAAGATGGGGTGCGAGGCCGGCTAGCGCGCCATGAACCGCCGAACCCGAGCCCTCACGGCCGTGGCCTTCGCCCTGCTGCTCCCGCTCACGGGCTGCGCCACGCACCATCCCGACCGGGCCGACCGCACACCCGACGACACCATCAGGGCCGCGACCCGCACCCTCACCGACCGCTGCCTCGTCCGTCAGGGACTGACACCCCCTCGGCCCGGACAGCGCCCGGCCAACCGGGCCGAGGAACAGCGCGTCGCCGCCGCCCTCTTCGGCCGCCCGCCCGCCGAACTCTCCCTGACTCTCGCGAACGGCATCCCCGTCCGCGCCCACACGGACGGCTGCCTGGCCGCCGCCCAACGCACCCTCTACGGCGACCAGAAACGCTGGTTCCGGGTGTCGACCGTCGTCAACAACCTCAAGCCCGAGGCCGCCTACCGCGGCACCGGTCTCACCTCCGTGCGCGCCCGACACCGCGCCGAACTCACCGACTGGCAGCGCCTGCGGACCCACGCGCTGAACGCGTCCACCCGCGTGCTGCACACCCCCACCCGCTGAACCGGCAAGGAGAACAGACATCATGAAGCACCCACTCGCCCTGGTGACCGCCGCGGTCCTCGCCCTCGGCGTCGCCGCGCTCCCCACCGCCGCGTACGCGGCCCAGTGCCCCAGCGGAGAGTTCTGCGCCTGGACCGACGCCGACTACTCCGGAATGCGCTGGAACTGGTCCGGAGACGACCACGACTGGGAGGACGGCATCCAGGACGAGGACTCCTCCTGGGCCAACCACGGCATCTCCGGACCCGGCATCAAGGACCACGTCCAGGTCTACGAGAACCCGGGCCTCATCGGACTCGGTACCGTCTGCCTCGCCCCCGGCCAGGAGATCTCCTCCAACGGCTGGGCCAACGACAGCGGCGACTCCCACACGTGGACCATGGAGTGCTGACACACCGGTCGGCGCCCTGAGATCAGAACGTGTCGCCGGTGTGCGGCAGCAGCTCCGTGCGTAGCGCGGCGTCGAGCATCGACGCCGCGCCCCGCGTGTGCTCCGCCACCAGGCCCGCGCGCACCAGGGCCGCCACCGGCGTCGCCCCCATGTACGCCGTCGCCAGATCACGGGCCTCCAGGGTCAGATCGGGCGCGTCGTCCGTGGGGACGTACGAGAATCCGTCCGGCGACGCGATCAGCCGGAACGTCCCCGCGTTCGCCGGGAGCCGCGCGTCACGGACCGCGAGCGCCACATCCACCGGCGCCGCCCAAGCGCGGGCCGCGAGCGCCGCGCGCACGTCCACCAGACGCACCCACAACGCCGGTTCGACACTCTTCACCTCGACCTGATCGAGGTCGGCCGCGAACAACAGCAGCGGATCGTCCACCGGCCGCCCGTACGCGCGCACCGTGCCCGTCAGATCGATGTCCGCGAGATACCGCCACAGCGCCGCCGCCACCTCGGGCGTATCGGCCTCCAGCTCCTCGACACCCACCAGGCCGGGGACGCCCCGGCCCCAGTCGCCCGACTTGGTGCGGTAGATCGCGTACCCGGCCAGCGGATCGCCGAGCGTCACCACGCGCGGCGGCGACAGGTCCTCGTCCTCCTCGTCCTGGCGCGCCAGCCACTGCTCGCGCCACCAGGCCTCCGTGCGCGCCTGACGGCCCGCGCGCGGCCCGCGCGCCGACTCGAAGTACGGCGCGAGCACCGCGGGCGCCGCCGCCGCGTCGAGCAGCCGCAGCGGACGCTCGTCGGGCGCGATGCGCAGCCCCAGCGCACGCCGCGAGTCGATCTCCACGGTCGCGCCGTACGTACCGGGCCCGAAGCCGAACCGGCCGTAGATCGACGCCTCCGACGCCCACAGCGAGGCCAGCGGCGCGCCGTGGTCCGAGCAGCGGACGAACAGCTCGGACATCATCGCCGACAGCACTCCGCGCCTGCGGTGCGTGGGCGCGACCGAGACGAACGTCAGGCCGGGGCAGGGCAGTTCGCCGCCGCCCGGCACCGTGACGCTGAAGGGGTGCGCCGCGGCGAAGCCGACCAGTTCCTCGCCGTCGTAGGCGCCGACCCGCAGGCAGTCGACCAGCGAGTCCCGCTGCTGCTTGCGGCGGTCGTCGTCGGGCGACTCGTGAAAGACGAGATGGGCGAGCGCCAGGGCACGCTCGATGTCGGACTCGGGTACGTCACGGAGGCGGACGGAACCAGTGTTCATGATCATCGACTGTAGTGCCGGCCCTCCCGTACCCACCTCAGCGGCGCCGATTCCGCTGAGGTGGGCCGGCGGCGGGGTCCGGGCCGCCGGGGAGCTTGTACGGGCGCTCGTGGAGCCGGTACAGGTCATGCGCGATCGTGTCCGCCGCGCAGCCGGTCGCCCAGGCGCCGCATGCCGCGCCGGGCATGGCTCTTGACCGTGCCCAGCGGCCAGCCGGTGCGCTGCGCGATCTGCGGCTGCGTCAGATCCTCGTAGAACGTCAACCGCAGCACCGTGCGCTGCGTGCTCGGCAGGCGCGCCAACTCCTGGGACACCAGGACCCGCTCGACGACGCCCGACATGCTGTCTCCGCTCGGGGCGCAGCGGCCGAAGTGGACGGAGTGCCGGGCGACCGCCGCCTCGAACAGGGCCGCGCGCCGGGCGCGGTCGGCCAGCGCGTCCGCCACCCGGTGCCGCGCGATGCCCGTCAACCAGGCGGCCGGCGGGCCCATCTCGGGCCGGTACCCGGACCGGCCGCGCCAGGCGGCGAGGAACACCTGCTGCATCACGTCCTCCGCCTCGCAGCGGTCGCCGAGCGCCCGCTGTGCGAGGCCCCGCACCAGCGGCGACCACCGTCGGTAGACCTCGGCGAGGCAGTCCGTGTCACCCGCGGCGAGACCTCCCGCGAGGACGGCGTCCGACACCTCGCGCGGGTCGACGCCCCGCGCCGGCAACCCTGCGTCCCTCAATGCCCCGTCAACTCCCTGAAGCGGTCCCGAACTCGACTTGCGATGGCCAGGACCGGACGTGCACGCTGCTCGCCGGGTCACGGCCCGGTCATCCTGGAAAGCGTCGCCGCAACTCGACAACCCGCATCGCTTGTGCGTCGTATCGTGAGCCGATGGACGAGGGGCAGGACCAACACGACGCGGTCGTGGACGACATGGCACCGCCACGGGCGGCAAGCGCGGAAGCGACCTCCACGGCGGCCGGCGTCACCACCGGCGCGCTCGCCAGGCGGCTCGGGGTCTCCCCGACGACCCTGCGCAGCTGGGACCGCCGCTACGGCCTCGGGCCCGCGCGGCGGCCGACGGGGCACCACCGGCGCTGGACCGACGAGGACATCGCGGTCGTCGAGGAGATGTGCCGACTGACCACGACGGGCCTGCCGCCCGCCGAGGCCGCGCGTCTCGCGGGCAAGCGACTCGTGACGGAGCCCGCCGGGCTGCCGCTCCAGCGCCTCGCTCCCGCCGTCACGCCCGCGTCGCCGGCCGCGCTGGAGCGCCAGTGCCGCGGCATCTCCCGCGCGGCGATCCGGATGGACACGCCGACCCTGCAGAACCTGCTGACCGACGCCGTCGCACAGTACGGACTCGTCACGGCCTGGCAGGACGTGATGGCGCCCGTCCTGCACGCGGTGGGCCGCAAGTGGGAGGAGGCCGGGGACCGCTACGTCGAGGTCGAGCACCTCCTGTCCTGGCACGTCTCGCGCACCCTGCACCGCGCCGCCGACGCCGCCGAGTCCACCCTCGCGCTGCCGCCGCTGGTCCTCGCCTGCGTCCCCGCCGAACAGCACGTGCTGCCGCTGGAGGCACTCAGCGCCGCGCTGAGCCAACGGGGCCTGCCGCAGCGGATGTTCGGCGCCGCCGTGCCCGTCGAGGCGGTGGCGGCGGCGGTACGCAGGACCGGACCTCGCGTCGTTGTGCTGTGGGCGCAGGCCCGCTCCACGGCGAGCGTGCCGCTGGCCCGGCACCTCGCCGAGACCCGCTGGGGCGTACGCGGCGCCCGCGGCAGGCCCACCGTGATGCTGGCGGGACCCGGCTGGGTGGGGCGCGGAGTACGCGGGGCGCTGCACCCGCCGACGCTGCCGGCGGCGCTCGAACAGATCCAGCGGTACTACCCGGAGATCAGTCGAGCCCCCGGGCCCGCTTGAACCGGGCCAGGCCGTCCGGCAGGTCGACGATCGGGTCCGGATAGTCGTCGACCGCGGCCCGGTCCAGGCCGGTCAGCTTCCACGGCGTGTGCACCGCGGGGCCCTCGACCCCGGCCAGCTCCGGCACCCAGCGCCGCACATAGGAGCCGTCCGGGTCGTAGCGCTTGGCCTGCGTCACCGGATTGAGCACCCGGTTCGGACGGCTGTCCGTACCGGTGCCCGCCATCCACTGCCAGTTCAGCTGGTTGTTCGCGACATCCCCGTCCACCAGCAGCCCCAGGAAGTAGCGAGCGCCCACCCGCCAGTCCACGTAGAGCGTCTTGACGAGGAACGACGCGGTGAGCAGCCGCCCGCGGTTGTGCATCCAGCCCTCGTGGTGCAGTTGCCGCATCGCCGCGTCGACCACCGGATATCCGGTACGCCCCTCCTGCCACGCCTCGATCTCGCTCGGCGCCGAGCGCCAACGGTCGTGCTGCGAACGGTAGTCGGCCTGCGCGGCATCCGGCCGCGCCGCCAGCACCTGGTGGTGGAAGTCCCGCCAGGCCAGCTGCCGCACGAACGCCTCCGGGCCGGGGCCGCCCGCCTCACCGGCCCGGTGCGCGGCCTCGACCGGGCCCACCGTGCCGAAGTGCAGATGCGGCGAGAGCTTCGAGGTGGCGTCGCCCGCGAGGTCGTCGTGCCGGTCCTCGTACGAGGCGATCCCCGAGCGCAGCCAGTTGGTGAGGAGCTGGCGGCCGACCCGCTCACCACCCTCGGCGAGCCCCGGCGACACCCCCTTCACGTCCGCCCGCTCGGGGAGGGGCGCGGAGCCCACGTGGTCGGGGACCGGGACCGAGCGCGGCGCCCGCACGACGGCCCGCAGCCCGTGCTGCGCCCAGTGCCGGTGATAGGGCGTGAACACCGCGAAGTGGTCCCTGGCGTCCGGAGTGACGGCGCCGGGCGGGACGCAGGTCACGACCCCGTCGTGCGCCACCAGTTCGCAGCCGAGGCCCTGCAGCGTGTCCCGCAGCCGGTCCTCCCTGTGCCGCGCGTAGGCCGAGACCCCGCCCGCCATGTGCACGGCGGACGCGCCGACCTCGGTCACCACCTTCGCCAGCTCCTCGACGACGTCGCCGGAGCGCAGCACGAGGCGCCCGCCCCGGTCCCGCAGCTCCGCGTCCAGGTCCCGCAGACAGTCGGCGAGGAATGCCTCCCGGTTCGGGACCACGAAGGAGCCCATCCCGGTGTCCCGGACGAACAGCGGCACCACCGCGTCGGCCCCGGAGAGGGCGGCCCGCAGCGGAGGGTGGTCGTGCACCCGCAGATCGGAGGTGAACAGGACGACACGGACGTGCACAAAGACTCCTGACGTAAAGGGCGAGACGGCTGGAAGGGGGGCAGCGGGTTGCGTCAGCTCTTCCCGGCCGAGGACCGGCGCGGATGCACCGCCCCCTCGGGGGGTGCGTTGCCTGCACCGGCCCGTTCCGCCGTGGACGCGACGTTGCGTGCCATCCCGCCGAACACCACGGTGTGGAACGGCGCCACGCTCCACCAGTACGCCTGGCCCGCGAGTCCGTGCGGATGGAAGAGCGCCCGCTGCCGGTAGCGGGACCGCCCCTCGCCCACCGGTTCCACGGACAGCTCGAGCCAGGCGAGGCCCGGCAGCCGCATCTCGGCGCGCAGCCGCAGCAGCCGGCCGGGCACGATCTCCTCCACCCGCCAGAAGTCCAGCGAGTCGCCGACCCGCAGCCGCGCCGCGTCCCGCCGCCCGCGCCGCAGCCCGACGCCGCCCACGACCCGGTCGAGCGCGCCGCGCACGGCCCACGCCAACGGGAACGAGTACCAGCCGTGCTCCCCGCCGATGCCCTCGACGACCTCCCACAGCCGGTCGGCCGAGGCCTCGACGATCCGCTCCCGGTCGTCCGTGTACAGGCTGCCGCCCGCCCAGTCCGGGTCGGTGGGCAGCGGATCGCTGGGGGCGCCCGGCAGCGCGGCGGACGACCAGCGGGTGACGACCTGCGCCTCCTGGATCCGGCGCAGCGCCAGCGTCACCGCCTCGTCGAAGCCGATGGCGTCGCCCGCGGGGAACGTCACGTACTGCTTGATGTCGTCCTCGTGGCAGACGACCTCGTGGCGCAGCGACTCGGTCAGCGGGCGGGCGATGGACGCGGGCACGGGGGTCACCAGGCCGACCCAGTGGCTCGACAGCGTGGGGCTGAGCATCGGTACCCCGATCACGATGCGCCGGGGCAGATGGGCCGCTGCCGCGTACCGGAGCATCATGTCGCGGTACGTCAGCACGTCGGGACCGCCGATGTCGAAGGCGCGTGAGACCTCCTGCGGCATCACCGCGCTGTCCACGAGGCAGCGCAGCACGTCGCGGACCGCGATGGGCTGGATCCGGGTGCGCACCCAGCTCGGCGTCACCATCACCGGCAGCCGCTCGGTGAGATAGCGCAGCATCTCGAACGAGGCGGAGCCCGAGCCGATGATCACGGCTGCCCGCAGCACCGTCGTCGGCACGCCGGAGGCCAGCAGGATGTGGCCGACCTCCGCCCGAGAGCGCAGATGCGGCGACAGCTCCCGCTCCGGTACGCCCTCGGGCGTGAGACCACCCAGATAGACGATCCGCCGCACACCCGCCCGGCGGGCCTCCTCGGCGAAGATCGTCGCCGCCTCGCGGTCGGTGCGCTCGAAGTCCTCGCCCGTGCCGAGGGCGTGCACCAGGTAGTACGCGACGTCGATGTCGCGCAGTGCGTCGGCGGTCGACGCGCGGTCCGTGACGTCTCCGCGCACCACCTCGACGTCACCGGCCCAGGGGTGGTCCCTGAGCTTGTCGGGGGAGCGGGCCAGGCAGCGCACGTGGTGCCCCGCCGCCAGCAGTTCCGGGACGAGCCGGCCACCGATGTAGCCGCTCGCGCCGGTGACCAGGCAGCGCTGCCCGGCATGGTCCGCGTTCATGGGATCTCCCTCGCTCGCCCCCTTTGACCACGGTCGGCCCCATGAACGGATTCCGCATCAACGGCGCGGGCGGATGCACCCGTCCCGGCGGTCAGCGCCGCTCGGGTGCCACCTCCTTCAGCTCCTCTCCGGTGTCGAGGCGGGCCGACACGCGGACGCTGCCGTTCTCGGGCGCGCGCACCGCGAGCGTGCGGCCCTTCTGGTTCTCGTCCACCGGTCCGCTCGTCTCGATCCGGGTGACCGCCCGGCTGCCGGCGGCCACGAGATACCAGTGGTTCTTCGGCGACTTCCACCGGGCGCCCGCCACCACGTGCTGGCCGAACCGGCTGCACGCCGCCGTCGACCGGGCCAGACCGACGAACTGCGCCGGTGCGGTGGCGGACGGGGCGGGCGCGCGCAGCAGCAGGACCACGTCGCCGGGGCCGCGCCACGTGGTGGCGCGCGCACAGGACCACACCGCCTGGCCGCCGCCCTCGGGCAGGCGCTGCTCGGCGAAGTCCCAGGCGTTCACCGCGCGGACGCCGCCGCCCCGCCAGGGCTCGAGCCGACAGGCCGTACGGGCCCACGCGAGCAGTGCCTGGGGGCCGGTCGCCTCGCGCGGCTGGCGCGCCGGGGGCGTGCCGTGACCGGGCAGCGGGGTGTACGTGAGGTGCACGGGGGAGAGCCCGCCGAGGTCGGTGAGCAGGAACGAGTGATGCTCCACGATGCGGTCGGAGGAGCGCAGTTGGAGCACGGGACGCCGTGCGCAGCCCTGCGCGGGCGCGACGGGAACGGCGTCGGTGACCCCGTCGGCCGACACGTCGAGCGGCTTGCCCGGAGTGTTCGGCCGCAGCAGGTCGCGGGTGCTCGCCTCGGCGATCCACGGCGCCGTCAGATAGCGGGCGGAGCCCTTGGAACGGCTGAGCACGACGGCCGCCGCGGTCGTCACGTCGGCGTCGTCGACCCGGCCGATGGCGAGGTCGGCGTCCTTGTCGCCGTCCGGCGCGGTGTAGCGGGCCAGCCGCTCGCCGTCGCTCAGCAGCACCACGGTGCGGCCGTCGACCTCGCCCGCGAACAGCAGTTGCGGCGCCCGGGGCGGAGCGTCTTCCGGCGTGTCCGGGGTCCGCGAGACGCGCACGGCGTCGGAGGGGCCCGCCCACGCGTCGATCGCCTGGTCCAGCAGGGCCTTGTCGTCCGTACGGTCGCCGCGCGCGGGCCAGGCCGTGAAGTCGACCCGCGAGGTGTCGGCCCAGACGTCCTTTCCCGTGCGGGCGAGGTCCGCGGCGGTGATCGCCGAGCGCTCCGGGCCCGCCCGCCCCGTCACCACCGGACGCGGGGCGGCACCGGGTACGAGGAGCGCGACCGCCGCGAGTACGGCCACGGCCCCGACGAGAGCCCCGGCCTTGACCCGCCGCGAGCGTCGCACCAGATCCGTCGGGCGCGTCTGCACCGAGCAGGCGTCGAACTCCTGGGAACGCTGCAGCGCCGACGCGGCCGGGCCCACCTCGGCGTCGAGGGCGACGGACTCCCGCACCGCCGTCTCGGGCTGCGCCACCCCGGCGGCGGCCAGCAGGGCCGCCACGCGCTCCGTGGCCACGCCGTCGACGTGTCGAAGCACGAAGGCGGCGCGCGCGGCAGCCGACGCGCCGGAGAGCGCACGGACGAGCGTGACCTCCTCGGCGCCACCGGCCCGCGGAAACAGCCGCAGTCCCCAGACCACGGGGAGCCGGGGGACCAGGGCGCGGGGCGGCGGGAGCGCGCCGGGCCAGCCGGCGGGGCGGCGCACGACGGAGAGGGTCGCCTCCAGGATCCGTACCCGCAGCGCGTCCCGGGCGACGTCGGCATCGCCCGGGGATGTGCGGGGTCCGGGTACGGCGGCGGGGCGTCGGCCCGGCAGCGCGCGCTGGACAACGGTGTGGGCGAGCAGCACCCGGCGGTGCCGGGTGAAGGAGGAGGGAAGGGTGAGATACGCCAGTCGGACGAGGCCTGTGTACTCCTCCAGCAGGGCGGCCTCGGCCTGGTCGGCGGCTATCCGTGTGCGGGGGATACTGGTGTCGCGACGGAGCTTGGGCATGTCAGGCCTCTCCTGGATGTCCGAGGGGACGCTGTGTCGTCCTTCGATCGGACAAACGAGCTTCGGGTGCGTCGGTCACCCCGTCGGATCCGGGAGGACTGCGCCGCCTCAAGTGGGGTATCAGCAGGCTGCGGGAGCCTCACCCTCACTGAGGCAGACAGTTGAGAGAGACACGTATGACCGAGTACTTGGACGGGACAGTGGTCCCCAGCGGCTTCGACACCCCAGTCGAGCCGCTGCGGAGGACGACCCACTATTCCGGTGAGCCGGGCTGCATCGCGCAGGCCCGCGCCTTCGCCGAATCGTTCCTGGCGCAGCTGACCCAGGAGTGGTGCGTGGCCCTCGACCGCGTCACCGCGGGCGAGGTCCTCCTCGTCGTCAGCGAACTGGTCACCAACGCCGACCGGCACAGCCTGGGGCCCTACCTCCTGGAACTCGAGGGAACCGCGCGGCACATCACGGTCACCGTCTGGGACAGCAGCGCCAGCGTGCCGCTGCGCTACCCGCGGGACCCGGCCCGCATCGGCGGGCACGGCCTGGAGATCGTGCACGCGCTCGCCGCCGTCAGCGTGGAGCGCGTGCCGGTCGGCAAGCGGGTGTGCGCGGTCTTCACGCTCTCCGCCTGAGCGCACGGCTCGATCCGGGGGCGCGCAGGTCGCCGTAAAGCGCCTCGAAGGCGTGTTCCATGATGGGGAGGCAGGCATCCGCCGACTCCCCGGTCGGGCGGACACGTATCGGAGGCACGACATCAACACCGCAGACACGACAGGCACGGTGAGCGAACTCGCCGCCGCGCTCCCGGACAGCACCCTCGTCACCGATCCGGACGTGCTCGCGTCCCTCGGCCACGACGACGCCGAGTGGGCGCCGATGGGCCGGCCGCTCGCCGCGGTGCGCGCCACGTCCGCCGAAGAGGTCGAGTCCGTGGTGCGCGTCTGCGCGGCCCGGCGGATACCGGTCGTCACCAGGGGCGCGGGCACAGGCCTGTCGGGCGGGGCCAACGCCGTCGACGGCTGTCTCGTGCTCGACGTGTCGAAGATGAACCGCATCCTGGAGATCGACACCGAGAACCTGATCGCGGTCGTCCAGCCGGGTGTCGTCAACAACGACCTCAAGGCCGCCGTCGCCGAGCACGGCCTGTGGTACCCGCCGGACCCGGCCAGCGCCCCCTGGTCCACCATCGGCGGCAACGTCTCCACGAACGCGGGCGGCCTGTGCTGCCTGAAGTACGGCGTCACCCGCGACTACGTCCTCGGCCTCGAGGTCGTCATGGGCGGTCCCGTGGGGGAGTACGGCAGCCGGGTCAGGCTCGGCCGACGCACCACGAAGGGCGTCGCGGGCTACGACCTCACCAGCCTGTTCGTCGGCTCCGAGGGCACCTTCGGCGTCATCACCGAGATCACGGTGAAGCTGCGGCCCGCCCCGGCCGCCGAGCCCCGGACCGTCGTCGGCAACTTCGACAGCCTCGTCGCGGCGGGCGCCGCGGTGGCCCTCGTCACGAGCCGCGGCCTCGCGCCCGCGGCCCTCGAACTCCTCGACCGCGCCTGCATGGAGGCCGTCGAGAACTGGAAGCACCTCGGCATCGAGGCCGGAGCCGAGGCGATGCTCCTGGCCCGTGTCGACGCCCCCGGGGACGCGGGCGAGACCGAGGCGAGCGCGATCGCCGACGCCTTCCGGGAGGCCGGCGCGCTGTGGGCGGAGCAGTCCACCGACGCGGTCGAGGCCGAGGCCCTGTTCGACGTACGGCGCCTCGCGTACCCCGCGCTGGAGCGGCTGGGGCCCGTGCTCACCGAGGACCTGTGCGTGCCGCGGTCCGCCGTGCCGCAGATGCTCGCGACCATCGAGAAGATCGGGCGCAGGCACGGCGTGCGCATCGCGACCATCGCGCACGCGGGCGACGGCAATCTGCACCCCCTGCTGATCACCGAGCCCGGCGACGAGGCGGAGCGGATCGCGGCGCAGGCCGCGTTCGAGGAGCTCCTGGAAGCGGCGATCGCCGCGGGCGGCACCGTCACGGGCGAGCACGGCGTCGGCCTGCTCAAGCGGGGCGGCATGCGCAGCGAACTGGGCCCCGCCGTCTGCGCGTTGCAGCGCGCCGTGAAGCAGACCCTGGACCCGCTTGACCTGTTCAACCCCGGCAAGGTCGTCGGCGAGGACTGAGCCCGCGGCGACCCCGGGGCCCGGCATCCCAGCAGCCCACCGCGTGGCAGCACTTTCCGCGGCACGCCGTCCCAAATGAGGCAATTGTCCGTTTATCCGCCCTACGGTGCGGGGGTCGGTGTCCGTGTGGGGGGCACACAACGCCCCCTGGCCGGGGCGCGGATTGGGTTGCCATGGAGTTCGAAGAATCCGGTCGGTCCAGCGGAATCAGTCGCAGACGCGTAGCACGTCTGGGCCTCGGCGTCGGTGTCGGCGCCGCGGCCGGGACCCTCGCCGGCTGCGGGACGAGCGGCGGCAGCGGCGGCAAGGAGGAGAACACGCCCCAGGCAGGCCCGGCCCGCCGGCCCGAGCGCCCCGCCAAGAAGGCGCTGCCCCGGCTGATCGGCGACGGTTCGACCTCGTACACCGGCAGGCAGCCGAAGCAGCCCGCCGCGCCCGCCGCGCTCGAACCCGGCCAGACGCCACCGCAGTTCGTCGTCTTCTCCTGGGACGGCGCGGGCGAGGTCGGCAACGGCCTGTTCCCCCGCTTCCTCGAACTGGCGAGGCAGCACGACGCCCGCATGACGTTCTTCCTGTCCGGGCTTTACCTGCTGCCGGAGTCGCAGAAGCGCCGCTACCTGCCGCCGGGCAACCCCGTCGGGGCCTCGGACATCGGCTACCTCAGCGATCCGCACGTGAAGGAGACGCTGAAGTACGTCCACCGGGCCTGGCTCGACGGGCACGAGATCGGCACCCACTTCAACGGGCACTTCTGCGGCGGAGCGGGCTCCGTCGCCAACTGGAGCTCCAAGCAGTGGCGCAGCGAGATCGAGCAGGCCCGCACCTTCGTCAAGTCCTGGCGCACGCACACCGGTTGGCACGACCAGCCGTCGCTGCCCTTCGACTACGACAGAGAACTCGTCGGCGGCCGCACCCCCTGCCTGCTCGGCCAGGAGAATCTGCTCCCCGTCGCGCGCGAACTCGGCTGGCGCTACGACGCCTCCTCGCCCGGCGGACAGCAGCGCTGGCCCGGGAAGCGGCACGGCATCTGGGACCTGCCCCTGCAGGGCGTCCCGTTCCCCGGCCACAGCTTCGAAGTGCTGTCGATGGACTACAACATCCTCGCCAACCAGTCGAAGAACTCCACCCGGGCCCCCTCCCACAACTATCCGGGCTGGCGCACCCAGGCGACGCAGGCGTACCTCACCGGGTTCCAGCGCGCGTACGAGACGAACCGGGCGCCGTTCTTCATCGGCAACCACTTCGAGGAGTGGAACGGCGGCATCTACATGGACGCCGTCGAAGAGGCGCTCAAGCGGATCGCCGACAAGGCCGGGAGCGGCGACGTACGGCTCGTGTCCTTCCGGCAGTTCGTCGACTGGCTCGACGCGCAGGACCCGGCCGTCCTCGCCCGGCTGCGCGAGCTTCAGGTGGGCGAGCGCCCGGCGGGCGGCTGGAACCGGTATCTGCGACCGTCGAAGAGCCCGGCGACACCCGGCGCGACGAGTAAGTCGGGCGCTGCCGGACAGACAGCTACCGGACAGCCGACCCGCTAGACGACCGACGTGCTGAACAGAAGACTTCGAAGAGACGAGGAGGCGGTGCGATGACCCGGCCCATCACCGCGGGAGTGGACGGATCCCCCGAGAGCGCGGCGGCGGCAGCCTGGGCCGCGCGGGAGGCGGTGCGGCGCGGACTGCCGCTGCGCCTGGTGCACGTGGGCGAGCCCGCCCCCGACACCCTGCTGCTGGCCGCGGACGAGTCCGCGATCACGCAGTGGGCGGGCGATCTGCTCGCCGACACCGAGCAGGAGATCGCCGAACGCCACCCCGGACTCGCGGTCACCACCGACGTCCTCGACGGGGACGGGCCCGCCGCGGCCCTGATGGACGCCGCCCGCGACGCGGAGGCCCTGGTGCTCGGCTCGCGCGGGCACGGCGTGATCGTCGGCTTCCTCCTCGGCTCGGTCGGCCAGCAGGTGCTGACCAGGGCGGAGCGGCCGGTCGTGCTCGTGCGCGCGGGCGACGAGGCGTCGGCCGAGGCGAGCGGGCGCGACGTGATCGTCGGGCAGGAAGGCGAGCCCGAGGACAGCGCCGCCGCGATGGAGTTCGCCTTCACCACCGCGCAGGCGCGGGGCGTCGCCGTGCGGGCGGTGCGCGCGTGGAGCCTGCCGCCGGTGTTCTCCTACAGCCCCGGCTCGCTCGCGCTGCTCGACGACGCGGGCGGCATGGAACCGTACGAGAAGAAGGCCCTCGCCGCCGCGCTCGCCCCCTGGCGCGAGCGCTTCCCCGACGTCCCGGTCCGCGAGCACGTCGAGATCGGCAGCGCGGGGCAGGTGCTGCTCTCGGTCGCCCCCGAGTCCCAGCTGCTCGTCGTCGGCCGCCGCGCCCGCCGCACCGCCGTCGGCTCCCGCATCGGCTCGGTCGCCCACGCGGTGCTGCACCACGCGCCGTGCCCGGTGGCGGTGATCCCGAACCCCGCCTGACGGCGGCGCGGATATCCGGATGCATGATCGGCGAGCGGCTTTGTAAGGTCCACTGCGTGGAACCACTCAGCGACAAACAGATCCGCTCGTCCTTCGTGAACTGCACCAAGGGCGAGGCGACCCGTATGCGCCTGCCCCTCGACTTCGCCGAGCTGCCCTGGCAGGACCTGGACTTCCTCGGCTGGGTGGACCCCGGCGCGCCGCTGCGCGCCCACATCGTGCGCCCGACCGGCGAGGGGCCGCTCGGCATCACCCTGCGCGTCCCGCAGAGCGGGCGCACCAGCGCGATGAAGTCCAGCCTGTGCCAGATCTGCCTCACCGGGCACGCCTCGTCGGGCGTCTCTCTGTTCGCCGCTCCGCTCGCCGGGGCCCGCGGCCGCGAAGGGAACACGGTCGGCCTCTACGTCTGCGCCGACCTGGCCTGCTCCCTGTACCTGCGCGGCAAGAAGCAGCCGAAGCTGCGCGCGGGCCGCTACGAGGAGTCGCTCACGCTGGACGAGCGCGTGGACCGGGCCCTCGGCAACCTGGACGCGTTCATCGCCAGGGTCCAGGGGAGCTGAGGGCTCAGGCCTTGAGCGCGACCACGGCCTCGTCCGTGTAGGGCAGGAACGTCAGGGTCTCGTGGAAGTACAGCTCGACGCTGTGCGCGTCGTGCCCGCTGTAGCCGATCGCCAGGTCCTGGCCGAGCCGCAGCTCGAAGTCGCCGCCACGCGTCGACAGGACGAACGCGCCGTTCAGCGCAGGCGCCCAGATCAGCTCGCCGTCGAGGATCCGGCCGAGGTGGTTCGCGATCGGATAGCCGTGGTCGGAGGTCTCGCTGACCGCCGTGTACGCGTCGGCGCCGAGCAGCAGCGCGTACGGGCGGCCGACACCGGCCAGACGCAGCGCCGTCAGCGCCCGGCTGATCGTGTCCGGGTAGTCGCGGGCCTCGGCCGGCAGGCTCAGGACCGGGTTCGAGGTGCGCTCGCGCAGCCCCTCGATGCCCGCCGCCGCGTACCCGTCGAAGATCGCCTGGTCCTCGGCGTACGCCATGGCGCGCGCCGCGTCCTTCACCGGCTGCCAGTCGGAGTCCTTGGAGCCGCGCTCCACGTCGTCCACGGCCTCACGGCTCACCGTGAACGGCACCCGCAGCTCGACCAGCGGCTGCACGCCGCGCAGGCGGGCCGTGACGCCGGGGGCGGGCGGCGCGATGTCGGCGAGGTGGCCGGTGCCGACGGCCGAGAGCTCGGCGCCGTCCGGGCCCGTGACGTCGACGACGCGGCGGCCCGCGACATGGCGCTCGAAGGTGCGGGACGCCTCCTCCTGGATCTCCGCCCAGGCGGCGGGGGTGATCGGGGCCAGTTCGCGGTGCAGATTGTTGCTCGGGGTGGGGTTCGGGGCGGTGCTCATGGTCTTCAGGCTCCTTTGAGGCTGCCGATGCCGAGGGATCCGACGGTGGGGTCGGCGGTCGCTGCGCCGGCCGGCGGCTCGGGCAGGTCGTCGAGGAAGTCGGCGCTCGGCACGTGGAACAGGCATCCGGTGACCGCGGTCGAGAAGTCGAGGATCCGGTCGTGGGTGCCCGGCGGATCGCCGAGGAACATGTTGCGCAGCATCCGCTCGGTGACGTCCGGGGTGCGCGCGTAGCCGATGAAGTAGGTGCCGAACTCGCCCTGGCCGACGCTGCCGAAGGGCATGTTCTCGCGCAAGATCTGCCGTTCCGTGCCGTCCTCGTCGACGATGGTGTTCAGCGCGACGTGCGAGTCGGCGGGCTTCACGTCGTCGTCCAGCTCGATGTTCGCGGTCTTCGTGCGGCCGATGACCTTCTCCTGCTCCGTGGAGGGCAGCGCCTCCCAGGCGGCCATGTCGTGCACGTACTTCTGGACGACGACGTAGGAGCCGCCGCTGAAGTCCGGGTCCTCGTCGCCGATGAACACGGACTCCCTGGCGGCCCGGCCGGTCGGGTTCTCGCTGCCGTCCACGAAGCCGAGCAGGTCGCGGTCGTCGAAGTACTTGAAGCCGTGCACCTCGTCGACGACCTTGACGGCGGAGCCGAGCCGGCCAACGATCACGCGGGCCAGCTCGAAGCAGAGGTCCATGCGCCGCGCGCGCAGATGGAAGAGCAGGTCGCCGGGGGTCGCGGGGGCCAGATGACGGGGACCGGCGAGCGCCTGGAACGGGTGCAGCTCGCGCGGCCTCGGCCCGCTGAACAGGCGGTCCCAGGCGGTCGAGCCGATGCCGACGAGACAGCTGAGCGCGGCGTCGCGGTCGCGGAATCCGACGGAGCGGCTCAGCCCCGACAGCTCCTCGAGGGTGTCCCGGACGGCGGGTTCGCCGCCCGGCGCGACGGTGACGACCAGGAAGACGGCGGCCTTCGCGGGCGGGGTGAGGAGGAGGGGCTGAGGCTCGGCCACGGCTGCTCCGGAGGCGTTGGAGGACGTCTGGGGCTTATGTCACCATATGGGCTGCACCGGTCCGCGGCATTCGCGCCCGAAAAGGGCGATCTAAAGCGCAGATGAACTGATGTGTCCGACCTCACGTCCGATCCGTGCCGGGGCGGCGCCAACCACCTGTCACATGATGTTAAAGTTTGAACCAGGCCCCGACCGTTCTCCCCCGTACGGTCGGGGTCCTTCTTGTTTCCGGGGTCCTTTCGGATGCTCCGGGTCTTTTCGCCCGCCTCTGTCCGTGGGCGTGCGCGCGGTCGGTGCCCGGGGTTGCATGGGGTGGCGGGGGACCCCCACGAAGGAGCCCGAACATGAAGGCACTGCAGTACCGCTCCGTGGGAGCGGCGCCCGAGGTCGTCACCGTCCCGGATCCCGAGCCCGGCCCCGGCCAGATCCTGCTCAAGGTCACCGCCGCCGGTGTGTGCCACTCCGACATCGCCGTGATGAGCTGGCCCGCCGAGGGGTTCCCCTACGAACTGCCCCTCACCCTCGGGCACGAGGGCGTCGGCACCGTCGCCGCGCTCGGCGCCGGGGTGACCGGCTTCACGGAGGGCGACTCCGTCGCCGTGTACGGGCCGTGGGGCTGCGGTGCCTGCGCCAAGTGCGCGGCGGGCAAGGAGAACTACTGCCTGCGCGCCGAAGAGCTGGGCATCCGCCCGCCCGGACTCGGCGCCCCCGGCTCCATGGCCGAGTACATGATCGTCGACGACGCGCGGCACCTCACGCCGATCGACGGGCTCGACCCCGTCGCGACCGTCCCGCTCACCGATGCGGGCCTCACCCCGTACCACGCGATCAAGCGCTCGCTGCCCAAGCTGGTGCCCGGCTCGACCGCCGTCGTCATCGGCACCGGCGGCCTCGGCCACGTCGCCATCCAGCTGCTGCGCGCGATGACCGCCGCCCGGGTGATCGCCCTCGACGTGACCGAGGAGAAGCTCGACCTCGCCCGGACCGTCGGCGCCCACGAGGCGGTCCTGTCGGACGCGTCGGCCGCGGACAAGGTCAAGGAACTGACCGGCGGGCTCGGCGCCGAGGCCGTCTTCGACTTCGTCGGCGTACAGCCCACCGTCCAGACCGCGGGCGCCGTCGCCGCCGTCGAGGGCGACGTCACCATCGTCGGCATCGGCGGCGGGACCCTGCCCGTCGGCTTCGGCGCGACCAACTTCGAGGTGAGTGTCGCCGCCCCGTACTGGGGCAGCCGCGCCGAACTGATCGAGGTGCTCGACCTGGCGCGGGCCGGCGCGGTCTCCGTGCACACCGAGACCTTCTCGCTCGACGACGCCCCCAAGGCGTACGAGCTGCTGCACGACGGCAAGATCAACGGGCGTGCGGTGATCCTTCCCCACGGCTGACACCGGGTGGGGGTGTACGTGCTGACGGGCGGTCAATAGGCTGAGGTTTACCGCCCGTTACACCCCCACAGGGAGCCCCATGTCCACCGCGCAGGTCCCCGACATCCTCTCGCCGGAATTCGCCGCCGACCCGTACCCCGCCTACCGTGCGATGCGCGACTCTGCCCCGCTCATCTGGCACGAGGCGACGCAGAGCTGGATCGTCTCCCGGTACGCCGACGTGGAGCGCATCTTCAAGGACAAACAGGCGCAGTTCACCACCGACAACTACGACTGGCAGCTCGAGCCGGTGCACGGCGGCCGGACCATCCTGCAGATGAGCGGGCGGGAGCACTCGGTGCGCCGCGCGCTCGTCGCCCCCGCGTTCCGCGGCAGCGAGTTGCAGGAGAAGTTCCTGCCGGTCATCGAGCGCAACTCCCGTGAGCTGATAGACGAGTTCAGGGGCAGGGGAGAGGCCGACCTCGTCACCGACTACGCGACCCGCTTCCCGGTCAACGTCATCGCCGACATGCTCGGCCTCGACAAGGCCGACCACGCGCGCTTCCACGGCTGGTACACCGCTGTGGTCGACTTCCTCTCCAACCTGTCGGGAGACCCGGAGGTCACCGCGGCGGGGGAGCGCACCCGCGTCGAGTTCGCCGAGTACATGATCCCGATCATCCGGGAGCGCCGCGAGAACCCGGGCGACGACCTGCTCTCCGCCCTGTGCGCCGCCGAGGTCGACGGGGTGCAGATGAGCGACGAGGACATCAAGGCGTTCTGCAGCCTGCTGCTCGCCGCGGGCGGCGAGACCACCGACAAGGCGATCGCCAGCATCTTCGCCAACCTGCTCGCGAACCCGGACCAGCTCGCGGCCGTCCGCGCGGACCGCTCGCTGATCCCGCGGGCCTTCGCCGAGACGCTCCGCCTCACCCCGCCCGTGCACATGATCATGCGCCAGTCGGCCGTGGACGTGGAGCTGACCGGCGGCACCGTGCCCGCCGGGGCCACCGTCACGCTCCTCATCGGCGCCGCCAACCGCGACGAGAACCGGTACAAGGACCCCGACCGCTTCGACCTGTTCCGCGAGGACCTCACCACCACGACCGCGTTCTCGGCCGCCGCCGACCACCTCGCCTTCGCGCTCGGCCGGCACTTCTGCGTCGGCGCGCTGCTTGCCAAGGCGGAGGTGGAGATCGGGGTGAACCAGCTCCTCGACGCCATGCCGGACGTGCGGCTGGCCGACGGCTTCGACCCGGTCGAGGCGGGCGTCTTCACACGCGGGCCCAAGGCGCTGCCGGTGCGGTTCACGCCGGTGGGAGCGTGACTTTCACGCGCCGTGAGATGTACGATTGCGGCATGCATCGTTCCTCGTGCCTGAACTGGTGGCGCCTCACTTAGAGGCGGCCGCACAGTCAAGCACGTACAAGGGCCGTCCCCGGACGGCCCTTTTCTCATGTCCTCCCACCACAGAGGTCACGCCGTCCCGAGGACGCCCGTGACCAGGGGAGAGACCATCATGAGCAGCACCACCGACGCCCTCGGCACGTCCGCCGCGCAGGTCCGCAGCGCCGAGCTCGAACAACTGATCCGCAAGGACCCCGGACAGTTCCGCATCCTCACCGGGGACCGGCCCACCGGGCGCCTGCACCTCGGGCACTACTTCGGCACCCTGCACAATCGCGTACGGCTCCAGGACCTCGGCGTCGAGACCTTCGTCCTGATCGCCGACTACCAGGTCCTCACCGACCGCGACATCGCCGAGAACCTCACGGCGCACGTCGAGGAACTGGTCCTCGACCACCTCGCCGTCGGCATCGACCCCGAGCGCTCCACGATCTTCACGCACAGCGCCCTGCCCGCCCTGAACCAGCTGCTGCTGCCGTTCCTCAGCCTCGTCTCCGTCGCCGAGCTCCAGCGCAATCCCACCGTCAAGGACGAGATCGCCCACTCCCGGCAGTCCGCCGTGAGCGGGCTCATGTTCACCTACCCCGTGCACCAGGCCGCCGACATCCTCTTCTGCCGGGCGAACCTCGTGCCCGTGGGCCAGGACCAGCTGCCGCACCTGGAGGTCACCCGCACCGTCGCCCGCCGCTTCAACGACCGCTACGGCAACGGCACCGAGGTCTTCCCGCAGCCCGACGCGCTGCTCTCCACGGCGCCGCTGCTGCTCGGCACCGACGGCACCAAGATGAGCAAGTCCCGCGGCAACGCCGTCGCCCTGTCCGCGACGCCCGACGAGACCGCGCGCCTGATCCGCGGCGCCAAGACCGACGCCGAGCGCCACATCACGTACGACCCGCAGGCCCGCCCCGAGGTCTCCTCCCTGATCCTGCTCGCCGCCCTGTGCGAGGGCATCGACCCGCACACCGTGGCGCAGGAGATCGGCGCCGGGGGCGGCGCCGCGCTCAAGCGGCGCGTCACCGAGTCCGTCAACGAGTACCTGGCGCCGATCCGCGCCCGCCGCGAGGCGTACGCCCGGGACCGAGGCCTGGTCAGGAGCGTGCTGCGGGCCGGGAACGAGCGGGCGGGGGCGATCGCCGACGCGACGCTCAAGGAGGTGCGGGCCGCCATGAACGCCGACTACTGAGAGGGTGTCGACGGCCGACAAGACGATTCTGCAGACGGCGTGCATGCTCGGCCGGATCGCGGGCAGCAGGAGGGTAGACGCTCAAGCGGCCCACCCCCCCCGGGCGCTCGAGCCTGTGGCCCTGTCGCCCCCTCTCCCCCCCTGGGAGGCGGCAGGGCCCCCTTCATGTCGCAGGGTCCGATCAACTAGCCCTGGTGGTGCTGTTGCTGCTGCGGCGCCCCGGCCTGCGGCCCCGTGGCCTGGGCCAGCATCCCGTCCACGTGCTCTTTGGGCACCTTGTGCGCGGCCCCGCAGAACGTGCACTGCGCCTGGTACTTCGTCGAGACCGGGAACAGCGGGATGAAGAACAGCGTGAACTTCGTGACGAACTTGCGCAGCGTGTGCGCCGCGGGGTTGCCGCAGTTTCCGCACACGTACGTGAGGATCGCGAGCTGGTACGCATAGCCCCGCGTGCCAAAGATGATCATTGGTTCCCTCCCGTGGTGTGGCCGCCGCAGAGCATTCGGCGTCCGCCCGTCATCGTAAGCGGCCGTGCCCTACGGCGTGCGGCCTCTCGGTGAGGGCGTGCAGGCGCGGGACCGGCTTGCGGCCTGAATGCTCGCGCCCCGCAAGCAAGGGGTCACGGAGCGTGCGAATGGCGTACGAAAATGGCCATGGCGACGGGCCGAATCGGCAATCCGGGCTTCGTGATGAAAGGATTGCGTCCATGGCAATCAAGACCTACTTCGACATCACGATCAACGACGAGCCCGCCGGGCGGATCACGTTCAACCTCTTCGAGGACGTCGTCCCGAAGACCGCGGAGAACTTCCGCGCCCTGTGCACGGGCGAGAAGGGCTTCGGCTACGCCGGCTCCTCCTTCCACCGCGTCATCCCGCAGTTCATGCTGCAGGGCGGCGACTTCACCGCCGGCAACGGCACCGGCGGCAAGAGCATCTACGGCGAGAAGTTCGCCGACGAGAACTTCCAGCTCAAGCACACCAAGCCGGGCCAGCTGTCCATGGCCAACGCCGGCCCGAACACCAACGGCTCGCAGTTCTTCATCACCACCATCGTCACCGACTGGCTGGACGGCAAGCACGTCGTCTTCGGCGAGGTCGAGGACGGCATGGAGCTCGTGAAGAAGATCGAGTCCCTCGGCTCGCGCAGCGGTGCCACCTCCGCCAAGATCACGATCGCCGAGTCCGGCCAGCTCTGATCCAGGCCGCACCGGCACGAGGAGCCGGGACCCCACTCGGGGTCCCGGCTCCTCGCATGTTCGGGGCGAGTCCAACTCCGTTGTCGGCGCCAGGGGTTAAGGTCTCGGTCGGTGGATCACCGATCCACCGCACCGTTCCCTACCAGGGAGGCTCTCGTGCGCCTGCGCGCCATACCCACGCTGCTGCTGTCCGCCGCCCTCACGGCGGGCGCCCTCGCCGCCACCGCGGCACCGGCGACCGCCGCGCCCGCCTCGTTCGAGGACCAGCTCCGCGCCCTGCCCGGCGTGAGCGTCACCGGCGTCACCGACAAGGAGGGCTTCCCGCTCTACTCCCTGTCGATCACGCAGCCGGTCGACCACAACAGACCCGGCCTCGGCACGTTCCAGCAGCGCTTCACGCTCTGGCACAAGGCCAAGGACAAGCCCGTCGTCGTCTACACCGGCGGCTACGGACTGTCCTCCTCGACCCGCGAACCCACCACCCTGCTCGACGCCAACCAACTCAGCGTCGAGCACCGCTTCTTCGGCCCGTCCGTGCCCTCCGGCGGCACCCCCTGGGACAAGCTGACCATCCAGCAGGAGGCGGCCGACGAGCACGGCATCGTGAGCGCCGTGCGCCCCCTGTACGAGAAGACGTCGAAGTGGCTCGCGACCGGCGGCTCCAAGGGCGGCATGACGGCCACCTACCACTACCGCTTCCACCCCGAGGACTACGACGGGGTCGTCGCCTACGTCGCCCCGAACGACGCCAACAACGCCGACGACAGCGGCTACGAGGACTTCTTCAAGCGGGTCGGCACCAAGGAGTGCCGCGACGCGCTGGCCGCCGTGCAGCGCGAGATGCTCGCGCGCCGCGACACCCTGCTGCCCAAGTTCGAGAAGACCGCCGAGGACGAGGGCTACACCTTCACCAACACCCTCGGCACCACCGACCGGGCCTACGAGTTCGCCGTCCTCGACCAGGTGTGGAACTTCTGGCAGTCCGGCTCGGCCGACGACTGCCCCACCGTGCCCGACGCGAAGACCGTCTCCGACGACGAGCTCTACAAGTGGTCCCTCGGCCACGGCCTGTCCGTCTACGAGGACTCCACTCTCGGCCCCAACAGCACGGGCCCGTACTACCGGCAGGCCGCCGCGCAACTCGGCTGGGCCGACCTCAAGTTCAAGAACCTCAAGGGCGTCCGCCACTACCCGGACATCTACCAGCCGAACTCGGTGCTGCCCGCCGACATGCGCACCACGTACGACGGCGCCGTGGTCAAGGGCGTCGACAAATGGGTGCGCACGCAGTCGCAGCGCATGCTGTTCGTCTACGGGCAGAACGACCCGTGGAGCGCCGAGCAGTTCACGCCCAGCAAGCGCGACTCGTACAAGTACGTGGTGCCGGGCTCCAACCACGGGGCCCGCATCTCGGCGCTGCCCGCGAAGGAGCGGGACGCCGCGACGGCCACGATCAAGCGGTGGGCCGGCCAGTAGGCACGTGAGGGTCAGCCGAAGCGTTCGATGCGGATGCGGTCCACCGGCTGACCGAGGTCGACGAGGAGCCGCGAGGCGTGCTCGGCGAAGGAGTTGGAGCCGCACACGTACGCCTCCCACTCCGGCGCCCCCGCGCCGAAGCACGGCGCCAGATGGTCGGCCGCCAGGCGCCGGTGCTCGCCCTCACGGGTGAGCACCGGCGTCGTCTCGGCGCCGTACTCGTCCGCGTAGATCAGCTCGGCCCGCGTGCGCGCCGACACGAACAGGCGCAGCGGGACGGTCAGCCGGTGCTGCCTGTGGTGACGGATCATCGACATCAGCGGCACCACGCCCGACCCGGCGCCGAGCAGCAGCGCCGGCCGGTCGCCCGGCCACGCGAAGAATCCGCTGAGCGGGCCGCGCACCTCCACCTCGTCGCCGACCCGCGCCTCGCGGTGCAGAAAGCCGGAGACCTCGCCGTCCTCCACATGGTCGAGGGTCAGCTCGATGTGCCCCGAGTCGTCGGGGGCCGAGGCGAGCGAGTAATGGCGCTGGGCGGTGTACCCGTCCTCGGCGGTGAGCCGCAGCATCAAATGCTGGCCGGGCAGATGCCCCTGCCAGCCGGGCACCGCGAAGCGGAACGTCGACGCGTGCGCCGTCTCCCGGCGGACCTCGGTGAGCACGGCACGCTGCCACAGGGCGGCGCCCTGGCCGGCGGCGATGCGCCCCGGCACGGCGAACCGGGTCGGCGGGGTGAAGGCGGTGGTCTGCGGCACGGTCTCAGTCACCTGCGTATCGCTGTTCTTCCCACGGGTTGCCCCGCGCGTGGTACCCGTTCTGCTCCCAGAAACCGGGCTCGTCGTGGTCGAGCAGCCGCAGGCCCGCGACCCACTTCACGCTCTTCCAGAAGTACAGGTGCGGCACCAACAGACGGGCGGGCCCGCCGTGTTCGGTCGGCAGCGGCTCGTCCTCGTAGGTGAACGCGATCCACGCCCGGCCGCCCGTCACATCGGCGAGCGGCAGGTTCGCCGTGTAGCCGGTGTGCGAGTACGCCATGATGTGCGTCGCCCGCGGGGAGGGACGTACGGCGTCGAGGAACGTGTCGAGCGAGACACCACCGAAACGCACCCCGAACTTCGACCACGTCGTCACGCAGTGGATGTCCCCGCTGTACGTCGACGGGGGCAGCGCCCGCGCCTCCTCCCGGGTCCAGGTGCGGGGCTCGGCGACCAGGCCGTCGATCCGGAACGTCCAGTCCTCGGGGGCGAGACGCGGTGTCACCTCGGCGGACAGCACCGGCCAGTCGTCGCCCGCGTCGTACTGGCCGGGCGGCAGACCGGGGTTGTGGACGCGGGGGCGGCCGACGAAGCCGCGGGTGGCGTGGCCGTTCATACGAGGGCCTCCAGATCGGCGAGGACCGCGCTCTCGTCGAGCGTCGTGAGCGTACGGTCGCGCATCAGGACCCTGCCATCGACGACGGTGTCCCGCACGTCGGAGGCCTGCGCCGCGTAGGCGAGCATCGCGTACGGGTCGTGGCGCGGGGTGAGGTGCGGCCGGTTGGTGTCGAGGACCACCAGGTCGGCGCGCTTGCCGGGCTCCAGGGAACCCAGCCGGTCGCCGAGGCCGAGCGCGCGGGCGCCCTCGATGGTCGCCATCCGCACGGCCTGCTCGGCGCCCACCGCCGTCGGGTCGCCGCCCGCCTTGTGCACGAGCGCCGCCTGCCGCACGGCGCCCAGCATGTCCAGCGTGTTCGAGCTGACGGCGCCGTCCGTGCCGAGGCCGACCGTGACGCCCGCGCTCAGCAGCCGGGGGACCGGCGCGATGCCGCAGCCCAGCTTCAGGTTCGACACCGGACAGTGGGCGACCGAGGCCCCTGCGCGGGCGATGGCCGCGATCTCGCCGCCGGTCAGGTCGACGGCGTGCGCGAGCACCACGTCGGGCCCCAACAGGCCGAGGGATTCCAGGAGTTCCACGGGGCGCCTGCCGTGCGCCACCTCGACGCCCGCGACCTCCGCGGCGTTCTCCGCCGCGTGCAGGTGGATCAGCGCACCGAACTCGCGGGCCAGCGCGAAGCACTCGACGAGCTGTTCGGGGGAGAGGGTGTACGCGGAGTGCGCGAACAGGACCGGGCGCTCGCCCTCGGCGCGCGCCGCGAGGTCCCGGCGCGCCCACTCCATGCGCTCCTTGTACGGCCGACCGTCCGGCGGCCCGGGGACGTCCATGAACAGCGGCCCGGTGTGCAGCCGCCAGCCCGCCGCACGCGCGGCCTCCTCGGCGGCCTCGTGGAACCAGTACATGTCGAGCGCCGAGGTCACTCCGGCCCGCACGCTCTCCGCGACGGCGACGCGCACGGCGGCGGCCACGGTGCGCGGGTCGAGCAGGCGGGACTCCGCCGGCACGACACGGCCCAGGAACTCCTGAAGCGTCACGTCGTCGGCGGTGCCGCGCAGCAGCGTCATCGCGAGGTGGGTGTGCGTGTTGATCAGTCCGGGCAGCACCAGGGCCCCGGACGCGTCCAAGGTCTCCGTGGCGGTGTGCCGGGCGCGCAGCTCGTCGGCCGGGCCGACCGCCACGATCTCCCCGTCGCGCACGGCGACCGCGCCGTCGTCGAGCACGCTCGACGCGTCGTCGACGGTGAGGACGGTGCCGCCGTGGACCAGCAGATCGACGGACTCGGTCACAGTTGCTCCTCGGTCAGAATGCGCAGTGCCTCCAGGGCCACGACGCTGCCGCGCGCCACGCCCTCGGCGACGACCTCTCGGTGCGGGTCGTAGCCGCCAGTGCTTTCCCGGTCCACCAGCTCGTCGGCGTTCACGCCGTCGACGACGAGCACGGCGCCCGCGACGAGTCCGCGCAGCGACGCCGTGACGAACAGCGCGGACACCTCCATCTCGATCGCCGCGAGCCCCGCCCCGTCGTACTGGTTCAGCGGGATGAGTCCCGGCTGGAACGCGGCCCGCGTCCACACGAGGCCCCGGTGGTGCGGCGCCCCGGCCTCGCGTGCCGCCCGGGTCAGGGCGAGGACGGCCTCCGGCGTCGACACCGCGGGGTACTCGGCGGGCACCAACTGCCCGGTCACCCCGTCGTCGCGCACCGCCGCCTCGGCCACCACCAGATCGCCGTCGCCGATCCCCGGCCGCATCGCGCCCGCCGTACCGAACCGCACGAACGTCCCTACGCCGGCGTCCGCCAGCTCCTGGAACAGCAGGATCGCGCCGGGCCCGCCGACGCCGTGCGAGGCGACGACGACCGGCATGCCGTGCCACGTCCCGCTGAACGTGCGGTACTCGCGCCGGTACGACACCTCCACGGCATCGTCGAGCAGCGCGGCGACGGCCTCGGCGCGGGCCGGATCGCCCACGACGACGGCGCGCGGCGGCAGGCCCGTGCGCGGGACACCGGACAGCGGCATGCGGGGCGGGGAGTCTGGTACGGCGGCACTCACGCGGGGGCTCCAGTCGGCGCTCATCGAGGTGCAAAGACGTGATCCGATGATCGTATCCCCAGGTCGGAGCGGTTCCGAAGCCAGGCCCTCGCTATGTGCGCGGTCCCACAGACACGCCGAGCGGACGGGCCAGACCCGAGATTCCCTCGTCGAGCCGCTGGAGGTGACGCAGCACGCGGTAGGTCACGGTGTTCGCGGCCGGCACGCCCTGGCCGTCCGTCTCCAGCATCGCCGCGATGCTGGCACCGGCCTCCACGCTGCCCGCGGTGTCCTCGTCGTTCACCTGCGCCAGCAGCACATCGATGTTGTGCGCGATGCGCCGCGCCGCCCGGCCGAGCCGCGGATCGGCCGCCACGTGCTTGCTGTACGGGACCAGCTCGGCGGTCGCCGCCAGGGAACGCGCGTGGTACGCCGACGTCTCCAGGAGCGCCACCAGATAGCGCACGGTCTGCCGCCGCTCGCGCTGCGGCGCGATGGCGTGGGTCAGCGGCCTGGTGGAGGCCCGCAGGTCGTCCAGGGCGGTGTCCAGATCGCGCGCCCGGTCGAGCAGATCCGCGGCCGGACCACCACTGAGCTGCTCCACGGCGCCCGCGACGACGTCGCCGAGCCGCTCGAGGACGGTGGCGAGCAGCTCGTCGGTGCGACTGTCGGTACGCACCGGAAGCACCAGGATCGCCGCGATGATGCCGCAGGCCGCGCCGAGCGCCGTCTCCTCGATGCGCAGCACCAGCACGTCGAAGCTGTAGGTGTTCAGGAGTGTGTACAGCAGGCCGAGCATCGCGGTCACGAAGAACGACATCAGCGCGTACGACAAGGGCGCGGTGAAGAACGCGGCGAACACGCACAGCAGTACCAGGACGAACGCCAGCCACGTGTGATTGCCGACCGCTCCCGCGAGCAGCACACCGGCGAGGACGCCGAGCACCGTGCCGAGGACCCGGCGGTACCCCTTGATGACGATCTCGCCCGTGGAGGCGGTGTTGAGGAACACGACCCAGCAGGTCAGGACAGCCCAGTACCAGCGCTGGCTGGAGAGGAACTCGCCGCCGACGATCGCGAGACCGGAGCCGACCGCCACCTGGAACGCGGCGCGGGTGGTGGGCCGGTCGAGGCCCGAGCGGTCGTCCTCCTCCTCGCCGACCGCCTTCTCCGTGCTGGTCAGGGCGACGGTGCCGGTGATCGACATGTCCTCCGCCTCCAGCTCCTCGCGCGAACGCGTCGTGGCGGGGGAGTCGTCGGACTCGTCCTGCGGCCCGTCGAGCGCGATCCGCAGACCCATCACCGCGCGGGCCGCCTCACCGATGCCGCGGAACACGTCCTGCACGGCGAGCGTCGCACCCGGCGGCATGCGCTCCTCGTCGCGGTAGCCGAGCAGCCGGTTGCGGACGTGGGCGACGGCGGTGCCCCGGTTGGCCTCGGCGGGGCGCGCCACCATGAGGTGCAGGGCGCTCAGGTCACGGCGGAGCGTGGCCGTCGCCTCGTCCTCCTGGCGCAGCAGCTTGCCGAGGGCGGGCGCGGGCGCGTGCGGCAGGTGCAGCGTCAGGGTGTCGGCGCGCTCGGTGCTGCGCGCGTTCAGCAGCAGCATGCCGAGGCGCTCCGCGGAGATCTCGGCGTCGGCGATACGCCGCTGGATCAGCGAGGCGGTCGCCGCGTCCCCCGCACCGTCCTCCAGGCGCCCCTGGATCATCAGCGCGGTCTCGTGCAGCCGCGCCGTGTGGTGCCGCAGCTCGTTGAGTACGTCGTCCAGGTCCTCGGGCGCGGCGTCGAGCAGCCGGGTCTGCGCGATCACCAACTGTGCGAGCCGCGCCCGGAACGCGCCGCGCAGCCGCCCGAGCACGCGCTGCGGTGTCTCCGGCACCAGCGCGAAACGTGCCAGCGCACTGGAGAGGAAGGCCACGGCCAGCGTCCCGGCGAGCACCGGCAGTTGATCCACGGTCGCGTTCACGAACAGCGACACGAAGTAGACCTGGAAACCCATGAGCCCGAGGGCCGTGCCGCGGTCGCCGAACCGGCGGAAGTACACCGCGCTGAAGATCAGCGCGATGAAGAAGAGGTCACCCGCGACGACCTTGCTGTGCAGCAGCGCGCCGAGCGACACGGCAGCGAGCGCCACCGGGAATCCCCACGCGAGCGTGATCGCCTGTCCCCGCAGATTCTTCTCACGGATCGCGAAGGTGCTCACCATCGCGGACATCGCGCCCGCGACCATGTGCGTCACATCCGTGCCGATCAGCGCGAGCACGGCGAGCGTGAGCCCGATGGCCGCGACGATGCGCAGCCCCGCCATCAGGCGCAGCAGCCCCGGATCGGATGCGATGAAGCGGTCCCAGGTGTCCCTCGGCCGTCGCGCCACCAGTGTTCACTCCAAGATCAGTCCGTCGGCGTCGCCCCCGAGCATACGAGGAGGTGGGCGGGGCTTTGACGCGAGTATCGACAGGTGGACAGCGTGCGACCTGGCCACATGGTGACTTCTGGGGGATTGCCCCCGACACGAAGGGGCGCTGGCCGGATGGTGCGCCGGGCGCGGGGCCGTGAATCTTGCCGCATGAATGATCGCGGCACGATCTCGACGCGTGGACCGGCCCGGCGCGGCGTACTGGCGGCCGGTGCGGCCCTGTTGGCCTATGGTGCGGCGCCACCGGCCGTGGCCGACACCGCGCCACGGCGGGTGCGCCCGCGGCTGCCGGCGCCGAGCGGCCCGTACCCGGTGGGCAGGGTGACACTGCGCCTGGTGGACCGGGCCCGCCGCGACCCGTGGACATCCGCGGCCGCGCGGGAGTTGCTGGCCGACGTGCGGTATCCGGCGCGCACGGTGGCCGGACACGCACGGGCGCCGCAGCTGACGGCGCGGGAGGCGGCGGTCTTCGACCGGCTCAACAACTTCGCGGGCCTGCCCGCGGGCCGCGTCGACTGGGCGGCCACGCGCACCTTCGCCCACACCGCCGCACCCCTCGACCGCCGCGCGGCCCACCCCGTGGTCCTGTACTCGCCGGGCGTCCTCGATCCCCGCTCCCTGGGCACGACCCTCACGGACGATCTGGCGTCCCGCGGCTACGTCGTGATCGCCGTCGACCACCCCTACGACGTGTCGGCCGTGGAGTTCCCCGACGGGCGCGTGGTGGCCTCCCGCCTCCCGCAGGAGTTCGAGCGGGCCCAGCAGGCAGGCCCGGCCGCGGTGACCGCACTGCTGAAGAAGACGGCGGACGTACGGGTCGACGACGCCCGCTTCGTCCTCGACGTGGTCCAGCGGGCCTTCGCCACGCACCGGCTGCGCAGGGCGCCGATCGGCATGTTCGGGCAGTCCGCGGGCGGCTTCGCCGCGCTGCAGACCCTGCACGACGACGAGCGGCTCGCCGCCGCCGTCAATCTCGACGGAGTGCTCGCGTACGTCCAGGACGACCACGACGAGGGCCACCTGTCGACCGTCGCCGCCGAGGGCGTGGACCGGCCGGTGCTCCTGATGGGCAGCGAGGGCAACGACCGGACGAACGTCCCGTCCTGGCGCGAGCTGTGGCGGCACAGCGGCGGCTGGCGGCGCGACCTCACCCTGCGCGGCTCCCGGCACACCACGTACACGGACGCGACGACGCTGCTCCCGCAGATCGCGGCCCGCCTCGACCTGCCGCGCGAGACGCTGACGGAGTGGGTCGGCACGGTGCCCGCCACCCGCGCGGTCGCGGCCCAACGGGCGTATCTCGCGGCCTTCTTCGACCGCTGGCTGCGCGGCGGGGACGGCACGCTCCTCGACGCGCCCTCACCGGCATACCCGGAGATCGCCTTCGTCCGAGCGGGCCCGGCGGCGGGGCACGCGCGCGGGGAACGGCGGCACCGACGATGATCCGGTAGCCTCGAACCGCCCCACGGGGCACCGTGGTGAGGACGTGTCAGCACTGGATCGGGAGGCGCGGTGCCGGAGCGGAACATCGAGTTCGGGAAGCTGGGCGCGCAGGGTGTCAAGGGCCACGAGGCCGTCGCCCGGCAGCTCGACCGGCTCGCCGGATTCGTCGCCACGCCGGTCACCGCGCGCCGCGGACTGCTGGCCCGGCTGCACTACCTGACGCGCAGCGACCACGCGCGCGCCACGGCCCGCGCCGCCGGGCTCACGGTCACCGACCGCACGCTCAACGCCTGGCTCGCCGAGCGGCGCCGCCCCACCGCGAAGAACCTGGAGCGCATCGAGGCGGCCTACCGCACGGTGCGCCGGCAGAACGTCTCCCGCTACCTCCTGGGCCGGCTCAACCGCTCGGGTCGCGGCACGCGCGTGGAGATCCACCCGCTGAACCAGTCCCGGGTCGCGAGGCCCCAGCAGCGGGTGATCGAGTTCCGCTCGCTGAACGTGCGTCACTGGGACGCCGTCGTCGACGCCTGGGCCTCGGGCGACGACCGGGCCCTCGACGACGCGTGGGTGGAGCAGATCGTGGACCTGGGCTCGCAGTGGGGCTCGTACGAGTTCGTGACCAACGTGGGGTTCGCGGCCTGACGGGTCAGGCCGCGGCACTGCTCCGGGGCTCCGGTCAGCGCATCCCCAGCGCGCCCATCGTCGCGTCGGCCATCGCCGATTCGCCCAGCGCGTTCGGGTGCACGGGGACGAAGTTGGTGCCGAAGAGCGCCGGTTCGACCCAGCGGGTGCCGGACGGTTGGCAGGCGTCGTGGCCCTCGGAGGACTGGGAGAAGTCCACGTAGGTCGAGCCGGTCTCCTGCGCCGCGCGCCGCACCGCGTCGTTGAGGTGGGTCTGGATGTCGCGCACGTACGGCACGTCGCCGGACGCGATCGGCATCTTCGCGAAGCAGCCCTTCTGCGCGACCGCCGGCATGATCCACGGGTAGCCGAGGACGGCGACCCGCGCGTTCGGCGCCTTGTTCTTGACCGCCTGCAGCGCGGACTTCACCGCCGGATACGTCTTGGTGTCGACGGCGTCGCTGAACTTGTCGCCGTACAGGGTCTTGCACGGGTGGCCCTGGCCCGCGGACGCGACTCCCGCCGAGGCGCAGGCCAGGATCGTGCTGATGAACGTGTTGTTGTCGTTGCCGCCGATGGAGAGGGTCACCAGATCGGTGTCACCGTCGAGCGCGTCGAGCTGCGGAGCCACCCCCGGGTACTGGGCGCCGGCGAAGTCCTTCGTCTGCGCGCCGCCGCACGTCACGTCCTTGAGGTCGGCGCCGGTGCGCTTGGCGATGACATGGGGGTAGTTGGCCGTGGACCGGGCGCACAACGGGCTGGCCGTCGGGTCGAGCGGGAGCACCCCGGAAGCGGCGCTGTAGCTGTCGCCCAGGGCGGCGTAGGAGAGGGGCTCGGGGGCCGCGTGGGCCGGTGCGGCGAGGATGAGGAGGGCGGTTGCGCCGGTCGTGGCCGCAAGGGCGGTGAGTCTGCCGCTGGACGCGCGGTTCGCCATCTGGTGCTCCTTCGAAGCCTTCGGAACCTGCGAAACAGGGCCGGGGACGGCCAAGTTCCGTGTGAGGCAAGGGGGTTCAGCGCGCTGGTAGTTGAAGCTACCGACGAGTTTGAATTTGCGTCAATAGGCGTGCACGCGGTCGTGACCAGGGGAGAGTCGTGCAGCACCGGATTGTCAGTGGTGCTCGATAGCCTCACAGACGGATGACAGGTCCGTCGGCAGGCCGCCCCGGCGTGTTCACCGATTGCGGTGGCGGGGGCGGCGAGGACGGCGACAATCGAACACACCGAATCAGGCGACGCCGAGCACTCTCACAGGCTGCCGTGGACACCCGATGGAGACATGATGAGCAAGGTCGCGAGGACGGGAACCCCGTCGTCAACGTCGCACCCCGCCGACAGCCACGACCTGATCCGCGTGCACGGCGCGCGGGAGAACAACCTCAAGGACGTCAGCATCGAGCTGCCCAAGCGGCGCCTGACGGTGTTCACCGGCGTCTCCGGGTCGGGCAAGAGCTCGCTGGTGTTCGACACCATCGCCGCCGAGTCGCAGCGGATGATCAACGAGACGTACAGCGCCTTCCTCCAGGGCTTCATGCCGACGCTCGCGCGGCCCGAGGTCGACGTGCTGGACGGGCTGACGACCGCGATCACCGTCGACCAGCAGCGGATGGGCTCCGACCCGCGCTCCACGGTCGGCACGGCCACCGACGCCAGCGCGATGCTGCGCATCCTCTACAGCCGGCTCGCCAAGCCGCACATCGGCGGGCCCGGCGCGTACTCCTTCAACGTGGCCTCGGTCTCGGCCCAGGGCGGCTTCACCGTGGACCGCGGCGCCGACAAGACGAAGACGGAGAAGGTGTCCTTCAGCCGCACCGGCGGCATGTGCACCCACTGCGAGGGCCGGGGCACGGTCTCCGACATCGATCTGGCGCAGCTCTTCGACGACTCCAAGTCGCTGAACGAGGACCCGTTCACGATCCCCACATACACCGGGGACGGCTGGGTGGTGCGGGTCATCAGGGACTCGGGCTTCTTCGACCCGGACAAGCCGATCCGCACGTACACCAAGAAGGAGCGGCACGACTTCCTCCACCGCGAGCCCACCAAGGTCAAGATCAATGGTGTCAACCTCACCTACGAAGGCCTGATCCCGAAGATCCAGAAGTCCTTCCTCTCCAAGGACCGGGAGTCGATGCAGCCGCACATCCGGGCCTTCGTGGACAGGGCGGTCACCTTCCAGACCTGTCCCGACTGCGGCGGCTCCCGGCTCAGCGAGCTGGCCCGCTCCTCGAAGATCAAGCGGAAGAGCATCGCGGACCTCTGCGCGATGGAGATCAGAGACCTGGCCGAGTGGGTGCGCGGCCTCGACGAGCCGTCGGTCGCGCCGCTGCTCGCCAAGCTGCGGCACACCCTTGAGTCGTTCGAGGAGATCGGCCTCGGCTATCTCTCCCTCGACCGCGCGGCGGGCACCCTGTCGGGCGGCGAGGCGCAGCGCGTCAAGATGATCCGCCACCTCGGCTCCTCGCTCACCGATGTCACGTACGTCTTCGACGAACCCACCATCGGCCTGCACCCGCACGACATCCAGCGGATGAACAACCTGCTGCTGAGGCTGCGGGACAAGGGCAACACGGTGCTCGTCGTGGAGCACAAGCCGGAGGCCATCGCCATCGCCGACCATGTCGTGGACCTCGGCCCCGGCGCGGGCACGGGCGGCGGCAGCGTCTGCTTCGAGGGCACCGTCGAGGAGTTGCGCGCGAGCGACACCATCACCGGGCGCCACCTCGACGACCGGGCAGCGGTCAAGGACGCCGTGCGCGAGCCCACCGGCAAGCTCGCGATCCGCGGGGCGAGCGCGCACAACCTCCGGGACGTCGACGTCGACATCCCGCTCGGGGTGCTCACGGTGGTCACCGGTGTCGCGGGCTCCGGTAAGAGCTCGCTCGTGCACGGCTCCATCCCCACCGACGAGGGCGTGGTGGCGGTCGACCAGACCCCGATCCGCGGCTCGCGGCGCAGCAACCCGGCGACGTACACCGGTCTGCTCGACCCGATCCGCAAGGCCTTCGCGAAGGCCAACGGCGTGAAGCCCGCCCTGTTCAGCGCCAACTCGGAGGGCGCCTGCCCGACCTGCAACGGCGCGGGGGTCGTGTACACGGACCTCGGCATCATGGCGAGCGCCGCCGCCACCTGTGAGGAATGCGACGGCAAGCGGTTCGAGGCGTCGGTGCTCGACTACCGCTTCGGGGGCAAGGACATCAGCGAGGTCCTCGAGATGCCGGTGACCGAGGCGGTGGAATTCTTCGGGGAAGGGGAGGCGCGCACCCCGGCCGCGCACAGGATTCTTGAGCGGCTCGAGGACGTCGGGCTCGGTTATCTCACCCTCGGCCAGCCGCTGACCACGCTCTCCGGTGGCGAGCGGCAGCGGCTCAAGCTCGCCGTGCACATGGCCGACAAGGGGGGTGTCTACGTCCTGGACGAGCCGACCACGGGTCTGCACCTGGCGGACGTCGAGCAACTGCTCGGGCTGCTCGACCGGCTCGTGGACTCCGGCAAGTCGGTCATCGTCATCGAGCACCACCAGGCGGTGATGGCACACGCCGACTGGATCATCGACCTGGGGCCCGGCGCGGGACACGAGGGCGGCAAGGTCGTCTTCGAGGGGACGCCCGCCGACCTCGTCGCCGACCGTTCCACCCTCACCGGCGAACACCTGGCGCAGTACGTGGGCGCCTGACCGGACGCCGTCGGCCCGTGGGGGAGGGCCGCGGCAAATGCGCCGACCGGGAGGGCCGGCCGCAGTGGCGGTCAGCCCTCCTGCGTCGGCTCCTGGGGCTGCTGGGGCTGGAAGGCCTTCGGGAACTGCGGAGCCTGCTCGTCCTGCGCCGGGGCGCCGGACTGAGGCTCCTGCCGGCCGGTGAAGCCCTGCGGGGCCTGCTGGTCCGGGCGGGACGGCAAGGCCTGCCGGTCCTGGAAGGCCGGCGGCGTCTGCTGCTCCTGGAAGGACGGAGCGGCCTGCTGGTCCTGGAAGGGCTGCGGGGGCTGGGGAGCCTGCTCGGCTCTGGGGGCTTCCGCGTGCCCGAAGTCGAGCACGCCCTCCGCGGTGCGCTCGGCCTTGTGCGCGGCCTCACGCGCGTCGGCGAGCACATCACCGTGCTCGTCGACGAGTCGGTCGTAGATGGGCGCCGGGGCAGTAGACGGTGCGGGCACGGGAAGAGCTCCTGGTCGTCGAGGTCTAGATGCCACCCTGTGGGTGAACAAAAGGGGACCCTACGTCGATCAGGTGACGTGGGTACATCCGGGGTGGGGTTGAGAGGCCGAAGTCTGTAACCACTGGTAAGGGCGACAACGGTGTCGAGCCCGCGGGATCCCCCTGAGCGCCGGGCGGCCCGACGGCCGGAAGCGGGCGCTGTACCGGCGGATCGCCGGGCTCGCGCCCGCCTGCGCGGGAACCGGGCCGCGCGACGTGCTCGTCACTGTCACCGAGAACCGGTCGATCGACCGGTCGTCCGGCGACGGTGTCGCCCCGTACGCGCCGGCCGAGGTGGACGGCCGGCGCTGAACCGCCGGTCATCCCGGCAGGGCGGTCCTCAGTACTGCTCGGACTGGCCGCCGTCGATCGGGACGACCGTGGCGTTGATGAAGGACGCCTCGTCGGAGAGCAGGAAGGCCACCAGGTTCGCGACCTCCTCGGGACGCCCGAAACGCTTCATCGGGTTGGTGCTGACGAACTGGCGGCCGGCCTCCTCCCAGTTCACCGGGTCGAGCTGCTTGAGGGAGCCCTCGACCATGGGCGTCATGATCGCGCCGGGCGCGATGGCCTTCACCGTGATGCCGAAGCGGCCGTACTCCACACCCGAGTTGCGGGTCAGGCCCACGACGCCGTGCTTGGCGGCGGCGTAACCGGACTGGTTGCCCACACCGCGGATGCCGCCCACGGAGGCGGTGTTCACGACGGTGCCGCTGCCCTGCTCGCGCATGACGGCGAGCACGTGCTTGAGGCCGAGGAAGACGCCCCGCAGGTTGATGTCGACGACGCGCTGGAACTCGTCGCTCCCGAACTCCTCGGTGAGGTTCTGCTTGCCCTCGATGCCGGCGTTGTTGAAGAAGGCGTCGATCCGGCCGTAGGCCCGCGTGGTCTCGGCCACGTAGCGCTCGACCTCCGCCTCGTCGCTGACATCGGCGGTGAGCGTCAGGACCTCGGCGCCCGGCGTGGCCTTCTCGATCTCGGCCGCGCTCTGCGCGAGCCCTTCCGCGTTCACGTCGACGAGCGCGAGCTTCGCGCCCTCGGCCGCGACCCGCAGCGCGGCGGACCGGCCGAGACCCGAGCCGCCACCGGTGATGAGGACGACCTTGCCGTCGAACCTGTTGTTCATTGCGGACCTCCTGAGGGGACTGTGTCGCGGTCCGCCGTCGGCCGACGGGCCTGTCACTATTCTTAGACGATACGTACTGTCTAGAAATTCCCGTACGCGGGGATCGGAGCGAGGCATGGACGAGTCGACGGCCCCGCGTCCCAGGCGTGGGCGCTACCGGGACCCGCAGGCGCACGCCGCGGTGCTGAGCGCCGCGCGCGAGCTCGTCGCCGAGCTCGGCTATCACAAGGTCACGATGGAGCGGATCGCCGCTCGCGCCGGCGTCGCCAAGATGACCCTCTACCGCTGGTGGCCCAACAAGGCGGCGGTGATCACCGAGGCCGTCACCGACCAGCTGGCGCCGGGCCCGCTGCCGGACACCGGCTCCGTGTGCGAGGACGCCCGGGCCCACATCACCGACCTCGTCCGCACGCTGACACTGCTCGGTGACCCGAGCGTCGTTGCCGGTGCGCTCGTCGAGCGCGGCGAGGCGGGCCGCGCGGAGCTGCGGGATCTCCTGGTGGCCTGGAGCGAGCCGGGGGCCGAGCTGCTGCGGCGCGGGATCGCTCGGGGTGAGCTGCCCGCCGACCTCGACGCGGGGGCGGTGATCGACAGCTGGCTCGGCTACGCGCTGTACCGGGTGGTCTTCCTGGAGAGCGCGCCGAGCGAGGCCGATCTGGCCGGTCTCGTGGACGCGCTGCCGTACACGGATCGCAAGGCCTGACGGCCCCAACCACACTCCACGTTCGAGTGGTTGGCTGGATGTGGCTCACCGGAGACAGGTCGCTCGGCGTGGTCGACGTGCTGGGGACGGCCTTCGGTGGGCCGGTGGCTGCGACGCTGCTGATCGAGTCGGCGCCCACGTACTTCGGTGGGCGCCGACCGCGATGTCAGTGCTGTGCCGGTGCGGTCCTGCGCAGCCCGGCCGCGGCGAGGACGGCGCCGAGCACGCACAGCACACCCGTCACGGTGAGCGCGGCGTGGACGCCGTTCATGAAGGCCTGGCCACTGCCCTCCACCACGGCTGCCTGCAGCCGCTCCGGCATGTCACCGGAGACCGGCGCCACGCCCATGGCCACGGCATCCTGTGCCCCGGTCAGACCGTTCGCGACGCGGTCCGGGACACCCGCCGACGTCAGTTCGCCGACGAGCGAGGAACCGACCCGGCTGCTGATCAGGGACACCAGGACCGAGGTGCCGAGCGCGCCACCGATCTGCAGCGATGTGGCCTGCAGACCACCCGCCACACCGCCGTCCTCGACCGGGGCCTGCCCCACGATCGCGTCGGACGAGGCGGCCAGCACCATGCCGACACCGAGGCCGAGCGCGATGAACGGAGGCCACATCGTCGCGTACGACGAACCGGTGTCCCACGTCAGCATCCCGAACATGGCGGCGGCCTGGAGCAGCATGCCGAGCGGCATCGCGACGCGCGCCCCGCGCTTCTGCGTCAGCGCCGCGCCGAGCGGCGACGCCACCAAGGAGGCGAGGCTCAGCGGCAGCGTGCGCACACCCGCCTCGACGGGCGTGAAGCCACGCACGTTCTGGAGGTAGAGCATCACGAAGAAGATCACACCGAGCATCACGAAGAAGTTGAGCGCGGTGATGATCGTGCCGATGGTCAGGGCACGGCTGCGGAACAGACGCATCGGCAGCAGCGGGTGCGCGAGCCGCTTCTCGTAGAGCCCGAAACCCACCAGGATCAGCATGCCGACGGCGATCGCACCCAGCGTGCCGGCGGAGGCCCAGCCCCACGTCTCTCCCTTGACGACGCCGAAGACGACGCACAGCAGGCCGAGCGCGAGCAGCACGACACCGAGCACGTCGAAGCGCTGCCGCGCGGCCGACGCCCTGCTCTGGGGGAGGACGGCCGCGCTCACGATCAGCGCGACGACACCGATGGGGGCGTTGATGTAGAAGACGGACTCCCAGGTGACGTGCTCGACCAGCAGACCGCCCACGATCGGGCCGAGCGCGGTGGACACGGCGGAGACCATGGCCCAAATGCCCACGGCCATACCGAACTTGCGCGGCGGGAACGTCGCGCGCAGCAGACCGAGCGTGTTCGGCATCAGCAGACCGCCGAAGAAGCCCTGCACGGCGCGGAAGACGATGACGCCGGTGACCGACCCGGACAGGCCGATGGCGACGGAGGCGAGCACGAACCCGGTGACGCCCACCATGTAGTAGGTGCGCCGCCCGAACCGGTCGCCGAGTTTGCCGCCGAGGATCAGGGAGGCCGCGAGCGCGAGCAGATAGGCGTTGGTGACCCATTGCAGATCGGCGGTCGACGCGTCGAGCGCGCGACCGATCTCCGGGTTGGCGATCGCCACCACGGAGGCGTCGAGCTGGACCATGAACAGCCCGAACGCGACGGCGATGAGCGTGAGCCACGGATTGGCCCGCCTGCCGTGAGGGGCGACCGGAGCGGCCGGTGCGGGGTGCGAGGGCATGCGTGAGCGATCCACGTCGGTGGATGACATGAAGGGATGGCCTTGTCTTGTGCGATGACGGAAGAGGTGACAACAGAGCCACCCCCGGCGGCGGGAGGGCCGGCACGGGGGAGTGGAGAGGGCTCTGCGGGAAAGCGGGAAAGAAGGCGGGCAGGTACTAGACCTGCGGCGACGGGTGCAGAGCCCGCGTCAGGGACTCCAGCGCGCCGAGCGCCGAACCGAGCGCGTCCAGCTCGCCGTCGTTGAGGGATTCGAGGGCCTGCGCGAGATGCCTGCCCTCCAGGCCGCGCACCTCGGCGAGTTCACGCCGGGCGCGCGCCGTCGGGTACAGATGGGCGATCCGCTTGTCGGCACGGTCCTGCCGGCGCTCCAGGAGCCCCTGACGGGTGAGCTGCGAGACGATCGCACTCACATTGTTCGGCCGCATCAGCAGCGCGTCCGCGGCCTCGCGCACGGTGGCGCCCTCCTGCTGCGTGACGAACCGCAGCAGCGCGATCTGGCCCTCCGGCGGCTTGGGCCCCGCGAAGTCCTGCCCGACCCGCCGGTCGAGCGCCCGGTTCAGCGCAGGCAGGGATGCGGCGAGGGCACCGGCCACTCGCTCGACGTCCTGCTCGAAGGCGCGGGAATCAGGCATGAAGGAAAGGTAAGTCCGACAAGATAGGTATGTCAAAGGATGTATGTGGCGAGAGTCTCCCGCATGAAGTCCACCAGCCAGTGCTGCGCCGGAGTGCGGGCGTGCGCGTGCCGGGCGTAGACCGCGACCTGCGCCGGTTCGATGTCGATCGGAAGCTCCAGCAGCCGCACCCGGTGGTCGGCGGCGAACATGCGGGCCACCAGCCGCGGCGCCACCGCCACGAGTTCGCTGTCCTGGATGAGGTACGGCAGACCCGCGAACCGGGTGACGTCGAGCACCACGCGGTGCAGCAGACCGTGCGCCTCCAGGGCGCGGCGCGGCCCCTCGTGCCCGGCGGGCCCTGAGACCGTCACATGCTGTTCGGCGCCGAGCGCGGCGAGGTCCACGGAGTGGCCGCGCAGCCGTGGATGGTCGCGGGCCACCACGGCGACGTATCCCTCGGAGAACAGCGGGGTCCGCTCCACCCGCGGCGAGCCGAGCGGTGTCGAGGCGATGAACGCGTCGATCTCCCCGCGGCCCAACTGGTCGGCGGCGCCCCGGATGTCGAGCGGCCGCACCGTGAGCGTGGTGCCCGGCGCCTGTCGCGGCAGCGCTGCCATCAGCCGCGGCAGCAGAGCCACCTCGCCCAGGTCGGACAGGCACACCGTGAACGCGGCGCGCGCCGTGGCCGGGTCGAAGGAGCGCGCACCGCTGACCGTCGTCTCGATCTCCGAGAGGGCGCCGCGCAGCGGTTCGTACAGGGCGCGGGCCGTGGTCGTCGGGGCGAGACCCGCGCCCGTGCGCCGGAACAGCTCGTCGTCGAAACGGCGGCGCAGCTTCTGCAGCCCGTAACTCACGGTCGGCTGGGTCACGTGCAGGGCCTCGGCGGTCGCCGTCACGCTTCTGGTCTCGTAGAGCAGCACGAAGGTGCGCACGAGATTGAGGTCGAAGTCCCGCATGATCCGTCAGTCTACGAGGCGTGATATCGATCCTGTCTATGAAGCGAGTAGGCAACATTGATTGGAGCGCGGTCGGCTTTATTTCTAGGCTCAACCACATCACCCCCGGTCAAGGAGGAGCCCGCGCATGCCGACCGCACGCCGCATCGCCCACGCCTTCCTGGAGCGCCAGGGCCTGACCACGATCTTCGGGAACCCGGGCTCCAACGAACTGCCCTTCCTGGCCGGGCTCCCGGACTCCTTCCGCTACGTCCTCGGCCTGCACGAAGGCGTCGTCGTCGGCATGGCCGACGGACACTCCCAGGTCACCGGACGTCCGGCGCTGGTGAACCTGCACGCCGCGGCCGGTTCCGGCAACGCGATGGGCGCGCTCACCAACGCCGTGTACGCGCGCTCCCCGCTGGTGCTCACGGCTGGCCAGCAGGTGCGTTCCGCGATCGGCCCGGAGGCGATGCTCGCCAACGTCGACGCCCCGCAGCTGATGCGCCCGCTCGTCGGCCACTCCGCCGAACCGGCCTGCGCCGCCGACGTCCCCCGCTCCCTCGCCCAGGCGGTCTTCGAGGCCGAACTGCGGCGCAGGCCGAGCTATCTCTCCGTGCCCTACGACGACTGGGACGCCGACCTCGCACCGCAGGCCTCCGAGGTCCTGGAGCGGCGCGTGCGCCGCGGGCTCGTCCCGGACGAGGCGGAACTCGACGACCTCGTGCGGGAGGTGGGCGCCGCCCGCAATCCCGTGCTCGTGCTCGGCGGTGACATCGACGCCGCCGGACTCTTCGACCGGGCCGTGGCCTGCGCCGAACACCTCGACCTGCCGGTGTGGATCGCCCCCTCGCCGCACCGCCTGCCGTTCCCCAACCGGCACCCGCTGCTGCGCGGTGTGCTGCCCGCCGGAATCGGCTCCGTGTCCTCCGCGCTGGCCGGGCACGACCTTGTCCTCGTCGTCGGCGCGCCCGTCTTCCGCTACCACCAGCACGTGCCGGGACCGTATCTGCCGGACGGCGCCCGGCTCATCCATGTCACCGACGACGCGGACGCCGCGGCCCGCGCGCCGATGGGGGAGGCACTGGTGGCCGACCCCGGCCCGGTTCTCACCGCCTTGCTGACCCGGCTCCCCGAACGGGCAAGCGGGCCAGGGGAGTTCACGACCCCACCCGAACCCGCCACCGCTCCCGGCGGCGCCCTCCATCCCGAGGAGGTGTTCGCCGCCCTCCGCGACACCCAGCCGCCCGACACCCGCTACGTCGTCGAGTCGACCTCCACCAACGGCGCCTGGTGGCGGCAGATGGACCTGCGTCACCCCGGCTCCTACTTCTTCCCGGCGTCCGGCGGGCTCGGCTTCGGGCTGCCCGCCGCCGTCGGCGCGGCGATGGGCGACCCCGGCCGGCCGGTCGTCGCGGTCGTCGGCGACGGCTCCGCCAACTACGGGATCACGGCGCTGTGGAGCGCCGCCCACTACCGGGTGCCGGTCACCTTCGTGATCCTGCGCAACGGCACGTACGGCGCGCTGCGCTGGTTCGGAACGCTGCTCGACACACCGGACGTACCGGGAACCGAGATCCCCGGCCTCGACTTCACCGCGCTCGCCGCGGGCTACGGGGTGCCCGCCACCGCCGTGACCGACCTCGCCGATCTGCGCGAGCAGTTGAAGCAGACCGCGACCGACGGGCCCCGCCTCGTCCAGGTCGACACCCACCCCACCACACCGGAGTGAACATGACTCTCCTCGAAGACCCCGTATGGCACGAGCGCATCCACCTCGACGGCTGGACCGCGGGCGGCGGCGGCACGACCGATGTCGTCGAACCCGCCACGGGGCAGCGGATCGGCTCGATCGGCAGCGCCACCGCCGACGACGTGGCCCGTGCGGCCGCCCGCGCCGCCGAAGCGCAGCGCGCATGGGCCCGGACCTCGCCCGCCGAGCGCGCCGCCGTGCTGCGCAGGGCCGGTGACCTGTTCGCCGAGCACGCCGAGGAGATCAAGGACTGGATCGTCCGCGAGGCCGGCTCGACCCGCGCCAAGGCCGCCGTCGAGACCGACTTCGCCGCCGCCGAGTGCTACGAGGACGCCGCCCTTCCCGCGCACCCGCTCGGCGACGTGCTCAGCAGCGGCGAACCGCGCTGGTCGTTCGCGCGCCGCGTGCCCGCGGGCGTCGTGTCCGTCATCGCGCCGTTCAACTTCCCGCTGATCCTCGGCATCCGCTCCGTCGCTCCCGCGCTCGCCCTCGGCAACGCCGTGCTCCTCAAGCCGGACCCGCGCACCGCCGTGTGCGGAGGTGTCAGCATCGTCCGCATCTTCGAGGAGGCGGGCCTTCCTGAGGGACTCCTTCACCTGCTGCCGGGCGACGCGAGCGTCGGCGCCGCCGTCGTCGAGGCCCCCGAGGTCTCCGTCGTCTCCTTCACCGGCTCGACCGCCGCGGGCCGCAAGGTCGGCGAGGCCGCCGCCCGGAACCTGAAGAAGGTCCACCTGGAACTCGGCGGCAACAACGCGCTCGTGGTGCTGCCCGGCGCCGACCTGCCCGCCGCCGCCTCGGCCGGCGCGTTCGGCTCGTACCTCCACCAGGGCCAGATCTGCATGGCCACCGGACGCCACCTCGTCCACGAGTCGCAGGCCGAGGAGTACGTGGCCCTGCTCGCCGAGAAGGCCGCGAACCTGCCCTTCGGCAACCCGGCGACCGGCGACGTCGCGCTCGGCCCGATCATCGACGGGCGGCAACTCGCCCACATCGACAAGGTGGTCACCGACAGCGTCGCCGCCGGGGCCCGTGTCGAGGCGGGCGGCAAGGCCGACGCCCCGTACTACCCGGCGACCGTGCTCACCGGACTCGACGACGACAGCCCGGCCTGGCGCGAGGAGATCTTCGGTCCCGTCGCTCCCGTGCGCACCTACCGCGACCTCGACGAGGCGGCCCGCATCGTCGACGCCTCGCCGTACGGCCTCTCCGTCGGCATCCTCGGCGATGTCGGCACCGCGATGACACTCGCCGACCGGATCAGCTCCGGCAAGGTGCACATCAACGAACAGACCGTCATGGACGAGCCCGCGGCGCCCTTCGGCGGTGTCGGCGACTCCGGCAACGGTTCCCGGTTCGGCGGCGCGCAGGCCAACATCGAGGCGTTCACCGAGACGCAGTGGGTGACCGTGCGCCCGCAGATCGCGCCGTACCCCTTCTGAACCCCGCAGAAGGACCCCGCAGCACCCCAGTCCCTGTCCCCCAGGAGCAGCGCGTCCCCGTCCCCATCCGCTCGTCCGGCAAGGAGCACGGCAATGACGACGTCTCCCACGCGGGCAGCCAGCACGGCGGTGCTGTGCTGGCTCACCGTTCTGCTCGAGGGATACGACCTGGTGGCGCTCGGCGCCACCATTCCCACCCTGCTCAAGACGCACCACCTCGGTTTCACCGCGGCCGATGCCACCGCGGTCGCCACCGTGTCCCTCGTCGGGGTCGCGGTCGGCGCCGCGGGGCTCGGCCCGCTCACCGACCGCTTCGGGCGGCGCGGCATGCTCATCGGCTCCGTGCTGCTGTTCTCGGTGTTCACCCTGGTGACACCGCTCGCCCCGAACGTGACGGTCTTCGCCGTCCTGCGCTTCCTCGCCGGGCTCGGCCTCGGCGCCTGCATGCCGGTCGCCCTGACCGTCATGTCGGAGAACCTTCCCGAACGCCGCCGCGCGAGCGCCAGCACCTTCACGATGACCGGCTACCACGTCGGCGCGGTGCTCACCTCCGTGCTCGCGCTCGCCGTCGCCGGGGACTGGCACTGGCTGTTCTACGGCGGGGGAGTGGCCGGCCTCCTCGTCGTCCCGCTGATGTGGTGGCGGCTCCCGGAGTCCGCCGCCTACCTCGCCGCGCGGCAGCAGCCCGACGCCGAACGCATCGGCATGCGCGACCTGCTCGGCCCGCGCGTCCGCCGCACCACCCTCGCCGTGTGGGGCGGCTCCTTCATGGGGCTGCTGCTCGTGTACGGGCTCAACACCTGGCTGCCCCAGCTCATGCGCAGCGCGGGCTACCCGATCTCCCAGTCCATCGCGCTCCTGCTGGTCCTCAACATCGGCGCCGTCATCGGGCTCGTCGTCGCGGGTGTCGTCGCCGACAAGTACGGCATCCGGCGCGTGGCCCGCATCTGGTTCGCGGCGGGCGCCGTCCTGCTCGCCGTCCTGAGCCTGCGCATCGGGTCCGGTCTGCTGCTGAACGCGCTGGTGCTGCTCACCGGCGTCTTCGTGTTCTCCGCTCAGGTCCTCATCTACGGGTACGTGGCCCACGTCTTCCCGGCCCGCACCCGCGGCACCGCGCTCGGCCTCGCCTCCGCGGTGGGCAGGCTCGGCTCGATCACCGGCCCCTTCGTCACCGGCGCCCTCGTCACGGCGGGCATCGCCCACCCGTGGGGCTTCTGGTTCTTCGCGGGCGTCGCGGCCCTCGGCCTCGGCGCGATGCTGCTGCTGACCGCGCCGACGGCCGAGGACCGGGCCGGAGCGCCGAGCGCCGCGTTCACCAGCTGAACGCCCCGGCAGGACGGCCGGACCCCGTGCCAGACTCGGCCTCATGAAGATCAGAGACATCGAGGACGGGGACTGGGAACGGATCTGGCCGTTCTGGCAGCGGATCGTGCGCGCGGGCGAGACCTACGCCTGGGCCCCCGACACCGGCGAGGCCGAGGCCCGCGCCCTGTGGACCGAGGGCGCGGGCAAGCGCGTCCTCGTCATGGAGGACGACGCGGGCACCGTCGTCGCGAGCGCCTACCTGAAGCCCAACTACGGCGGCCCGGCACGGGAAGTCGCCAACGCCGGGTTCATGGTCGACCCCGACCAGGGCGGCCACGGCTACGGCCGCACGCTCGCCGAGTACGTCCTGACCGCGGCCAGGCAGGACGGTTACCGCGCGATGGTGTTCAACGCCGTCGTCGAGACCAACCCGGCCGTACGGCTGTGGACTTCGCTCGGCTTCGCGATCCTCGGCACGGTGCCCGACGCGTTCGACCACCCCCGGGACGGCAGGGTCGGGCTGCACATCATGCATCGCGCGCTGTAGCGCCGCAGGGCGGTGCGGACACGGGACACCAGCTGAGTTAGGGTTACCTAACCAACGGGGTGGTTCCCGTGTTCTTCACCTGCCTTCAAGGAGCCCGCATGACGGCGACGCCCGCCGCCGAGCAGCCCACCGCCCCCGCGCCCGCCCGGCCGAGGGACCCGCGCCGCTGGCTCATCCTGGGCGTGATCTGCCTCGCCCAACTCGTCGTCATCCTCGACAACACGATCCTCAACGTCGCGGTCCCCACCCTCACCGACGACCTCGGCGCGGGCACCGCCGACGTCCAGTGGATCATCAACGCCTATGTGCTGGTGCAGGCCGGACTGCTGCTCGCGGCCGGGGCCGCCGCCGACCGCTACGGCCGCAAGAAGCTGCTCCTGACCGGCCTCGTGCTGTTCGGCGCGGGCTCGCTCGCCGCCGGACTCGCGCAGAGCACCGGCCAGTTGATCGCCGCACGCGCCGGCATGGGCATCGGCGGCGCCTTCCTGCTGACCACCACCCTCGCGGTGGCCGTGCAGGTCTTCGACGACGACGAGCGCGTCCGCGCCATCGGCGTCTGGGCCGCCGTCAACGCCCTCGGCTTCGCGGCCGGTCCGCTGGTCGGCGGCGTCCTGCTCGCGCACTTCTGGTGGGGCTCCCTCTTCCTCGTCAACGTGCCCGTCGTACTGATCGGCCTGTGTGCCGTCGGCGTTCTCGTACCGGAGAGCAGGGCCGATCAGAGCCACCGCCCCGACCTGCTCGGCGCGCTGCTTTCGACGGTCGCGATGGCCTCGCTCGTCTACGCCGTCGTCTCGGGCCCCGACCACGGCTGGTCGTCCCCGTACGTCCTCGCGGGCGCGGCGCTCGGCGTGTGCGCGCTGACCGGGTTCGTGTTCTGGGAGCGGCACGTCACCGACCCCATGCTCGACATGGGCTTCTTCCGGGACCGGACCTTCACCGGAGCCGTGTTCGGCGCCGTACTGATCACCTTCGGCAGCGGGGGAGCGCTCTTCCTGCTCACCCAGCAGCTCCAGTTCGTCCTCGGGTACGGCCCCTTGGAGGCCGGTCTGCGCACCGCGCCGTTCGCGCTCACCGTGGTCCTGCTGAACTTCACCGGCCTGTCCGCCCGGTTGAGCAAGCGGCTCGGCATTCCGGGGTCCGTGGCCCTCGGGATGACGCTCCTCGCCTCCGGGCTCGCCGCCGTCGCGCTCGCCGGGCGGGTCGTGGACGGGTACGGGGGACTGCTCGTCGGGCTCGTCCTCATGGGCGTGGGCTGCGCGCTCGCCAACCCGGCGATGGCCGTGGCCGTCCTCGGCTCGATCCCCCGGGAGAAGGCGGGAGCGGGCGCCGGCATCCAGGGCACGGTCACCGAGTTCGGCAACGGCCTGGGCGTCGCCGTCCTGGGCGCCGTGCTCAGCGCCCGCTTCTCCGCGCTCGTCCCGGTCGCCGCGGCCTCACTGCCCGCCGCGCTCGCCGCGACCGACTCGGCGGCCGAACGCCACACGGTGAAGCGGTCGTTCGGCTCCGCCCTGGAGACCGGTCAACTCGTCGGCGCGGCCGCCGTGCTGACCGGCGGCCTCGTCGCGGCCGTGCTGCTGCGCCGGGCGGAACACACCACGCGGCCGGAACCCGAGCCCGTCGCGGACGCGACGGTCACAGATCCAGCGTGAGCCGCTCGCCCTTCGCCCGCGAGACACACACCATCATCGTCTCGTTGGCGTCCCGCTCCGCGGCGGTGAGCACACTGTCGCGGTGGTCGACCTCCCCGGCGAGCACATCCGTCTCGCAGGTGCCGCACGTCCCCTCCGTGCACGAGTACAGGACCTGGATCCCGGCCTCCTGCAAGGTGGCGAGTACCGTCCGGTCCGCCGGAACCCGCACCGTCCGCCCACAGCCCGCGAGTTCCACCTCGAACGCCGTGTCACCGCTGGTGTCGGTGTCCGTCGGCGCGAACCGCTCCGTGCGCAGCGCCTCGGCGGGCACCAGCGCCTCCACGGCCGTGAGCAGGGGCTCGGGGCCGCAGGCGTAGACGAGTTCACCGGGTCGCAGGTCGGCGAGGACCGCCGGGAGGTCAAGCAGCCCCTCGACGAGTTCGATCCGCCCGGCGGGGTGCCGGGCGGTCAACTCCTCGGCGAACGCCATGGTGTCCCGCGAGCGGCCCCCGTAGGCGAGGGACCACTCGGCGCCCTGCCCGGCCGCCGTGGACAGCATCGGCACGATCGGCGTGATGCCGATGCCGCCTGCCACGAACCGGTAGGCGGGCGCCGGTTCGAGCCGGAAGTGGTTGCGCGGCCCACGGGCCCGTACCGTCGCCCCTTCCTGAAGCTCGCCGTGCACATGCGCCGAGCCACCCCGCCCGTCCTGCTCGCGCAGCACGGCGATCCGCCAGGAGTGCGCGTCGCCGCCGCACAGCGAGTACTGCCGTTCAAGACCCTCGGCCTCGGACAGGATCAGGTCGATGTGGGCGCCCGCCTCCCACGCGGGCAGCGGCGTGCCGTCCGGGCCCCGCAGGAGCAGGGAGACGACGCCGACGGCCTCCTGGCGGCGTTCGGCGACGACGAGGTCGTACGTGTCGAGCGGGTCGCTCACTGGGTGCGGTCCTTCGGGTCGGTGGTCTGCGGATGGTCGGGGTGGGCCAGCATCCACTCCCACATGGCGACCGGGTCCTCGCTGGTGTGCCGCGCGCCGCAGTGGCAGCTGCCGTCGAGGAGGTCGGTGCCGGGGAGCCATTCGATGCGGTAGACGGGCCGTGTCATTCGGCGGCCAGCTTCGTGAGGATGCGGCGCGCGGCCAGGCCACCCGTGTCGATGTTGATGCTCAGCTCCTGGTACCCCTCCGGTTCGGTGTCCAGGGTGCGCTGCAGCAGATTGAGCGCGTCCACGTCCTGCATGACGACCGTGTGGTTGAAGTCCCGCAGGAACGTGGTGACTTCGTCGTCCTCCGTCGCGAAGTTCCGTGACACCGCCCAGAAGTCGTACACCTTGCCGGGCGAGGACGGGGTGATCGCGTACGTGATCTCCGTGCGGAACGCGGGGGTCTCCTGCCCCGACGGGCTGATCGTGCTGTGCAGCAGATACAGGCACGGCGCGTGGTACTCAATGTCCTGGCGCCGGTCGATGCGGCCCTCGATGCCGGTGGAGCGGGCGTAGAACGGCGGGCACTCGGCGTCCTTCATGTGCCGCGACACCCGCACGATGCCGGACTCCTCGTCGACCTCCGTGGTGATGGGTGTCTCGGCGACCTCGGGGGTGCCGATGTAGCCGCCGTGCAGATACGTCTCGTGCGACAGGTCCATCAGGTTGTCGACGAGCAGCATGAAGTCGGCGTCGATCGGCTCCATGCCCTCCACGGTCACGAAACCGTCCGCGACCAGGTGCGGGGCGCGCGGGATCACATCGGGGTCGGCCTGCTCCGGGTCACCGACCCACACCCACACCATCCCGTCGACCTCCGCGACCGGGTACGAACTCACCCTGGCCGTACGGGGGACCCGCTTCTGCCCCGGCACGAACACACACGTGCCGGTCGTGTCGTAGGTGAACCCGTGGTACCCGCACACCACCCGGTCCCCGTCGAGGCCGCTCGCCGACAGCGGGTAGCGGCGGTGCACACAGCGGTCCGCGAGGGCCACCGGCTCCCCGGCCTCCGTGCGGTAGAAGGCGATCGGCTCCCCGAGGACCGTCCGGCCGAGCAGCTCCCGGCCCACCTCCTTCGACCACGCGGCGACGTACCACTGATTGCGGGCGAAGGCCGAACTGGCGCTCATGACGGGCGTCCCTCCTGTCACCGCGCGCGGCACCGTCGCCGCGCGTCGCAGACCACAGTGGTGACCCGGGCCACAGCCCCACAACCACGCTTCCGTCAGACGGAAGCCGGGCGTTCACCCGAGACGGGTTGCCAGCCCAGGGCCCGCGAAATACCGCGACCGGCCAGCTGCACCGCCGGAATCAGCGCAGGCGTCCGCGCACCCTCTACCGGTACGACGACGGAGACCGCCGCGACGACGTCGCCACGCGGCCCGCGCACCGGGGCCGCCACCGACAGGGCGTCGCCCGTGATCTGACGGTCGCTCACCGCGACGCCGCCGCGCCGCACTTCGGCGAGCATCCGGCGCAGCCGCGCCACGTCGGTGACGGTGTACGGCGTGAACGCGGCGAGTCCGCCCTCGGGATAGCGGTCCTGAAGGTCGAGCCCGGCGTGCGCGAGCAGCACGAGACCCACGCCCGTCGCGTGCAGCGGCCAGCGCGCGCCGACCCGCGAGTGCACCCCCACCGCCGAACGGCCCGACAGGCGCTCGATGTAGACGACCTCCAGGCCGTCGCGGACCGCGAGGTGCACGTTCTCGTGTGTGGCCTCGTACAGGTCCTCCAGGAAGGGCAGCGCGGCCTGGCGCAGCCCGAGACCGCGTGGGGCGAGCGCCGCGATCTCCCACAGCCGCAGCCCCACGTGGTAGTTGCCCGCCTCGTCGCGCTCCAGGGCGCCCCAGCGGGTCAGTGCGCCGACGAGCCGGTGCGCGGTGGGCAGCGGAAGGTCGGCGCGGTGCGCGAGTTGGGTCAGCGTGAGGGACGGGTGGTCCTGGTCGAAGGCGCCGAGCGCGTCGAGCAGCCGGTCGCTCGCGGAACGTGTCACGGCCCGGCCCTACCCGGTCGGGAAGCGGTCGCGCAGAAAGTCCAGGAGCACGGCGTTGAACAGCTCGGGTTGCTCGACGCCCGGCAGGTGCCCGGCCCCGTCGATCACCCGCAGCACCGAGCCCGGCACCAGCTTCACGATCTCCTCGGCGTCCGAAACGGGCGTGTAGGCGTCGTCCGCGCCGACGACGACGAGCGTGGGGACGCGGACGTCGGGGAGGCTCTCGCGGTAGTCGGGGCGCTCGGCCCGCCCGCGCAGCGCAGCGGCCGCCCCGCGCGGATCGGTGACCTGCATCATGCCGAGGACATGGGCGGCGGTCTGCGGCAGCGCCGCCACGTTGTACCGCGCGAGCATCTTGTCGATCACCTCGTCCGCGTACCCGCCCATGCCCTCGGCGAGCAGCCGCACCGCGAGCCGGTTGCGGTGCTCCTTGCCCTCGGGGGTCTCGGCGGGCGCCGAGGTGTCGGACAGTACGAGGGCGCGGGCGCGGTCGGGGTGCCGCAGCTGGAACTCCATGGTGATCTGGCCGCCCATCGACACACCACCGACCACGGAGGAGTCGATCCCCAGCTCGTTAAGGAGCCCGGCGATGTCGTCGGCGAAGCGCGCGAGCAGCACCTGCCCCGGAGTGACATCGCTCTCGCCGTACCCGCGCAGATCCGGGGTGAGCACCCGGTACCCGGCCGCCGCGAGCGCCTCGGCCTGCGGGGCCCACAGGGTCCGGTTGAACGGATGGCCGTGGATCAGCACCACCGGGACACCGTCCGCCGGGCCGTGGTCGTCGTACCGCAATACGGTGCCGTCCAGCGTGAATCGGGGCATGACGTGCTCCTGGTTGGTGGGACCCGCGCGGGGTGAACGCCGGAACCGTACGGTGCGGGCCTCGGCGCGATCAAGAGTGTTGCCCGGTCAGAGCGGCAGGGCAAGGGTGTGTCGGGCGGGCCGGAAGTGCACGGGAACCGCTGGTGGGGCACCTCTTTAGACTGGATGTGCCGTGCCCTCGCACCGCGGCCCGGCACACCGCACCACGGAACCAGGAACCATCGTGAGCACCCAGCAGCACCGGCCGAGCGCCACCACCCCGCCCGACATCCGCCTGATCGTCACCGACATGGACGGCACCCTCCTGGACGGCGACGGGAACGTACCGGACTCCCTCTGGCCGCTCCTGGCCGAGCTGAACGACCGGGGCATCGCCTTCTGCCCCGCCAGCGGCCGGCAGTACGCCACCCTCGCCGCCCAGTTCGACGCCGTGGACGACGGCGGCATGGTGTACGTCGCGGAGAACGGCGCGTACGTGGTGCGCGGCGGCGCCGAGGTCAGCTCCGACCCGCTGGAGCCTGCCGTCGTCGAGTGGATCGTCAAGGCGATGCGCCAGCTCGTCGACGAGGGCGGGGTCGACGCGGGGGTCGTCGTCTGCGGCAAGCGGTCCGCGTACGTGGAGCGCTCCGACGAGGCGTTCATGGAGCAGGTCCGGAAGTACTACGCCGCGCACGAGGTCGTGGACGACGCCACCGCCGTCGAGGACGAGTTCGTCAAGGTGGCGCTCTTCGACTTCGGTGACGCGCAGGACACCACCGCCCCGGTCCTCGCGCCGCTGGCCGACACGCACCAGGTCGTGGTCTCCAGCAAGCACTGGATCGACGTCATGAACCCGGCCGCGAACAAGGGCGCCGCCGTTCGCAGGCTCCAGGACGCCCTCGGCATCACGCCGGCGCAGACCATGGTGTTCGGCGACTACCGCAACGACCTGGAGATGCTGGACACCGCCGACTGGTCCTACGCCATGGCCAACGCCCACCCCGACGTCCTCGCCCGGGCCCGCCTGCGCGCCCCCGCCAACACCGAGAACGGCGTTGTCCGCACCGTCCGTGACCTGCTCGGACTCGCGGCGCAGGGTTAAGTTACTGAACCGTAACCTTCCGGGTGCTACCCCTGGTAACAGCGGTCTGGATAGCGTCCGCCCAGGCGTGTGGCGACGGTGGGACGACCGCCTGCGACGCGCCGTCGGCCTGCCCGATGTTCCGGCCGACAGCCGCCAGGCGGGGGTCCGCCCCCGCCCGTAGCCCGGAGGTTCGCCTTGCCCGCCGCCCCCACCCGCCTGCTGGCCGCCGCCGTCACCGTCGCCGCATGTGTCGGCGCCCAGGCCGTGCCGGCCGCGGCCGCCACCGGTTCGGACAACTCCGCCGACACGGTCTCGCGCGGTGTCACGATCCCCGCGTTCTACAACCCGCCCGCCGAACTGCCGGACGCCGACGGAACGTTGATGCGCAGCGAGGCGCTCCCGCTCGCGCTGAGCCTGCCCGGCCTCGACGGACCGCTGCCGGGCCGGGCGACCCGCATCATGTACAAGACCACCGACTCGAACGGGAAACCGGCCGCGTCCACGGGTGCGTACATCGAGCCCAGCGCCAAGTGGCGCGGCTCGGGGCCCCGCCCGCTCGTCGCGCTCGCCCCCGGCACGCAGGGGCAGGGCGACCAGTGCGCCGCGTCGATGGGCCTCGAACACCCCCTGCGGGTCAACGGGCAGACGCTGGTGGCCGGTTACGAGGACCTGGCGATCTACCGGCTCCTCGCCAAGGGCGTCGCCGTCGTCGTCACCGACTACATCGGCCTCGGCGCCACCGACCGCCTGCACACCTACGTGAACCGGGTCGACGAGGCGCACGCCGTGCTCGACGCCGTGCGCGCGGCCCGCGCCGTCAAGGACACCACCGTCACCAGCGGTTCGCGGGTCGGCCTCTTCGGCTACAGCCAAGGCGGTGGCGCCACCGCGGCCGCCGCCGAACTCCAGCCCACCTACGCGCCCGATGTCACGCTCTCCGGCACGTACGCGGGAGCCCCGCCCGCCGATCTGACCGCGACCACCAAGGCCATCGACGGCACCGACCTCGTCGGGGCGCTCGGCTGGTCGCTCAACGGATTCCTGCAGTCCGACCCGGAGCTGCGGGCGATCGCCGACAAGCACCTGAACGACAAGGGGCGCGCCGCACTGAAGGACCTCTCCACGGCCTGCGTCGGCGACGCCATCCTCGGCTACTCGTCCCAGAAGAGCTCGACCTGGACGAAGGACGGCCAGAGCCTCGAAGACATCATCAAGGCCGAACCGCGCCTCCAGGAGTTCCTCGCCCAGCAGCGCATCGGCACCGTCAAGCCGCAGAGCCCGGTCCGCGTCGCCACCGGTGTCAGCGACAACCTCGTCCCGCACGCCCAGGCACGCCAGTTGGCCGCCGACTGGTGCGGGCGCGGTGCGCAGGTCACGTACAAGGCGGTGAACACGCCGGACGTCGGCCGCGCCCTGATCAACCACTTCGCCCCGCTGCTCACCGACCAGGGCCCGGCGATCGACTGGCTCGCCGACCGTCTCTCGGGCGAACCGGCGGCATCCACCTGCGCCCAACTTCCCGCGCAGCGCTGACCGTACGGGCGGGTGCGGGCCGTGGCACGATGACGGTCCACCGCACCCGTCCGAAGGGAACACCGTGGCCCGCGCCGTCACCCTGATCCGTACCGACGCCCTCTCCGACGTCGCGCAGTACGCGTACGCGGCGACCGCGCCCGCCGAGGCGCGGCTCGTCTTCCTCGCCGGATCCTGCCCGCTGGCGAAGGACGGATCGACCGTCGCCGTCGGCGACTACGCCGGTCAGGCCGCGAGCTGCGTCGAGAACATGCGGGTCGCCCTCGACGCGGCCGGCGCCACACTGGAGGACGTCGTCAACACCCGTGTCCTCGTGGCGTCGACGCGGCAGGAGGACCTGGTCACGGCCTGGAACGTGGTGCGCGACGCCTTCGGGGAGCACGACGTGCCCAGCACCCTGATGGGTGTCACCGTGCTCGGCTACGCCGACCAGCTCGTCGAGATCGAGGCCGTGGCCGCGGTCGTCGACTGAACCGGCCCACCGACATGCGTATGCCCCGACCGGCGCACCGGTCGGGGCATACGCGAGTGGATCAGGCGGACGTCACCTTCACCGGCTCCGTCTCGGCGGAACTGTGCCGTTCCGCCCAGTTCTCCAGGGCCGTACGGCACGCATGGTCCAGGTGGTGGACACCGGACAGGTTCAGCTCGACGGGACGATTCTGCGGCAGCGCCTCCAGGCTGTCGAGGATCTTCGGCAGCTTCAGGAAGGTCGCGTTGCCGGTCAGGTGGGCCTGGATCGGGCCCGCACCCTTGTCTATGACCTCGAGCTTGACGTGCGAGGCGTCCCAGGCGGTCTTCACGACCGACAGGGCGAGGCCGATGAGCACGCCCTCGAACATGCTGATCGCCACGATCGACACCGCGGTGACGACCAGGATCAGCGCCTCACCGCGATGCTCGCGCCACAGCCGCACCAGTGCCCGTACGGGAACCAGCTTCGCCCCGGCGTGCACGAGCACACCCGCGAGGGCCGGGATCGGGATGTAGGCGAGCAGTGCGGGCAGCAGCGCCGCGAACAGCAGCAGCCACACGCCGTGCAGCACACGGGACGCCTTGGTCTTGGCGCCCGCCTGCACATTGGCCGAGCTGCGGACGATGACCGCGGTCATCGGCAGCGCGCCGAGCACACCGCACACCGCGTTGCCCGCGCCCTGGGCGAGGAGTTCCTTGTCGTACTTGGTGCGCGGACCGTCGTGCATCCGGTCCACGGCCGCGGCGCTGAACAGCGACTCGGCGGACGCGATGAGCGTGAACGCCACGACCGTGCCGAGCACACCGACGGTGACGAGGTCACCGAACGCGTCGAGGGGCGGCGGCTGGATCGAACCGATCAGACCGCTGACCTCGACCATGGCGACGGGCGCGTTGAACACGAACGCCGCCAGCGTCGCGAGGCCCACCGCGGCGAGCGGCCCCGGCACGACGCGCGCCTTCTTCGGCATGTACTTCCACAGCACCAGGACCGCGACGGTACCGGCGCCCAGGGCGAGCGAGACCAGTGCGCGTGTACTGCCGAGCGCGTCGATGAACGCGGCCGGGAGTCCGGCTATCTTGCCGAGCCCCGACTCCGGGGCCTTCGCGTCGAGGACCGAGTACAGCTGGCCCGCGATGAGCACCAGGCCGATGCCGGCGAGCATGCCCTCGACGACCGAGACCGAGATGGCCCGGAAGTACCGGCCCACCTTCAGCGCGCCCATGGCGATCTGCAGCAGGCCGGTCGCCAGCACGATGGCACCGAGGACCGGCAGGCCGAACTCCTGCACCGCTTCGTACACGAGCACGGTCAGACCGGCGGCCGGCCCCGACACCTGGAGGCTGCTGCCCCGCATGAGGCCGGTGACGATACCGCCGACGATGCCGGTGATCAGGCCGAGTTCGGCGGGTACACCGGAGGCGACGGCGACACCGACGCACAGCGGAAGCGCCACCAGGAACACGACGAGCGAGGCGGTGAAGTCCGCCTTGAGATGAGGGAACTTGGGTGGTGATGCGTGGGGGGTGGTTTCAGTCATGACGGCGCTCACAGAGTCTCGAACGTGTCGGATTCGGCGCGGTGTTCGCGCACGCCGCCGGTGTGGACCTCGTAGTACCAGCCACGCAGCGTGAGGCGGCCGTCGGCGAGCCGGCGCTCCACACACGGGTAGGAGCGCAACCGCAGCAGCTGGGCGAGGACGTGCTGTTGGACACCCGAAGCGACCGTGACGTCGGCCGGGTCGCAGGCGCCGGGCTCGTCCGCGGCGTGCGCGAGCCAGTCCCGGACGGCGGGCACGGCCGCGAGGTCGTCGCCGCGCACCAGCGCGCCGACCGCCCCGCAGTGCGAGTGGCCGCACACGACGATGTCCTGGACGCCGAGGACTTCCACGGCGTACTCGATGGTGGCGGTCTCCCCGCAGGGGCTGCCGTTGGTGTAAGGGGGCACGATGTTGCCCGCGGTACGGAGCTCGAACAGCTCACCGGGGCGCGCGCCCGTGATCAGGGCCGGCACGACGCGAGAGTCGGAGCAGGTGATGAAGAGCACCTGCGGGGACTGGCCGTCGGCGTGACTGGCGAACTCCTCAGGGCGCGAGCCGAAGATACGGGCGTTGTCGATGAGGGGCTGCATGTGTGGTGATTCCTCCTGGCGCGCCGAAGAGGCGCGTCGGACGGGCAGGACAGGTCGTAAAGCACGTGCCTGTCAGCAGCGGAAGACCTGGAGCGACGCCGCTGACAACTCGTCGATGGATCTGTCCGGGCGGGTGTACGAGGCGTGCGCGGACGTGCCCGCGGGGGGCGCGGGCACCTCGGGCGCGGGTGCCTGGGCACAGCAGCACGGGAGTTGAGCCGTGCCGGATGCCGCCCGGTGCCGGTCGCGGCTGCGGATCACTTCGGCGGGACTCTGGAGGCCGCCGGTTCCTTCGCTCTGACAGGCGCGCACATCGGCCGGAGCCGTGACCGTGGCATGTGCGGGCGCGAACGGTTGTGCGGACGCGAAGAGGGGGAACGCCAGCAGCACGGCGACACAAAGTGCCACCGCTGCGCGCGTCTTCCCACCTCGCGACATGTTTTTCCCCGCGCCTCTCTCACCAAGAATGTGTCAACGTACGGTCAACTGAAGGTCAAGAGCCAGGTTAACTGTGCAAAGGTGGCTCGTGGGTTAACTCGGTGTTTCGGCTCGAAGGATGCGTGAAAGATGGGGGTGTTTTGGCGCGAATGACACCCCTAGACTCGCGATCATGAGTGAGGTCACCACAAAAGCCGAGACACCCCAAATCACCGACGACACAACCCTGTTCGGCACCATGTCCACGATGCGCGCCATGCGCCGGCTGCGCGCGGAGCCCGTCCCCGACGAACTGCTGGAAAGGCTGATTCAGGCAGCCGTGTGGGGTCCCAGTGGGGGCAACATGCAGCGCTATGAGTACGTCGTGGTCACCGACCCGACAGTTATGGCGGAACTGGAACCTTTGTGGAGTCGATGTGTGGACGCCTACTTGGCGACCACCGGCAAGCACGCGCCCGAGGGCATGGACGAGGCGGCGTACGCGCGGATGGTGGCCGCCATCGAGTACCAGCGCGACCACTTCGCCGACACACCGGCGCTCGTCATCCCCTGCTACCAGTTCCCCCCGCCGCGCGTCGACGAGGAAGGACTCGCCGCCTCGGCCGCCGCGCTCGGTCCCGCCGCGACCGCCGCGATGGCGGCCACGCAGGAGCGCTTCGCCGCGCTCGCGGAGGGCTCCTGCGTCTACCCCGGCGTACAGAACCTGCTGCTCGCCGCGCGCGGCCTCGGACTCGCCGCCAACATCACCGTCTGGCACCTGATGCTGGAGGACGAGTGGAAGGCCGCGCTCGGCATCCCCGACGACATGCGGACGTTCGCCGCCATTCCGATCGGCTGGCCGCTCGGCCGGTTCGGCCCGGTGCGCCGCAGGCCCGTCGAGGACGTGGTGCACCGCAACCGCTGGTAGGTCACCCCTCGGCGGCGTCGCTCCGCGCGAGCCGGACCTCGCGGCCCTTCCAGCGCTCGCGCAGCCAGCGGTCGTGACAGGCGACGACGATCGCGCCGGGGCCGGGTCCCAGCGCGTCCTCCAACTCGTCGCACAGCGTGGGGGACAGATGGTTCGTCGGCTCGTCGAGCAGCAGCAGTTCCGGCGGGTCGGCGACCAGCAGCGCGAGCGCGAGCCGACGGCGCTGCCCGACCGACAGGTGCCCCACGGGCTTGTCGAGGTCCGCGGGTCGCAGCAGCCCGAGCCCGGCCAGCGGCACCGCCTCGGCCCGCGCGAAGCCGAGCTCCCGCGCGTACGTGTCACGTGCGGTGTGCCCGGGCCGGGCGAACACGGAGTCCTGGGCGAGCAGCCCCACCGACAGTCCGGTACGTCGATGTGTTGCGCCCCGCGCCGTGAGCTGCCCGGCGAGCACCGCCAACAGGGTCGACTTCCCCGTCCCGTTGGCGCCGGTCACCAGCAGGCGGTCCTCGGGTGTCACGTCCAGCCGGTCCAGCGACAGCCGGCCGGGGACATGGACATCGCGCAGGGACACCAGTGGCTCGTCGGTGTCGTCGGACGGCATGTCGGCGAGTCGGTCGGGCCGGAAGCGCAGCGGTGGGGGAGGAGCGGCGACCTGCGTGCGTTCCAGTTCCTCCAAGCGGCGGGTGGCATTGCGGACGCGGCGGGAGATCTGGCTCTGCACCCGGTTGGCGCGGACGCCGTACCCCATCTTCTCGTTGTCGCGCGGACCGCGGTCGGGGGCGACGCGGCGCGCCGAGACACCGGCCGCGTGCCGCAGCGCCTCCAACTCCTCCTGCTCCTCGGCGAACCGTCGCTCCCAGCGCTCCCGCTCGGCCCGCTTCTCGGCGCGGTAGGCGCTGTAGCCGCCGCCGAAACGCACCGGGCCGTCCACCGCCGGATCGAGGTCGACGAGATCCGTGCAGACGGCGTCGAGGAACGCGCGGTCGTGGCTGGCGAGGACGACCACGCCGGGCAGGGCCCGCACCTGTTCCTCCACGAACAGCGCGGCGTCGTCGTCGAGATGGTTCGTCGGCTCGTCCAGGAGCAGCGCGGCGGGTCGGCGCACGAGCAGCGCGGCCAGGGCGAGCCGGCCGCGCTGACCGCCGGAGAGCGAACCCAGGGTGCGGGTGTGCGCGAACGTCCCGAGTCCGACACCGGCGAGCGTGATCGCGGCGCGCCGGTCCGCGTCCCACGCCTCGCGCTCCCGCGCGCTCTCCAGCAGACGGCCGTAGGAGTCGAGGAGTTCGCCGTAGACGTCCGAGTCCTCCGGTGTGTGCGCGAGCTGTTCCCCGAGCCGGTCGAGTTCGGCGAGTTCGGCGCGGGTCTCGCGCAGGGCGTCGTCCAGTACGTCCGCGATCGTCGTCGTGGCGTCGTACGGCGCCTCCTGCTGGAGGAAGCCGAGATCTGGCGGTCGGACGACGCTGCCGGAGTCGGGGGCGTCCACACCGGCCAGCAGGCGCAGCAGGGTCGACTTGCCGACCCCGTTCTCGCCGATGAGGCCGATACGGCGGCCGGGCGCCGCGGTGAGCGACACACCGTCGAGGACGCGACGGGTGCCGAGGGTGCGCGTCAGGTCGTGGGCGACGAGGGCAGGTTGAGACATGAGAGATGTGCTCCGTTCGACGTGAATGGTCCGGGCCCGCCGGGCGTACGCCTCGGGGCGGGCCGTGTCGGCACGCCGACGGTTCACATCTCGGGCGCCCCCGCATCGGTCAACGCGCCATCGGCAAGGCGGAGTTGGCGCTCCACGCCGATCCGGGCCAGGAACCGCTCGTCGTGGCTGACGACCATGAACGCACCCATGTAGGAGCCGAGCGCGCTCTCCAGCTGACCGACGCCGACCAGATCGAGATTGTTCGTCGGCTCGTCGAGCAGCAGCAGCTGTGGCGCGGGCTCCGCGCACAGCACGCAGGCCAGGGTGGCCCGCAGCAGCTCCCCGCCCGAGAGCACCCCGACCGGCAGATGCGCGCGCGGTCCGCGGAACAGGAACCGGGCCAGCAGATTCATCCGCTCCGCCTCCGGGCGCCCCGGCGCGAACGCGGCGAAGTTCTCCGCGACGGTGCGCTCGGGGTCGAGCAGGTCGAGACGCTGCGACAAATAGGCGATCCGCCCGTCGGCCCGCTTCACGCTGCCGCTGCTCGGCCGGAGGTCACCGCTGACGAGCCGCAGCAGGGTGGTCTTCCCCGACCCGTTGGGGCCGGTCAGCGCGATGCGTTCGGGGCCGCGCACCATGAGGTCGACGCCCTCGGCGGCGAACAGGTCCTGCTCGCCCCTGCGCACCTGTGCGTGCTCGGCATGGACGAGGGTGCGTCCCGCGGGGACCTTCGTGTCGGGGAGGTCGAGGACCAGGCGGGGATCGTCGCGCACGGCGCGCTCCGCCTCGTCGAGCCGCGCCTTCGCCTCGCCGACGCGCGCGGAGTGTGTCTGCCCGGCCCGGCCCGCCGACTCCTGGGCGCCCCGCTTCATGTTCCCGGCGAAGATCTTCGGCAGTCCGGCGCTCTTCAGGTTGCGGGCGGCGTTGCTCGCGCGGCGCTCGGCGCGCTCGCGGGCCTGCTGCATCTCCCGCTTCTCGCGCTTGACCTCCTGTTCGGCGTTGCGGACATTCTTCTCGGCGACCTCCTGCTCGGCGCGGACCGCCTCCTCGTAGGCGGTGAAGTTGCCGCCGTACCAGCGCAGCTCGCCGTGGTGCAGCTCGGCCGTGCGCTCCATGCGGTCGAGCAGGGCGCGGTCGTGGCTGACCAGCAGCAGGCAGCCGGTCCAGCGCTCCAGCACGTCGTACAGGTGGCGGCGGGCGTCGAGGTCGAGATTGTTGGTCGGCTCGTCGAGGAGCAGCACGTCGGGCCGGCGCAGCAGTTGGGCGGCGAGGCCGAGGGAGACGATCTGGCCGCCGCTGAGCGTGTCGAGGCGCCGGTCGAGGGCGAGCGCGCCGAGACCCAGGGAGTCGAGCTGGGCGCGGGTGCGCTCCTCGATGTCCCAGTCGTCGCCGATGACGGTGAAGTGCTCCTCGCTCACATCCCCGGACTCGACGGCGTCCAGGGCGCGGACGACCTCGGCGACACCCAGTACCTCGGCAACGGTGAGCGAACCGGCCAGCGGCAGGTTCTGCGGGAGATGGCCGAGCACACCGTGCACGGTCACCGAGCCGCCGGTGGGCACGAGTTCACCGGCGATCAGCTTGAGCAGTGTGCTCTTGCCCGCGCCGTTGGGCGCGACGAGCCCGGTGCGGCCGGACGGCACGGAGAAGGACAGGCCGTCGAACACCGGAGTGTCGTCGGGCCAGGAGAAGGACAGGTTCGAGCAGACGACGGAAGCGTCGGACACGGAAGGAGACCTCGCGTGGGAGACGGGCAGACCGAAACGGCTGCCCGGAACAGGAAAAGGGGACGACTGAGAGGCCACCGGGGCGGTGCTTCCACGCACCGGCCGCTGGCCCGACGGAGCCGGGTATCACCCGGAGATGTCGTCGTCCACCGCCATGTTCGTTCTCCTCGATACGAGTCAAAGGTCCGAGAACACTAACAGGTGGGGTCCCGCGGTCACCAGCTCAACGGGTAACGCACCGGGTGTCCGCCGATCCGGCCCGGCAGCATTCCGACCGCGACCAGCAGTACGGCGGCGAGCGCGAGAAGGGGGAGGAACGGGAGCGGGTGCGGGGCCTGCAGCACGACGATCGCGGCGGTGGCGGCGGCGGGGGAGTGGGAGAGATGGGTCAGCATCATCGCCCCGAGAGAGAGCCCGGCGGCGACGGCCGCGCCCCAGCCGTTGCTCCCGGTCACCGCCAGCGTCCCGAACCCGATGGCGGCGGAGATCAGCTGGCCCCCGACGAGATTGCGCGGCTGCGAGATCGGCAGGCCTGGGGCGCCGTGCACCAGGGCGGCGCTGGCGGCGAGCGGGGGTATGAGGAGCGGCTGCCGCAGCAGCACCCCGACACCCACCAGCACCAGCAGGGCACCGATCGCGAAGACGGTGGCGCGCAGGGCGTGCAGGGGGTGGGGCCGGGGCACGGCGGACGGGGGCGTGGACATGCGATCTCCGGGCAGGGGGAAGCGGGGTCCCGGTGATCATAAACAGACTGTTGAAGCCCGGACACATCCCTTGCCTCTGAGGCAAGAGTGCTGCTCAGAAGTGTGTGGCGTACATCGCACGACACGTGTGCCGTGCGTCGCCACACGAGGGGATGTCGTCGCGGCGGGTCCGCCACCCTCGCCGGTCACTGCCGCCGGTTGTCCTCCGCGATCCGTGTCGCCCGCGAGCGCACGTCCTCCTCGGACAGGCCCGCGTCGCACACGATCGTCATCACGCTGCCGTCGTCCAGCGACACCTGCCGCATCTCGACGCCCAACATCCGTGACCGCTGCGGCTCTTCGTCGGACATGAGAGCTCCTCACGGTCGACGTGGCACCGTGCCACGTCGACTCAACAATTGACGAACTGCCACGGTAGACACACCGGGTGGGGTACGTGGTGCACCGGCGGGGCGCAGTCACACGTTCGGGCCCGTGGACGTCACCGGACGGCCTGGTGTGCCGCCTCCGTCTCGGTGTCCGCGTCGCTCGTGCGCAGGGCGCCGCCCGCCGTCTCCAGGTGGGCGCGGACGAACCACTGGAACTGCTCCAGCTCCCGCAATTGTCCGATCAGCAGGTCCTGGGTGGCCGGGTCGATCCTGCCGGTCTGCTCGACCGCCTTGCGGACGTCGCCGATGACACCCGTGTACACGACGTCGAGCGCGCCGAGGTGGGCGATGGCGTCCGCCCGGCCGACGCTGTAGTCCTCCCAGGTCCGGGCGGCGACGAGCACACCGGGCGTGCCGTGGCTGACCCCGCCGAGCGCCGCGGTGCGCTCCGCGACGTCGTCCGCCATGTCGCGGACCTTGTCGACCTGCGGGTCGACCATCTCGTGGACGGCGATGAAGTGCGGGCCGACGACGTTCCAGTGGATGTGCTTGAGGGTGAGGTGCAGATCGTTCAGGGCGTGCAGGCGCAGCTGCAGGATGTCGATGAGCTCTCCTGCCTCGGCCACGGTGAGGCCGGGCACGGTGTACTTCGGGTTGCTCCGCAGAGGCATGGTGCATTGCTCCCTTCGGACTTCGATCGGGGTGAGCTGCACTGACGGACTACCCCGCATGCGGGATCCATGCCTGATCGGCGCCGATCGTGGGGCCGCCCCCGGGGTTCCCCAGGGAGTAAGGTTAGGCTAACCTTCAGTCCGTGAGATCTGGTGAACGCGCAGGCAGCGCCCCTAGTCCGCGCGGTCACGAACTGTCGGCCGAGCACGTGACCGTGTCGTACGACGGAGTCGACGTCGTACACGACGCGGCCCTCGTCCTCAGACCCGGCGAAGTGACCGCCCTCGTCGGCCCCAACGGCAGCGGCAAGTCGACGCTGCTGCGGGCCATCGCCCGGTTGCAGAGCCCCCGGCACGGCACACTGACCCTCGACGCGGGAACGTCCGACGCCGCCGACGGCTTCGACCTCACCGCCCGTCAGTTCGCCCGCCGCGTCGCCCTGTTGACGCAGAGCAGGCCCACACCGGGCGGGCTCACCGTGCGCGACGTCGTCGAGTTCGGCCGCTACCCCTACCGCGGCCGCTGGGGGCAGGCGGACACCGAGGGCCCCGAGGTCGTCGACCGGGTCCTCGCGATGACCGGCGTCGAGGACCTCGCGGACCGGGGCGTCGACCAGCTCTCCGGCGGGCAGTTGCAGCGCGTGTGGCTGGCCGGCTGCCTCGCGCAGCAGACCGGCGTGCTCCTCCTCGACGAGCCGACCACCTACCTCGACCTGCGCTACCAGGTCGAACTCCTCGACCTCATCCGGGACCTGGCGGACGACGGCGGCATCGCCGTCGGCGTCGTCCTGCACGACCTCGACCAGGCCGCGGCCGTCGCCGACCGGATCGCGCTGCTCAGCGCGGGCCGTGTCATCGCCGACGGCGTCCCCGAGGACGTCCTGCGCTCCGAGCGCCTCACCGAGACGTACGGGATCCGCGTCGACGTCGACACCGACCCCTTCACCGGACGGCTGCGCACCCGCGCCATGGGCCGTCACCACAGCAGAAGCGAAAGGCTCCAGAGCACCTCATGAGACGCCCCCTGATCGCCCTGGCGAGCGCCGCCGCCGCGGCCCTCGTCCTGTCCGCCTGCGGAAGCTCCGAGCCCGCGAAGACCGGAGCCGACTCGAAGTCCGAGAAGATCACCCTCACCGGTGCGGACGGCAAGAAGGTCAGCCTCGACGGCCCGGCCACCAAGGTCGTCGGCACCGAGTGGAACGTCGTCGAGTCCCTCCTCACGCTCGGCGTCGACCCCGCGGGCGTCGCCGACGTCAAGGGCTACAAGGCCTGGGACACCGCCGCGCCGCTCACCAACTCGCCCAAGGACATCGGCACTCGGGGCGAGCCCAGCATGGACAGCATCGCGGGCCTCACCCCCGACCTGATCATCTCCACCACCGATCTCTCGGCGTCCGCGGTCAAGCAGATGAAGAAGATCGCCCCCGTCCTCCAGGTGAAGTCCGCCGACGGCAAGGACCAGGTCGGCACGATGTTCGACACCCTCGACACCATCGCGAAGGCCACCGGCAAGGAGGACGAGGCCAAGGCAGCCAAGAAGGCGTACGAGTCGAAGCTCGCCGAGGGCAAGAAGGCCCTGAAGGACGCGGGCGCCGACGGCTCGAAGGTCGCCGCCGCCGACGGCTACGCCGCCTCCAACCAGGTCTCCGTGCGCGCGTTCACCAGCAACTCCCTGCTCGGTGCCGTCAACGAAGACCTCGGCCTGAAGAACGCCTGGAAGGTCAAGGGCGACAAGGACTACGGCCTGGCCACCACGGACGTCGAGGGCCTCACCGGGCTCGGCGACGACGTGCAGTTCACGTACATCGGCAACAAGAAGGCCGGCGGCTCCGACGTCTTCACCAAGGACCTCGCCGACAACTCCGTGTGGAAGTCGCTGCCCTTCGTGAAGTCCGGCGATGTGCACCGGCTGCCCGACGGAACCTGGCTGTTCGGCGGCCCGAAGTCCATGGAGCAGTACATCGACGGCGTCGTCGCCGCCCTGACGAAGAAGTAGGCCCGTGGCCGTCACCGCACCACCCCGCGCCCTCGCGCAGCCCCGGCTCGGCGGCGCCGCGGTGACGGCGGGGCTCGTCCTCCTCGTCGCCGTGCTCGCCGTCGCCGACATCGCCTACGGGACGGCCGACGTCGGCGCCCGCCAGGTGTGGCAGGCCCTCACCGGCCACGCCGAGGCGGGCGACGCCTCCGTCGTCGTCGCCTCCCGGCTGCCCCGCATGGTGGCCGGGCTGCTCGTCGGCGTGGCGCTGGGTGCGGCGGGCGCCGTGCTCCAGGCGGTCAGCCGCAATGTGCTCGCCTCGCCCGACACCCTCGCCGTCAACGCCGGTTCGTACCTCGCGCTCGGCGTGCTCACGGCCAGCGGCGTCACCGCGTCGGTGTTCACGTCCTCCGCGGTCGCGTTCCTCGGCGGGCTCGCCGCGGCGGCCGTCGTGCTCACCCTCGCCGGGCGCGGCGCCACCACCGTCCGCCTCGTCCTCGCGGGCAGTGCCCTCGCCCTCGGCCTCAACGCCGTCACCGAGGCGCTGCTCCTGCTCTTCCCCGAACAGACCGACGGCCTCTACCAGTGGGGCCAGGGCAGCATCGCCCAGAACGGCTTCGCGGGCGTCGCCCGCATGGCACCGATCGTCCTCGCCGCGCTCGTCGGCCTGGTGCTGCTCGCCCGCCGCGTCGACGGACTCGCCCTGGGCGACGACGCGGCGCGCGGCCTCGGCATCCCGGTGCGCGGCACCCGCGTCACCGCGGTCGTGCTCGCCGCGCTCCTGTCGGCGGCCGCGGTCACCCTGGCCGGGCCGATCGGCTTCGTCGGCCTGTGCGCCCCGGCCCTGGTCAGGCCGCTCGCCCGCCGGGTGCGCGCGCTCGTACGGCACCGGGTGCGGATCCCGGTGGCCGGACTCGTCGGCGCCGCGCTCGTGCTCGGCTCCGACCTGCTGCTGCGTGTCGTGACGTCCGCACAGGTCGCGGTCACCGTGCCGACGGGCGTGGTCACCAGCGTCGTCGGCGCGGTGTTCCTGGTCGTGATGGCGCTGCGGCTGCGCGACGGGGACGCCGCCGCGCCACCGGACCGGATGCGCATACCGAGCCGGAAGGTCTTCGCGGTCACCGTGGTCGCGCTCGTGGCCGTAACCGTCGGCGTGACCATCGGTGGTGTCCTCCTCGGCGACAGCACCCTGCTCCTCGGCGACGTCGCCAACTGGACCCGCGGGCAGGCGGAGCAGGCCATCACGTTCGTCCTCGACACCCGGGTGCCGCGCGTCCTCGCGGCGCTGTGCGCGGGCGCGGCGCTCGCTCTGTCCGGCACCCTCGTGCAGTCGGTGACCCGCAACCCGCTCGCGGAACCCGGTGTCCTCGGGGTGTCCGGCGGCGCGGCGCTCGGCGCGGTCCTGCTGGTCACCACCATGCCCGGCGCCGGGTCGTGGTCCATCGCCGCGGCGGCGTTCGCCGGTGCGGGTGTCACGGCCGCCATCGTGTTCGGGCTCTCGGCCAAGGGCGGCTTCCAGCAGAGCCGGCTCGTCCTGGTCGGCGTCGGCACGGCGTCGGGGACGGCCGCCCTGATCAGCCTCCTGATCGTGCTCACCGACCGGTTCAGCGCGACCAAGGCCCTGGTGTGGCTGTCGGGATCGACGTACGGGCGCAGCTTCCCGGACCTCGTGCCGGTCGCGGCCGTGCTCGTCGTCGCCGCGGTGCTCGCCGTCGTCCGGCGCAGGGAACTCGACCTCGTCTCCCTCGACGCGGACACGCCGCGCCTGCTCGGCCTCGACCTCGCGCGCGGACGCCTCGGCTTTCTGCTGCTCAGCGTGGTGCTCAGCGCGACGGCGGTCGCCGCCGCGGGCACCATCGGCTTCGTCGGCCTGGTGGCACCGCACGCGGCCCGCGCCCTGGTGGGGCGCAGACATGTGCGTGTCGTGCCCGTCGCGATGCTCCTCGGCGCCGCGCTGGTCTGCGTCGCGGACCTGCTGGGCCGCACCGTGATCGCCCCCGCCCAGCTGGGCGCGGGCCTGATGACGGCCGTCGTCGGCACGCCGTACTTCGTGTACCTGCTGGTGCGCGGGCGCCGCTGACGCCCCGGCGCGGCGGCCGCTCAGCCGGCCGCCGCGCGCAGCACCTCGAGCGCCCGGTCCGCGTGCGCGCTCATCCGGAACTCGCTGCGGACCACCTCCAGCACCCGCCGGTCCGTGCCGATCACGAACGTGGCGCGCTTGGTCGGCAGCGGACCGAAGCCGCGCGCCACCCCGAACCGGCCGCGCACCTCGCCCTCCGGGTCGGACAGCAGCGAGAACCCGAGGGTGTGCCGCCCCGCGAACTCCCGCTGCCGCTCGACGGCGTCGGAGCTGATCCCCACCGGGCGCGCGCCGACCGCCGCGAACTCGGCCGCCAGGTCCCGGAAGTGGCAGGCCTCCGCCGTGCAGCCGGGGGTGAGCGCGGCCGGGTAGAAGAACAGCACGACCGGTCCGTCCGCGAGCAGGGACGACAGCGTCGTGGGCGTCCCCGTCTCGTCGGGCAGCGTGAAGTCGTCGACGGTCGAGCCGACTTGAATGCGGGCGGACGTGGGCATGCGATCTCCAGGCGTGCGGCGGCAGGCGTGTGTGTTACCCCCACGTATACCGGACAGTAGGGTGCACCGAACAGAATGTGCCGCGGGGATGTTGAGGCGGTGCCAGGTGGGTAGGGGCGATTTCATGGACGTGTCGCATGACCAGAACGTGGAGACGGCGGTGGCCGCTGCCGCCTTCCTCTCCGGACAGCAGGTCACCGAGAAACAGTGCGGTGGCTGCGGAACAGTGGTGGCGGGCATCAACGGCCGCTACGCGTGCGGCGCTTGTGGCTGGATCAACCACTGGTCGGACGGTGACACCCACCTCCCCGGGGCGGAGGACGACGTCTGACAGGCGTCGCGGGGAGCGGGCGCGCTCGAACGTTCCTGCCCTTGAACCGTCTCGCGTCGAACTGGTTGTGAAGGCCGCCCGGGGGTTGGCGCATATGCCAGCTGAGGTATGCCCTTTGGCCTAAGGTTTGCGATGTCGCCTTTGTGTGGCGATGACGCGACAGCACAGTCCGGCGGGAGCGATGAAGGGCCGGGCGACCCCATGTACCGGGCGGTGTCGCCCGGTGTGGGGCAAGGAGTGGGGAGCGCTCCCGCACAGGTGGGACAGCAGGGATGGGGTGGGTCGGGGTGAGCCCTGACGAAAGGCACACGGACGGGCGCCTGGAGGCGCTGGCAACGGGATTCATCGCCTACCCGGACGGTGAACAGCTCGCGTGCGAGGTCCGGTTGAGGTACTCCGCGGACGATCCGCTCGTCGTCCGCATCGTCGCGCCCGAGACCGCGGCGCGCGGCGGGAGCTGGGCGCTGTCCCGCGATCTGCTCTCCGCGGGGCTCACCGGCACGGCGGGCATCGGCGACGTCACGGTGCGTCCCCTGGCGAGCGAGGGCGAACCGCTCAGCGTGGAGATCGAGATCCGCGGCGCGCGGGCGGGTTGGCCCGTTCGCTTCGTGATGGGGCACCGGACACTGCTCGCGTATCTGGAGCGCAGCCACGCCCTCGTGCCGTTCGGCTCGGAGGCCGACCAGGGCGCCATGGAGCGGGAGTTGGAAGGGCTGCTCGGTGGCGGGGATCCTGCGGAGGGCGGCCCGAATGCGTGATAAACCGCGCATTGCGCCCTTCGTGTGATCCTCGGCCCCTCCCGCAACCGGCGCACGCCGCCCGTGGCTCTCAGCCTGCAAGACGACGGCGTACGCCACCAAGGAGGCCGGCATGCAGACCATCACGACCGGGCTGGACGAAGAGCAGACCTGCGCCACCGACTGGGCGGCCGACTGGCTGCTGGCCCCGCCGGACCCGGCGCACCGCATGCCCTGCCAGGTGGACCCGAGGGACATGCGCCGACTGGAGCTGCACGCGGTGCTCACCGCTTCGGGCATCGCGCCCGCGCCCGGCGACGCGGAGGCCATCGAGCGGCTCAGCGCGCTCCCCGAGTCCGTGCACGCCACCCTGCGCCGCTGGCTGGGCTGCTGCGGACAGTGCGGATGCACCGCCTGAACCCCGCAGGACGGCCGGACGACGACACCACCGCGACGAGCCCCTCCACACCCGGTGTGGAGGGGCTCCGGTCTGTCGTCACAGGCGGCGGGACACGTCCTGCGCCGCCTGCCGCACGGCCGGGGCGAACCCGGCGAGCTGCTCCTCGGTGACGAGGAACGTGAGCGAGGAGACCGAGACGGCGCCGACCGGCGTGCCGTCCGCGTCGAGGACCGGGGCCGCGATCGAACAGATCGACGCGTCCGCCTCCTCGTAGTCGGTGGCGTACCCGGCCTCGCGGATCGCGGCCAGCTCCTTGCCGAGCGCCGCGCGGTCGGTGTGGGTGTGCGGAGTGCGGGCGGGCAGCCCCGTGCGGTCGAGGACGGCTGCGGCCTCGTCGGCCGGCAGATGGGCCAGGAGCGCCTTGCCCGCGGCGCTGGCGTGCAACGGCAGCGGGGCGCCGACGTCGGTGGCGATCCGGTAGGCGTGACCGGGGTCGACCTTGTGCGTGTACGTCGCGTGGTCCCCGCTCGGCACCGCCAGATGCACGGCCTGGCCGAGCCGCTGCTGCAGGGCGCGTAGCACGGCGTCGATGCCGACCGCGTCGTCGGCGAGGACCTGCGCGGCCATCGCGCGCAGTTGGTTGCCGCAGCCGTAGCGGCCCTCGCCGTCGGCGGCCGCGTACCCCTCCTCGACGAGGGTGGCCAGCACCCGGTGCGTGCTGGCCTTGGAGACGCCGGAGCGCTCCGCGATGTCGCCGAGCCGGTGCGGTCCGTCGGCACGCGCCACCGCGTGCAGCACTCGAAGTGCCTTGACGACGGAATTCGCGGGCTTGCTCGGTTCCATTGACCCTCCGAGGAGACGCGGGCTATGTTTCCACTCGATCCGCCGAGCGGAACGTCATTCTACTCTACGGAACACCTCGGGTCCGAAGAAGCGGCACGTCCTGCCGCGCTCCGCCGCGCCCGTCGCCTTACGCACCACTCTCATGCTGGGGAAAGGTCGCCGTCCATGGCTGTGCACACAGCTCCGTCCGAGAACCCGCAACGATTCGATCTCGTCGTCACCGGCGGCCTGTTGGCCGACCCGCTGCGCCCGGAGCCCGTCGCCGGTGACCTCGCGGTGCGCGACGGCCGGATCGTCGCGACGGGGGAGCCGGGCACACTCGCCGCCGAACAGCGCGTGGACGCCGCGGGACTGCTCGTGGCACCCGGCCTGATCGACCTCCACTCCCACGTCTACGCGCCCCGCACCTCGCTCGGCGTACCCGCCGACGCGGTCGGCGTCGAGCAGGGGGTCACCACCCTCGTGGACGCGGGCAGTTGCGGCAGCGACCACTGGGACGACTTCGCGGAAAACGTTGTCGAGGTTGCCGAGACCCGCGTCCTGAGCTGGCTGAACATCTCCCGGCACGGACTGGTCCACGGCCGCACCGAACTCGCGGGCGGCGCCGCCGACATCGACGAGGCCGCCACCGAGAAGCTGCTGCGCGAGCGCCCCGACCGGGTGCACGGCATCAAGGTGCGGATGAGCGCGTCGGTCCTCGGAGACAGCGGCCTCGCGCCGCTGCGGGCCGCGAAGCGGATCGCCACGCGGGTGGACCGGCCGGTGATGGTGCACGTCGGCAACGAACCGCCGCACCTCGCCGACGTACTGGACCTGCTCGGGGCGGGCGACGTCGTCACCCACGCCTTCCACGGAAAACCCGGCGGCCTGTTCGGCAGCGAGGACGCCGCGCGCCGGGCCGTGGCCCGCGGCGTCCGCCTCGACGTCGGACACGGCAGCGCCAGCCTCGCGTTCGCCACCGCCGAACGGGCCCTCGCCGCCGGCTTCACCCCGTACACCATCAGCACCGACGTGCACGTGGGCAATGTCGGGGGACCGGTGCACTCGCTCGTCACCACGCTCAACAAGCTGCTCGCGCTCGGCCTCCCGCCGCACGAGGTGATCCGGTGCGCGACGCTCCACCCCGCACAAGTCCTCGGCATGGAGGGCGAACTGGGCACCCTGCAGGTCGGCGGCGCCGCCGATCTGACACTCATGCGGCTCACCGACGGCCCCCTCCCGCTGACCGACGCCGAGGGCGACACACGGACCGCCGACACCCGCCTGGAGGCGGTCGCGACGGTGCGTGCGGGACGCCCGCACGCCATCGCGGCCCCCACCGGCCGACCGCCGGGGCCCCACCCACCGACCGCTCCACCGAACCACCGAGAGGCCCGTGAATGAGCACGCCCCTGATCGAACGGCTCGCCACGGCCGTCCAGGACACCACGCAGCCCGTCACCGACGAGGACCGGACCGACCTGGCGGAGTTCCTGCCGCTCGCGCGGGCCCACGCGCAGGTCGCCGGGATCGTCTTCGACGAGACACGGATGCTCGCCCTCGCCGTGCACGCACTCGCGTTCGTCCGCCGGGTGCGTGACATCGAACATCTCGACCCGCTCGACCCCGAACTCGCCGGCGAACTGGGCGCCGACCGCATCGCCGCCGCCCGCACCCTCGTCGACACCTACTGCGCGCCCCGCGAATTCCTCGCGGGTGACACCGAAGTCCTGCTGCTCGCCCTGCACTTCGAGGCGGCGGCACAGCTCCAGCACCAGTCCACCCCGCAGGCCTGATCCCACACACCAAGGAGCACCGCCATGACAGTGAAGATCGTGATCGGACACCGGCTCGGCAAGGGCCAGGCCGTCGCCGACGGCGTACGGGCCGCGGGCGGCGAGCCCGTCCTGATCGCGGGCCCCGGCGCCGACATGAAGGTCGGCGACGTGATGGCCGCGGAGGGCGCCGCGCTCGGCATCTCGTTCTGCGGCAGCGGCGGGGCCGGAGCGGTGACCGCCAAGGCCAAGTACGGCCACGAGATCGAGTTCGGCATGCGCTCGGCGCAGGCCGGGGTGACCGCCGTCCAGCAGGGCCGCACGGTTCTCGGCTTCGGCTTCCTCGACAGCGAGGAACTGGGCTTCAAGGTCACCGAGGCACTGCTCAAGAAGCTCGGGGAGAACGCCTCGTGAAACAGACCCGCCACACCCTGCGGCTCACCGGCTCCGGGCCCACCAGGGACAAGGCCTTCGCCACCGCCATCGGTCAGGTGCAGTCCGCCGTCGACAAGAAGACCGACGGCGTGTGCTTCCGCGTCGAGCCCCTCGAACTCGACATCGTCTCCGCGGTGGAACACCGCTGGACGGAGCGGTTCCTCGGACTCCTCTTCCCCCGCACCCGGCGCCGCTTCGAACTCACCTTGCGGGTCGAGGTGCAGGTGGCCTCCCTCGACCTGGAATCCGTCGACTTCACGGTGCGCGAGGAGCGGCTCTCGCCGGTCCAGCACGCCCTGCACATGAGGTGACCCGATGAACGAGACCCTCACCGTCCTGCTGGAGTCCCTCGTCATCGGCGGACTGATCGGCTTCGGCGCCTCCGCGGGCGTGGCCCGCATGTTCCACGCGCCGAAGGTCCAGGGCATGGGCGCCTTCCGCACCCTCGGCGAGCTGAACGCCTGTCAGAACGACCCGGTCGCGCACTTCTCGTTCGGGCTGGGCTTCCTGTTCAACGCCTGGTCGAGCGCGGTCGGCACCGGCGCGCTCACCTCCGACGTCGACCACCGCATCGTCCCCCACTGGACGGCGTCGGTCGCGATGATCAAGAACCGCAGGCTCGCCGAGACCCTGCACAACCCCCGCCGGATGGCGCTCACCGGCACCGTCGTCGGCATGGTCCTGGTGACGCTCCTCAACACCACCGCCGCCTCCATCCCGCACTCCCTGCAGGACGTCGCGGCGAAGGTGCTGGGTCCCGCCTCCGAGTGGCTGATCAACCCCGTCATGCCGATCATCTTCTGGATGGCCGCCGTCGACGCGGGCAGGCGCACCGGCGCCTGGGGCACCGTCCTCGGCGGACTCGGCCACCTCGTGATGGGCAACGCCGTGCCCGGCATCGTGCTCGGCATCGTCATCGGCAAGGGCGTCGACGACCTCGGCTGGACGAAGGTCACCAAGTCGCTCGCGGCCGTCGTGCTCGCGCTCTTCGCGGCCAGCACCGTGCTGCGCGGCGCCGACGTCACCCTGCTCCAGCAGATGAACGTGCACATCCCGCAGTGGCTCACGCACTTCCACGACGTGACCGGCACCAAGCCCGAGTGAGGCGGCCAGCGACATGACCGAGACATCCACCGCCGCCACCGGCGGCATACCGGAGCAGAACTCCGGCGAGCAGCGGTCCAAGGGCGGCTTCCTCACGAAGGTGCCGGGCGAGGGCAGCTTCTGGCTCTCCGAATGGGCCTTCCCCGTCTTCGTGGCCTGCCTCGCCGCGGGCATCTTCACCGGTACGCAGCTCTACTACACGTACGGGACCGGCGTGTTCAGCGACGTCGCGGTCGCCTCCATGCTCAAGGCCGGCATGGAGAACGGCAGTTACGGCGCCGCGGCCGCCTTCGGCGCGGGATTCCTGTTCGCCCGCGTCATCGAGGGGCCCATGGTCGGCATCCTCGACATCGGCGGATCCCTCCAGACCGGCGTCGGCATCGGCATCCCCGCCATGCTGCTCGGCGCCGGATTCACCGCCCCGCTGGAGCACTTCTGGCTCGCCATTCCGGTGGGCGCCCTGCTCGGCGGACTGATCGGCGTCGCGATCCTCGCGATCCGGCGCGCCACCGTGAACTCCACGGGTGGCACCTCCACGTTCGGCGCCGACGTGATGATGGGCGCCGGCAACTCCGCCGGACGCTATCTGGGCCCGCTCGTCATCATCTCCGCCGCCACCGCCTCCCTGCCCGTCGGCATCGGCTCGACCGTCGGCGCCGCCCTCTTCTACAAGTGGCAGAAGCCGCTGACCGGCGGAGCCATCATCGGCGCGATGATCGCGGGCCTCTTCTTCCCGATCCCCGGCAAGTGACCGTCCCACCGGTTCAAGTGACCGCCCCACCGGTTTGAGGAATCAGCGTGCAATCTCTCCACCATGACCTGGGCACACCGCCCGCCATCAACGCCAGCGGCAAGATGACGGCACTCGGCGGCAGCGTCCTCAGCGACGGCGTCGTCGCCGCGATGGGCGAGGCCGCCCGGCATCACGTCGTCATGGACGACCTGATGGCCGCCGTCGGCCGCGAGATCGGCCGCGCCACCGGCACCGAGGACGGCTGCCCCACGACGGGCGCCGCATCCGGCGTCGCCATCGCGGTCGCCGCCGTGATCGCGGGCACCGACCTGTCCCGCATCGAAGCCCTGCCCGACGCGGGCGACGCGCCCTGCGAGGTGATCCTGCCGCGCGGCCACTCCGTCCACTTCGGGGCGCCCGTACGGCAGATGGTCGCGCTCGGCGGCGGCCGGCCCGTCGAGGTCGGCTCCGCGAACAAGGTGGCCGCCGACCACCTCGCGGGCGCGATCGGCCCCCGCACCGCGGCCCTCCTGTACGTCCAGTCCCACCACGCCGTGCAGAAGGGCATGGTCTCGCTGGAGGAGACCGTCGAGGTGGCCCGCGCCCACGACCTGCCGGTGATCGTCGACGCCGCGGCCGAGGGCGAACTGCGCCGCTGGCCGGCCCTCGGCGCCGACCTCGTCGTCTACAGCGGCGGCAAGGCCGTCGGCGGACCCACCTCCGGCATGATCTGCGGCAGCGCCGCGCACATGGCCGCGTGCCGGGCCCAGTACGGCGGCATCGCCCGCCCGATGAAGGTCGGCAAGGAAACCCTCTTCGGTCTGGTCCAGGCACTGCGCGAGTACGGCAGCGCCCAGAGCGGCGGCCACCGGCCCCGCATGGAGAAGCTCGCCGCCCGCCTCGCCCACCTGCCGGGCCTCACCACCCGCGTCGTCAGCGACGAGGCGGGCCGCGACATCCACCGCACCGAACTCACCGTCGACCCCGGGGCCGCGGGCCGCGACGCCACCCGCCTCGCCGCCGAACTCGCCGCCGACGGTGTGTACCTGAGGGACCACCACGCCGTCACGGGACGCCTCGCGATCGACCCCCGCCCCATGAACCCCGACGAAGAGGAACAGCTGGTGGACCGGCTGACCGCACTGCTGGACGGAGCCAACCGATGACCGTCGTCGAACGCCGCCTCGTGGTCACCGAGGAAGCGGGCCTGCACGCCCGCCCCGCCACCGCCTTCGCCCAGATCGCCGCCCGCGCCGCGGCCGATGTCACCGTCGCACGGGACGACGGCCACGAGGTCCCCGCCCGCAGCGTCCTGTCGCTCATGACGCTCAACATCCGCTGCGGCGACGCCATCGTGCTGCGCGCCCGCGGCGCCGACGCCGAGTCGACCCTGGACGCCCTCGCCGAGATCGCGGCCCCGGCATGACAGCCGCACACACCCGACCGGAGCCCACCATGCACGCCGATGTCATCGACGCGCTGCGCACCGCGCGCGCCACCCCGACCGTGCGCGAGGCCGACGCGGACGCCGCCGACGCGATGGCCCGCACCCTCGTCCAATGCGGCCTCACGGCCTTCGAGTTCACCGCCACCACGCCCGGCTGGGAGGGCCTGGTGGGCGCGTGGTCGAAGGAGTTCCCGGAGGTGACACTCGGCCTCGGCACCGTCACCTCGTCCGACATCGCCGAACGCGCGCTGGCGGCCGGGGCGGACTTCCTGGTGAGCCCGTTCCAGGTGCCGGAGGTACGCCCCGTGGCGGACGCCGCCGGGCGGCTCCTGGTCGAGGGCGGCCTCACCCCGAGTGAACTGCGGGTCGCGGCGGACCGGGGCGTCGCCAAGCTGTTCCCCGCGCACGTCGGGGGCATCGGCTACCTGAAGTCGGTGCTGTCCGTGCTGCCGGGCGCCCGGATCATGGCGACAGGCGGGGTGAGCGTGGACGACGCCGACACATGGCTCGCCGCGGGCGCCTTCACGGTGAGCATCGGCAGCGACCTCACACGGGGCGACGTACCGGCCAACGTGGCGCGGCTGAAGGAACGCATCGCGCACTGACGGACGCGCAGAAGTGCGACGCCGATGTCGCATGGGCGTAACAGAGCGATCTCCGCACTGGATACCGGGCGAGTACATCCGTTCTAGTGGCCCCATGACACACGAGCCGGACACGCCGTCCCGAGGCGGACCGCGGTGGCGACGGGGCATCTGCCTGCTCGCCACCGCGCTGCTCCTGGGCACCGCCACGGGCGCCCGTCACCAGGAGGGCTACCTGCCGGTCCCGGACAGCGCCTGCGAGGCGTCGCCGGCGACCGCGAAGCACTCGGGCAGGCCCGCCCCCGACGTCGACGGCGACGGCCACCCGGACCTGGCGCTCGGTGTACCGGCGAGCAACGGGGACGTCTACCAGACCGGCCGGATCGCCCTCCTGCACGGTTCGCCGCAGGGCCCGCGGGCAGACCGCCGCACGGTGTTCACGCCCACGGACCTCGACCTGCCCGAACACGACGCGATGACCGACGGCGAGTCACCGCCGGTCCTCGCCGACCTGGACGGCGACGGCCACCTCGACCTCGTGGCGGGCGGCAGCGCCCATGTGCAGTGGGGCGGACCGCACGGCCCGAAACCTGAGCGGGCGCCCGCGCGCATCGCGCTGCCACACAGGGACAAGAGTCGTCCGGTGGAGATCAGCAAGGGCAACTACAGCTACCTGGACACCCCGGTGGCAGGCGACTTCGACGGCGACGGCCACACCGACCTGGCCACCTACCGCACCGGCCTGCACAAGCGTCACCTCGTGGTCCTGAACGGCCCGTTCACCCGCAGCGGCAAGCCCGCGCGGATCAGCGACCGCACCGACCCGTACACCGACGCCCACGACGCCGTGGTCGGCCTGCGGCTTCTCGCGGCGGACCTGACCGGGGACCGGATCACCGATCTGCTGATCTACAAGCCGGGAGAGGCCAGGCACCTTCGGCTGCTGGCCGGCGGGGCCGGCACCGCGAACGGCCTCGCCGCGCGTCCCGAGGCGCTGCCGAGCGGCGAGAACGTGGCCGTCGGCGACTTCGACGGCGACGGCCGGCCCGACATCGCGCTGGGGGACAGCGGCGTCCCGATGGACGACGAGTTCGCGCCCCGCGACCGCAAGGGCAAGGTGACGGTCCGTTACGGCAAGGCCCCCGAGGCCCCGGTCGTCTTCGACGGCGGGGTCCGCAAGGGCGGCTTCGGCATCGACCTGATGGCCGCCGACGTCAACGGCGACGGCTGCGACGACCTCGCCGTGCGCAGCGACGACGACCGGGTGGGCGGGCACGACCGCGTCGACGTACTGCGCGGCGGATCGGCGGGCCTCGGCACCCGGCCGTGGCACCGCTTGCCGGGGGCGGGCCGCCTGAAGACCGCCGCCGACATCGACGGCGACGGGCGCGACGAACTGGTTCTTGCGCAGGGCCACGCCTGGCGGGTGGTCGACGGCTCGGGCAGACGGCTGGAGTCGTTCGATGTCAGGAAGGCGGCACAGCGCCCGGCGGAGCCGCCACACGAGCCCTAGGCGGCCGGCCTGCACCCGTTCCGCTCGGGGCGGGTGCCGGTCCTGGCGCTGAACTCGCGGCGGGTCGGATAGAGGCTGTACGCCGCGAGGGGACGCACCTCGACCGAGCACACCACGTCGTCGCCCGCGTCCGCGCCGACGTGCTCCAGGAGCAGCGCCAGGATCCGCTGCGACAGGCGCGTCATGGTCCGCTCGCTGCGCCCCGGAAGCAGCGCCACCTCCACGTGCACGACCGGCACGTCGTCGTGCTCGCTGCCGACGACGTACGTCTCGGTGGCGGCGCGGAAAAACGTCTTGCAGGTGCCGCGCGAACCGGACCCCTCCACGACGAGGGCGTGCAGCTCCTTGGCGAGGGCGGCCCTGTCGAGGGTGTCGGTGAGTCGGGGCGAGTAGTCGACGGTGATCTGAGGCACGGCGCCTCCGCGGCGGACAAGGTGGGTGGGCTTTACATCTATCCGTGCACCACTTTAGCCCGTCACCTGTGGTGCCTCGAACGCGCGGGTACGGGTGAGGGCCCGGCCGAACGCGGCCGGGCCCTCACCCGTCAGGTCGTGCGTCAGCGGGTCACGCCTCGCTGGCGTCCAGCATTTCCGCACGCTCCACGATCTTCACGCGCTCGCGGCCGTGCGGCTCTCCGAGCGCCTTCTCGGCGGCGTCCAGCTTGTACCAGCCGTCCCAGGTCGTGTACCGGATGCCGCGCTCGCCGAGGAACTCGTCGACGGCCTCCGGAGTGGGGGAGACCGGCGTCTGCAGGCGGCCCTCCGAGTGGTCGGCGAGCAGGTTCGCGATCGCCTCGTTGGCGTCGCCCTTGGTGTGCCCGATGAGGCCCACGGGACCGCGCCGGATCCAGCCGGTCACGTACGTCGACTGCAGGTGCTCGCCGTTCTCCTGGATGACGCGGCCGCCCTCGTCCGGGACGGTGCCGGACTTGATGTCCCAGGGGAGCTTGGGCAGTTCGTCGGAGAGGTAGCCCACCGCGCGGTAGACGGCGCCGAGGTCCCAGTCCGTGAAGTTTCCGGTGCCCTTGACGTTGCCGGTGCCGTCCAGTTCGGTGCGCTCGGTGCGCAGACCGACGACGCGGCCGTCCTCACCGAGGATCTCGGTCGGCGACTCGAAGAAGTGCAGGAACAGCTTGTGCGGGCGGTCGCCCTCGTCGCGGATCGCCCAGTTCTCCAGCGTCTTGGCGACCATGTCGGTCTGCTTCTCGCTGCGGCGGGCGGCGATGGAGCCCTCGTCGTAGTCGATGTCCTCGGGATTGACGATGACCTCGATGGACGGCGAGTGGTCCAGCTCGCGCAGCTCCATGGGGCTGAACTTCGCCTGCGCGGGGCCACGACGGCCGAAGACGTGGACCTCCAGGGCCTTGTTCGCCTTCAGGCCCTCGTAGACGTTGGCCGGGATCTCCGTGGGCAGCAGCTCGTCCGCGGTCTTCGCGAGCACGCGCGCGACGTCGAGCGCGACGTTGCCGACGCCGAGGACGGCGACCTTCTCGGCCTCCAGCGGCCAGGTGCGCGGGACGTCGGGGTGGCCGTCGTACCAGGAGACGAAGTCCGCGGCGCCGTAGGAGCCCTCGAGCTCGATGCCGGGGATGTCGAGCGCCCGGTCGGCCGTGGCACCCGTGGAGAAGACGATCGCGTCGTAGAAGGCACGCAGGTCGTCGAGGTCGATGTCCCGCGGGTAGTCGACGTTGCCGAACAGGCGGATCTGCGGCTTGTCGAGCACCTGGTGCAGGGCCTTCACGATGCCCTTGATGCGCGGGTGGTCCGGCGCGACGCCGTAGCGGATCAGGCCGAACGGGGCCGGCATGCGCTCGAAGAGGTCGATGGACACCCCCGGCTCGGAGGCCGCTTCGGACTTGAGCAGGGCGTCGGCGGCGTAGATGCCGGCGGGGCCGGCTCCGACGATGGCGACCCTCAGGGGGCGAGGCATGTTTCAGGTTCCCTTCGAGTGGTTCCCATGGTCCGTGCGTGCTGGTCGGGCCACGAGTGCTTGTAGGGAAGCCTAAAGTAAGGCAAGCCTTAGAAAGTAGGCGGGTCCGGTCTATGGGCACATAAGCTTGCCTTATGGGGTCCGATAGCTTCGCTTGAGGGTATCGGCTTAAGCTGGAAGATCTGCGGGTCGCCGTCTGTTGGACTGGTTGGATCTGTTCGTCGTGTCAGGTAGTGCAGGGAGTGGCGTATGTCGGAGTCGACCGAGAGGGCAGTGCTGGCGGGGGGCTGCTTCTGGGGAATGCAGGACCTGATCCGCAAGCGGCCCGGCGTGGAGTCCACGCGCGTGGGGTACTCCGGCGGTGACACGCCGAACGCCACGTACCGCAACCACGGCGACCACGCCGAGGCCATCGAGATCGTCTATGACCCCTCCGTGGTCACCTACCGCGATCTGCTCGAGTTCTTCTTCCAGGTCCACGACCCGACGACGAAGGACCGTCAGGGCAACGACCTGGGCCGCAGCTACCGGTCCGCGATCTACTACACGGACGAGGCGCAGCGCCGGGTCGCTCTCGACACCATCGCGGACGTCGACGCGAGCGGTCTGTGGCCCGGCAAGGTCGTGACCGAGGTGGAGCCGGTCGGCGACTTCTGGGAGGCCGAGCCGGAGCACCAGGACTACCTGGAGCGCTACCCGGACGGGTACACCTGCCACTTCCCGCGGCCGAACTGGAAGCTGCCGAAGCGGGCCGCCTGATCGTCCGGATCGCGGGCGTCGCTCCCTGAGGGGGAGCGGCGCCCGTTTTCCTTGTCCGGGGCTTGGCATGTTCGCTGCGAAAAAGAAGCCTCGCGGCATCTTGTTTCTGCGTACACGTAAATGCATGATGCCTACATGCATAAGCGGGTTATGGACCTCGGCGACGGCTCCGCCGCTGCCGAGGAGGAGAGCCTCATCGCCTCCGTGGAGCTGCTGGTCCGCCACGTGCGCAGGAGCGCCGTCACCGGTGGCCTGAGCACCGCGGCGTCCGCCGCCCTCGCCCGGCTCGGCCGCGAAGGGCCGCAGCGCCTTACCGACCTGGCGCGTGCGGAAGCCGTCTCCCAGCCGAACATGACGCAGCTGGTGACCCGCATGGAACGCGCGGGCCTCGTCCGGCGCACCGCCGACACCAGCGACGGCCGGGGCGTCCTCGTCGACGTCACCGACCACGGCATGGACGTCTTCCGGCAGCGCAGGCGCGAACGGGAGCTGGCCCTCCAGGAACTGGTGGGAGAGCTGACGGAGGCCGAGCAGGCCGCCGTGCGCCTCGCCCTGCCCGCCCTCGCGCACGCGATCCAGGAGCAGCACCGGCGCCCCTGACCGCGTCGTGCACACCCGCGTCGTCCCACTCGTCCACACGTCGCGAAAGAGAAGCACACATGAGTGCACCCACCGCGAAGACCGCGAGCCCCTTCAAGCAGCCCAAGGCCGTCTGGGCCGTCGCGTTCGCCTGCGTCATCTCCTTCATGGGCATCGGTCTCGTGGACCCGATCCTGCCCGCCCTCGCCGAGAGCCTGCACGCCACGCCCAGCCAGGTGTCCCTGCTGTTCAGCAGCTATCTCATCGTGACCGCGGTCGCGATGCTCGTCGTCGGCTGGTTCTCCAGCCGCTTCGGCGCCAAACGCACCCTCGTCATAGGCCTGAGCGTCATCGTCGTGTTCTCGGCGCTCGCCGGCGCCACCGGCTCCATCAACGGCATCGTCGGCTTCCGGGCCGGCTGGGGCCTCGGCAACGCCCTGTTCATCGCCACCTCCCTGGCCGTCATCGTCGCCTCCGCGAGCGGCGGATTCGCCGGCGCGATCATCCTCTACGAGACCGCGCTCGGCCTCGGCATCGCCGTCGGGCCGCTGCTCGGCGGCGAGTTGGGGGCGATCAGCTGGCGCGGACCGTTCTTCGGCGTCGCCGTCCTGATGGCCATTGCGCTCGTCGCCACCATCGCCTTCGTCCCCGACCTGCCACGCCCCAAGAAGATCACCTCACCGCTCGCCCCGCTCAAGGCGCTGCGCCACCGCGGCCTGCTCACCATGGGCATCATGGCGCTGCTCTACAACTGGGGCTTCTTCACGATGCTCGGGTACGCCCCGTACCCGATGGAGCTCGACGCCCACGAACTCGGCCTCGTCTTCACCGGCTGGGGCCTGCTTGTCGCCCTGTTCAGCGTGTTCTTCGCGCCGCGCCTCCAGGCGCGCTACGGCACCGCGGCCGTCCTGTACGCGAACCTGTTCTGCCTCGGCGTCGTCATGGCCGTCATCGCCGCCGGGGTCTCGACGCCGACCGTGGTGATCGTCGCGGTCATCGTCAGCGGCGCCTTCATCGGCATCAACAACACGCTCACCACGCAGGCCGTCATGCTGGTCTCCCCGGTGGAGCGGCCCGTCGCCTCGTCCGCGTACGGCTTCCTGCGGTTCATCGGCGGCGGCCTCGCCCCGTACGTCGCGGGCAAGCTCGCCGACGCCATGGACCTGAGCGTGCCCTTCTACCTCGCAGCACTCACCTTCCTGCTCGCCATCCCGGTCCTCGCCAGCGGACACCGGCTGCTGCGCCGGGCCGAGGCCAACCTGGGCGAGGGTGAGCCGGTGCAGCCTTCGCTGACGCCCGTGGGAGCCGCGTCCCGCAGCGCCGATCCGCGCGTCGTCGTCGCCGTCGGCGACCACGACCGGGCGCCCGCCATCGTCGACGCCGCGGCGCGTCTCGCCCGTGACACCGGCAGCCCGCTGGAGGTCGTGCACGTCCAGCAGACCGCCGTGGTCGACGATCAGGCCGCCGACACCGAGGGGCTGGCGCAGGCCCGCGCCGCCGTCACCGCCCACCTCGACCGGCTGGCAGGACAGGGCGTGGCCGCCACCGGGCAGGTGCTGAGCAGCGTCGGCGACCACGCCGCCGCGGGGCGTGTGCTGGCCCGGCACGCGGCGGACGTCGGCGCCCGCGTCGTGGCCGTCGGGCACTCGCCGCGCGGGCCGCTGACGCAGTTCGCCGACGGGAGCTTCACCACGGCGCTCACCCACGCCTGCGCGTGCACGGTCGTCCTCGTCGGCACCGGCGCGGACGCGGCGCCGCGCCCGCTCACCGCGGCGGCGCTCGCCGAACTGCGCGGCGCCGGGACCTGACCCGCCCGTACGCCGCACGTTTGATCCGGGCTGATTCGGTTAGGCGCAAGATCAGTCAAAACGGGGAGGTGCACCGCGATGTTCGGTGGCATGAACGGGCAGTGGGTGCGCACGCGCACGGACGAAGACACCAAGGCGTTCATCAAGGAGAAGAAGCTCGACCAGGAACGCTCGATGGAGACGGGGACAGGCACCGCGATCCTGACCACAATCGTGGTGCTGTTCCTCGTCGGCTGGGTCGTGTACGCACTCGTGCGCTGACCGCCGCCTCAGCCGACGGCGCGCACTCCGTCGATCAGGGCCGTGACCCCGCGCTCCACCTTGGAGCGCGGGCAGCCCACGTTCAGCCGCACATGCCCGGCCGCTCCGTACGCCGTGCCCGGCATGATCGCCACCCGCTGCCGCTCGACCAGCTCGCGCTGGAGCGCGTCCTCGTCGACGCCGAGGGGCCGCAGATCGATCCAGGCGAGATAGCCCGCCTCGGGCGGCGTCCAGCCCAGCTCGGGGAACTCCTGCGCCAGGCGCTCCGCCACGTACGACAGATTCCCGCGCAGGTATGTGCCGAGCGCGTCCAGCCAGGCACCGCCCTCCCGGTAGGCCGCGATGTGGCCGACCAGCGACAGCACCGCGGGGGACGAGAGGCCGTCGGCCTCCTTGAGCTGCCGCAGGTAGGCGTCGCGTGACCCCGGATCCCCGACGATTCCGTAACTGCCGGTCAGCGCCGGGATGTTGAAGGACTTCGACGCGGACGTGACCACCGCCCACCGCGCGCCCGGGCCGCCGTGCAGCGCCCACGGCCGGTGGACGGACGGCGGGTGCGCGAGGTCCGAGTGGATCTCGTCGCTGATGACCGCGACGTCGTGACGCGCGCACAGCCCGGCCATGCGGTCGAGTTCATCGGCGGTCCACACATGGCCGGTGGGGTTGTGCGGGGAGCACAGCAGCAGCACCGACGTGTCCGGCAGCGACAGCAGCCGCTCCAGCTCGGCCCAGTCGTCCAACGCGCAGGTGAGCAGCCGCCGTTCGTGCGCGGCGACCGTCTTGGGGAAGGCGTCGTAGGCCGGGGTGTGCGTCACGACGCCGTCGCCGGGGCGCGACCACAGCCGCAGTAGCTGCCCGACCTGGTAGATGACGGACGGGCCGTAGACGATCGCGTCCGGATCCACGGGGGTGCCGTGCCGGGTGTCGTACCAGTCGACGATCGCGGACAGGAAGTCGTCGTGGCGCCAGCGGGAGTAGCCGAGCACGCCGTGGTCGAGCCGGCCGCGCAGCGCCGCCAGCACCTCGGGCGCCGTCTCGAAGTCCATGTCGGAGATCGTGAACGGCAGCAGGTCCGGCACGCCGAAGCGGTCCTCGACGTAGTCCCACTGCGTGCACCAGGTGCCGTGCCGGTCGACGACGGTGTCGAAGTCGTAGGCGGGGGAGGGGTCTCGCACGGCTCAGCCCACCGGGACCATCGTCGCGATGGCGTCCTTCACGGACTGCACCTGCGGGCCTATGACGACCTGGACGGTGTGCGCGTCGAGCTTTACGACACCGACGGCGCCCAGCTTCTTCAGACGCGGCTCGTCCACCCGCTCCGCGTCCTCGACCGTCAGGCGCAGGCGCGTGATGCAGTTGTCGAGCGACGTGATGTTGTCCGCGCCGCCGATCGCGTCGAGGATCGCCACGGCGTCGTACTTCCCGGCGACCAGCTCACGCGGCTTCCCGTCCTCGTCCGTCGCCTTCCCGGACTCCTCGTCCTCGGTTTCCTCGGCGGTCTCCTCCTCCCGCCCCGGCGTCTTGAGGTCGAAGCGCTTGATGGCCCAGCGGAACAGGAAGTAGTACACGGCGAACCACACCGCGGCGATCACCGGCACCAGATACCACTTGGTGGTGGTGCCCTGGAGGACACCGAAGACGAGCCAGTCGATGACATTGCCGTCCGTGTTGCCGATGAACACCCCGAGGACGGCGGCGGCGAGGAAGCCGAGACCGACGAGGACGGCGTGCAGGAAGTACAGCCACGGCGCGATGAACAGGAACAGGAACTCCAGCGGCTCCGTGATGCCGCCGACGACACAGGCCACGACACCGGAGACCAGGAGCGCCTTGATCTCGGGGCGCATGCTCCTGCGGGCGCAGTGGTACATGGCGAGCGCGGCGCCCGGCAGACCGCCGAGGTACGCCGCCATCTTGCCCTGCGAGAGGAAGTGCGTGGCGTCGGTGACGGCGCCCGTGGGCGGCTTGGAGCAGTTGAGCTGGGCGTAGAACATGTTCAGCGCGCCGGAGACCTGGTCCCCGCACACCGCGCCCGCACCGCCGACGTCGGTGAAGCGGAACATGGCGACGAGGATATGGTGCAGGCCCACCGGGCGCAGCAGCACCTCGCCCATGCCGAAGAAGAACGGCCCGAAGACACCCGCGTGCCCGATCGCCCGGCCCAGATCGGTGATCCAGCCGTTGAACGTCGGCCACACCAGCGGAATCAGCAGACCGAGCACGCTCAGCGTGAGCGCCGAGACGATCGGCACGAAGCGCAGGCCACCGAAGAAGGCCAGCGCATCGGGCATCCGCTGCGTACGGAACCGCTGGTGAAGCAGGCTGACAACGATGCCAACGGCGACCGCTCCGAGGAGTCCCGTATCGATGGACTGGATGCCGATGACATCGGCGATGCCGTAGTGGGCGATCGCCTTCGAGTCGTCGAAGTCCACGCCCTTGGCCGTGAGGTAGAAGTTCACCGCCAGGTTCATCGCCGCGTAGCCGACGAAACCGGAGAAGGCGGCGACGCCCTTGTCCTCGCGGGCGAGACCGAGCGGGATGGCCATCGCGAACATCACGGGCAGGAACTGGAAGGCGACCTGACCGGTGTTGGCCATCCACGTGAAGACCAGATGGAAGCCCTGGCCCTGCAGGAAGGTCAGATTGCCGGTGACGGCGTCGCTGGAGAGCGAGGAGCCGATGCCCAGCATGATGCCGCAGAAGGCGAGCAGGGCCACGGGCAGCATGAACGTCTTGCCGAGGCTCTGGAGGAACTCCCAGAGCGCGGCCTTGGTCTTCTTCATGGGGGGTGTGTCGTCTTTCGGACCTGAGGGGGGAGTCGGCTGAACCGGATGAGATCACAGCAGGTCGCGCCGTGTCCATGGGGCTTGTCGCATGCGTGCCCCCGGCCTCGGGTAGGTGCCCCTGCGCCGGAACGGTTGTAGCTGTCACCGAGTCGAACTCGTCGTGGGGGAGAGCGCGCATGCCGGACATCGGGATCGTGGGAACCGGAGTGGCGGGCCTGCACCTGGGCCTGCTGTTACGCGAACAGGGCGTCGACGTCACCCTCTACACCGACCGGCCGCCCGAGACCGCCGCGTCGGGTCGGCTTCCGGCCACCGTCGCCCACCACGCGCCGACCCTGCTGCGCGAGGCCGCGCTCGGCGTGCAGCGCTGGCCGGGGGACGAGTACGGCTACGGCTGCCACCACCACTACGTGGGCGGGCCCACGCCGCTGATCTTCCGCGGTGACTTCGCCGCACCCTCGCGGGCCGTCGACCACCGGCTCTACCTGCCCGCGCTCGCCGCCGACTTCCAGGAGCGGGGCGGCGAGGTGACGGTGCGGCAGGTGCTGCCCGCCGACCTGGAGCACGTCGCGGCCCGCCACGACCTGCTGGTCGTGGCATCGGGACGGGGCCCGCTGGCGGAGCTCTTCCCCGCGGTGGCCGACCCCGCCACCGTGGACGCGCCCCGCCGCCTGCTGTGCGCGGGCCTCTACCACGGAGTGGCGCCGACCGAACCCAAGGGCGTCACGCTGTCGATCGCGCCCGGCCGCGGCGAGGTCATCGAGATCCCGCTCTACTCCGCCGCGGGCCACGTCACCGCGCTGCTCTTCGAATGCGTACCGGGCGGCGGGGCCGACGGACTGTGCGCGGCGGACGCCGAGGAGGACACCAGGCGCTTCCTGCGCGCGACGCTCGACGAACTCGCGCGCCACCACCCGACGATCTTCGAGCGCATCATCCCCGCCGACTTCGGCCTGACCGGCCCCCTCGACGTGGTGCGGACCGCGATCGTGCCGACCGTGCGCGCCGACTTCACACCGCTGCCCGGAGGGCGCTGCGCGCTGGCCCTCGGGGACGCGCACACCACCGTCGACCCGATCGTCGGCCAGGGCGCCAACTCGGCCTCGCACTCCGCGCAGGTCGTCGCCGACGCCATCGCCGAGGACCTGGCCTTCGACGAACTGTTCTGCCGGCGCGTCGCCCGGCGCCGGGCCGACGTCGTCCTCGGAGCCGCCCGCTGGTCCGAACTCATGACCCGACCGCCCGCCGAGCACATCCTGCACCTGCTCGGCGCGATGAGCACGCACAAGAGCGCCGCCGACGAGTTCACCGACAACTTCGGCTACCCGGACCGGCAGTGGCGCGCCGTGGCGACCCCGGAGCGCACCAGGGCGTTCCTGCGGCGACACGGCGCCGCGTAGCGGACCGGACCGACGCACCGGCCGGTGACGGGAGTTCACCGGTTTTCCATCACTGATTGAAAAGTGTGCCGCGCCGTGCTGTCCTGTGCCCATGCCCACCGACACCACGCGGGCGGCACTGCTCGACGCCGCGGAACGGCTCTTCCTCGCCAAGGGGTACGAGCAGGTGTCGGTCCGCGCGGTCAACGCGGCGGCGGGCAGGAACCCGGCCGCCGTGCACTACCACTTCGGCACCAAGGAAGACCTGGTCGCGGCGTTGCTGCAGAGCAGACTCGGACCGCTGTGGGCCGCGCCGCTCGCGGACGTGGAACGACGGGCGGCCGAGGGGAGGGCGCCGCGCGTCGAGGAGTTCGTCGACGTGCTCGTACGACCGCTCGACGAGCTGACCCGGACCCCGCACGGCCGGATGCTGCTGCACCTGCTCGCCCGCGTCGTGCTGCGCCGCCGCGAACTCCCCTTCGACGAGAGGTGGTTCGGGCACCGCCCGTGGCGCGAGCTGCTGTGCGCCGCACGCCCCGACCTCTCCCGGGCGGCGGCCGGACACCGGCTGCGCATGACGTTCGACCTGCTGCTCCAGCTCTACGGGGAGCCACAGCTGGCCACCGCCGAACTGGGCGCGACGCCCCGACCGCCGGTGGGCACAGTCATCGCCTTCGTCACGGCGGGCCTGAACGCCCCACCGTGATCCGACAGTTGAGGAGTTGCCCAGCCATGAGCACAGCCGACTCCACCCGCGCCACCACCCCGCCCGCCCCCGACCTGCTCGCCCCGGCACGGCTCGGCCCCCTGACCCTCCGCAACCGGGTGATCAAGGCGGCCACCTTCGAAGGTGTCACGCGTGACGCCCTGGTCAGCGACCGACTCGTCGAGTACCACCGGCGCCCCGCGGCCGGGGGCGTCGGCATGACGACCGTCGCGTACTGCGCCGTCGCCCCCGAGGGACGTACCGAACGCGACCAGATCCACATGCGGCCCGAAGCCGTGCCGGGACTGCGCCGACTCACCGACGCCGTGCACGCGGAGGGCGCCGCGATCTCGGCGCAGATCGGCCACGCCGGACCCGTCGCCGACCCCGTCTCCAACGGGCTGCCCCCGCTCGCGCCCAGCCGCTTTTTGAACCTGCAGTCCTTCCGCTTCGCCCGCCCCGCCACCCGCGACGACATCGCGCGCGTCACCCGCGCCCACGCCCGCGCGGCCCGCACCGCCGTCGAGGCCGGATTCGACGCGGTGGAGATCCACCTCGGGCACAACTACTTCGCCAGCGCCTTCCTCAGTCCGAAACTCAACAAGCGCAAGGACGAGTACGGCGGCACCCTCGCCAACCGCGCCAAGGTCGCCCGCGGCGTGGCCCGCGCGGTGCGCGACGAGGTCGGCGACGAGATCGCGATCACCGCCAAGCTCAACATGGACGACGGCGTGTCGGGCGGCATCTGGCTCGACGAGAGCCTGCGCACCGCCGCCTGGCTCGAGGCCGACGGCAGCGTCGACGCCCTCGAACTCACCGCGGGAAGCTCCCTGCTCAACCCCATGTACCTGTTCCGCGGCGGCGCGCCCGTGCGGCAGTTCGCCGCGACGTTCCCGCAGCCCCAGCGCTTCGGCATCGAGCGCGTCGGCAAGAAGTTCATCCGCGCCTACCCCTACGAGGAGGCGTTCCTGCTGCCCTCGGCGCGGCAGTTCCGGGCCGCACTGAAACTGCCGCTGATCCTGCTCGGCGGCATCGCCGACCGGCACACCGCCGAATCAGCCATGGCGGAGGGCTTCGAGTTCGTGGCGATGGGCCGCGCGCTGCTGCGTGAACCCGACCTGATCAACCGGTTCGCCGAGGACCGCGCGGCGGACCGGCCCAGCCACTCCCTGTGCATCCACTGCAACCGCTGCATGCCCACCATCTACACGGGGACGCGGTGCGTCCTCATCGAGCCGGAGCCCTTCCACGCCCGCGGCCACTGAAGCCCTGGCGCGGCCCCCGCACACCTCGCCGCACCGGTGTGCCGCGCCGTTGCCTCAGGTCACTTCCGCCAGAACAGATGGTGGCGCACCCCGCCCGTCGGGCTCGGCACGACATCGAGGTGGAAGCGGTCGAGGAGCTCGTCGGGGGAGTCCCAGAGCTTCACACCCGTGCCGAGCGTGATGCCGTCCGCGACCGCGACGTGCAGGGTGTCGACGAGGTCGGCCTCCAGGAACTCGCGGATGGTGGTGGCGCCACCGCCGAGCCGGATGTCCTTGCCCTGCGCCGCCACCCTGGCCTGCTTGAGGACGGTGCCGGGGTCGGCGTCGACGAAGTGGAACGTGGTGTCGGAGAGGGTGAAGGACGGGCGCGTGTGGTGGGTCATGACGAACACCGGGGTGTGGAACGGCGGCTCCTCGCCCCACCACCCGCGCCACTCGTGGTCCGGCCAGGGCCCGCGCTGGGGCGCGAACTTTCCGCGCCCCATGATCTCCGCGCCGATGTTGTGGTCGAAGTCCCGCGTCAGATAGTCGTCGATGCCGCGGGAGCCGCCCGGATCCGTGCGATTGGGCCAGCTCGCCGTGGCCCCGGCCCAGGCGAACATCTGGCCGGGGTCGGCGTGGCCGAACGGCCGCTCCAGGCTCTGGTCCCGACCGGCACCGAAGCCGTCCGCGGACACGGTGAAGTTCTGGACCTTCAGCAGTTGCTGTTTCACAAGGATCCTCCTACGTGATCGACAACTGTGAGACTGCCACGGCGATCGAAACTCATCGCGCAGGCGCCGGGCGGGGTGTCACGCGGCGCCGTCCTTCTCCCCGGCCTTGCCGTCCGCCGCCGTGCCCGCGCCGGCCTTGGCGGACGCGGTCTCCTTCGCGGGCGCGCCGGAGCCGGGCGAGGCGACGTAGAAGACCGAGCGCTTCTGCCGGGTGCGCTCGGCGCGGGCCTTGGCGACCAGGGCCTCCAGCGTGTTGCGGACGACCTTGGTGCTGAACTCCCGCTTCGGGTGCGACTTCTGCAGCGTCGAGGTGATCTCGGCGGCCGAGCGCGGGCTGGTCTCGGCGCCCAGCTGGGACACGATCAGCTCGACCAGCGTGCCACCGCCCTGCGGCTCGGACTTCTTGGCGGCGGGAGCGGCGGCAGTGGTGGCCGCGGCGGACTTGGCGGTCTTCGACGCCTTGCCGGTGGTACCGGGCGTCGCACGCGCCTTCTTGGCCCGGGCGGGCTTCGCGGACGCCGTGTCCCGCTGCTTCTGCTGCGGCACCTTGGCGGTCGGCTTTCCGGCCGCCTTCTGGGGAGCGGGCGCCGGAAGCGGCGGCACCTCGCCCCTGCCCAGGGAGGTCAACATGCTTTCCAGCAGGGCGCGGTTCTCTTCGAGCGTACTCAATTCGGCCTGCAACGAAGCGATTTCCCCGCTGATCCGTTTCAACTCGCTCTCGTTGTGCGCGAGATCCTGCGAGATGCGGTCGGCGTAGTGGGTCTTGAGTTCGCTCTGGGGCGTGGTCTCCGGCATGGTGACTCGCTTTCGTGACAAGGAGGAATCTGTCGGTGTGCACGTGTGTGCTGTAGGGCCGGATGGTACTCACCCTGGTACCCGACATGTGGCACGTCAGCTCAGATCGGTCACCTTTTACGGTACGGGAGTTGGCCGGTTGACGCCCACTAGGCCTTGCGGCCGATGCCACCGAAACTGCTCACCGGCTCCGGGAGTTCGCCCTCCAGGGCCTCGGGGCGCCACTGGGAGACGGAGGTCAGACCCGGTTCGACCAGGTCCAGGCCGTCGAAGAAGCGGCCGATCTGCTCGGGTGTGCGGTTGGTCCGAGGGTTGTCACTGGTGCTGTTCCACTGCTCGACCATCGCACGCGTGGCCTCCGGGTGGTACACCTCGGTGCTGTCGCACAGCACCAGGTGACTGCCGCCGGGCAGCGCGCTCTTGAGCTCCTCGACGATCGTGTACGCGCGCTCGTCGGTGACATGGGCGACGACACCGAGCAGCATCAGGGCCACGGGACGGCTGAAGTCGAGGGTGTGCGCGGCCTGCCGCAGGATGTCGGCCGGATCGGTCAGATCTGCCTCGATGTAGTCGGTGGCTCCCTGCGGAGTGCTGGTCAGTAGGGCCTCCGCGTGCCGCAGCACGACCGGGTCGTGGTCCACGTAGACGATGCGCGCCGCCGGATTCAGGCGCTGTGCCACGTCGTGGGTGTTGTCGATGGTGGGCAGCCCGGTGCCGATGTCGAGGAACTGGTCGATGCCCGCGTCCCGTACGAGGTGGGAGACCGTGCGGGCGAGGAATGCGCGCTGGGCCCGAGCCACGTGCACGATCTCCGCGTTGACCTCCTGGATCGCGTCGCCGACCGTGCGGTCGACCTCGTAGCAGTCCTTGCCGCCGAGCCAGTAGTTCCAGATGCGGGCCGAGTGCGGTGCGTCACTGTCGATCAGTGGACGGTCCTGGGGCACGAGTCGCTCCGAAGGGTCGATGGGTCGCCGTGATTCACGTGTCAACCAGGTTATGCCATCCGGGAGTTGATACGACCGGCGCGGTGGTGGGTCGGCGGAGGGCGAGGTGGCGCCCGTGCGGCGTCGACCGGCGTTGCCGCCGCGGCGCGCCGCTCCCTCGCAGGTCAGACGTTTGTGCAGGTCGGAAGGGGTGGCGTAACACCCGCGAAACATAAGAGGGCGTACGGTCTGCCGTCACATGGAACGTGGCGAAGGGACGGGCATGGAACACCGTGACGGAACGCGCGCCGACCGGGCACGCCGGGTGGCGGACGTGCTGCGGCAGCGGATCGTCGACGGCGCGTACGACGGTGTGCTGCCCGACGAGCGCGCCCTGGGCCGGTCCCTCGGCGCCGGGCGCAATGCGGTGCGCGAAGCGCTGAACATGCTGCGCGACGAGGGCGTCGTCACCCGGCGGCGGGGCATCGGCACCCTGGTCACCGGCCGGAAGGCCGGGCACGGGCTCGGCCGTCTGGTCGGCCTCGCCGAGGAGCTGACCGGATACGGAACCGTCACCAACGAGGTGCGCGAGGCACGTGTCGTGCCCCACGCCCCGCCCGCGATCACCCAGCGGCTCGACCTCCCGGAGCGTTCCGAAGCGGTGTACATCGAGCGCCTGAGATGTCTCGACGCGGCCCCGCTCTCCCTGGACTCGACCTGGCTCGCCCCCGACATCGGCCGCCCGCTGCTCGACCGTCACCTCGCGGGCCGTGATCTGTTCGCGCTCATCGAGGAGACCAGCGGCACGCGGCTGGGCAGCGCCGAGGTGACGGTGCACGCCGTCACCGCGGACCCGGACACCGCGCGACTGCTGCACGTCGCGGCGGGCGACGCCCTCTTCACCATCGACCGCCTGACCCGGCTCGCGGACGGCCGCCCGGTCGACGCCGAGTCCCTGCGGGTGCGGGCGGACCGGTTCGCCCTGCGCGCCGTCCTGCCGAGGGACTGAGGGAGCCGTACGTGCGAGAACAACGGCAAGGACGGCGGGAGCGGACATGACCCTGGACACCACACACCTCGTACTCCTGGCGGTGGCCGGGCTGCTCGGCGGCATCGGGATCACCGCCATCGGCCCCGGCGGGGTGCTGCCCACCATCGGCCTGTTCCTCTTCTCCGGCCTCACCCCCTCGGGCGTCGCGGGCACCGCGATCGTCACGCACGTCGCCACGGGCCTGCTCGGCACGGCGGCCTATGCCCGGTCGGGACAGCTCCGCGACCCCGGCACCCGGCGCTGTGCCGCCGCACTCGCCTGCGCGGCCGTCGTGGGCGCGCCCCTGGGCGTGCTGTGCAACACCCTCGTCGCGGGACGCGGCTTCGGGATCCTGCTGGCCTGCGCGGTCGCCGTCACCGCGATCCTGGTGTGGGTGCGCGACCGCCGGTCCACCGGCACGGCCGAGCGCGCCGAGCTGCCTTTGATCCGCACCGTCCTCATCGGCGGCCTCGTCGCGGTCGTGGCGGGCCTGTTCGGGCTCGGCGGCCCCATGCTGAGCGTCCCGCTGCTCGTGGTCGCGGGCCTCCCGGTCCTCTCCTCACTGGCCGCCGCGCAGGCCCAGTCGATCGTGATCGCGAGCGTGGGCACGGTGGCGTACGTGCTCCACGGCGACGTCGACTGGTCCCTCGCCGCGCTGGTGGGAATCCCGGAGCTGGCCGGCGTCCTCATCGGCTGGCGCATCGCCCACGCCCTCCCGGCCCGCCGCCTGAAGTACGCGATGGTGGCGTTCCTCCTGGCGTCGGCACCGTTCCTGGCGCTGCATTGACGCGCCGCATTGACGGGGACCCGGCACGGTGACGGTGGGTCAGAGCTCCCTGACCGTCACCCCTTCGTGTCCCTCCTCGACCGCCGCCGCCCCGTCGGCGCCGTCCCGCACCACCCGGTACGTCGCGGCCACGCCCCCGTGCAGGTCCGGCACCGTCACCGTCACGTCCCGCGCGTCCGCCGTGGCGAGCAGGGTGAGGCCGTCGAGCCAGTCGCCGTCGGGGCGTGAGGCGTCCGCGCCCATCGGGAGGACCGCGCCCGGTCGTACGTACAGCGGCAGGCTGTCGAAGCCGTGGCGTTCGCGGCGCCAGGCCGGGCCCTGGACGCGCTCGCCGGTCAGGAGGTGGGTCCAGGTGCCCTCCGGCAGGTAGAACTCGACGTCGCCGTCGGCCGTGAACACCGGGGCCACCAGGAGGTCGGGGCCGAGCATGTACTGGCGGTCGAGGGCGCGGCACGTCGGGTCGTCGGGGAAGTCGAGCAGCATCGGGCGCATCAGCGGCACCCCCGTCGTGTGGGCCTCGGCCGCCGCGCCGTACAGGTACGGCATCAGGCGGTGCTTGAGCCGCGTGAACTCCCGTGCCACGTCGACCGCTTCGTCGCCGAACTCCCACGGGACGCGGTACGACGACGAGCCGTGCAGGCGGCTGTGGGACGACAGCAGGCCGAACGCCAGCCAGCGCTTGAAGACCGCCGGGTCGGGCGTGCCCTCGAAACCGCCGATGTCGTGGGACCAGAAACCGAAGCCGGACAGCGACAGGGACAGGCCGCCGCGCAGGGACTCCGCCATGGCGCCGAACGAGGACCAGCAGTCGCCGCCCCAGTGCACGGGGAACTGCTGGCCGCCCGCCGCGGCCGAGCGCGCGAACAGCACCGACTCGCCGCGGCCCCGCTCCTTCTCTAGGAGATCGAAGACGACCTGGTTGTACAGGTGCGTGTAGTAGTTGTGCATGCGCTCCGGGTCGGAGCCGTCGTGCCAGACGACATCGGTGGGGATGCGCTCGCCGAAGTCCGTCTTGAAGCAGTCGACGCCCTGGTCGAGGAGCACCTTGAGCTTCGCGCGGAACCAGGCGCAGGCCTCCGGGTTCGTGAAGTCCACGAGGCCCATGCCCGCCTGCCACAGGTCCCACTGCCAGATGTCGCCGTTCGGCCGCTTCACCAGGTAGCCGTGTGCCGCGGCCTCCTCGAACAGGGACGACTTCTGGGCGATGTACGGGTTGATCCACACGGAGATGCGCAGTCCGCGTTCCTTGAGGCGGGCCAGCATGCCCTCCGGGTCGGGGAAGACCGCGGGGTCCCACTCGAAGTCCGACCACTGGTACTCGCGCATCCAGAAGCAGTCGAAGTGGAAGACGCTGAGCGGGATGTCCCGCTCGGCCATGCCGTCGACGAACGACGTCACGGTCTCCTCGTCGTACCGCGTCGTGAACGACGTCGTCAGCCACAGGCCGAAGGACCACGCGGGGGGCAGCGCCGGGCGGCCGGTGAGCGCGGTGTAGCGGCGCAGCACGTCCTTTGGGGTGGGGCCCGCGACGACGTAGTACTCGATCGACTGGTCCTCGACGCTGAACTGCATCGCGCCGACCGACTCCGAGCCGATCTCGTAGCTCACCCGGCCGGGGTGCGCGACGAACACGCCGTACGCGCCCGCGGGGGAGACGTGCAGGCTGAACGGGACGTTCTTGTACGCCTGCTCGCTGCTCGTGCCGCCGTCGGCCTGCCACATGTCGACGACCTGGCCGTTCTTGACGAACGGCGTGAAGCGTTCGCCGAGACCGTAGACCTGCTCGCCGACGCCGAGGGACAGCTGTCCGGCCATGTGGTGCGCGCCGTCGGGTGTCCGGAAGAAGGCGGTGCCCTTGCCGCCGGAGGACGTGACCTCGCGGCCGTCGGCGGTGCGGAACGAGAGGTGCCACGGCGTGGCCTCGTCGAGACGCACGGAGAGCGGGCCGCTCGACAGCTCCACCAGCGTGCCGTCGCGGCGCGCGGCGCCCGCCCCGCTGTCCGCTCCGGGGAGTTCGAAGTCGGGGCCGCTGTGCCGCTTTCCGGCGAGGTGGGTGACGCGGACACCGATGACGCCCTCGGCCGGCGTGAAGCAGTCGACGGTCAGCAGGGGGGAGTTGAGGGTGTCGCCCCGGCGTTCGATCCGCTTGACCGCCGCGTACGCGGTGAAGCGGTCGGCGTCGACGCGGAGGTCACGGACCTCGGTCGCGTACGAGGCCTCCACCCCGTCGCGCATCAGCCAGAAACCGTCGGTGAACTTCATCATCTTCCTCAGGGTGGGCAATGAGCGTGGGCGCTGTGCCGGTGGATGCGGTGTGCCTGTAGACGGCATTTGAGCTCATGGGCATCGAAAGATCAAGAGGTCGGGACGCCGGATCGTCGAAGCGCTTCGATTCCGGTTGTCACGACGGGTTGCAGGTCATGTACGAGCAATGAAGTTGATCGCAGGGTCTGGTGTCGAAGCGCTTGATGACGTATTAGTCATGGCGGAAAACAAACGCGCTCCGCGTGTGCGGCACAGGCCGGAACCGCACCGCGCCAGGCGACCACCCCGTCGGGACACGGGAGTTCCGCCGGAGCCGGCCACCCCTTCAAGGCTTGGGCATCCACCGTGACAGCAGCACTTCCACCGGACGGACCGCGCCACCGGCGCGGCCGCCGCGGCCGAAGCACCACCGCGGCACTCACCGCCTGCTCCGCACTCGTCGCCGGCGCGGCGCTCACCGGCTGCGCCTCCGGGAGCGATCCCAGTGTGTTCACCGTCCTGAACTCCTCGACCGACGCCTCGTACCACGGCTGGGACGCCGCCACGCTCGCCCGCTGCGGCAAGAAGCTGGACCTCACCATCGAGCAGCAGAGCGTCCCCGCCGCGCAGGTCATGCAGAAGTCGCTGCGCATGGCGTCCTCGAAGTCGCTGCCGGACGTCATCCAGTTCGACGCCTCCGAGATGCCGACGTTCGCGCAGGCGGGCGGCCTGGTCGATCTGCGCTCCCTGGGACTGTCCACGAAGGACATACCGAAGGGCATCGTCGACTTCGGCTCGTACAAGGGGACGTACTACGGAGCCGCCCGCACGGTGAACACCCTCGCCCTGTTCTACAACAAGGACATCCTCAAGAAGGCCGGCCTCGAAGTCCCCACCACGTGGGACGAGATGCGGGAGAGCGCGAAGAAGCTCACGCGGGGCGGCCAGTACGGCATCGCGCTGAGCGCGGGCGGCGCGGAGGACGGTGTCTTCCAGTTCGCGCCGTTCATGTGGTCCAACGGCGGCGACGAGACCGACCTCGCGGGCCCGAAGGTCGCGGGCGCCCTCGACTACTGGAAGGGCCTCATCGGCGACGGCTCGCTGTCCAAGTCGACCGTCAACTGGACCCAGGCCGACGTCAACGACCAGTTCATGGCCGGCAACGCGGCGATGATGATCAACGGTCCGTGGCAGGTGGAGACGCTGAACACCAAGAAGAACCTGCACTGGGGCATCGCGCAGATCCCGGTCCCCAGCAGCGGCGACGAGTCGGTCGGCCCGCTCGGCGGCGCCGTCCTCACCGTCCCGAAGATCGAGGACACGGGCCGCCAGAAGACCGCCGCGCGGATCATCCGCTGCATGTCGTCCGAGCAGGAGCAGATCACCTACGCCCGCAACAGCTGGATGGTCCCCGCCAACGAGAAGGCCGCCGCGACCTGGCGCAAGGAGGTGCCCGAACTCGACGCGCTCGCCGACCAGGTGGCCACCGCCCGCTCCCGCACCGCGAAGGTCGGCGCGCGCTGGTCGTCCGTGTCGCTCGCCCTGCAGAGCGCCTTCCAGTCCGCGCTCACCGGCCAGTCCAGCGAAGCCGCGCTGAAGAAGGCGCAGGCCCGCGCCACGAGCGGGAACTGAGGGGGGACCCATCACCATGTCGACCACCACAGCCACCGCACCCGCCGCCCGGCGCCCCGCGGCCGAGCCGCGAACCGACCCGGCCCGCGCGCGGCGCCGCCGCAGGATCGGCCAGTGGGGGTTCATCGCCCCCGCCGTCGTCTTCATGCTGCTGTTCTTCGGCTACCCGCTCGTCCGCAACGTCGTGATGAGCTTCCAGGACTTCTCGCCGTCCACGTTCTTCGACGGCAAGTCACCCTTCAACGGCACCGACAACTGGGGCAAGGTCTTCCACGACGACCTGTTCGGCAAGGCGCTCTGGCACACGATCGTCTTCACCGTCGGCTCGCTGATCGGACAGTTCGGCATCGGGCTCGCGCTCGCCGTCTTCTTCACGAAGAAGTTCCCGCTGAACGGCTTCCTGCGCTCGCTGATCCTGCTGCCCTGGCTCGTCCCCATGGTCGTCTCCGGCATCGTGTGGCGCCGGATCCTCGACCAGGACACCGGCGTCCTCAACTCCTTCGCCGAAACCCTCGGTCTCGGCGGCCACACCCCATGGCTGACCAGCCCCGGCATGGCCCTGTTCTCCGTGGTCATGGTCAACATCTGGATCGGCATCCCGTTCAACATGGTGATCCTCTACGGCGGCCTCCAGGAGATCCCCAAGGAGCTGTACGAGGCCTCGTCGCTCGACGGCGCGTCCGCCTGGCGCACCTTCCGGTCGATCACCCTGCCGCTGCTCAAGCCGGTGATCACCGTCGTGCTGGTCCTGGGCTTCATGTCGACGGTCAAGATCCTCGACCTGATCCTCGCCCTCACCGACGGCGGCCCCGCCGACTCCACGCAGACGCTGGGCACCCTCACGTACCAGAACTCGTTCGTCGAGCTCGACTTCGGCGCGGGCGCCGTCGTCGGCAACGTCCTCATCCTGATCTCCGCCGTCTTCGCGGTGTTCTACCTGCGGGCCAACCGCTCCGAGGGGAAGTGACCGCAATGGCGACAGCCACCACCACCAGGACCGGACGCCGCTGGGGCGCCACCGTCGCCGGGGTGCTCATCCTCGGCGTGATGCTGTTCCCGCTGTACTGGATGGTCAACACGGCGCTGCAGCCCGCGTCCGGACTCCTCGACGTCTCCGCCGTACCGCACTCGCCGGACCTCTCCGGCTTCACGTCCGCCGTCCGCGAGCAGGGCGGCCACCTGCTCACCTCGCTCGCCGTCGCCCTCGGCGCCGTCGCGATCTGCCTGGCGATCGCCGCGCCCGCCGCGTACGGGCTCGCGCAGTTCCGGCTGCCCGGCACGAAGAGCATCGTCTTCGGCACGCTGATCACGCAGATGGTGCCGGGCATCGTCATCGCCAACGCCCTCTACAGCGCGTACGTCGATCTCGGCCTGGTCAACTCCTACTTCGGCCTGATGCTCGCCGACGCCTCGCTCGGCATCCCCTTCGCCATCGTCCTCATGCGTTCCTTCATGGTGGCGATCCCGAAGGAGGTCATCGAGGCGGCCGAGGCCGACGGCGCGAGCAGGCTGCGCACGTTCGTCCAGGTCGTCCTGCCGATGAGCCGCAACTCCCTGATCACGGCGGGGCTGTTCTCCTTCCTGTACGCGTGGAGCGACTTCATGTTCGCGCTCACGCTCAACACCACGGACGACGTCAAGCCCGTCACGCTCGGCATCTACCAGTACATCGGCGCGCACGTCGGCGACTGGGGCTCCGTCATGGCCGCCTCGGTCCTGTCGGCGATCCCGGCGGCCGTGCTCCTCGTCCTCGCCCAGAAGTACATCGCCGCCGGGATCACCGGCGGATCCGTCAAGTAAGGCCACACATGAACGACTTCACCGCGTTCCCCCAGTTCCCGCCCGGCTTCGTCTTCGGCGCGGCCACCGCCTCGTACCAGATCGAGGGCGCCGCGAAGGAGGACGGCCGCGGCCCCTCCATCTGGGACACCTACAGCCACACCCCCGGCCGCACACACGACGGCGACACCGGCGACGTGGCCTGCGACCACTACCACCGCTACCCCGAGGACGTGGCGCTCCTGCGCGACCTCGGCGTCGACTCGTACCGCTTCTCGATCGCCTGGCCCCGCATCCAGCCGACGGGCGAGGGACCCGCGAACCACAAGGGCCTCGACTTCTACTCGCGGCTCGTCGACGAACTCCTCGAGGCGGGCGTCGAACCGGCGGCCACGCTCTACCACTGGGACCTGCCGCAGGCCCTGGAGGACAAGGGCGGCTGGCGGGTGCGCGAGACCGCCGAACGGTTCGGCGAGTACGCGGCGCTCGTCGCCGAACACCTCGGCGACCGCGTCCCGCGCTGGATCACCCTCAACGAACCCTGGTGCAGCGCCTTCCTCGGCTACTCGGTGGGCCGCCACGCGCCCGGAGCGCAGGAGGGCACCGGCGCGCTGGCCGCCGCGCACCATCTGCTCGTCGGCCACGGCCTGGCGATGAAGGCGCTGCGGGCGGCGGGTGTCCGCGAGGCGGGCATCACCCTGAACCTCGACCGGAACGTGCCCGCCACCGACAGCGCCGCCGACCGCGCGGCCGTCGTCCGCGCCGACACCCAGCACAACCTCGTCTGGACGGAACCGATCCTCGCGGGCCGCTACCCGACGACGGAGGAGGACACCTGGGGCGAACTGATCACGCGCCAGGACTTCCGCCGCGAGGGCGACCTCGACCTCATCGGCCAGCCGCTCGACTTCCTCGGCGTCAACTACTACCGGCCGATCGTCGTCACCGACGCCCCGCACCGCGAACCCGACCCCGCGCTGCGCGTCGCCACCGACAACCGGTACGCGGAGACCGGCTACCCCGACGTACGGCGCACCGCGATGGGCTGGCCCGTCGTCCCCGAGTCCTTCACCGACCTGCTGACCACGCTGAAGGAACGGTACGGCGACGCCCTGCCACCGATCCACATCACCGAGAACGGCACGGCCGAGCACGACGAGGTCGCCGCAGACGGCGCCGTCCACGACACCGACCGCGTCGACTACCTCCAGACCCACCTGACGGCGCTGCGCGCGGCCATGGACGCCGGCGTCGACGTCCGCGGCTACTACGTCTGGTCGCTGCTCGACAACTTCGAATGGGCCCTCGGCTACGCGAAGCGGTTCGGCGTCGTCCGCGTCGACTACGACACCCTGGAGCGCACGCCCAAGGACAGCTACCACTGGTACCGCAAGCTGATCGCGGCGCACCGGGGGCCGAGCAGCTAGGCGGTGATGCCTTCCAGGCCTGCCCGGGCGGGGGAACGCGCGGTGCGGTGTCGTCAGCGGGTGTGTGCGAGGAACGCCTTCATGAACGCGTCGGCGGACTGGCCCACGCCGCTGCACGTCGCCGCCGCCGGTCCGCCCGAGCCGTCCGGGCAGGCGCGGTCGCGGGTGGCCGACCACAGGGAGATCCAGGCCATGCCCCTGGACTTCGCGAACGCGCCGAGCCGTGCGGCGTCGGAGAGGCCGAAGACCTCGCCTTCGACGTCGTTGACCCCGATCATCGGGGTGACCGCGACCCGGTTCCAGACCGCACGGTCCGAGCCGCCGATGATGCCCTTGAGCTGGTCGTGCGTGGCCTCGGCCGCGTCGATGGCGTACTCGCCCATCCGGCCGCGCGGGTGCGGCGCGGGGGAGGAGCCGAAGTTCATGGCCATGGCGTTGACGGCGCCGATGTCGACGCCGTGCTTCTTGGCGTTACGCAGCAGTGAGAGCCCGTCCGCGGTGAGCCCGCGGGGGAGCGCGGGCAGCGTGAACGACACGTCCAGACCGGGGTGTTGGCGCTGCAGCGCCGCGACGACCCGATTGCGCCGCTCCACGCTCGCCCGGTCGGTCAGCGCGTCGCCCTCGATGTCGAAGTCGACCTTGGTCAGCTTGTAGTGGTCGATGACCTCTTCGTACGCGGAGGTGAGCCGCGACGGCGAGGTGCAGGTGCGGGCGAGTTCGTTGCCGCTCTGGCCGCCGAAGGAGACACGGACGTCGCCGCCCGCGGCGCGCAGCGCGCCGACCTTGGCGGCCACGCGGTTGCCGTCGAGCGTCGACTTGCCCCACTGCGGGGTGCAGTCGCCCTTGGGCTTCACGAAGGCGAGGGTGTACGTCTTCACGCCCGTACTGCGGGCCGAGCGCGGCAGGTCGAAGGCGGGGGAGAGGGAGGTGTCCACGTACGGGGCGAACCGAACCGGCTCGGGCGGGACGGTGGAGCGGGTCGGCTTGGGCCTTGGCGTGTGCTTCTCCGGCGCGGAGCGCGAGGGCTTCGGCGACGGCGAGGCGCTCGCGGGTATCGCGCCGATCGAGCAGGGGGTGCCGTCGACCGAGCAGTCCGTGGGCCGCGCGCCGGACAAGGAGCGTGCCTTGAGGGTGAGCGTGACGGATTTCCCCACAGCGAGCGGGGCGTCATCGCGGCTCGGCTCGGCCGTCACGTGCCTGCCCCGCACCGTGTAGTGCGCGTGCGACAGGGCGGAGAGGCTGGCGCCCTTCGGCAGGGTGAAGGACAGCGTCCAGTCGGAGGTCGCGGACCCGCCACCGTTGTGGATCACGTACCGCCCGGTGAAGGCGTCGTTCGACGTCGCCGTGCCCTGGTAGCGCGCGGTGAGCGCCGCTGGTTCGTCGCCGCCCGTGGCCAGCAGGGTGCCGCCGACCGTGGCCGCGACCAGCACGGCGCCGCCGGCGACGAACGCGCCCGAGCGGCGGCCGGACAGCGCCCGACCCGTGCCGGTGATCCGGCGCGCGGCCGGCCACAGCGACCCTGAGGGGCGCGGCCTGCGGCGCTTTCCGGCGGGGCGGTGGGACGGGGGCGCCATGCGGGTCCTTCACGTTCGGGTGCGGGGCACGGCGGAACATCGTAGGCCCTGTGTTCGACTCGTGTCCGCTCGGTGGGGGTCGGGCACAACTCGTCGCGGCCTACCGAGGGTTATGCGGTCGAGGTGTGTGATGTGTCAGGACACAAACGGACACTGCGCCCCATAACCGCGTGCGGCGCACCCCTGATAATCGCGTGCGGCCCACCCCTGCCCATGCTGGAATCGATCCCCATGCACGCCCACGCACACGAAGAAGCCGACCTGCTGGACCGGATGGAGCGGAACCTGGCGGAACACGCCTGTCATCTGCACCGGAGCACACCAGATGCGACCGTCACGGAGACGGACGACCTGCTGATCGCCGACAGCGGTCTGGACGACGACACCTTCAACATCGTCGCCACTGCCCGCTTCACCGCCGCCTCCGCCCCGGCGCGCATCGCCGGGACCGCGCGCGCCCTGGCCGGCACGGGACGCCCGTTCTCCTGGTGGGTGGGGCCCGCCTCGACGCCGAAGGACCTCGCAGCGCGCCTCGTCGACGCGGGGCTGCCGGAGGCCGAGCGTGAGACGGCGATGTGGGCGGAGCTGGACGACACGCTTCCAGCGCCCGCCGCGGAAGGCCTGGAGATTCGGTCGGTGACCACCCCCGGGCAACTCGCCGACTACGCCACGATGCTCGCCGCGAACTGGTCCCCGCCCGCCGACACCGTCCGCCGGTTCTTCACCCGCGCCGCCCCGCAGGCACTGGCCGCGGGGTGCCCCGCCCACTACCTCGTCGGCTACGTGGCAGGGCAACCGGTCTGCTCCGCCGAGGTGTTCCAGCACGCGGGCGTCGCCGGGATCTACAACATCGCCACCCTGGCCGCGCACCGCCGACGCGGCTACGGCGGTGCCATCACGCTCGCCGCACTGCGCGCGGCCCGCGACGGCGGCCCGGGCGGTGGCCGGGACCTCGCGGTCCTGCAGGCGTCCGCCGAGGGGGAGCCCGTGTACCGGCGCCTGGGATTCCGTGCCTGCGGCGAGTTCACCGAACACGCGATCAGCCCTTGAACGGTGTGGCGTCCGTGCTTCATTCCTCGGCATGGTCCGACCCCGTCCGATAGATCGTCGGCGGCACCCCGAAGCGTTCGCGGAAGGCCCGACTGAAGTGGAACGGACTCGCGAAGCCCGAGGCCCGGGCCACCTGCCCGATGTCCAGGTCGGTGGCGTCCAGGAGTTGCCGCGCGTGCCCGAGCCGGGCGGCACGCACCGCCTGCATCGGAGTACGGCCGGTCTGCTCGGCGTAGAGGTGCGCGAACCGCGAGGGCGACAGGGCGACATGGCGCGCGAGTGAGCGGACCGTGTGCGGGCCTCCGGGGTCCGCGGCGATCACCGCGTCGGCCCGCGCCATGCGCGGATCACGCAGCGCGGCAGCGGCGCGCCCCGCCGCGGCCGTGGACCCGATGGCCAGCAACAGCACCTCCTCGATGGCGCCGAGTGCCAGCTCACGGCCGGGCCCGGCGGAGGCGACCGCGATGCCCGCGGGGTCCTCGGCGGGCGGCGCCTCCCCGTCGGCCCACCGCGCGTCGGCGTGCAGCCGCCGGAACGCCGCGTCGACCCGGTCGTGCACCGCGCCGGGTACCCCGGCGACGCAGTACACCCCACCGTCCCGGACGTGCTCGCGCAGCCAGGCAGGCCAGGCCGCGCGCGGCTGGAAGTGCACCCACCAGCCGCCCCAGGAACGTACGGACGGATCGGTGCGGTAGGTGTGTTGGTGACGGGCGGGGAGCACGGCGAGGTCACCGGGCCGTTGGCCGATCCAGGGGCCGCTGCCGCGCACCTGGCCACGCCCCTCGGCGGTCCACATGAGCAGCCAGTTGGCGGCGCCCGCGGCGCGGGTCACCCGGTAGTCGGCGGGCTGCGAGAACCGCGCGGCGACGAGCGACTGCGGCGGCGGGGACGGTGTGTCGGCAGCAGTTTCCGGCATGTCCGCGCTGGTGCCCGTCATTCGGTGTCCACTGCCTCCGGCCGTAGTTTCGGATCAGTCCGCTTCCGCGTGGATCACGAGTCCGCAGCAGTCCAGCACACGGTCCGCGCGTGCTCAAGACATGTCCGACGGCCGAGAGGAACACCCCGTGCAGACCGACGAGTTCGCCGTCCCGGACCTGGCCGCGTTCCAGGAACAGTTCCGCACGCGCGGCTACGCCGTCGCCCCCGCCCTCTTCGACGCCGCCGAAACCCGCGAACTCACCGACGAGTTCATGGGCGTGCAGGCCGCGGGCCCCGTGCCCGGCCACTTCGAGCCCAAGCCCGAACCGGCCGACGGCGACCCGGACCCGCTCCTCGCGTACCCCCGCGTGATGCAGCCGCACCGCTTCAACGACCTGGCGCGGCGCCGTCTCCTCGACCCGCGCCTCGCCGGCATCCTGACGGGCCTGTTCGGTGAGGAGCCGCTGGCCGCGCAGAGCATGTTCTACTTCAAGCCGCCTGGCGCCCGCGGTCAGGCCCTGCACCAGGACAACTTCTACCTGCGCGTCGAACCGGGCACCTGCGTCGCGGCCTGGGTCGCCCTCGACCACATCGACCGGGACAACGGCGGCCTCGAAGTCGTCCCCGGCACGCACCTCATGGACCTGTTCTGTCCCGAGGAGGCGGACGAAAGTCTCTCCTTCGCGCGGGAGTACGTGCCACCGCCCGAGGGGCTCGTCGCCGAACCCGTCGACATGGCGCCCGGCGACGTCCTGTTCTTCAACGGCACCCTGGTCCACGGCTCCGGACCGAACCGCACACCGGACCGCTTCCGGCGCTCGTTCATCTGCCACTACGTCGGCCGGTCCGCCGAACGCATCGCCCGCTACTACGACCTCCAGACGATGGACGGGCAGGCGGTGCAGGCGGCGGAGAGCACCGGCGGCGGCCCGTGCGGCAACGAGTTCGCCCCGGCCCCGCACTAGCCGACGGCCACGCGTCACCCCGATTCCTGGCCGCCCCTCCCGCTCGTCTTGTCGAGAGCCTGGCGGGCCTGGTCCGCCGAGGAGCGGCCGTTCGGGACCGGGGCCGGCAGCGCCGCCGCCCCGGACTGCGGCTTCGAGGAAGCGGTGGAGGGACGCGAGCGCAGCCGGTGGCTGATGGCCTCGTCCAGCGTCACGCTTCGCTGTACCCGCGCGGCCAACCTGCTCGCCTCCTGCCCGATCGCCGCGAGGTCCTCCCACGTGAGCCGCAGCTTCACGGCGATCTCGGCCTCACCGTCCGGCAGCGCGTACAACAGTGGTTCGCCGGATTCCGACATCTCTACGGTCCTCCTCCACGCCTCGCAGCGCGTAGTGAGCAGTACGTCCCACAGGGATACGCACGCCCCCACAGGCCCGTTCAGTCTCGGCGGGCAGATCCGGGACGCGGCCCGACACACGGAAGCGGGGCGGCAGACTGCTCTGCCGCCCCGCTCCGTATCGCTGCCGTCAGTCCTCAGGACTGGGGACGGCTGCCGTGGTTGGCGCCGTTCTTGCGGCGGGCCTTCTTCTTACGGCGTCGCTTCGAGGACATCGATACCTCCCAGGGTGTGGTGTTTCTTGTGGTTCTCCCTGGATCTGTCCAGGCAGCGTGCGTGCTCATACCCGTGATCATGCATGGCTAATGTGTGTCCTGCGTCACATGCGATGAAGGCTCCGGCGGTCGGAACGGCTGGGCCTCGATGTACTCGCGGACGAGCCCGGCGAAGGCGTCGGTCGCCGCGCTCCGGTAGCCGTCCGCGCGGCTGAGAAGGGCGGCCGTGCGCGTGGGCAGGGGAGGGTCGACCGGAAGCGGGGTCAGGTGCGGATGTTCGTGGGTGACCGGGTCGGGGAGCACGGTGGTCAGGCCGGTGCGCTGCACGACGTCTATCAAGGTCTGCAGCGAGTTGGCCTCGACCGCGATCAGGGGCCGCACCCGGTGCTCGGCGAAGTACGCGTCGATCCGGCCGCGCGTGGCGAAGTCCTGGCTGAGCAGCGCGAGATGCAGCCGGTCCAGCTCGGCGGCCGTCCGCGGCGCGTCGCTCGCGCGGGCGGAATCGGCCCCGCCGCCCGTGACCAGGCTCAGGTGCTCCGTGAACAGCGGCTCCACCGCGATCCCCGGCAGTTCACCGCCCTGGAAGGCGATCCCCAGATCGCACTCGTCCGCGAGCAGCTCGGCCTCCAGGAGGTCCTGCGTCAGCTCCCGCACCGCGACCGTGATGCCCGGATGCCGCTCCCGCAGCGCCGCGATGAGCGGCCCCACCAAGTACGCGGTGAACGTCGGCGTCACCCCCAGGCGCACATGCCCGCGCGACAGATCCCGTACGTCGTGGATCGCACGCTCCCCGGCGGCCAGGTCCCGCAGCGCGCGCCGCGCGTGCTCCAGATACGCGCGCCCCGCGTCGGTCGGCCGCACCGTGCGCCCGCTGCGGTCGAGGAGCTGCACGCCCAGGTTCCGCTCCAACTGTCTGACCTGCTGCGACAGAGTCGGCTGCGAGATGCGCAGCACCTCGGCGGCACGCGTGAACCCCGCGTGCTCGACCACGGCCATGAAGTAGCGCACCTGGCGCAGCTCGACGGACATGTCCCCAGCGTAGAAGCAGGTATAGAGAACGCCAATAGAAGGGATGCCCAGCGAGTCTTTGACGCTATAGGCGCAGTTGATGCACGGTGAATCCATCGGCGCGCTCCCTTGGGAGCGACCGGTTCGGAACAGCAAGAGAAGGAGCTCGCCATGGACGTCAAGGACTTCGCCCAGCGCACCATCGACATCGCCCGCGCCAACGTCGCCGACGGAGGCCGTCCGTTCGCGACCGTCATCGTCCAGAACGGCGAGATCATCGCGGAGAGCCCCAACCAGGTCGCCCAGACCAACGACCCCACCGCCCACGCGGAGATCCTCGCCATCCGCGAGGCCTGCACCAAGCTGGGCACCGAGCACCTCACCGACGCCACGATCTACGTCCTCGCCCACCCGTGCCCGATGTGCCTGGCCGCGCTCTACTACTGCAGCCCCGCCGAGGTCGTCTTCGTCACGACCCGCGACGCCTACGCCCCGCACTACGTCGACGACCGCAAGTACTTCGAGCTCGACACGTTCTACGGCGAGTTCGCCAAGAACTGGGACGAGCGCCGGCTGCCGATGACCTACGAGCCGCACGCCGACGCCGTCGAGGTCTACCGAGAGTGGCAGCAGCGCAACGGCGGCGACCGCCGCGTCCCCGGCGCCCCCACCAGCGCCTGAGCCCTTCACGAGGTGCGAAGATCACCCCGCCTCCTCCGGAACCGGACCCCACGGACAACCACACTCGATGACACAGGACTGCGCCGCCGCCGCGGCCACCGCCGCAGCAGCACCGCCGGCCCCACCACGCCGCTGGTGGGGCCTCGCCGTGCTCGGGCTCGCCCAGCTGATGATCCTGCTGGACGCGACCATCGTGAACGTCGCACTGCCCTCCATGCAGCGCGACCTCGGCATGAGCGACGCGGCCCGCCCCTGGGCCATCACCTCGTACACCCTCGCCTTCGGTGGACTGCTGCTGCTCGCGGGCCGGATCGCCGACCTCGTCGGCCGCAAACGCGTCTTCCTGACCGGCCTCGCCGGCTTCGCGGTCGCCTCCGCCGCGGGCGGCGCGGCCCCGGCGGCCGGCACGCTGTTCGCGGCCCGCGCCCTGCAAGGGGTGTTCGCCGCACTGCTGGCCGCGAGCGCCCTCGCCCTCATCACGACGACCTTCCCGGACCTGCGCGAACGCCGCCGCGCCATCGCCGTGTTCGGCGCTCTCGGCGGTGCGGGCGGCGCCCTGGGCGTCACCCTCGGCGGCGTGCTGACCCAGACCGCTGGCTGGCGCTGGTGCCTCTACGTCAATGTCGTCTTCGCCGCGGCGGCCCTCGCGGGCAGCGCGCTCATGCCCGCCGACACGGCGCCCCGCACCCGCGGCCGCCTCGACGTGCCCGGCGCGCTGCTCGCCTGCGGCGGACTGACCCTGCTCGTCTACGGGTTCAGCGCGGCGGAGCAGAGCGGCTGGACGGGCCGACCGGTGGTCACGGCGCTGACGGCGGGACTGGTGCTGCTCGTCCTCTTCGCCTTCTGGCTGCGCAGGGCCCGCACCCCGCTGCTGCCGCCGCGTCTGCTGCGCGACCCCGCGCGCGTGGCGGCGCTCGTCGCGGGCGCCTGCCTGATGGCGGCGCAGCTGTCCCTCTCGCTCTTCCTCACCTTCCACCTGCAGAGCGTCCTCGGCTGGTCGGCGGCCCGCACCGGCCTCGGCTTCCTGCCGCTGAGCCTGATCACCACCCTGACCGCGACACAGCTCGGCACCCGGCTGCTGCCCCGGCTCGGCGCCCGCGTCATGATGGCGAGCGGTCTCGTCATCGCCGCCTCGGGCCTGTGGTGGCTGAGCCGGCTGACGGTGGACGCCGACTACGCGACCGGGATCCTGCCGGGACTCGCACTGTTCGGCATCGGCATGGGCGGCACCTTCCTGGCCCTGATGACCACGGCGACGGCCAACCTCCCGCCGGAGGACTCCGGTATCGCGTCGGCGTCCCTCAACTCGGCGCAGCAGGTCGGCGGCTCCATCGGCTCGGCCGTCTTCAACACGGTGGCTGCCGGAGCCGCCGCCGGTTTCGCGGCCCCGCACCGCACCGCGCTGCTGCACGGCTTCACCACGGCGGTGCGCTGGCCGCTGATCGGCCTGCTCGTGGCCGCGCTCGGCACGGCCGTGCTGGCGAGGACGCGGCGCACCGGAAAGTAGCCCCGCGGCCAGGCTCCGTACCGCTCGCGCCGCCGTCCGCGTGCGACCGGCGCGGTCGGCGGGCACAGTGGGGAGAAATCTCCCGCGAACGGGGCGAACAATGTTCCGCAGCGAGTCCGCCGAGGACGGCCAGGAGTTGCTGACCAAGCTCGGCGCGCTCACCGCCCGTGCGCGCGAGCTGGCACAGATGCAGCGCTCACGGGTCGAACTGGCCGTCGCGCTGCAAAGAGGCATGCTGCCCAGGGACCTCCCCAGCCCCGACGGGGTCCGCCTCGCCGTCGGTTACATGCCCGCCAACCACGGGCTCAACGTCGGCGGCGACTGGTACGACGCCTTCACCATGGCCGACGGCTGCATCGGCCTGTCCATCGGCGACGTCCAGGGGCACAACATCCAGGCGGCCGCCTACATGGGCCAGGTCCGGGTCGTGCTGCGCGCGCTGGCCTCGGTCACCGGGGATCCCGGGGAGCTGCTCGGCCGCACCAACGACCTCCTGCTCTCTCTCGACACGGAGCTCTTCGCCACCTGCACGTTCCTGCGGCTCGACCCGGCCAGCGGCACCCTGGAGTGCGCGCGGGCCGGTCACATCCCGCACATCTGGGCGACCGCCGACGGCCGGTCGGGCATCGACGACGACGAGGGCGGGCCGCCGCTCGGCGTGCTGGAGGGCGCCACCTTCCCCGTCGCCTGCCACCGGCTCACCACCGGCGGTGTGTTCGTCCTGCCCACCGACGGCGTCGTCGAGGGGCCGTCCCTCGACCTCGACGCCGGGCTGAGCCGGGTGCAGCGGCTCGCCGAGGTCACCGCCGCGGCCGGGCTCGGTGTCGACACACTCGCCAGCGGAGTGATGAAGCTGGCGGATTCGGTGGGCCATGAGGACGACGCCGCCGTGCTCGTCGTCGGCCACGACGTCGGCGGCGTGGGGCGGCGCCCGGCGGCCGACTGAAACAGGCTGCCGCAGGGCACGGAAGCGACCCGAGCGGGCCGTTTCGCGTGGCCGAGGAGCCCCGCTCGTAGTGTGATGGCTGCTGTGGTGATTTCTCGGCGGTTCCGGCCGGCCATGGAGATGGCCCTGAAGTCACTCGCCGTGGCCGCCTGCTACTACATGGCGGGACGTCTCGGTCTGCTGGGGCAGGTCGGCGTCGAAGGTGTCGTGGTCACGCCCATCTGGCCGCCGACCGGCGTCGCCGTCGCCGCCCTGCTCGTGTTCGGCGTGGGGGTGTGGCCCGGTATCGCCCTCGGCGCCTTCCTCACGATCACCTCGCTCACCGTCCCCCAGCTCACCTCCCTGGTCACCGTCGCGGGCAACACCGCGGCGCCGCTCGGCGCCTACCTGGCCCTGCGCTGGGTCGGCTTCAGACCCGACGTGTCCCGGCTGCGCGACGGGACCAGCCTGGTCTTCCTCGGCGGCTTCGGCTCCATGCTCATCAGCGCGACGGCCGGCGTCGCGCCACAGGTGTGGACGGGCTCACTGGACACGGGCGACTTCTGGCCCGTGTGGCTGGCCTGGTGGGTGGGCGACGCCATGGGCGTGCTGCTCGTGACGCCGCTGCTGCTGGTCCTCGTCCGGGGCTTCCTCGCCTGCTGGCGGGGGACGGCGCGCCGCATGTCGGTCGGGCGGTGGGTGGAGGCCGCGTGTCTGGCGGCCGCGGTCCTGCTGCTCGCGCCGTTGGCCGTGTTCAGCTCGCCCAGCATGCTCTTCCTCGTCTTCCCCCTGCTGATCTGGGCCGCGCTCCGCTTCGAGCTGGCCGGAAGCATGCTGTGCGCGCTGTTCGCCTCCGTGCTCACCACCTACGCGGCGCACGAGGGGCGGGGCTCGTTCGTCAACCTCTCCGACATCGAGGTCATGTCCAAGCTCCAGGCGTTCAACGGAGCCGCCGCGCTGACGGCTCTGCTGCTGTCCGCGCTCGTCGCCGAGCAGCGCAACACCCGCCGCTCGGTCCAGCAGGCCTGCAACGAACTCGCCGAGCTGCTGGAACACCTCGCCGCGGGCGAGCACACACCGGACCCCTCCGACAGGCACCCGCCCGAGCCCCCGGAGGGGCGGCCGAGGATCAGGGGCGGCGGGCTGTGAGCAGCTCGAAGGGCGGATTGGCCGCGTAGTCGTCCCAGAACCCGTCGGGGAAGGCCGCCCGGCCCTCCGCCGAGACCGACAGCGGGGACCACGCGACATCCGTGAATCCGGCGCGCGTCAGCGCCTCGGCGTAGACCTCACGGCGCGGGAGGCTCGCGACGAACGAGACGGGCTCGGGGTCGAGGAACGCGGTGACCCGCACCCGTGGGCCGACCTCGACACTGCTGCCCTCGAGCTCGCAGTGGAAGCCGTACGGGCGGGGGCTCGGGCCCTCGAAGTCGTAGTCGGGGCTCTGATTCAGGGCGTAGAAGGTGCCGCCGGGGCGCAGCGCGGCGTGGACGGTCCGGCACATGGCCGTCATCGCGTCGACGGTCTCCGCGTAGTTGAGCAGGTTGACGGCGGTGGCGATGTCGTAGCGGCCCCCGCCGGGAGCGCCGGTGGTCGCGACGTCGCCGACGGCATAGCGCACGCCGAGCGGGTCGGCCTTCTCGATGCGGCGGGCGACGTCCACCATCTCGCCGGAGATGTCGATGCCGCACACGTCGTCGGCGCCGCGCCGCTTGAACAGACGGCTGTAGAAACCGGTGCCGCAGGCGAGGTCCAGGACGGACTTGCCGCGCACGTCGCCGACCAGCGACAAGAAGCTGGGAACCTCGACATGGCGGGCCAGAAGGAGGGCCTTGAAGCCCTCGAACGCCTCGCCGATCCGGTCGTACTGCTGCTCCGCGCTCGTACTCACACTGCCTCCAGGGACGGGCTCGGTGATGTCTGCGAGCAGTCTTCTCGCGGAGCGCCGCCGGGCCGACTGGCAGGAGCCACAAAGTTCGCGGCGCAGGGTCGGGCGCGTGCACAAGGCCCGCGTCCGGGGCCCCGTGCCTCAGTCGGGCCGCTGCTCCGCGTCGCGGCAGTCGGCGCACTGCCCCCACCAGGTGACCTCGGCCTCGTCGACGGTGAAGCCGCGGTCCTCGATCGGGTCCAGGCAGGGCGCCGCGCCGACGGCGCAGTCCACGTCCTCGATCCGGCCGCAGGAGCGGCAGACCAGGTGATGGTGGTTGTCCCCGACGCGCAGCTCGTACCGGGCGGGGGAGCCCGCCGGCTCGACGCAGCGCACGAGATGGACCCGCGTCAGGTCCTCCAGGACGTTGTAGAGGCCCTGACGCGACAGGCCCCCGCGGGAGCCGTCGGACGTGGACGCTCCGATCCGCTCCTCCAGGTCGGCCGCGGACGCGTGCGGCCGACCCTGGAGCGCCGCCAGCACGGCGCGCCGCTGGGCCGTGCTGCGCAGGCCCTTGCGCCGCAGCAGCTCGTCCGCGTCCTGGCCCGTCATTACGCGGCCTCGGCGGCCAGGCAAGTGCGGCAGACGACGCGCCGCCCGGCGCGCCTGCTGGTGGTGCGGCTCATGCCGTTGGCCCGCTGGATGTGGGTCGCGAGCACGCGCGAGTGGTCGTGGCAGGTGGCCAGTCCGCAGCGGGTGCAGATGCCGATGCCGGTGGTGTCGGGACGGTTTTCCTGGATGCAGTCGTAGCAAGCCATGGGGTGCCTCCGTGGGGGATTGTCACCGGAGGTGGCAGGCGTCACTGGCTGCGCTGATTTGTACCTCGGTTCCCTTTACGGTACGTCCCTCTTTGGATTGAGTCCAATCTAGGTTCCCGTCTCTTCTGGGTCGGAGTCACGACTTGGCCCGCTTCACGTACAGGCGATTGCCCTTCGGTCCGGTCCACTCCAGGCGTACGACACCGGCCACCGCTGCCTCCCCGGAACGGGAGGGGTCGGCCCAGTAGCCGAAGGCCGGGTTGCGGAAGAACGTGCCCCACAGGCCTCCGTGGTGGTCCTTGAAGAAGTTGTTGTGCCCGGCGCCGACACCCGCCGTCCAGCGCTTCGAGTACGGGCCCTCCAGGCGGTCGGCGACGGCGACCACCGCGTCGTACTGGTACTGCGTGCGGCCGGTGCCCGCCGGGTCGTACGCGTAGCGGGTGCTGCCGTCGGCATTGGCCGAGGCGCGGTCCCACGCCGCGTGCACCAGGAAGTACTTGCCGCCGTGCTTGAACACGTAGGCGCCCTCCAGATACGGCTCGGGGGAGTACGGGGTCTGCCGGAACGCCGGGAGGTTCGTCGTCGGGACGATGTCCTCCATGTCGTCACGGAACTTCGCGTACACGTGGTTGTGCAGCACCAGCCACGCGTCGTCGCCCTCGGTGAAGAGACCCCCGTCGATGTGGTGGTACGCGCCGGGCTTGATGAACGCGGGCCCGCCGGGCACCACGTCGCCGAACGGCTTGTCGAGATTGCCGTCGACGAGCCGGTAGGGGCCCTCGACCCCGCCGTCGCTCACCAGCATGAAGGAGCCGACCAGCTTGGAGTGGTCGCCCATGCACGCGACGATGTACCACTTGTCGCGGAAGCGGTGCAGCTCGGGCGCCCAGGCGTTGGCCCGCTTGCCGAACTGGTCGTCGTACCAGTACTCCTGCCACGGCGCGACGACCGTGCGGCCCGGCCGGTTCTCGTCCACGAACTCCGGCGACCACACCTTGCCGCGCTCGGCGCCCGGCCGGATGCCGGTCGTGTCGGCGAGGCGCCACGGGCCGTGCAGCGACGGCGCGGTCCACACGAAGATGCCGTCGTTCCACGGCCCGGCCGCCGAGAGGCCCGGCACGCGCGTCGTGCCGGTGGCCACGTAGAGCGGGCGGCCGTCGACGACGAAGCAGTTGACGTACGTGTCACGCATCCAGACGCGCCCCAATTCCTCGTCGCGGGGGCGCAGTTCGAGCGGCAGGACGAAGGAGTTGTCCTCGCGCGGCCACAGGTCCTTGCGGGTGTCCGCGAGCCCGTACGGTTCGAGCGTCGGCCAGTTGGGCGGATACGGCCGCCGCGCGCCGACATCGGCGGGCCGGGCGTGCGCCGCGGTCGAGGGCAGCGCCACCGCCCCCATGGAACCGGCGATGCCGGCCAGCACACCCCGTCGGCCGATGTGCGTTCCGTTGTGCTCTTCCCTGGTCATCAGACGTGGCTCCTTGGCTCGTCGCCGGTGATGGCGGGCAGCGTGGTGTCGTGGTGTCGTGGTGCGAGCATGCTTCAGCCCGGCCGAGATTTAAGTCAAGAGCGCCTACATAAATGAGCGCGTGAACGGCGGTACGAGGGTCAAGAGGGCGCTGGTCAGCGGCGAATGTTGCAGTCGTATGGCGTTCCCCGAGCGTGCCGGAAACCGGTGCTGGAGGGCGATAAAGCGCATCGTCCCAGGCCAAGCCGTATGCGGGGGAGTGTTGTTGGGGCGGAATCCGTCGCACGGATTTCGTTCCGACTCATTGACGAAAATGGTCGGCCCTCACATGCTGTGCGGCATGCACGAACACGACGGCCCGCTGACGCGGCTCCGGCGCGGCCACGAGCAGTCCGTTCTCGAGCTGCTCCGCAAACAAGGCCCGCTGAGCCGCGCCGAGTTGAGCACCCGCAGCGGACTGAGCCGCACCACGCTCTACGACATCGTCGCCGCCCTCCTCGGCAGCGGCGCCGTGGTCGCCAGCACCCCGCAGGCCGAGACACGCAAGCGCGGCCGCCCCGTGGAGAAGCTCAGCCTGAACCCGGCCGCGGGCGAAGCGGTCGGCATCGACTTCGCGCGGCGCGCGGTGCACGTCGCCGCCGTCAACTTCGCCCATGAGGTCGTCGGTTCGGCGAGCGAACGACACGCCCCCGACCTCTCCTGGCCCGAACGGGTCGACGTGGCGGAACGCCTCCTCGCCTCCCTGGCCACCGGCCCGGCCGATGCCGATGCGGCCGAGTCCGGTGGTCAGGGCCGGTCCTCCGGGGTCCACCTCGACGCCCTCACCGCCATCGGCGTCGGCGTCGTCGGACCGATCGCCGACCCCGGCAGCGAACACGCCCACGCCCAGGGCATCGACGGCCTCCCCGACCTGCTGCGCAAACGGTTCGGGGCACCGGTGCTGCTCGACAACAACACCCGGCTCGCCGCACTCGCCGAAGCGGTCTGGGGCGCGGCTGCCGACAGCAGCGACGTGCTCTATCTGCGGCTTTCGCACGGCGTCGGCGGCGGCCTCGTCGTCGGCGGCGCCCTGCACCGCGGCCGGTACGGCCTGTCCGGCGAGTTCGGACACGTCACCGTCGACCCGATGGGCCGCACCTGCGAGTGCGGCGGGACCGGCTGCCTGGAGACCCGCGCCTCGCTCGACGCGGTGCTGTACCGCTACCGCGAATCGGGCGGCCGGGCCCGGGACCTCACCGGATTCCTCGAAGCGGTCGCCGCCGCCGAACCGGCCGCCCTCGACGTGCTGGAGCACGTCGGCGCCGACGTCGGCACCGTACTCGCCTCCGTCTGCCACGTCGTCGGCGCCGGTGTCATCGTCGTCGGCGGCGAACTCGCCGAGGCAGGGCCCGCACTCCTCGACCCCGTCGAACGCACCCTGCGCCGGCATCTGATGCCGCTGGCCCACCACCACCTGGACCTGCGCCGCGCCACGCTCGGCGAGGCCGGCAGCGCGCTCGGCGGCATCGCCCTCGTCCTCCACGAATCCCCCCTGCTGACCCACTACCCGCAGCCCGCCCCCGAGGAGCACGCGTGAAGCCACCAGCGAGGAACCCATGGCTGTGATCACCCCCGCCCGGAAGACAGCCGCCGAGACACAAGCGCGGCCACCACGCCGCCGCCGGGGCCGGCCCCTGATCCTGAACGTCGTCGCCGTGGTGGCCGGGGTCGCCGTGTGGGGCGTCGTGGCCGCCCTCGGCTGGGTCGAGAACCTGCCCACCCCCGCGGCCGTCGCCGAGAAGGCCGGCGACATGATCTCCGACGGCACCCTGGCCGACGACACCCTCGCCAGCCTGCGCCGCGTCCTGTTCGGCTACGCCCTCGGCGTGCTCGCCGCCGTGCCGATCGGCTTCCTCATGGGCTGGTACCCGACGGTGCGCGCCCTGGTCGAGCCGTACATCCAGTTCTTCCGCACCATCCCGCCGCTCGCCCTGATTCCGCTGGCGGTGGTGCTGCTCGGCATCGGCGAGGTGCCGAAGATCGCCGTGATCTTCCTGGCGTCCTTCATGGCCTGCGTCGTCTCCTCCTTCCAGGGAGTCGTCGACGTCGACAAGACGCTGATCAACGCGGCGCGGGTGCTCGGCGCCTCCGACCGGACCATCTTCGCCAAGGTGGTCGTCCCCGCCTCCACCCCCTTCATCCTCGTCGGCATGCGCATCGGCCTCGGCGCGTCCTGGGCCACCGTGGTCGCCGCCGAACTCATCGGCGCCCAGGAGGGCTTGGGCTATCGGATGCAGAAGGCGTCCACCTGGTTCGAAATGGACACGATCTTCGTGTCCCTGATCACTATCGGTGTGCTCGGGCTCGTCATGGACCGGCTTCTGCTGCTGGCCGAACGACGCCTCACCGGCTGGCAGGAGCGGCGATGAACGGCAAGGCAGTGCAGGACAGGACACCGGACAGCAAGATCAGCTTTCGGGACGTGGTGAAGACCTTCCCGCTCAAGGGGACCACCTTCACCGCGCTGGACGGGATCAGCCTGGACATCGCGGACCAGGAGTTCGTCACCGTCGTCGGCCCCTCGGGCTGCGGCAAGTCCACCCTGATGAGCATGGCCGCCGGACTCCAGGAACCCGACTCGGGCAGCGTCCTCGTCGACGGCACCCCGGTGTCGGGCCCCGGCCCCGACCGCGGCGTGATCTTCCAGCAGTACGCGCTCTTCCCCTGGCTGACGGTCCGCCAGAACGTCGAGTTCGGGCTCAAGCTGGCCTCCGTACCCACCGCGGAGCGGCGTCGCCGCGCCGAAGCGGCCATCGCCCTCGTCGGCCTCGACGAGTTCGCCGACGCGCTGCCCAAGACCCTGTCCGGCGGCATGAAGCAGCGCTGCGCCATCGCCCGTGCCTACGCGGTCGACCCCCAAGTCCTGCTGATGGACGAGCCGTTCGGCGCGCTCGACGCCCTGACCCGGGTGCAGCTGCAGGACCAGCTGCTCGCGACCTGGAGCCAGGAGAAGCGCACGGTCCTCTTCATCACCCACGACGTCGACGAGGCGGTCTACCTCGCCAGCCGCGTCGTCGTCATGGCCGCAAGGCCCGGCCGCGTCCACCGCGTCATCGACGTCGACCTGCCGTACCCGCGCACCGAGGAGATCCGGCTCTCACCCGAATTCCGGCGCATCCGCAACGACGTGTGGACTTCCGTCTACCACCAGGAAGCACCGGCCGGCGCCGCCTGACACACCATCACCCGCGCCCGCACACACCGCATTCAGCCAAGCCCCCCCCGCACCACCCGAGAGGACGTCCAGCATGCCCAGAAGCAGGATCAGGCGCACCACCCTCACGGCGCTGCCCGCCGCCCTGATGCTCTCGCTCTCCGTCACCGCCTGCTCCGGCAGCGGCTCCGAGGACGACAACACGGTCCGCTTCGGCTACATCGCCGACTACAACGGCGCCAGCCTGCTCGCCATCGCCGAGAAGCAGGGCCTGTGGAAGAAGGCCGACCTCACCGCGAAGGTGAAGGCGTTCAACAACGGCCCGGTCCAGATCCAGGCCCTCAGCGCCGACAGCCTCGACTACGGCTACATCGGCCCCGGCGCCATGTGGCTGCCCGCCTCCGGCAAGGCCAAGGTCATCGCCGTCGACACCCTCACCTACGCCGACCGTGTCATCGGACAACCCGGCATGAAGTCCATGAAGGACCTCAAGGGCAAGCGGGTCGGCGTCCCCGAGGGCACCTCCGGGGACATGATCCTCAACATCGCCCTGGCGAAGGCCGGGATGACGACGAAGGACATCACCAAGGTCAACATGGACCCGTCCACCATCGTCTCCGCCTTCTCCTCGGGGAAGATCGACGGGGCCGGCTTCTTCTACCCCGCCATCGACACCATCAAGAAGAAGGTGCCGGGCCTGCACGAGATAGCCAGCACCAAGGACACCAAGGACTCCTTCCCGACGGCGTTCGTCGCGGGCAACAAGGTGCCCGAGGAGAAGAACAAGAAGGTCGTCAAGGTGCTCCAGCAGGCCAACGACTGGCGCCAGGAACACCCCGAGGAGACCATCGCGCTCACCGCCAAGATGCTCCAGGTCACCGAGGCCCAGGCCAAGGCCGACGCCTCCCACGTCCAGACCCTCTCCACCAAGGACCTCGTCGCCAAGACCAAGAGCGGCGAGGTGGACACCTGGCTCAAGAAGCTCGGCGACTTCTTCGTCCGCAACAAGCAACTGGACGACAACACCGATCCGGGAAAGTATTACGTGGCCGATCTGTACTCGGAGACGTACGCCAAGTAGCCACGCAGGGGAGCGCAGGCCCGTGACACCCTTTCCAGGACTCCAGGTCACCTCACTCACGACCACGGCCGTCAAGGGGTTCGGGGTCGTACCACGGGACGAGGTGGAGCTGACCAGAACGGGGGTGGCGGGCGACCGCGCCTTCCTCCTGGTCGACGCGGAGGGCAACCTGCTGTCCATGACCCGCACGGGCGCCTGGGCCGGACACACCGCCCACTACGCCGCCGACAGCGGTGTGCTGACCGTGACCTGCCCGGACGGCACGGTCGTCAGCGACGAGGTGCGGCTCGGGGAGGCGGTGGAGGTCGACTTCTTCCGGCACCACAAGGTGCCCGGCAGGTTCGTCGAGGGCCCATGGGTGAAGGCCCTCTCGGAGAGCGTGGGCCAACCGGTCCGCCTGGTGCGCCCCGACGCCGACAACGGCGGCGTGGACCTGCGGCCCGTCACCCTCCTCGGCGACGCCTCCGTGGCCGAACTGGCCCACCACTCCGGCCTCGACGCGGTCGACGCCCGGCGCTTTCGCATGACACTCGGCTTCGGTGGCGCCGAACCCCACACGGAGGACACCTGGGAGGGTCGGACGCTGCGCATCGGCGAGGCGGTGCTGCGCGTCGAGGGCCCGGTGAAGCGCTGCGGCGCCGTCAACCGCGACCCGGTCGACGGCTCCGGCGGTGTGCGCGCGCTCTCCCTGATCAAGCGCTACCGGGGCCTCGGCCAGAGCACCCTGGGCCGCGGCGTCCTGTTCGGGGTGTACGCGGACGTACTGACACCCGGCCGGATCAGGGTCGGCGACGCACTGGAGCTGGACGCGGCCCCGGCGGCGTTGAGCCACTGAACCTGCCGGCCACCGGGCGCTGTATTCAGGAGACCCGCGGCGGCGCCGTCGACGCGCGGAGCACCGGCGCCGCCGGCAGCCGGGACGTCACCGTGCGCCGCTGCCCGTCGACCAGTTCGTGGAGCCGGGTCACCGCGAGCGTGCCGACCTGCCGCAGCGGCACATCGAGCGCGGTCACCGGCGGCGTGGTCGCACCGAGCGTGCTCAGGTCGTCGGCCGCCGCCAGGCTGATGTCCTCCGGGACCCGCCGCCCGGTCGTGCCGAGCCCGTGCAGCAGGCCCAGCGCGAGATAGCTGTTGTACGCGAGGACGGCCGTCGCCGCGCCGGGCAGCGTGCGCGAGGCCTCGATCCCGGCGTCGAACGTGGGCGGCAGCGGGCCCAGCACATGGATGCGCGCGTCCGCCCGAGCGGCCTGCGCGGTGAGCGCCGCGCGCCGCTGCTCGTCCGCCCAGGAAGCCGCGGGACCGGACACGTAGGCGATGTCGCGGTGGCCGAGCTCCAGCAGATGCCCGAGGAGCTCGGCGAGACCCGCCGCGGTGTCGGCCACGACGGCGGGAAGCCGGCCCACCTGGCGGTCGACCAGCACCAGGGGTTGGCGCCTGAACCGCTCGCGCAGCGCCGCGTCCGTGCCCACCGGAGTCACCATGATCAGCCCGTCGGCCTGCTCCGACAGCCGGTCGGCCAGCGCGGCCTCGCGCTCCGCGTCGTACTCGGACACCGCGATCAGCAGATGGCTCTCGGTGTCCTCCGCCGCCTGCTGCGCGCCGATGACCAGGGGAGCGAAGAAGGGGTTCGAGAGCGTCGGCACGATGAGGCCGACCAGTCCCGTGCGGCCCGTGGTCAGGGCGCGGGCCGCCGCGTTGGGCTGGAAGCCGAGCCGGTCCGCCGCCTCCCGCACCCGCAGCCGGGTGGCCTCCGCGACCATGTCCGGGCGCTGCAGGGCCCGCGACGCGGTCGCCTTCGACACCCCCGCCGCCTGTGCCACGTCCATGAGCGTCGCCACTGCTGCCCCCTGCTCGCCGTCCCGACCGCGCGTCCCGGCCCGCCGCCCTGAGGTTCTGCCGAGCCGCTGTTCACTTTCTCTTTATGCCGTGTCATGATACCTGCAACCGGTCTCTGCAACCGGTTGCAGAGACCGGTTGCAGAGACCGTACCCAGTCGGGTGCCCCGCACGCCCCGCGCCCTCTCGCGCCGACGACGCCGCGGACCGACCTGCCCACCCCTCATCCCGCCGAGGTCCCCATGTCCACCACCGCTCCGCCCTCCGGCGAGCAGGCCGACGCCGCCCCCGAGCCCGAGCCCACATCCGAGTCGCTCGTCGAACGGCTCTTCCGCGTCCGCGGGCGCGGCAGCAACCACCGCACCGAACTCGTCGCCGGCGCCTCGATGTTCATGGCCGCGGCCTACGCGGTCGTCGTGGTCCCCGGCCAGCTGGCGGGCGCGGGAGTGCCGCACGGCGCCGCGACCACCGCCGTCATCATCGCCATCGCCCTCGCGACGCTGGCCATGGGCCTCGTCGCCAACCTGCCGTTCGTCGTCGCGCCGGGCCTCGGCGGTGTCGCACTCGTCGCCTTCACCATCGTCGGCCAGGACCACGTTCCGTGGGACACCGCGCTCGGCATGGTGTTCTGGTCCGGTGTCGCCTTCCTTGTGCTGACCCTGCTCGGCATCCGTGACCTCGTCACGCGCCTGATGCCGATGAACCTCAAGTACGCCATCAGCGGCGGCCTCGGCCTCTACATCGCCCTCATCGGCTTCCGCGACGCCGACCTCGTCGTCGGCAACGCCGACAAGGCCGCCCTCGCCGTCGGCGACCTGTCGAAGCCCGCGGGGCTGCTCGCCCTCGGCGGACTGCTGCTGCTCACCGCGCTCGCCTCGCGCAAGGTGCCCGGCGCGTTCCTCATCACCATCGCGGCCGTCACGATCGTCGGTGTGCCGCTCGGCGTGACCGACGTCCCCGACAGCCTCTTCTCCGCCCCGGACTCGCCAGGGCCGCTGTTCTTCGACATCGACATCATCGGGGCGCTCAAGCCCGAGTACTTCCCGTACATCTTCGCCTTCTTCGTGTCCGAGTTCTTCTCCATGACCGGCACCCTCCTCGCCGTCTCGGGACGCGCCGGGCTGCTCGACAAGGACGGCAACATCCCCGGCTCCCGCCGCCCCTTCCTCGTCGACTCGGTCTCCGTGATGGGCGGTTCCGCCGTCGGCGCCCCGTCGATGACGGCCTACCTGGAGTCCTCGGCCGCCGCCGACGCGGGCGGCAAGACCGGCCTCGCGTCCGTGTGGGCCGCGTGCGGGTTCGGGCTGCTGCTCCTCGTCACGCCGTTCGCGACGCTGATCCCCTCCGCGGCGACCGCGCCCGTGCTGATCTACATCGGTCTGAACATGCTCGGCGCCCTGAAGAACGTCGACTTCAAGGACCCGACCAACGCGATCCCGGCCGCCCTCACCGTCGCGACCACCCTCTTCTTCGGCAACTTCGGCACCGGCATCGCGGTCGGACTCGCCGCCCACGTCCTGGTCAAGACCGTCAGCGGCCGCGTCCGCGAGGTGCCCTGGCCGCTGTGGATCGTCATGGTCCCGCTGGGCTACTACTTCTACACACTCGTCCCGTGACGACGTCCACGCCCTCGGCCCGTGACGACATCCCGCCGCGCGTGACGACACCCCTTCCGAAGGAGCACGACCCCATGAGTGAGCAGCACGACCTCCGGATCAGCGGCGGGCGCGTGGTGTCCACCTTCACCGGCGAGGAGTTCGCCGCCGACGTCCTCGTACGGGGCGAGACGATCAGCGCGGTGCTGCCGCCGGGCACCCCGGCCGACGCCCGCGAGGAGATCGACGCGACGGGCATGCTGGTCGTCCCCGGCTTCCTGGACGCCCACATGCACATCGAGAGCGCGTTCCTGACACCGCAGGAGTTCGCCGCGGTGACGCTCGCGCGGGGCACGACGACCGTCCTCGCCGACCCGCACGAGATCGTCAACGTCGCCGGGCGCGACGCCATGCGCTGGATGATCGACGCCGGCCGGGAGACCGCCCAGACCCAGCTGTGGGGCGTCCCGTCCTGCGTGCCCGCCCTGGAGGGCCTGGAGCACGCGGGGGCGGCGCTGTCCGCCGACGACATCGCGGAGATGCTGCGCTGGCCCGGTGTCGTCGCGCTCGGCGAGGTGATGGACTACCGGGCCGTGGTCGCGGGCGACCGCAGGATGCACGAGATCACCGCCGCGGCCCGCGCACAGGACGTGATCCTCGACGGTCACTGCCCGAACCTGACCGGCGTCGAGCTCAGCGCCTACCTGGCCACCGGCGTCGACTCCGACCACACCAAGAACCGCACCGAAGTGGTCCTGGAGAAGGCCCGCCTCGGCATGACGATGATGCTGCAGGAGAAGTGTCTGAACGAGGAGGTGGCGCAGGCGCTGCTCGCCCTGCCGCAGCTCCCGCCGCTGTGCCTGGTCACCGACGACCTCGCCGCCGACCACATCGTCGACAAGGGACACCTCGACCACATCGCACGGGTCGCCGTGGCCGCCGGATTTCCGCCGCACGTCGTCCTGAAGGCCCTGACGTGGACGCCGGCCCAGCGCCTTCGCCTCCACGACCGCGGCGTCGTGTCACCGGGCAAGCGCGCCGACCTGGTGCTGCTGCGCGGCGAACTCGCCTCGTTCGACCCGGCGATGGTGTTCGCCGGCGGCCGACGGGTGGGGGAGAACGGCGCCCCCGCACAGCCCGAGGCCGCGGCCTCCGACGCCCCGGCCGTCGCACCGCTCGGCAGCCGCATCGACGTCGAACCGCAGGATGCGGACACCTTCCGCTGGACCGTCGACCTGCCCGACGGCGAACACACATTCCGCGCCATGCGGGTCAACGAACGCGACACCTACACCGAAGCGGCCGAGATCCAACTCCCGGTCCACGGTGGCGAGGTGCAGTGGGAGGGCCGCACCACCCTCGTCCGCGTCCGCAACCGCTACGGACGTGACGGCGCGGTCTTCGCACCCCTCCTCGGCCGCGAACTCGCCGACGGCGCCGTGGCATCGACGTACGCCCACGACAGCCACAACCTGCTGACCATCGGCACGTCCCGCGCCGCGATGGCGTCCGCGGCGGCGGCCGTCGTCGCCGACGGGGGAGGCGTCGCCGTGGTCCGCGGACCCGAGGGCGAGTCGATCGCCGCGCGCATGCCGCTGCCCGTGGGCGGTGTGCTGTCCGCACGCCCGGCCGGTGACGTCGCCGATCAGGCGGCCGCGGTACGGGGGGCGTTGGAGGGCTGGGGCTGGCGCCATCTCAACCCGTTCATGAGCGTGTCCACGCTGACCCTCGCCGTCTCACCCGCCCTGAAGATCACCGACCGTTCCCTGGTGGACGTCGTCCGCCGAGAGGCCGTGGGGGCGACAACGACCCGCTGACCGCGCCGTTCCACCGCGCCCCGTCCGGCTCAGGCCGGGCGGGGCGCGATCGTTTTCTCCTGTCCGGCCAGTCACGCACAGTGCCTCTCACCTCGCGCAACTGCCCGTAATCCTGCGCCTTTTGTCCTTTTCTCAACGCCAATTGACCATGTGTTCAGCAAGGGTGGGGTGCGCGAGCTGCACGTATGGCCTAAAGTGACGACGCGACTACGCTGAGAGGCGATACGGAGAAGGGGGCGGAAGAGTTGCGTCACGATCAGGTTTCCGGGTGGGACCGGGCCGCATGCCGCACGACGGATCCCGACGAGTTGTTCGTCGAGGGTGCCGCGCAGAGCAGCGCCAAGCGGATCTGTGCCGGATGCGTCATCAAGACCGAATGCCTGGCCCACGCGCTGGACCAGCGGATCCAGCACGGGGTGTGGGGCGGCATGACCGAGCGTGAGCGCCGCGCGCTGCTGCGCCGGCGGCCGACCGTCACCTCGTGGCGGCGACTGCTCGAGGCCGCCCGCGCCGAGCACGAGCGGCCTCTTCGGGCAGAGCCCGCACGGGTGTCGTAAGGGACGTCCTCAGCCCCACGCCCCGAGCGTGAACTCGGCGATGACCACCGAGAGCAGGAATGACGCGGTGATGGCCACGAGCCCGACCGGGACGATCTTCCAGCCGATGCGGCGCAGCAGCGGCAGATCCTTCCCGAGAGACAGCCCCGCGAGCGTCAGCATGATCGTCGCGATGGACAGAAAGTCCACCGACGAGACAAGGCGGTTCAGCGTGTCCGAGGCGAAGAACCACGGACTGGACACATACGCGCCGACCGTGGTGATCCACACGATCGCCGAGATCTTCCGGCTGACCTTGGCCAGCACGAGCCCGACCAGGACCAGGCCCAGCAGCACGGCGTAACCACCGACGATGTCCCAGCCGATGTGGCCGGCCGCGACCGAGGCCGTGCCGATACCGAGCACCGTCAGCACGCCGAGCGACAGCCACAGCGGCAGCTTGATCTCGCCCGCGGCCGACGCCACCTGCTCGCGGAACGCCCGGTTCTCCGCCGCGCTCTCCTCCGCCGCCTGCGGCGTTTCCGACCCGGCCGACGAGGAGTCCGGCGCGTCCGCACGCCAACGCCGCGTCAGGAAGCGGTAGAAGCGGTCGGCCAGCGGCAGCGCGAGATAGATGCCGACGTACACACCGAGGATCGTCGTGATCAGGTTGGACACCGCGGCCATGCCCAGGATGGCCTGCTCGTCGCCGGGGTAGGCGGCCACGATGCTGGCCGAGGACGCGGCCATCATCGACCCGGAGCCGACACCCGCGCCCATCGCCAGGGCCAGCGGATCGAAGATGTTCCAGTTCGACACCAGCGAGGTCAGCAGCGTGATGAAGACCGCGCCGAACATCGTGCCGAACACGTACATGGCGAGGACACCGCGGTACTGATCGGAGTCGGGACCGTACTTCTCCGACACCATCGCGAAGGACGGCTCCCGGTCCAGCGAGAACGTGGCACCGACCGTGGCCTTGCCCATGCGCAGCAGCACGGCGAGCGGCAGCGCGATCGCGACCGTGCCGAGCAGGTGCCCGATCTCCTGGAGCAGCAGCGCGGGACCGGCATCGGCGAGCGTCGGCAGACTGGGCCCGATGTTGAAGGCCAGCCGCGCCACCAGGATCATCACGGCGACCCCGACGAGCGCGGACGCCACCTTCTGCAGATCGATGCCGAGCGGCCGGAACTTCTGCACCGACACCAGCAGGCCCAGCAGCAGGCCCCACACCATCGGGAAGACGATGACCGAGCCGATGCCCAGGTCGATGTCGAGTTCCCCGATGAACTGCACGACCAGCGCGATCACCAGGGCGAGCCCGGCGATGGGCAGTGTCTGCCGGGTACGGGTGCCGCGGTCGTCCGGCTTGAGGAGGGTGGTCATGTCGTCACCCGGCCCTTCTGATGTCACGGCGGTAGGCGGCCTCGACGAACCGGGCACGCTGCCCGGGATCGCCCGCCGCGTCGACGACGGTCCAGGCGAGCGCCCGGGCCGCCTCCAGCATCAGCTCGTACGCCGCGTCGCTGTCCGCGACGGCCGCGAAGCCGTGCGAGTGGATGGGTACGTCGGCGCCGGGGATGCTCAGCCACGGATGCAGACTCGGGATCACCTGGCTGACATTGCCCATGTCGGTGGAACCGCCGCCGAGCCGACCACCGGTTGTGGTGTCACGGCCGAACGACTCCATCGCGGCCGTCCAGTACCCGGCCAGCGCGTCGTCCTGCACCAGCGGCTCGTACAGCGGCTCGGTCGCCTCGATCACGACCTCGGTGCCGCTCGCGAGGGCCGCGCCCTCGAAGCAGCGCCGCACACGGCCGAGCAGCTCCTCGTACTCGGGCAGCGTGAACGCCCGGCACTCGAAGTCGACGACCGCCCGCTCCGGAATGATGTTGGTGGCCACGCCGGCCTCGGAGACGAACAGGGCCACCCGGTGGTCGCCGGGGATCTGCTGGCGCAGCAGGCCGATGGCGACCTGGGCGAGCGTGGCACCGTCGGCGGCGTTGACCCCCTGGTGCGGCGCGGCGGCGGCGTGCGCCGCGCGGCCGGTGAACACGGCACGGTAGCGGCCGACCGCCTGCGCGGTGGTCCCCGCCGGGTTGTACGAGACGCCGTCCTGCACGGGGTGCACCATCAGGGCGAGGCCCACCCCGTCGAACGCGCCCGCTTCGAGCAGCAGCGACTTGCCGCCGCCGTGTTCCTCGGCCGGCGTGCCGATCGCCTTGAGCGTGATGCCCAACTCGTCGGCGTGCGGGGCGAGGGCGAGCGCCGCCGCCACCGACGCACCGGCGATGAGGTTGTGGCCGCAGGCATGGCCCACGTCGGGCAGCGCGTCGTACTCGACACACAGCGCCACCGTCAGCTCGCCGCTGCCCGCGGTCGCCGTGAACGCGGTCGGCAGCCCGCCCGTGCCGTGCTCGACCGTGAACCCGCCCTCGGCGAGCAGCGCGGTGATCGCCGCGGCGGACTCGGTCTCCGCGAAGGAGAGCTCGGGACGGGCGTGCAGCGCGCGGGCCAGGGACAGCACCCGCCCCTCCCATGTGCCGACACCGGCCGAGGTGTCCTTCTTGAGTCGGTCGCCTTCGGCGACGGTCTGTGTCTGGCTCATCGAGGACTCCTCAGTAGCTGAGCGACGGGAACGGGGAACCGGCGGCACGCGTGGGAGTCCACACGGCCTTGGTCTGGGTGTACTCGTCCAGTACGCCGGGGCCGGAGGACCGGCCGTGCCCGGAGTCGCCGAAGCCACCGAAGGGCACGGCCACGTGGATCGTCTTGTACGAGTTGATCCAGAAGGTACCTGCCTTCACCGCACGAGCCACGTGGTGGGCCCGCGAGACATCCTGCGTCCACACCGCACCGGCGAGCCCGAAGACGGTGGCGTTGGCGCGCTCGACGGCCTCCGCCTCCGTGAAGAAGGTGTCGACGCCGACGACCGGTCCGAACACCTCGGTGGTCTCCAGCACATTGGCCGGGCTGACCCCGTCCAGCACCGTGGGCAGCACCCAACGGCCGTCCGCCAGTGACGAGCCCGCCACCTGCCCCGGCAGGTCCGTGCCCGTCGCCCGGTGCGCGCCGCCCGCGATGCCCGCCTCGACGAGCGAGGTGACCGTCGCGAACTGCGACTCCGTGATGATGGGGCCGACCTCCGTGGCCGGGTCGAGGGGATCGCCGACCCGCAGCCTGGCCGCCCGCTCCACCACACGGGACACGAAATCCGCGTGCACCGACCGCTCCACCAGCAGCCGCGAACCCGCCACACACGACTGCCCGGCCCCGGAGAAGATCGCCGACACCGCGCCGTCCGCCGCCCGGTCCAGATCCGCGTCGGCGAACACGATGTTGGCACTCTTGCCGCCGAGCTCCAGGACCGTCGGAATGCCCGCGCCCGCCGCCGCGACCGCCACCCGCCGGCCGGTCGCCACCGAGCCGATGAACGACACCTTCCCGACCCGCGGGTCGGTGGTGAGCGTGGCACCGACGGTGGAGCCCAGACCTGTGGCGACGTTGAACACACCGTCCGGCAGCCCCGCCCGGTGCGCCAGCTGCGCCAGCCGCACCGTGGAGGCGGGGGTGAACTCGCTGGGCTTGAGGACGACCGCGTTGCCGGCGGCGAGTGGCGCCGCCGCGTTCCAACCGCCGGTGAACAGCGGCGCGTTCCACGGCGTGACCGCCACCACGACACCCCACGGCACCCGCTCGGTGTACGTGTGCCAGTTGCCCGGCACCGGAATGGTGTGCCCGAGCAGCTTGTCCGCCCAGCCCGCGTAGTAGCCGAACATCTCGGCGACCTTCGCCGCCTCGACCCTGGTGTCACGGATCGGCTTGCCCGTGGTGGCGGACTCGAGCGCCGCCAGTTCCTCGCCGTGCTCGGCGACGGTGCGGGCCACCTCGCGCAGGATCGCCGCCCGCTCGAACGGGTCGGTGGCGGCCCATGTCGCGGCCCCGCGGACCGCGCTGGCGAGGACGGCGTCGGCGCCCTCCGAACCGGCGTCGGCGTAGTCGACCACCCACTCGGAGGTGGCGGCGGACGTGAGGCGGACGGCGTGGCCGCGGCCGGGCACGACGAGCCCGTCCACGAACGAGCCGAGTCCCTGCGGGAAGTGGGCGTCCAGGGCCGCGCGGGCCGTGGCGGCACCGGACGTGGCCGAGTCGATGGAGAAGGCGGTGGTGGTGGTCATGGTGCGTCGGTCCTTAACGCGTGAGGGTCGGTGCGACGGTACGGGCTATCTCGGAGAAGTCGGCGGCCGGGCCGAGCTCGGCCAGCGCCTCCTGCCACCGCTCGCTCACGGCGGCCAGCAGCTGAGGTGTCTCGCCGCGCCGCTTCGCGGTCTCGACGGCCAGGGCGGCGTCGCGCGCCATCAGCCCGAGCGAGAACCCGGAGTCGTAACTGCCGTTGAGCACCCAGTCCGGGTACATCGCGGCGGAGGCCCTGCTGGCGCCGGACGCGCCACTGATGCCTTCGGCCGAGGCAGCCGGGTCGACGCCGTACGCCTTGGCGACCGCGAGGGCCTCGCCGACGGCGACCAGGTTGACCGCGGCCAGCATGTTGTTGAGCAGCTTGACGACATTGCCCGAGCCGGGGCCGCCCAGATGCCGGAACTGCCCGCCGGTGAGCGCGTCGAGCACGGGCCGCGCCGCCTCGACGGCATCCGCCGTGCCACCGACGAACGCGCTCAGCCGACCGGCCGCCGCGCCGGTACGGCCACCGGAGACGGGAGCGTCGACGAAGGACACACCCTGCTGCGCCGCGCTCGCCGCGCAGGCGACCGATGTGTCGGGCTGCGACGTCGTCGTGTCGACGACGGCGACCGTGCCGGGCCGTGCCAGCAGCACGGGCAGGCTCTCCTCGACGACCGCGGCGGACGGCAGGGACAGCACCACGTACGGGGCTCCCGCGAGCTGATCGAGACCGTCGACGGCGTCCACACCGGCCTCACGGGCGGTGGCCCGCGCGGCGGGGGAGGGGTCGAACCCGCGGACCTGCCAACCGGCCCCGACCAGGGCGGTGGCCATGGCGCCGCCCATCGACCCGAGGCCGACGACGGCGATGTGCTTACTCATCAGTGTTCCTTGCGAGACGGGGAGACGGGGAGATGCGAGGGACGGGGGAGACGGGGGCCGGCGACGTCAGTCGAGGTAGATGTCCAGGTCCCGCCACAGCTGCTGGGTGCGGCGGATCGCGGCGCGGCTGCGCTCCGGCTGCGCCTCCTGCATCCCGGCGAGCAGCCCGTAGACGACCGAGGTGGCGGCGGTGACGGACTGGAAGAAGGAGATGCCCTCGGAGGGCACGACGAGGAGGTGGTCGGCGATCTCGGTGGCGAGTCGCCCCCGGCGCATGTCACTGATCGCGACGACGGTGGCACCGGCGTCGTGGGCTGCCTCCGCGGCGGCGATGACCTGCTTCGTGGAGCGCCACATGTTGACGACCACGAGAACGTCGCCCGGTCCGACACTGTTCACGGCCGAGGCCAGGTGCACACCGGCCCGGTTCTCCAGCGTGATCGGATAGCCCATGGTGGAACCGAGGTGTGCCATCACCCCGGCCGGTCCGGCGAAGGAGCCGACACCGATCACGAGGATCGACCGGGCCTCGGCGAGCGCCGCGATGGTGGCTTCCGCCTCCTCGCCGGAGTTGCTCTCGAGGGTCTGGCGCAGGTTCTCGAGATCGTGGGTCAGCGCGTCGTGCAGCGGGCTGCGGTGCTCGCCGTGCTCGGTGAGGGTGTCCTCGGTGGAGATGTGCACGAGGTAGCGGGCGCGCAGTTCCCGTTGCAGATCGGGCCAGCCCTGGTAGCCGAGGGTCTGCGCGGCACGGACGACGGTCGAGCTGTTCACGTCCGCACGCTCGGCGATCTGCGCGATCTCCGCGTACGAGGCGAGCTGCGGATTGCGCACGATGATGTCGACGACGCGGGTCTGGGCCTTGGACAGGGGCACGTCGGGCAGGGCGTCACCCAGCCAGTCGGCCTGGTCGGGGTGGTTGCCGGGGGTGTGGGGTGAAGGCACGGGCGTTGCTTTCTGGGAGAGCGAGCAATCTGCAAGTGCGATTGCAGAACCGTACCTCGCAATTTCAATTGCGTGAACCCCTTTGTTCGGCCGGTCGTACGCGCGGCTTCAGGTGATACGGGGGTGATAGAGATGGTCCTGCCGTGATCTTCACCGGAAGGAACCACCGTTGAGCTCCGACGACGCCCCCGTGCTGCGGTCCGTGGAGGGACGCGCCGCGTACCTCACCCTGAACCGGCCCCGGGCCCTGAACTCCCTCACCCACACCATGCTTCGGTCGCTCGCGGAGGCGCTCGACACCTGGGAGAGCGACCCGTCCGTCGAGACCGTCGTGCTCCGGGGAGCGGGGGAGCGGGGCCTGTGCGCGGGGGCCGACATCCGGCTCTTCCACGACGACGCGCGCAGCGGCGACCACCGGGCGTCGCAGGCCTTCCTGCGCGACGAGTACCGGCTCAACTCCCGTATCGCGCACTACCCGAAGCCCTACGTCGCCGTCATGGACGGCATCGTGATGGGCGGCGGAGTGGGCCTGTCCGCGCACGGCGGCATCCGCGTCGTGACCGAACGCTCGAAGGTGGCGATGCCCGAGGTCGGCATCGGCCTGGTCCCCGACGTCGGCGGCACGTACCTGTTCACGCGCGCCCCCGGCCGGCTCGGCACCCACCTCGCGCTCACGGGCATGGCGGTGGGCGCCGCCGACGCGCTGCTGTGCGGCCTCGCCGACCACTACGTACCGTCCGAGGCGCTGCCCCGGCTGCTGCGCGAGCTGGCCGAGGGGGCGCCGGACGAGGTGGTGGCACGGTACGCGGAGCAGGCGCCGCCCGGAGTCTTCGACGAGCAGCGCGCCTGGATCGAGGCCTGCTACGAGGCCGACACCGTCGAGGAGATCGTCGACCGGCTCTTCGCCACCGGTGAGATCGCCGCCAAGGAGGCGGCGGACATGATCCTGTCCCGCTCGCCCATGGCCGTGAAGGCCACGCTGGAGTCCCTGCACCGAGCGGCCCGCCTCGACTCGCTGGAGCAGGCGCTCGACCAGGAGTACCGGGTGATCTGCGCGGCCCTGGACACCCACGACCTGCCCGAGGGCATCCGCGCCCAGATCATCGACAAGGACCGCGACCCCCGGTGGTCACCGGCGACCCTGACCGAGGTCGGCGCCGCCGACGTGGAGCGGTACTTCGCGCCGCCGCGCGAGGGCGACCTGGGCCTCGGCTGACGACCGCCCGGCCGGGGGGCCGCCCCGGCCGGTATGCCGGCGGCCGGTGTCAGGCGCCCTGCGCCAGCCGTCGGTGCAGCTCCTTCACGGCGGGAACCAGCGCGTCCACCGGCCCCTCGACCTTCACCTGCGGGGCGACCTCCTGGACGGGCAGCGCGTTCACCGGCCCCTGCGGCCGACCCCACTCGGCCAGCCACTGGGACAGCTGTGCCGAGGACGCCACGTACACGATCCGGTCGAGCCCGACCCAGGCGTGCGCCGCCGAGCACATCGGGCAGTGCTCACCGGAGGTGTACACGGTGGAGGTGGCCCGTTCCTCGGGCGTGAGGTGCTCGGCCGCCCAGCGGGCCAGCTCGAACTCGGGGTGCCGGGTCGAGTCACCACCGGCGATCCGGTTGCGGTCCTCGGCCCGGACCGTCCCGGCGCCGTCGACCAGCACGGAGCCGAACGGCTCGTCACCGGCGTCCAGCGCCTGCTCGGCCAGCTCCACGCACCGGCGCAGATGGTCCAGTTCACGTTCTTCCACCGCGTCCTCCTTCGCTCTGCGTCCGTCCGTCCGCACGGCCGGGTCGGCCACCGAAGCGCCGACCGGCTCGCACGGAACCGTCCTGCGGCCATCCTCTCAGCGCGCCGAGCACGGCACCGACCGGGTCCAATCGGAGTACGGCCTCACACGGCCTCACACGGCCTCACACGGCATCGACCGGCGCCGCACCCGGCACGTCCCCCACGATCGGTGGCACCTCCGCGTCCGAAGCCTTCACCAGACGCGGCCCCTGCGGCCCGTACACCCCGCGTGGTTCCCGGAATAGGAGCAGCAGCGCGAGGTAGAGAGCCGCGGCGAGGGCGAGGCCGACGGGGAGCGAGATGTCCGTGCCTCCCGCCAGCGTGCCGAGCGGGCCCACGAACTGGCCGGGCAGGTTCGTGAACAGCAGTGCCACGCAGGCCGAGACCAGCCACGCCGTCAGTCCGCGCCAGTTCCAGCCGTGGGTGAACCAGTAACGCCCGCCGCGCTGGCGCCGGTTGAACACCTGGAGCGCCTCCGCGTCGTACCAGCCGCGCCGTGTCACGTAGCCGAGAGCCATGACGACCATCCACGGCGCGGTGCACGTGATGATGAGGGTGGCGAACGTGGAGATGGACTGGGCGAGGTTCAGGACGAACCGGCCGACGAAGATGAACGCGATCGACAGCGTGCCGATGAAGACCGTCGCCTGCACGCGGCTGAAGCGGGGGAACACGGAGGAGAAGTCGAGACCCGTGCCGTACAGCGCGGTCGTGCCCGTCGCCATGCCGCCGATCAGTGCGATCAGGCACAGGGGGAGGAAGTACCAGCCGGGGGAGATGGCCAGCAGCCCGCCCACATAGTTCGGGGCCGCCGGAGCCAGATACTTCTCCGCCTTCGCGGCGATCACCGACGCGGTGGCGAGGCCGAACAGGAAGGGCAGCAGCGTCGCGATCTGCGAGAGGAAGGCCGCGCCCATGACCCGGCCGCGCTGCGTGGCCGCGGGGATGTAGCGCGACCAGTCACCGAGGAACGCGCCGAAGGAGACCGGGTTGGAGAGCACGATCAGCGCCGAGCCGATGAACGACGGCCAGAACATCGGCGTCGACGTCGAGGCGAACGCCCCCGTGTATCCGGGATCGAAGTCCCCGGCGAACGCGAACACGCCGAGCACGAACAGCGCCGACGCCGCCAGCACCGCGATCTTGTTGACGAACAGCATGAACCGGAACCCGTACACGCACACCGTCAGGACGAGCCCCGCGAACACCGCGTAGGCCACCGCGTACGACACGTCCGACTCGGGCAGGCCCGCAAGGCGGTGCGCCGCGCCGATCAGTGCGTCGCCCGACGACCACACGGAGATCGAGAAGAAGGCGACCGCCGTGAGGAGCGACAGGAACGAGCCGACGACGCGGCCGTGCACACCCAGGTGCGCCGACGAGGACACCGCGTTGTTCGTGCCGTTGGCCGGGCCGAACACCGACATCGGCGCCAGCAGCAGGGAGCCCGCGACCAGACCCAGGACCGTCGCGGCGAGCCCCTGCCAGAAGGACAGGCCGAACAGGATCGGGAAGGCGCCGAGCACACATGTGGCGAAGGTGTTGGCGCCGCCGAAGGCGAGCCGGAACAGGTCGAGGGGGCGGGCCGTGCGGTCCGCGTCGGGGATGCGCTCGACGCCGTGCGTCTCAACCTCGGTGAGACCAGGGGGTGTTGTGGCGTCGGGTGTCGCGTCGACCATGCGTAACCGCCTTTTGGATCTTGCCGGACGTCATCGGGGGTGACGGTATCCGGGTCCGCGCGGCGACACGAGGGCCGGGTCACCCCTCTCCGTTCATTCCGTTGCGAAAGGAATGGGGTCACTGAAAGTCGCGTCAGCCCCTTTCAGGCAGTCGCTGCACGCGTCTTGACGCCATGAAAGTTCTGCCGCGAAAGTAACCACGCCGAGGACGAGGCCGAACCCCAGACGAGGGAGTCCGCGATGACCGTCGCCTCCACCAGTCCGCCGAGACACCTGCCGGTCACCGGCAGCGCAGCGCGACCACGGCGCGGACGCCCCCGCTCGGACGGGGCGATCGCCGCACTCTTCGTCGCCCCGGCCATGCTCGGCTTCGCCGTCTTCCTGCTGTGGCCCACCCTGCGCGGGATCTGGCTGAGCTTCACCCGCTTCAACCTGCTCACACCACCGCAGTGGGTCGGCCTCGCCAACTACGAGCGCATGCTGGGCGACCCCATCTTCTGGGACTCGTTGAAGGTCACCATCGAGTACGTCGTCGTCAACATCGGCGTGCAGACGGTGGCGGCGCTCGCCACCGCGGTGCTGCTCCACCGGCTCACGCAGTCCTCACTCCTGCGCGGCATCGTCCTCACGCCGTACCTGATGTCCAACGTCGTCGCCGGCATCGTCTGGCTCTGGATGCTCGACACGCAGCTCGGCATCGGCAACGAGATCATCGCCGCCGTCGGCCTCGACCGGATCCCGTTCCTCGCCGACGAGACCTGGGCCGTCCCCACCATCGCGCTCATCAACGTGTGGCGGCACGTCGGCTACACCGCGCTGCTCCTCTTCGCGGGCCTCCAGGCGATTCCCCACGACATGTACGAGGCCGCGCGCGTCGACGGCGCCGGCGAGTGGCGGATGTTCACCCGGATCACCATGCCGCTGCTGCGGCCGGTCCTCGCGGTCGTCCTCATCATGACCGTGATCGGCTCGTTCCAGGTCTTCGACACCGTCGCCGTGACCACGGCCGGCGGCCCCGCCAACGCCACCAACGTGCTCCAGTTCTACATCTACGGCTCGGCGTTCGGCCGCTTCCAGTTCGGCTACGCCTCCGCGATGTCCGTGGCCCTCCTGATCGTGCTCGGCGCGATCACCGTCGTCCAGTACCGGATCACCCGCGCCGGACAGACCGACCTCGGCTGAGGAGAGGAGCACCGACATGGCCGCCACCGCACTCGCGCGCCCCGTACGGCCCACCCGGCGCCGCTTCTCCCTCGGGCGGGCCGCCGCCTGGACCACCATGGGCGCGATCGTGCTCATCACCCTGCTGCCGTTCTACTGGGTGCTGCGCACCGCGCTCTCCTCCAACCCGGGCATCGCCGCCGACCCGACCTCCGTCCTCCCCGTCGACCCCACGGGCGGCGGCTTCGAGCGCGCCCTTGGGCTGCAGTCGACGAAGGAGGCCGTCGCCCAGGGCGGCGCGGGCGGCGGGCTCGACTTCTGGCGCTACCTGCTCAACTCGATCCTCGTCTCGACGCTGATCACCGTCTGCCAGATCCTCTTCTCCGCCATGGCCGCCTACGCGTTCGCGCGGCTCAACTGGAGAGGCCGCAACACCGTCTTCGCGCTGTTCCTCGGCGGACTCATGGTGCCGACCATCTTCACGCTGCTGCCCAACTTCGTCCTCGTGAAGGAACTCGGGCTGATCGACTCGCTCCTCGGGATCGCACTGCCCACGATGTTCATGACGCCGTTCGCGGTCTTCTTCCTCCGCCAGTTCTTCATGAACATCCCGCGCGAGGTCGAGGAAGCGGCGCTCCTGGACGGCGCGGGACGCATCCGGATCTTCTTCCGGGTCCTGCTGCCCATGGCGGCCACCCCCGTCATCACCCTCGCCGTCCTGACGTACATCACCTCCTGGAACGACTACTTCTGGCCGCTGATGGTGTCGTACAGCGACAGCTCCCGCGTCCTGACCGTCGCCCTCGCGATGTTCCGCGCGCAGACCCCGCAGTCCGGCTTCGACTGGTCGGGGCTCATGGCGGCGACGCTCATCGCGGCGCTCCCGATGCTGCTGCTCTTCGGAGTGTTCGCCCGCCGGATCGTCAGCTCCATCAGCTTCACCGGACTCAAGTAGGAGGCACCGGATGAGATTCCGTACGCTCGTCGCGCTGACCGGAGCACTGGCGCTGGCGCTGACCGGCTGCGCGGGCGGCGACCCCGGAGCCCGCTCGTCGAGAACCGTGACGTACTGGCTGTGGGACGCCAACCAGCTGCCCGCGTACGAGGCCTGCGCGAAGGACTTCGAGCAGCGGAACCCCGGCCTGGACGTGAAGTTCACCCAGATCGGCTGGGAGGACTACTGGACCAAGCTCACCGCGAGCTTCATCTCCGGCACCGAACCGGACGTCTTCACCAACCACATCCAGAAGTTCGGCCAGTTCGCCGACCTGGAGGTGCTCGAACCGCTCGACGGCCTCGGCATCAAGGACGCCGACTACCAGCCGGGCCTCGCGGCGAACTGGGTCGGCGAGGACGGCCACCGGTACGGCGCGCCCAAGGACTGGGACACCGTCTCGCTCTTCTACAACAAGAGGATGCTCGACGACGCCGGACTGTCCCCGAAGGAGCTCGACGCCCTGAAGTGGAACCCCAAGGACGGCGGCACCTTCGAGAAGACCATCGCCCACCTCACCGTCGACAGGAACGGCAGGCGCGGCGACGAACCCGGCTTCGACAAGCACAAGGTCAAGACATACGGCCTCGCCACCAACGGGGGAGGGGACGGCGACGGGCAGACCACCTGGAGCCCCTTCGCCGGCTCGGCCGGCTGGTCCTACACGGACAAGAAGCGCTGGGGAGACGCGTACCGGTACGGGGACAAGACCTTCCAGTCCGTCCTCGAGTGGTACTTCGGTCTCGCGGAAAAGGGCTACATGGCGCCCTTCACCGACTGGAACGCCGGACTCAACCAGGCCAACGCCCAGTTCGCCGCGGGCCGCGCCGCCACCGCCTTCGACGGCGCCTGGATGCTCTCCACCTACGCCGGGTTCAAGGGCATCGGCTTCGGCACCGTCCGCAACCCCACCGGACCCACCGGCAAGCGCGCCACCATGATGAACGGCCTCGCCGACTCCGTCACCAAGGGCGCCCGCAACAAGGCCGGCGCGAAGAAGTGGGTGACCTACCTGGCTTCCGCCGACTGCCAGCGGACGGTCGGCGCGTACGGGATCGTCCTCCCCGCCACCCGGTCGGGGACCGACACGGCCGTCGCCGCCTACAAGAAGAAGGGCATCGACACCTCCGCCTTCACCACCCCGGTCGACGACCGCGAGCACTACCGCACCTTCTCCTTCCCGATCACCAACTACGCCGCCGACGTGTACGCCCTCATGCACCCGGCCATGCAGGACATCTTCGGCAACGGGGCGCCCGCGAGCGGCCTCGACGAGACCAACGACCAGATCAACCTCCTGCTCGACCAGTGACCACGTAAGTCGTACCGAAAGGCATGCGCACATGACGTTCACCCTCGGCATCGTCGGCGCCGGACAGTTCGCCGGAGGCTTCGCCAAGCTGTTCCTCGCCCACCCGGGCATCGACGCCGTCCACGTCACCGACCTGTTGCCGGAGCGGGCGGAGCAACTGGCCGCCAAGGAGGGCCTCGCCGGGACCTTCCCCTCGTACGAGGCGATGCTGGAGTCCCGCGACATCGACGCCGTCGCCGTCTTCACGCAGCGCTGGACCCACGGCCCGCTCGTCCTCCAGGGCCTCGAGGCGGGCAAACACGTCTACTCGGCCGTCCCCATGGCGATCACGCGGGACGAGATCGCGGCCATCATCGACGCCGTCCGCCGCACCGGCCTCACCTACATGATGGGCGAGACCAGCGAGTACAACCCGGCGACGGTGCACGCCCGCAACCAGATCGCCGACGGCGCGTTCGGACGGCTCTTCTACGCGGAGGGCGACTACGTCCACGACATGGACCTCGGCTTCTACGAGGCGTACCAGTACAGCGGAGGCGAGCGGTGGAAGGAGACCGCCAGCTATCCGCCGCTGCTCTACCCGACGCACGCGGTCGGCGGAGTCCTCGGCGCGTGGCGGACCCACGCGGTGAGCGTGTCCGCGATCGGGGTGAAGGACGAGCGCGGCGACGGCGTCTTCGACACCGAGGTCAGCCGGTTCGGCAACGACATCTCCAACGCCACCGCCCTGTTCGAGGTGGCCGGCGGCGGCTCGTTCCGCACGAACGAGTTCCGGCGGGTCGGCTACCCCTCGCACATCAGGGAGTCGCGCTTCCGGTTCTTCGGCACCGACGCCAGCATGGAGCAGCTCGCCACGGTCAGCTTCTGGCAGGACAAGAAGGGTGTCCAGGACATCACCGAGCTGCTCGAACCGAAGCCGTCGCTGAGCCCGGACGACCCCTCGCTCGAAAAGGTCGCACCCGCCCTGCGCGCCGCGTTCACCTCCGGCTCGGCCCCCGTCCACGACCGCGCCCGGCTGCCCCGCGTCTTCGACGACATGCCCAACGGACACGAGGGCAGCCACCACTTCCTCGTGGACGACTTCGTCACCGCGGTCAACACCCGCACCCTGCCGTCGGTGAACGCGTGGGTCGCCGCGCGCTACACGCTGCCCGGCATCGTCGCCCACGACTCGGCGCGCCAGGGCGGCGCGCGCCTGGAGATCCCCGACTTCGGGGACGCGCCGGAGGCCTGAGCGGGTTCGGGCGGGGCCTTCGGCCCCGCCCGAGTTCGTTTCAGATCCCCGCCGGGGCGGTGCCCCGCTTCGCCCGCCGCCGCTGATGCACCACACCCGCCACCACGGCGACACCCGTCACCACGAGCGTCAGGAACAGCGAGCGGCGGCTGCTGTCCGTGACGGCCATGCCGCCGATCACCGCGAGGAGGGCGACGAGCACCAGCACATCGAGGTACGGGTAGGCCCACATCCGCACCTCGCGGCCCTCGAAGCCGCCCCGGTCGAGCCGGGCCCGCCCGCGCAGGTGTGTGGCGACGATGACGATGTACACGACGACCGCGACGGCGCCGGAGGAGTCGAGCAGGAACTGGTAGACGGTGTCGCTCGGCAGGAAGTAGTTGGCCACCACGGTGAGCAGGCCGATGCTGGACGCGCCGATCACGGCCGCGGTGGGCACGCCCTGGCGGGTGGTGCGGGTCAGGACGCGGGGCGCCTCGCCGCGCTCGGCCAGGGAGTGCAGCATCCGGGAGGAGGAGTAGATCCCGGAGTTGAGGCAGGACAGCACGGCGGTCAGCACGATGAAGTCCATGACCGTGCCCGCGTGCGGGACACCGAGGTGGTCGAGGACGGCGGAGTACGGGCTCGCGGCGACGGCGGTGGCGTTCCACGGGAGCAGGGTCACGACCAGGGCGATGGACCCGATGTAGAAGAGCAGGATCCGCCAGACGACGCTGTTGATGCCCTTGCGGACGGCCCGCGCCGGATCCTTGGCCTCGCCCGCGGCGATGGTGACGACCTCGGAGCCGAAGAACGAGAAGAAGACCACGAGGGACGCGGTGAGGACCGCGCTCCAGCCCTGCGGCGCGAACCCGCCGCGACCCGTGAGGTTCGACAGGCCCGGCGCGTCGGCGCCCGGCAGCACACCGAGCACCGCGGACAGGCCGATGAGCAGGAACGCGACGATGGCCGCCACCTTGATCATGGCGAACCAGAACTCGAAGGTCCCGAACGACTCGACGCGGGCGAAGTTGACGCCGATCAGCGTCGCCATCAGCACCAGCGCCGCCAGCCAGGTGGGGATCTGCGGAAGCAGACCGTTGACGAGCGTCGCCCCGACCACGGCCTCGAAGCCCACCGTGACACACCACTGGTACGCGTACAGCCAGCCGATCGTGAGCCCGGCCCAGGGGCCCAGCTCGCGACCGGCGTAGCTGGAGAACGAGCCGGTGTCGGGCTGGGCGACGGAGAGTTCGGCGAGCATCCGCATCACGAGGATGACCAGCAGGCCGATGGCCGCGTACGCGACGATCACCGCGGGACCCGCCTGGCCGATCGCGCTGCCGCTGCCGACGAAGAGCCCCGCTCCGATCACACCGCCGATGGCGATCATCGACATCTTGCGATTGGTCAGGGCGCCGCGCAGGGCGGGCCGTTCCTCGGCGTCGGGCTGCTGCGCGAGGGTGCCGGGTGAGGTCTTCATCGGCGGCTCCAGGTCGTGGCGGACGAGGCGGCGGGCGCGACGACCGTGCCGCGGGCGCCGCACACCTCTCGATGCAAAGGGACTTGCAGGTGATAATGCTTATGCAATCTTGATAGCGTCAATCCCCGGTCGCCTGTTGGTTTCCGGCACGTGACGAGATCCGCTGCCAGCGAGACGCCTACGAGCGGCCTACGAGCCGCGTACGAGCCGCATACGAGCGAAGGGACGGCACCATGGGTGCGACGGTGAGGGAAGAGCAACTGGCCGGTCTGCGCCGGATCGTGGTGTCCGGCAGCCGTGCCGACGCCTTCCGCGCCCTCGGCGAGGCTACCCGTGCGGACATCCGCGCCGTCCAGGAGGCCATGCCCGAACGCGAAGCCCTGCGCCGCGCCACGGCGAGCGGACCCGGCGCCGCCCGGCTCGCACAGGTGGTGGCCGCGACCCGGGCCGCGTTCCCCGACGAACTGGCCGAACTCGCCGCACTCGCCGAGGGTGCCGCGGTGCCCTTCGACGGCCTGCTGCTCGCCAACCTCCGCGGAGATCTGGGCGCCGACGACGGAACCGGCTGCACGGACCTGGGCATGCGCGGCGCCACCGGATCCTTCGTCGCGCACAACGAGGACGGGGCGCCCGCCCTCGACGGCCGCATGATGCTGCTCACCCTGCTCATCGACGGGCACGCCCCGGTGACCGCCCAGTGGTACCCCGGCTTCGTACCGGCCAACGCGTTCACCGCCACCGGGCACGGCCTGGTCTGGGGCATCAACCACGTCCAGGTCGTACGCCCCGGACCCGGCGCGGGACGGCACTTCGTGGCCCGCGCCCTCCAGCAGGCACCCACCCTGGACGCCGCCCTCGACCTGCTGCGGAAGAGGCCGAGCGCCGGCGGCTTCGCGTACACCATCGGCGAACGCGGCACCGGACGCGTCGCCGTCGTCGAGGCCGCCGCGGGCCGGACAGCGGTCGTCGAACCCGGCGAGGGCGAACTGCACTGGCACACCAACCACATCCGGCTGCTGCCCGACGCACCCGACGCCGCCCTCGCCTCCGGCGGCGAAGGCGCCACCGCCGACCTGGGCCAGTACGCCGAAAGCGCCGCACGCGGGCGGGTGCTGGAACGGCTGCACCCCGGCGACACCCCGGACGCCGCATGGTTCGAATCGGCGCTCACCAACGCACCGCTGCCCGCCGGTGTGCACCGCACGGCCGCGGGCGACGACCCGCTGATGACGCTGTGCACGACGGTCGCCGACCTCGGCCGGGACCGCATCACCGTGCGCGGGGCCCGCGGCGAACGCGCCGTCCTGCCGCTGACCGAATTCACCGAGGGCGCCGCCGCGGCCACCCCATGACCGGCATCGCACGGGCGGGGCGAGAGGATCAGCACATGTCATCCGAAGCACGGCAGACGCCGGCGACCTACAACGAGCTCGTGACACGCCTCCAGGAACGCTCGACGCGCCTCACGCCCTCCCAACGCCTCCTGGCCGAACGGGTGCTGGCCGACCCCGAGGGCGTCGCCTTCATGACCGTCTCCGACCTCGCGTCGGCGGTCGGCGTGAACGAGGCGACCGTCGTACGCTTCGCCACCGGACTCGGCCTGTCCGGCTATCCGGGCCTCACCCAGCTGTGCCGCGCGCACCTGCGCGAACAGGCCCAACTCCTGCGCCGCTACGACAATCTGGAGCAACTCGGCACCGAGGGCGGCGACCTCCTCGAGCGGGCCGCGGCGCAGGACCTGGCCAACATCTCCCGCACCTTCGCACGCGTGGACCGCACGGCCTGGGACGGTGCGGTGCGGGCACTCGCCGAAGCCCCCCGCGTGCACGTCCTCGGCCTGCGCAAGTGCCACGCCCCCGCGTACCTCCTCGGCTACCTCCTGGGGATGCTGCGCGAGGACGTGATGACGGTGACCGGGGACACCGGCGGACTCGCCGACGAACTCCGCCGGGTCCGCGAGGGCGACTGCTTCGTGGCCGTCTCCGTGCACCGCTACGCCGCCGACACGGTGCGCGCCTTCGCATGGGCACGACAGCGCGGCGCCCACTGCGTCGCCCTCACCGACAACCCCTCCTCGCCGCTGGCCGCCCCGGCCCACGAGGCGTTCTTCGTCGACGCCTCCAGCCCCTCGGTGCTGCGCTCGCTCACCGCGTTCACCTCCCTGGTCCAGGCACTGGCGGCAGGCGTCGCCCGCTCACGCGGCCACGAGGCCCGCTCCACCCTCCTGCGCGAGGAGGAACTCCTGGAGAGTCTCGGCGTCTACGCGGAAGGGGCGGGCGGCGACGCCTGACGAGCCTGGCCCCCGCCCCCTCCGGACGGACCGTCAGCCGCGACCTGTGACACCCGCGAGCGCGCCGCGCAGATGGGCCAACGAGTCGGCGATCCACGGCAGGGCGAGCGGGTCCGCGCTGCGCAGAGCCGCCCAGCGCTGGTCCTCGCTCTCGCCGTAGAGCAGGCTCGTGGCGACCCGCGCGCGCAGACCGCGCTCCTCGTCACCGAAGGCGGCACCGGCGAGCACGCCGACACCATGTCCTTCCAGGAGAGCGGAGGCGAGCTCGGGGCCCGTGGACACCGACCGCGCGGCCAACTCGGCGCGCAGCGGCTCGAAGTCGGGGTACAGGTAGAAACCGGCCTGCGGCGCCCGGCAGTCGGCCCCCGCCTTGACGAACTCGGCGTGCACCGCGCGCGCCACCGTGCCGTGCAGCCTGCGCGCGGCGGCGATGTGGCCGGTGACCTCGTCGGGATCGCCCAGTACGTACGCGGCGGCCGCCTGCATCGGCGCCGCGAGCGCCGACCAGATCTCGCTCGCCACGCCGATCAGGTCCGCGGTGAGCGCCCGCCCCCACGCCCCCTGCGGAATGCGGGCGAACCCGATCCGCCACCCGCCGAGCGCCATCGACTTGCTCAGTCCGCTGGTGATGACGGTCCGCTCGGGAAGGTGGGCGGCGGCGCTCGGCGCACGCCCGCCGTCGTGCACCAACTCCGCGTAGATCTCGTCGGACACGACGGCCAGACCGTGCCGTTCCGCGATCGCGCAGACCGCGCGCACCTGCTCGGGCGAGGCCACGGTGCCGGTCGGATTGTCCGGAACGGTGAGCAGCAGAATGCCGGGCGTGCGGCCCGCGGCCCGCGCCGACACCAGGGCGTCCTCCAGGAGTTCGGGATCGGGGATGCCGCCCGCGTCCGCGGGGATCGGCACCGGCAGGGTCCGCTTGCCGACGATCGCGGCCTGCGCCGCGTAGCTGACCCAGGCGGGGCAGGGCAGCACCAGATCGCCCGGGAGTGCCGCGAGCAGCGCGAAGAGCAGGGCCTTGGAGCCGGGGGCGAAGAGGATCTGCTCGGGTTCGGTGCCCGTGCCGCGTCGCGTGAACCACCCGGCGGCCGCCGTACGGGCCTCGACGGAGCCGGCGACCGGCCCGTACCCACCCCGCCCCGCGGCCTCGGCCAGCACCCCGGCGACCGGCTCGGGGACCGGCAGCCCGGCCTCGCCGAAGCCGAGGTGCAGCACCTTCTCGCCGGCGGCCCGACGGGCCTGCAGGGTCTCGTTGATGGCCAGGGTCGCCGAATGCATGGTCACAGCGCCCACGCTCCTCAGTAGTCGTCAGTGGGAGAACGTCTGAGGCAACAATATGTGTAACTGCGGCAGCGCATGCAAGAATATTTGCATGACGCGATGTGCGTGAGGATGGGGTAAATGAGGATGGGGTGAACGCAGACACCGATGCGCGGGACGGTCCGTCGTCCGGCAGGCGTGGAGTGACGGCGAGGGGGTAGGCGCGCCGCCGGGACGCCGTGGGTGTCATCGGCGCCTCGACGGCTGAAGGGACGGATATGGGGCAGGCTCGGGCGCGGTTCCCTGTGCGCTGGGAGGACGGAGGTGTCCTGGTCGCACAGGTCGTGGGCCGTTTCGATGCCGATGCCGCGGCGGAGCTGGGTGCGCTGATGGAGCGCCTGGACGCCACGGGCCAGTCGGGTCTGGTGGTGGACTTCCGGGACGCCGAACACTGCGGGGCCGACGCGGCGGGACAGTTCGTCGAGGCGGGCCTGACCATGGCCGCGTCCGGCGGCGCGCTGGCCGTCGTGGCCGACACCGCCACGCTGGGCGTGCTGAGCGCCGCGGGCGCCGACCGCCTTCCGCTCGGCGTGCACAACGATGTCGCGGCCGCCGTCGAGGAGGTCTCGGCCTGGTCGGCCGACACGCTGGGGGACCGGGACGCGGACGCGGGATCGGGTTCGGCCCTGCGCTAGCCGCCGAGCAGACCGGCCGAGACCTTACGGGGAGCGGCGTGATCTCGCCCTGACGTGGCCCTTGGCTGGCGGGCATCATGGTCCGGAAGTCGGACTGGAGGGCCGTCGTGAGCGCGAGGGTTCGTGACGTGGTGCGGGACGTGGTCGCCGAGGTGGCGCCGGACGAGGTCCTGCTGCTGGACAAATTGCGGGGTCTGGACGAGGGGCGGCTGACGCGCCTGTTCGAGCAGCGCGTTCAACGCGTTGAGGACGCGGAGCCGCTCGGATTCGACCGCGTCGACGTCACCGCGCCGGTCACTCCGGTGCTGTGGATGGCGCTGGACGAGGCGGCCCGCCGCACCACCTGTCCCACCGCCGACACCCGCGCGGCCCGCCGGACGCCGTTCCTGCGCCACGTGTTCCGCCGCCAACCCCAGCCCCCACCCCCGATCCGACACCTGTCCGCCGCCCAACTCGACGCCGTCCGCCACCTGGTACGGGACCGCGCACGCTCGGCCCGGCTCGGGGAGGACGCGGCGGTGGCCCTTGCGGACGCGGTGACCTGCCGTCTGCTCAAGGAACTGACGGACGCGGGCTGACGCGGCGACGGCACGGGGCAGGGGCAAAGGGGGGGAGTGGCCGACACCCGCGTGCGGCGCGGGTGTCAGGAGCGAGTGAGGGTGTAGGAGAGTTGGTAGTTCGCCTCGTCCTTCGTGAAGTTCAGGATGCCGCTGCCTTCCTCGGACAGGGTGTGCGAGCCCAGGAAGTCGTCCTTGTCGCCCGGCAGGCCGTCGGCTTCGTGGAGCGTGACGGTGACCTCGCCGTCGAAGGCGTGGTACTCGTCGATGGCGTACTTCTGGCCCGCGCTCATGCTCGGGAGGAGGATCTTCTGGCCGTTCACGGCGAGTTGCGGGTCGTCGTGGTGGACCCAGTCCTCGGTCTCGACACACTTGAGCGTCTTCAGGTGAAGGTTGGCCATGCTGTTGCTCCCCGTTCGTCGGTCCGTTCTGCTGCCGGCTGGTCGGCCGTACCCCCGCAGGTAAGCACCGTGCGCCACGGGCGCTCCTGCCCGGTGCCGGGTCAATACGCAATCTTCACGGACGGGACACAGGTGTCGAGGCACGGCTGACAACGGGAGTTGGGTACGGGCGCGGTCATGTGTTCGCATGGAGTGGTGATCGAGAACGGACCTTCCGAAGACTCCACCGCCCACATCCCCGGCACCCGCACCGCGTCCGGTCGGCAGGACCGGGTCGACGAGCACCAGAGCGACCGGTCGACCGGCCCCGCACAGGACCCGGACGCGGCCCCCGGCGACTCGGGCGCCCCCTTGGACCGCAAGGCCCGCCGCGCCCGTCGGCGTGAGGCGCGCAGGGTCCTCCGTTCCCCTGCCCGCACGGCGGCGAAGGTGACGGCAGGCCTGGTCGTGGTCCTCGGATTCCTCGCGCTCGGTGACCGCTGGGCGGTGCTCTACGCCGAGAACATGGCGGCCAAGCAGGTGGAGGATTCGCTCAAGCTGCACGCCGAGCCCGAGGTGCACATCAACAGCTTCCCCTTCCTGGGCCAGGTCCTCATGGGCAACATCGACCATGTGGAGGTCAACGTGCCCCACGTCCCCGCAGGGCCTGTCTCGGTCGCACAGGTGAAGGGATCGGTCGACGACATCAAGATCGTCGGCAGCCTTCCGTCCTCCGTGAAGGGCGCGGTGCTCAGCAAGGTCCGCGGCGACGTGTTCCTGTCCTTCGACGACCTCAACCGTGAAGTCGGCGCATCCCAGGTGAAGCTCGCACCCGGGAAGCAGCACAACACGGTGCAGGCCAAGGGCGGCCTGCCGGTGGGCGGCAAGGAGGCCCAGATCCACGGCCGCGCCCACCTGGAGCGGACCGGCGACCACGGTCTCGCGCTGTCCGTCGAGGACACCCGGATCGTGGTGCCGGGACTGCTCACCTACACCCCCGGCAAGGGCGGCGGCCTGCAACTGGCCGCGCCCACCATCGGCAAGATGGACGAACGCGAGACCGAACAGGCCACGGGACAGCGGCTCAGCCCCGACCGGCTCATGCGCGGCGGCGCCCTGGACGCGCTGGCGGATCACCCGGAGCTGCTGAAGCCCGCGGGCATCGACCCGTCGCTGATCGAGGGTCTGCAGAAGCTTCAGGAGCCGAAGGTCGCGCAGAAGATGGAGTTCTCGGCGCAGCTGCCCAAGAACCTGCCGGGCGACCTGCGCCTGCGGGACGTCACCGTCACGCACGACGGCATCCGCGCCCAACTGTCCGGCAAGGAAGTGCCCCTGGGCACCTGACGCACACTGCCGTCGCGGTCAGGAGTGTGTGTTCCAGCGGCGTGCGGTGCGGGCCCAGGCCGTGTCCCACTGTGCGAGGTTGTGGCGCTGGATGAGCCGGCCGGCGGCGGCGTGGGCCGCGAGGCCGGTGAGGGGGACGGAGACGAAGGCGAGGAGCGCCCAGCCCATGGTGTGGTTGCGGATCTCCTCCGTGTCCAAAGGCGGCCGGGTGAGTCCGCCCTCGGTGTCGACCCACACCAGGACGGTGCGACCGGCCGGCAGCCCTGGTTCGACATCCGTCCTGCCGGTCCGCATGTGGCCGTGCGGATCGGTGTAGCGGACGGGGACCGGGTAGCGCGCCTCCTTCGCCTCGTCCGACCCCGGTTCGGGGTGGCGCGGGGTGTCGTGGGTGAGAGTGGCGGGCTGCTGAGTGCGGGTGCGCGCTTCGTGCTGGGCGATGCTGCGGTAATGGCGGTGGGCGCTGTCCCCGGCGGCGAACATCGCGGCGGGGGCGACGGTCAGTACGGCGAGTGACAGCGCGAGTGTGACCCATGCCTGGAGCCGGTCGCTGGGACGCCGGAGCGGGTTCCGTCTCCACCGCCACAGAGCGGAGTGGAGGCGGGGACGGCGTGCGGCGCCGGGATCGGCGGGTGGTGGCTGGGCCGGAGGGATCTCGCCGGCCATGGTGTGCCTCCTTCCTGACGGAGGGAGCAACCGCACGAACGTGCCGGGACCCCGGCGTACGAGGCCCCGGCACGGGCTAGCGCGGCGGCTCTGCTGGGCGGGCGGTGTGCGCGGTCGCCGGGTGGGTGTGTACGGCTTTCAGGAGCTGGGCCGCGCCGCGGACGGCGGCGGTGTGCGGCGCGGGAACGGGACGCAGCGGCACGTGCAACTGGTCGGCGAGACGGTAGGTGATCTCGGGGTGCAGTGCGCCGCCGCCCGCCAGCAACGGCCCCCGGGCCAGCGCGTCGACGGTCAGGGACGTGCGGTCCTGCCGCAGCATCGAGGCCGTCATGTCGGCCAGGGCCTCGCCGATCTGTGCGGGCCCGGCCGTCTGATGACGGATGTCATCCGTGCCCAGGGCGGTGCGGCGTGCGTCGTGGACGGCGCCGTCGGCCAGGAGCACCACCTCGGTGAGGTGCGCGCCGATGTCGATCACGATCAGCGGCCGGCACAGGTCGGCGCCCGCCGCATGGGCCACGGCGCGTGCGGCAGGAATGGTCAACACACTGCGCGGACGCAGTGCCTGGACGGCGGCATGGGCCTGGGAACGGTAGGCGAACCCGTCCAGGACCGGCGCCGCCACCACGATCAGCGGGCGGGCGAAGCGGGGCAACCGGTGGGCGAGGAGCCGCTCCAGCATCCGTGCGGTGCCGGGGGCGTCGACGATGGCGCCGCGCTGGATGGGGTGGATGGCTCCGGTACCGGGGAAGGTCACGGTCGGCACGTCGAGGATCAGCCCCCGTCCGGCGATCCAGGCGCGGGTGCGGGCACTGCCCATGTCGAGCGCGATACCGCAATGTTGCCGGTACCGGGGCCACGACCGGTGCCGGAGCGGCGTGATCGGCGGGGTCATCGGTCGGCCTCCCTCATCTGTGGGCAGCGGGCGCAGTAGCGGGCCTGCGGCACGATCAGCAGGCGGTCGCGGTCGATGGTCCGGCGGCAGCGCTGGCAGTGACCGAACCCGCCCTCGTCGATGCGGTCGAGGGCCGCTTCCACATCGGTGAGGACCATGCGGGCACAGGCCGCGAGCGTGTCCTGGACCTGCGCGTGCGCGGGGGAGTGCTGCCGGGTCGGCCGACCGGTGCTCGCCGCGGCCGCGGCGAGCCGGCGCAACTGGTCCTCGCGGAAGCGCTGCTGTTCGTGCAGATCGGATCGGAGAGCCGCGAGGTCCTGGAGCGACAGATGCGTGGTGTGGTCGCTGATGGTCTGGTGATTCACCACTTCACCCCTTGGGGCAGGGCGGGAGGGACAGGAACGAAGGGACGGGAGTGACGCGGCGGGTCAGGGGGCGGTGCGGCGTCGGCAGGCGACGCAGTACCGCGTGTAGGGGAGGATTTCGAGGCGTTCTTCGGGGACGGCGGTGTTGCAGCTCTGGCAGGTGCCGTAGCTGCCGTCCGCGATCCGGGCGAAGGCGGCGTCGATGTCCTGGAGCGTCTGCTCGATCGCGGTCCTCTGCGTGGACATCAGGTGCTCGTGCGTGTGGCCGTCCTCGGTGAGGGCGTTCAGTTGGGTGAGGCTGGTGGTGCGGGCGTGTTCGAGGCGCCGGCGGGCTTCGTGAGCGGCGGGCCGATCGGGGCGGGGTTCGGTGCGGGAGACGTCGAGCGACACGGTGACCGGGTCCCTTCGAAGGTGGAGAAGTGCGGGTATGCCGAGTGCCGGGCCGTCGGGGCCCGTTCACCGTCCACCCTGGCCGGGCCGCCGCGACAAACCCATCGGGCGCGTGCCCCATTTCCCGGGGACACGGGGTCCATCCACGCGCCATGGCGTGAGAGTTCGGTCACCCGCCGGGGCTCCGACGGTGGGCGCGGGGCGTATGGGTAGGCCGCACCACGGAATGTGGGGCCCGGGCCCCATCGCCCCGTCGAGCCCGGATGGGGCAAGCTGTCCGGATGCTCGGTCGCTCACCAGGACCGCAGTTCCCACCGAGGGCGCGCGATGACCGACAGTAGAGCCGTACTCGGTCGACACGTCGCTGAAGGAGGCGTCCCCCGGTGTCCCTGTTCTGGCGGATCTTCGGGCTCAACACGGTGGTGCTGGGGCTGGCCACAGCTCTGCTGCTGTGGGCCCCGGTGACCGTCTCCGTGCCCATCCTGCTGACCGAGGCCGTCGTCCTGGTGGTCGGCATGGGCGTCATGCTGATCACCAACGGCACGCTGCTGCGCTGGGGACTGGCACCGCTGGCCCGTCTGACCGCCCTGATGGCGACCGTCGATCTGCTGCGTCCCGGTCAGCGGCTCCCGGCGACGGGCAGCGGTGAGGTCCCCGAACTGATCCGCGGCTTCAACGCGATGCTGGAGCGGCTGGAGAGGGAGCGGGCCACGAGCAGCGCCCGCGTCCTGCTCGCCCAGGAGGCGGAACGGCGCCGGATCGCGCAGGAGTTGCACGACGAGGTCGGACAGAGCATGACCGCGATCCTGCTGGTGTTGGGGCGGGCCGCGGACGAGGCGGACGGGCCGCTGCGCGAGGAACTGCACCAGGCGCAGGAGATCACCCGGGAGAGCCTGGACGAGGTCCGACGGCTCGTACGGCGGCTGCGTCCCGGTGTCCTGGACGACCTCGGTCTGGTCAGTGCCCTGTCCTCGCTCACGAACGACTTCTCTACGCATACGGGGCTGCGGGTGGTACGCCGGTTCGACGCGGATCTGCCCGCCCTGGACGACGAGAAGGAGCTGGTCCTGTACCGGGTGGCTCAGGAGAGCCTGACCAATGCCGCCCGCCACGCGGACGCCGAGCGTCTCGAAGTGGCCCTGGAGGACACCGGTGACGCGGTGACACTCACCATCACCGACGACGGCCGTGGCATCGAGACGGCATGCGAGGGCGCCGGTATCCGGGGCATGCGCGAACGGGCCCTGCTGATCGGCGCCGCCCTCGACATCACGTCGACGCCCGGTACGGGTACCTGTGTTCGCCTTACCGCCCCTCTCCCCAGTCTCTCCAGTCTCCCCAGGAAGCAGCTGTGACCATGCACATGTCCGAGGTGTCCGAGGCATCGCCGATTCGGATTCTGCTCGCCGACGATCATGTGTTGGTCCGCCGTGGGGTGCGTTTGATCCTGGACCGGGAGCCGGATCTGGAAGTGGTCGCCGAGGCGGGAGACGGAGCGGAGGCGATCGAGATGGCGCGGGCCCAAGAGGTGGATCTTGCGGTGCTGGACATCTCGATGCCCCGTCTGACGGGCCTGCAGGCGGCGCGTGAACTGGCCGCGCGGCATCCGGGGATCCGCATTCTGATGCTGACGATGCACGACAACGAGCAGTACCTCTTCCAGGCACTGAAGGCAGGGGCCTGCGGGTATGTCCTGAAGTCGGTCGCCGACCGGGATCTGGTGGCGGCGTGCCGGGCGGCGGTGCGGGACGAGCCGTTCTTGTATCCCGGAGCGGTGACGGCGCTGATCCGCAACTACCTGGACCGGGTCCGGCACGGCGAGGAGACCTCGGGTGATCTTCTGACGCCGCGCGAGGAGGAAGTCCTGAAGCTGGTGGCCGAGGGGCATTCCTCGAAGGCGATCGCGGAGCTGTTGTTCATCAGTGTCAAGACGGTGCACCGGCATCGGGCGAATCTGCTGCAAAAGCTGGGCCTGCACGACCGTCTGGAGCTGACCCGGTACGCGATCCGGGCGGGACTCGTCGAGCCCTGACGGCCACAGCCACAGCCACAGCCACAGCCACCGCGGCCGCCGTCGCCGTCGCCGTCGTCTGAGTTCCCGTCACACAGCGCACACCAGGAAGGGGGGGGGCAGCGCATGCACCTCGCAAACGGCACCGCCCCCACCGTCCGGGGCCGGTTCGCGATGCTGCTCACCGTGCTGCTGGCCGTCCTGCTGCCCCTGCTCCCGGCGGCGCCCGCGTCGGACGGGCACCTTGGGAGCGGTACGTCCCTCGGGGCGGCTGCTCCGACGGGTACGGATCCTGGTGCCGCGCCCGCCGGTGTAGGGGAAAGCACCGCGCCGCCTGCGCTTCTCGACCTGCGTCCGACTCCCGGTGCCGCCACGGCTGTCGAGGTCACCTCAGCGGTCGTCGGTTCGCCGGAGTTCGCCGCGCACGTGGACGACGGCTGCTCGGCCTGTGCGGCGCAGCTGCGGGCCCGGCACGATCTTCTGCCCGAGCGTCCGGCGGTCCCGGACCGGCTGGGGGCCGTCACCGTCCCCGGCGCGGGGCCCGCCGCGGCGTTCTTCGTACGGAGCCCGGTCGTCCCCGGCCCGGTGCCGGTCTCTCCGGGCCGTCCGGGCCACGACGGCAACCGGGCTCCTCCCGTCTCCTCCGGCATCTGACACCCCGACCCGCACCACTTTCCTTCTTCTTGCGCCGCGGCCGCGTTCGGCCGCCGCTGCGGCGTGCCTGCCGGAGGCCCGTTTTGACCCGCTTTTCAGCGAAACCCCGTCCTCGTCCCCGTTCTCGTTCCGGTGCGCGCCCACGCGGGCGTTCGCGTGCCCTGACCGTCCGCGCGTTCGTGGCGCTCGCCGTGCTGGCCGCGTCCGTGGCCATCGCGCTGATGGTGCCGGTCCGTCTCGGACTCGACCTCCGCGGCGGCACCCAGATCGTGCTGGAAACCCGGTCCACCGACTCCGCCGTGGCCGACCGTGAGGCCACGGACCGGACCGTGGAGGTGCTGCGCGGCCGCATCGACGCCCTCGGCGTCGCCGAACCGAGCATCGTCCGTTCCGGTGAGAAACGGATCGTCGTCGAACTGCCGGGCGTACAGGACCCGAAGAAGGCCGCCGACGTGCTGGGCCGCACCGCGCAGCTGACCGTCCACCCGGTGCTCGGCGAGGCCGAGGGCACCGGCGGCGGAGGATCCCAGGAGCCTTCCGGTAGCGGCAGCGGCAGCAGCGGTGAGCGGACCCTGCCGGACGAGTCGGGCCGGCTCCTGCGCCTGGGGGCGGCCATGCTGACCGGGCAGGACGTCAAGGGCGCCGACGCCCGCTTCGACCAGGAGAACGGTGCGGGCTGGCACGTCGGGGTCGATTTCGAGGACGCCGGCGCCGGCCGGTGGCAGCAGGTGACGGGCCGGGCGGCCTGCGAGCAGCCGGGGGATGCCCGGCGCCGGGTCGCCATCGTCCTCGACGACAAGATCATTTCATCGCCGCAGGTCGACCCCTCGGTGGCCTGCAGGACCGGCATCTCTGGCGGTTCCACGCAGATCACCGGCTCCTTCGACGACGCCGAGGCCCGCGAACTGGCGCTGCTCGTCACGGGCGGTGCCCTGCCCGTCCCGGTCGAGACGGTCGAGCAGCGCACCGTCGGCGCCACCCTGGGTGAGGAAGCCGTCGAGGCAGGCGCCCGAGCCGCGATCGTGGGCACCGCGCTGACGGCGCTGTTCATGACGGTGGTCTACCGGCTGATGGGGGCGCTGGCGACGGTGGCGCTGCTCTGTTACGGCCTGATCTCCTACGCGGCGCTGGCCGCGCTCGGCGCGACCCTCACCCTGCCCGGCCTGGCGGGTTTCGTCCTGGCGATCGGCATGGCGGTGGATGCGAACGTCCTCACCTTCGAACGGGCGCGGGAGGAGCGTGCCGCCCGCACCCGTGCGAGCACGAGCACACGGTCGGCGCTGAGCGCGGGTTTCCGCGGCGCGTTCAGCGCGATCGCCGATTCCAACATCACCACGCTGATCGCAGCCGCCCTGCTGTTCTTCCTGGCGTCCGGCCCGGTCAAGGGCTTCGGCGTCACCCTCGGGATCGGCGTGCTGGCCTCCATGGTCAGCGCCCTCGTGATCACTCGGGTGCTCGCCGAGTTCGCGGTGAACCGCCCGGCGGTCCGCCGCCGCCCACGGCTGACCGGCATCGCGGCGACCGGCCGGGTCCGTGACGCGCTGCTGCGCCGCAATCCGTTCCTGCTGCGTCATCCGCGCCGCTGGCTGGCGGCCTGTCTGCTCGTCGTGGTGGTGGCGGGCTCCGGCGTCCTGCTGCGCGGTGTGAACGTGGGCATCGAGTTCACCGGCGGCCGGCTCGTCGAGTACGCCACCACCTCCCCGGTCGACCCCGACCGGGCCCGTACGGCGCTGGCTCAGGAGGGCATTCCGCGTGCGGTGGTGCAGTCCTCCGGCGACGGCGACCTGACAGTGCGCACCCAGGACCTCACGGACACCCAGAGCGAGGCCGTCACCGACACGATCGCGGGTCTGGGCGGCGGGGCCGAGAAGGTGCGGGACGAGCGGATCGGCCCGAGTCTGGGCGAGGAACTGCGCCGGGGCGCCCTGATCGCCCTCGGTCTTGCCCTGGCCGCCCAACTCCTCTACCTCGCGGTCCGGTTCCGTCTGCGCTACGCGGCGGCCGCGGTCACGGCGCTGGTTCACGACGTGGTCGTCCTGGTGGGGGTGTTCGCCTGGCTGGGCAAGCCGGTCGACGGGGTGTTCCTGGCGGCGCTGCTGACGGTGATCGGCTACTCGGTGAACGACTCGGTCGTCCTCTTCGACCGCGTCCGTGAGCTGCTGGGCCGGACACCGGGGGCGCCCCTGGGCAGGCTGACCAACGACGCGGTCCTGCAGACCCTGCCCCGTACGGTCAACACCGGCATGGGTGCGGTGTTCATCCTCGCCTCGCTGGCCGTCCTCGCGGACGACTCGCTCACCGATTTCGCCCTGGCGCTGCTGATCGGCGTGGCGGTCGGCACGTACTCGTCGATCTTCACCGCCTGCCCGCTGACCCTCGAATTCCGCCGCACCGCCAGGAGCCGGTGAAGCCCGCCGCCGGGCGGGACTCCGGTCCGGGGCCGAAGGTCCTGCCGCATCAGGGTAGTTACTCCCCATCTCCGCACTTTCGAGGCGCTGTCATACGTCTGTGATGTTCCATGCGGAATGCCTTGATGTGCGCCGCCTAGCTTCATGAGTACGCGGTCACCACGACGCGTTCGACTCACTCAATTCGTTCGACTCGTTCGACTCATGGAAAGGGGCCGGCGCATGCAGACCTCTCGTATTCTCCGCACGTCTCTGGCATCCGCCGTTCTCGGCCTCGGTGCCGTGACCGCCGTCGCTGCCACCGCCGAGGCCGCTCCGGCGTCCACCGGGTCCGTGGCCACCGCCCAGCACACCACGGCGCACCGCACCCAGACCCAGACGCTCCCGCTCAGCGACGGCAGCACCGCACACGTCACCAAGCTGCCGAACCACACCTACCAGGCCTGGATCACGCACAAGGGCGTGCGGATCGCGGCACTCGACTCCACGCACAAGTCCCAGCGCGTGCACGGCTACACCTACGCGCTCAACCAGGCGAACGGCTTCGTCGGAGTGACGCACCCCGGCGGCTGGCACAGCGAGCAGAACGTGCCGCAGCACCAGGACAAGCATCACAAGAAGCAGCACCACACGAGCCGGACCGGCAAGACCCACGACGTGCGGCTCGGGGGCGGCGACATCGCCCATGTCACCAAACTGCCGAACGGCACCTACCAGGCCTGGATCACCCGGCACGGCGTGCGCATCGCCGCCCTGGACGCCGGCCACACAACGGCCCGCGCCCACGGACACCACTACACGCTGAACGCCCACACCGGAGCCGTCCACCTGCGCTGACGACCCGCCCCGTCCCACCCCCGGAGCTTCGGCGTCCGGGGGTGGTGTGGGGTGGGT
>NZ_JBUEGE010000008.1:0-288776 GCF_054963755.1 Streptomyces sp. EDA2-14
ACTTGACGCGTGCCTTCAGGAATTCCGCTTTCGCGGCCCTTTCGGCGAGGTCAAACACTATCAGTCTTTTCTCGGCCCGCTGACCACGCCTCTGCAGACATGCAGAATTACGGTTCGCATTGCAACTTAGGACTTGATAGATGCTGCCGGGGTGTTGGACGCTCAGTTGCGTCGGCTGCCCCCAGGCAGGGGTACGACAGTACATCGGGCCCGAGCTTCGGCGCAAATCGTTTGCCCGCGGCCTCTACGTCCGCCAACCGGGACCTCTCGTAGGGAACCGGGACTTTTTATGACTTACGCTTCTGATCAGTACGCCGTCCAGGACAGGCAGTGACGGCGACCCTGAATCTCCGCCCCCTGGGAGGCTTGCCATGACCAGTGTGACGTCCCCGCTCACCGGACGCGCCATCGGGCTCTCCGCCGTTCCTGACCCGGTGTTCTCCGGTGCGATGGTCGGCCCCGGCTCCGCCATTGACCCCGCGCGCGAGGCGTCTGACGCTGTTGCCCCGGTGGACGGCATCGTTGTGTCCCTTCACCCGCACGCCTTTGTCGTCGTGGATGAAGAGGGCCACGGCGTGCTGACGCACCTGGGTATCGACACCGTCCAGCTCAACGGCGAGGGCTTCGAGCTGCTCGTCAACAAGGGCGACACCGTGCAGCGCGGTCAGTCCGTGGTCCGTTGGAACCCGGCCGCCGTCGAGGCCGCCGGCAAGTCGCCGATCTGCCCGGTCGTCGCCCTTGAGGCCACGGCGGAGTCTCTCTCCGACGTGGTCGAGGACAAGGACATCAAGGCGGGCGACGCCCTCTTCGGCTGGAAGTGACACGCTCCGTCACGGACGGTCGGCAGGACAATCAACGCGGCGGCAGCGCTCGTCGCACTATCGGAGACGGTGAGATGGAGACAACGCTGCGAGGCGTCGGCGTGAGCCACGGTGTCGCGATCGGCGAGGTTCGGCACATGGGAACGGCGGTGCTCGAGCCGCCGGCCAAGCAGATTCCGGCCGAGGATGCGGAGCGCGAACAGGGGCGCGCCCGCCAGGCCGTCGAAGCCGTCGCGGCCGACCTGATGGCGCGCGGCAACCTGGCCGGTGGTGAGGCCCAGGCGGTGCTCGAAGCACAGGCCATGATCGCCCAGGACCCCGAGCTGATCGCGGACGTCGACCGTCGTATCGCCGTCGGGAGCACCGCCGAGCGCGGTATCTACGACGCGTTCTCGCACTACCGCGAGCTCCTCGCCGGTGCCGGTGAGTACATGGCGGGCCGCGTCGCGGACCTCGACGACGTGCGGAACCGCATCGTGGCCCGGCTTCTCGGCGTGCCCATGCCCGGCGTTCCCGACAGCGACAAGCCGTACGTGCTCATCGCGCGCGACCTCGCGCCCGCGGACACCGCACTTCTCGACCCCACTCTCGTGCTCGGTTTCATCACCGAAGAGGGTGGGCCGACCAGCCACAGCGCCATCCTGGCTCGCGCCCTGGGCGTGCCGGCCGTCGTGGCGCTCCCCGGTGCGGGCGAGCTGGCCGAGGGCAGCGTCGTCGCTGTCGATGGCAGCACCGGTGAGATCTTCGTGGACCCCAGCGCGGAGAAGCGGAGCGCGATGGAGGCCGCGGCCGCCGAGCGGAAGGCCGCACTGGCCGCCTCGACCGGTCCCGGTGCCACGTCCGACGGCCACAAGGTCCCGCTGCTCGCCAACATCGGCGGCCCGGCGGACGTGCCCGCGGCGGTCGAGGCGGGTGCCGAGGGTGTCGGTCTCTTCCGTACCGAGTTCCTCTTCCTGGACGACAGCAAGAACGCGCCGTCCGAGGAGAAGCAGGTCGAGGCGTACCGGCAGGTGCTCGAGGCGTTCCCCGAGGGCCGTGTCGTCGTGCGCGTCCTCGATGCGGGCGCCGACAAGCCGCTGGACTTCCTGACGCCCGGCGACGAGCCGAACCCGGCTCTGGGCGTGCGGGGTCTGCGGACGCTGCTCGACCACCCCGAGGTGCTGCGCACGCAGCTGACCGCGTTGGCCAAGGCCGTCGAGGGGCTTCCCGTCTACCTCGAGGTCATGGCGCCGATGGTGGCCGACCGTGCCGACGCCAAGGCGTTCGCCGATGCCTGTCGTGAGGCCGGGCTGCAGGCGAAGTTCGGTGCGATGGTGGAGATTCCGTCTGCCGCGCTGCGTGCCCGGTCGGTGTTGCAGGAGGTCGAGTTCCTGTCGCTCGGCACCAACGACCTGGCCCAGTACACGTTCGCCGCGGACCGTCAGGTGGGCGCCGTGTCGCGTCTGCAGGACCCGTGGCAGCCCGCGCTGCTCGACCTGGTCTCGCTGTCCGCCGAGGCGGCGAAGGCCGAGGGCAAGAGCTGTGGCGTCTGCGGTGAGGCCGCGTCCGACCCGCTGCTCGCGTGCGTCCTGACCGGTCTGGGTGTCACCTCGCTTTCCATGGGTGCGGCTTCGATTCCGTACGTGCGGGCGACGCTCGGCAAGTACACGCTGGCCCAGTGCGAGCGCGCGGCTGCCGCCGCGCGGGCCGCGGAGTCCGCCGAGGAGGCGCGCAGCGCCGCTCAGGCCGTGCTGTCCGGCGAGTGACAGCGCAGGATTGACCGCGCGCCGGCGGTCACCAGCAGTGCCTTCGAAGGGCGCTCCGTCTGTGGGCGGGGCGCCCTTCGCGCGTGCCCGCGGGGTTTCAGTGGCGATGCCTCCCGTCGGGTTGCGTGTCGTCCACTTCTGGTGCGGTGCAGTAGTTGACTCCTGGCTCCGGAGCGGAGAGGTCCCCCGAGTCCGCGTCGGTGCAGTAGGCGTCGAAGACCCGTCCCGCTGGGATCGGCTGGAGTCGCTCGTCCTTCAGGTGCCAGCCGTGGATCCGGTCCTCCTCCCCCGTGACCGAGCTGCGCACGATGACCGCGCTGGCGCGACGAGTGACGATCGCCAGGGCCAGGATCGCCGTGACCTCCATGGCCGCGGACTCGTCGACCTTGACCGTGTCGGCTTCGGAGGCGCTCACGTGGAGCACGGCGTGCAGTGACTCCCGGTCGGTGAGCACGCTGCACACCCAGTGGTGGGTGCCTTCCCCGATCGCCTCGATCACCCGGGCGACCAGGTACGAGGCCCTGGTAAAGGCCATCCGTCCGATGTCCTGACCGCAAGTGACGCACAGGCCCGTCCGGGACAGGACGGATGTCGCGTACTCCCAGGTCGCCTGGCGGACGGCCTCTTCGACCAGCTCGGGGACGAGGTCGGCCATGGGCTGCCCCTGGTAGGCGACTGCGGGGCCGGTCGTCGCGAGTTCCGCGGTGAATCGGGTGCGGCTGGCCGCGGTGTCCGGGTCCAGGCCCTCCGACCGGCAGAATTCCGTGAACTCGGCCGGGTCGAAGAGCGTGACCGAGGTGAACCCGCCTGCCAGGGCCAGGGATTTGAGGAGTCCTTCCACCTGGCGCAGGTACGTCGTGTGATCGTCGAAGGTGAAGCTGCGGTAGCGCCGCATCGCCGCGAAGTCCTGCTCGTCGGCCAACAGACCGATCGTTCCCACCACTTCACGGCGCAGGACGCGCCGCATGCCGACCTGCCTGCTGGGTTGTGTGTGCCCCATGATTCCCCCTGAGTGCGCTCGAACGATGCTCACTCAGAGTAATCATGGGCACTGACAACGCGACTTTCGGTGACAGCGGGCCGGCGGCTTCGGAGGTCAGGCCCGCTTGCGGGCGATCTCCTCGTAGAACTTCAGGAGTTCGAGGTTGTCGATGGAGCCGGGGTTGACGGCCTTTTCCAGCGGGGTTCCCTGGAGCAGGCGCTTGACGGGTACCTCGATGCGCTTGCCGGTGAGGGTGTGCGGGACTCCGGGGGCTTCGATGACCTCGTCGGGGACGTGGCGCGGCGAGAGCTGTTCGCGGATGACCTGCTTGATGCGGGAGCGGAGCGCGTCGTCGAGCACGGCGCCCGGCGCGAGGTGGACGAAGAGGGGCATCCAGTAGCCGCCGTCGGGCTGTTCCAGGCCGATGACGAGCGACTCGCGGATCTCGGGGAGACGCTCCACGGCCTCGTAGATGTCGGCCGAGCCCATCCGGACGCCCTGGCGGTTGAGGGTGGAGTCGGAGCGGCCATGGATGACGACGGAGCCGCGCGAGGTCAGCGTGATCCAGTCTCCGTGGCGCCAGACTCCGGGGTAGGTGTCGAAGTAGCTGTCGTGGTACCGGCTGCCGTCGGGGTCGTTCCAGAAGCGGATCGGCATGGACGGCATGGGGTTGGTGACGACGAGTTCGCCGACCTCGTCGGTCAGCGGGTTGCCCGCGGGGTCCCAGGCCTGGAGGTCGGTGCCGAGGCCGGGGGCCTGGAGCTCGCCGATGTTGACGGGGAGCGTGGGTACGGCTCCGGCGAAGCAGGAGCAGACGTCGGTGCCGCCGCTGACGGAGGCGATCCACAGGTCCTCGCGCACCTCGTCGTGGAGCCAGCGGAAGCCGTCGGGCGGGAGCGGGGAGCCGGTGGTGGCGACGCACTTGATGCGGGAGAGGTCGTGATCGCGCGAGGGGTGCACGTCGGCCTTGCGGCAGGCCATGACGTACGCGGCGGAGGTGCCGAAGAGGGTCGCTCCGGTGCGCTCGGCGACCGCCCAGGTCGCGCCGGTGTCGGGGTATCCGGGGCTGCCGTCGTAGGTGACGATCGTCGTGCCCGTGAGCAGGCCGGACGCGAGGAAGTTCCACATCATCCAGCCGGTGGACGTGTACCAGAAGAAGCGGTCGTCCGGGCCGAGGTCGCAGTGCAGGCCGAGCTGCTTGAGGTGTTCGACGAGGATGCCGCCCTGCGACTGCACGATGGCCTTGGGCAGGCCCGTCGTACCGGAGGAGTAGAGAACCCACAGGGGGTGTTCGAAAGGCACGTCTTCGTAGACCGGTGCCACGTCCGCCGAGGTGAGGTCCGACCATTCCAAGGCGCCTTCCGGGGCCTTGGTGCCAAGGAGCGGGATGTGCACGACCGCGCGCAGGGTGGGCAGCTCGGAGCGGAGTTCCCGTACGGTGTCGCGGCGGTCGTGCTCCTTGCCGCCGTAACGGTAGCCGTCGACCGTGAACAGGACGACGGGCTCGACCTGCTGGAAGCGGTCCAGGACGCTGCGTGCGCCGAAGTCGGGGGCGCAGGAGGTCCACACGGCTCCGACGGCGGCCGTGGCGAGCAGGGCGGCGACGGCCTCGGGGATGTTGGGCAGATAGCCGCTGACGCGGTCGCCGGGGCGCACGCCGAGGGCCCGCAGCTCGGCGGCCAAGGAGCCGACCTGCCGGCGCAGCTCAGCCCAGGTGACGGGGCGGGGTTCGTGGGTCTCGTCGACGTGGATGATGGCGGCGGTGTCCGCGCGCGCGGGGTCCTCCGCCGTGCGCAGGGCGTGCTCGGCGTAGTTGAGGGTGGCTCCGGGGAACCATTCGGCGCCCGGCATGGCACGGTTGCCGAGCACGCGCGCGTAGGGGTGCGTGAAGCGCACGTCGAACCACTCGGTGACGGCTTTCCAGAAGGTTTCGAGTTCGGTGACCGACCAGCGGTGGAGCGCCTCGTAGCCGCCGTCCGCGGGCGCGCCGTGCTGCTCGGCCGCCCAGGCCTGGAACCGTGTGATCTGGGCGTCTGCGATCTGCTGCCGGTTGGGCTGCCAGAGCGGTGACGGGTTCACGGTGGACATGATGCGGCTCCAGGAAGTACGTGCGGCGTGTGTGTCCCGGGCGCGCACCGCGGAGAGTGCGCAGGACACGGCTGACAGGACGATGCCACGTGATCGACTTCGGCACCAGGGTGTATCCCACATAGTCGGCCTCTTGTAGATGTGCTGGCACCACGGGTGAACGGCAGTTGAACGCGGCACGCACGCGTGCGCCGCGGTGGCAGGGTGAGCAGCATGGATGGTCGTGACGTGGTGCGCTTGGCGAAGGCGGTCTCCGCCGTGGGATCGGGCCGGGGTTTGCGCGCCGTGCGGGCGTCGTGGCGGCATCTGCGCGCGGACTCCGAGGGACTGCCGCGGCGCGGGATCGAGCGGGCGCGTGTGCCCGGCTCCGTGGTCGGGGCGACGCCCGAGCCGGGCGGCGGTCTTGTGCGGTTCACGCGATCCCGGTTGCGCATCACCGTCACGGTGAGCGGCGCCCTCTTCTGGGGCTGGGACGGCGCCGAGCCTGAGCCTTCGTACGCGATGGACGGGGTCTGTCCGGAGGCGGATCCGCGGGCGGTGCTCGAGCCGGACAAGGACGGCGGCTGGCGGGTGGTGTCCGAGCGGGTGACCGTCGTGGTCTCGCGGCACGGCGCCCTGGAGGTGCGTACGCCGGGCGGGGTGCTGCTGCGCCGTGATCTGCCGCCCCGGTGGTGGGAGTCGGAGGAAGGCGGTGAGGCCCGCTGGGCGCAGCGGTCCAGGGTCGCCCCGGACGCGCGCTTCTTCGGCCTCGGGGGGCGTGCGTCGGGCCCGCGGCTGCGTGACGGGACGTACCGGTTGTGGAACACGGATCCGGGCGGTTCGTTCGGTCGGCAGGACGATCCGTTGTCGCTCACGATGCCGGTGCAGGTGGTGGTCGCGGACGCCGGTACCCATCTGGTGTTCCACGACAACACGTGGGACGGCGCCGTGAGTCTGCGCGAGGGCAGCGAGGGCGCGGGCTCGGGGCACGACTGCGCCGGCACGTCCGAACTGCGCATGGAGGGTGGCCCGCTGCGCTGTTGGGTGGTGGTGGGCACACCCGCGCGCGTGCTCCACGTCTGGTCCCAGTTGACGGGTGCTCCGGTCGTGCCGCCGGGCTGGGCGCTGGGTCACCAGCACGCGCGTGGGGACTTCGGGAGCGAGCAGGAGGTGCGCCGCGTCGTGGCCGACTACAGGGAGCGTGATCTGCCCCTGGAGGCCGTTCATCTGAACGTCGGCCATTTCTCGGCGCGGCAGGACTTCACCGTCGACCGTGAACGGTTTTCCTCCCTGCCCCGGCTGGCAGAGCAGCTGCGCGGCGAGGGCGTTCGGTTGGTGTCCGCGGTCGACCCGGCGGTCAAGGCGCGGACGGGCGACGCGCTGTACGACGGTGGGCAGGCGATCGACGCGTTTGTGCGGGACGCCGCGGGGCGCCCCGTGCGCGGAGTCGTACGGCCCGGTGAGTCGATGTACCCGGACTTCACGGCGGAGCGGGTGCGCAAGTGGTGGGGCGGCCTGTACGAGGAGCGGCTTGCGCAGGGTTTCTCGGGCTTCTGGCACGACAGGAACGAGCCGGTGGCCCTCGCCGCCTTCGGTGAGCCCACGCTCCCCCGTTCGTCCCGTCACGCGGTCGAGGGGCGGGGCGGCGATCATCGGGAGGCGCACAACGTGTACGCGCTGTGCATGGCACGGGCGGGCTACGAGGGGCTGCGTGAACTGCAGCCTCAGGAGAGGCCGTTCCTGCTCTCCCGGTCCGGCTGGGTGGGTTTGCAGCGCTACGGAGGGACGTGGTCCGGGGACGTCGCCACCGGGTGGGCAGGGCTGCGTTCGTCGCTCTCCTTGGTGATGGGGCTGGGGTTGTGCGGGGTGCCGTATTCGGGGCCCGATGTCGGCGGGTTCGACGGGAGGCCGTCACCGGAGCTGTTCCTGCGCTGGTTCCAGCTGGGCTCCTACATGCCGCTGTTCCGTACGCACTCGGCGCTGCGGGCGGCGGGCAGGCGCGAGCCCTGGTTGTTCGGGCAGGAGGTGCTCGGGCACGCGCGCGTGGCGCTGGAGGAGCGGCGCCGTCACCACCCGTACTTCGTGACCCTGGCTCATCTCGCCCGGCGCACCGGTGCCCCGTATGTGCGGCCCTTGTGGTGGGGCGCTCCGGAGGACCGGGCTCTGCGGGACTGCGAGGACGCCTTCATGCTGGGTGACTGCCTGTTGGTCGCTCCTGTCCTGGACGAGGGAGTCGACCGCCGCACCGTGCGGCTGCCGCCGGGGCGCTGGTACGACACGGCGACCGGCGAGGCCTTCGACGGGCCCGGACAGATCACGGTGGACGCGCCCTTGTCGCGTGTTCCGGTGCTCGTGCGCGGCGGGTCGGTGCTTCCTGTGCGCGATCCGGGCGGCGGCATCGTCCTGGAGGCGTGGGCGCCGGCTCCGGGGCGTACGGGCGGCGGCCACGCGGTACGGGACGCCGGGGACGGCTGGGAGGAGCCGGAGGTCGAGCGGTTCCGGGTGCGTTGGGGCAACGGGCGTGTGGTCGTCGAGGCGGACCGGGAGGGCGGCGAGGCCACACCGCCGTACCCGGTGCGCGTGCGCGGTCTGTGAGCGCTCTTCCGCGAGCTGCAGATACTCGGGCTACCGGGATTCGGGCTACGGGTAGCGGCCTTCGAACCAGGCCTTGACCGCCAACGTATGCAGGGGGAATGCCAGTTCGGTCGGGCGGCGCAGGAGGTGCCAGCCGTCCGTCTCGTCGGTGGCCTCGCTGGCGGGCAGGAACCCCGCCGGCCGCTCGGGCAGCAGGCCGAAGAGCAGGAGATGGCCGTCCGGGGCGCTCATGGCGTCCACGAGGCGTACGTCGCGCGCCGCGGCGACGATGCCGGTCTCCTCCTGGAGTTCGCGGACGACGGCGTGCCGCCAGTCCTCCCGGTCGTCGACGAAGCCGCCGGGCAAAGCCGGCTCCCCGCGCGCGGGGGCGATGGTCCGGGTGATCGCGACGAGCGCCGTGCCGACCGTGTCGTACACCGGTTGCAGGGCGACGGCCACCGGCAGCGGATTGCGGTAGGCGACGGAGTCGCAGGCCCGGCAGGTGCGGGGCCAGCCGCGCACCTCGGCCCCGTAGGCGGCCCCACAGCTCGAACAGTGGGAATCCGGAACGGGGTTGACCGTGGAGGACGTTGATGCGGACACGGCGCGGACTGTATCCGATCACTCGGTCGCGGTCTTCCCCGGCGTGCCCCGCGCCTGATAGACGCTGATCCATGACTCGCGCTTCCACCGCTCTGCGGAAACTCGCCGTCCTGTCCGCCGCCGCGCTTCTCGGCGTGGCCGCCGCCCCCTCGGTCGCCCATGCGGCGCCCGAGCCGAAGGCGCCCAAGGAATTCGTGGCACTGCACGACGTGGATCCCACGATCATCCAGGAAATGCGCTACTTCACCGAGCACGACTTCATGGGGGAGCCGGTCGACGGCTACAAGAAGCCGATGTGCGTCGTCACGAGACCTGCCGCGCAGGCGCTCCACAAGGCGCAGGTCGCCTTCCTGAAGGAGGGCTACTCCTTGAAGGTCTACGACTGTTACCGACCTCAGCGCGCGGTCGACCATTTCGTCCGCTGGGCGAAGGACCTCGACGACCAGCGGATGAAGGCGGAGTTCTATCCGCGGGTCGACAAGACGCGCCTGTTCGCGGACGGTTACATCGCCGAGAAGTCGGGCCACAGCCGTGGCTCCACGCTCGATCTGACCGTGGTGAAGCTCCCCGCCCGGCCCACGCGCCCCTACGTGCCCGGAGAGAAGCTCACGCCCTGCTATGGGCCGAAGGCGGAACGCTTCCCCGACAACTCGCTGGACATGGGGACCGGGTTCGACTGCTTCGACCCTCAAGCGGGGCAGACGGGGGAAGCCACGATTACGTCGAAGCAGTTGGCGAACAGACTGTTCCTTCGGAACAGTCTGGAAAAGCAGGGATTCGTGAACCTCCCGGAGGAGTGGTGGCACTTCACCTTCAAGCCCGAGACGTTCCCGGACACCTACTTCGACTTCCCCATTTCACAGCGGTCCCTCGCGGGCCGCTGAAGGCCCGGCATGACCTGAACATGCGGGGGCACTCGGGAGAATCGGGGACGGCCGCCGCCGGCGCGAGAGGTCCGCGACGGCTGTCGGGCGCGAGGGGCGCCGGCTCCCCCATCGCCTCCTCGCGCGGGTGCCCGCTGCGGCAGCGGGGCGCGGGAGTTCCCCCGCGGCAGTCGCGCAGTGGGGCAGGGGCCGGGGTCGCGTCGTGAGTCGGCGCAGCGCGGCCCCGGCGGGCTCTTGCATCCCGTCTTCAGCCGCCCTGGGTTCACGCGCCGTCAGCATTCGGTTACAGTGCGAATTGGCCGCGATTGGACAGCGGCTGAATCATGGCTTGCAGCCGCCCTGAAGTCGCCCCCACGCCGACCGCGCGCGGCTCAGTACGCATCCCCAGCGGCCCACTCCCCTTGGGGTGGCCTCCCGCACACCCCGGGCCGTCGGGGGCCACGAGCGCGAAAACGCCCGCTGGGGAGTCCGGCCGACTCGCGCTCACGGCCGCCGCCGGGGCCGGTCCCACTCCTTCGGCCTCCGGCGGCGGCCGCCCTCCACGCCAGGGTCGTGCAGGGGCAGCAGATCCCGCAGGCCGCTGCCGTGCAGGGCGAGTTGAACGCAGTGGCTCGGGCTGACCAGGGTGAGGCTGCCGCCGGCGTGGTGAACGGCCTGGCGGATCCCCAGGAATGTGAAGAAGCTGGCGCGGTCGCAGCGGGTCACCGCGGACAGGTCCACGAGCAGATGCCGGCTGCCCTCGGCAAGAACCTGGGAGGTGAGCTCACAGAACGCCGGGATGCTGCCCGTGTCGAGCTCACCCTCCAGAGCAAGGGTCATGAAGGCGCTGGGGCGGACGGGCATGCGCCTCAAGAACATCCGCGAGCCGGCATCCCACTGGCTCCATTCAGCTTTCACGGCCGTCTCGCCCGAACGGCGGCCCGGCGAAACGCCGCGCACTGGTCGACCTCCGTCGCCGCATCATTCCTCCCGACGCCTCCAACGGGACAATCACAGGAATCGTGCCACTGATGAACATCAACTTCCGGCACGGACAGGCGACGTCACTCTCACGATACCCAGTGGTAGCGCAGGCTCACGCGCCAGGATTGACGCCCCCGGCGCCACATCTCCGCATACGGTCCCGGTTCTGCGGGACCCCTGCCGTCGCCCGGCTCCCCGTGCCACACTTCTGACGTTCCGTCAGATTCAGTGCCGGGGAGGAACTGTGGCGCGTACACGCACACCTGTCGTGGTCGACTGGTTCACCGAAGAGGGTGACGACTTCCGCCTCCTGGGCACACGCTGCTCCGCGTGTGCGTCGGTGTTCTTCCCGCGCGAGGACGCGGCTTGCCGCAATCCCGCGTGCGCGGGCGGCGATCTGGTCGAGTTGCCGCTGTCGCGGCGCGGACGCGTCTGGTCGTACACGGACGCCAGGTATCGACCACCGAAGCCGTACGTGTCCGACGAGGAACTTCCCTGGCAGCCCTACGCGTTGATCGCTGTGGAGCTCGAGGCGGAGCGTCTGGTCGTGCTCGGACAGGGGGCTCCAGGCGTGTCCGTGACCGATCTCGCGGTCGGCATGGAGGTGGAAGTCGTACCGGGCGTGCTCAACGAGGAGGGGGACGACGAGACCGGGACGACGTGGACGACGTGGCACTGGCGGCCGACGGGGGTGACGGCATGACGGGGGACGTGGCGGTTCTCGGCGCGGGCATGCACCCCTGGGGGAAGTGGGGGCGCAGCTTCGTCGAGTACGGGGTGGCGGCGGCGCGGGCGGCGCTCACGGACGCCGGGGTCGACTGGCGGGATGTGGGCTCGATCGTCGGCGCGGACACGGTGCGCGGCGGTTATCCCGGCTATGTGGCGGGAGCGACGTTCGCGAAGGCCCTCGGGTGGCAGGGCGCGCGCGTGGCCAGCGTGTACGCGGCCTGCGCGTCGGGTGCGCAGGCGGTCAACACCGCGCGGGCGCAGATCCTTTCGGGGATGGCGGACGTCGTGCTCGTGGTGGGCGCCGACGCCGCACCCAAGGGGTTCTTCAAGCCCGCGGGCGGCGACCGGCCCGACGATCCCGACTGGTTGCGCTTCCGTGCGCTCGGGGCGACCAACCCGACGTACTTCGGCCTGTACGCGCGCCGGCGCATGGCCGTGCACGGCGACACGTTGGAGGACTTCGCCCGGGTCAAGGTGAAGAACGCGGCCTCGGGCGCGCTGAACCCGAACGCGCGCTACCGCAAGACGGTGACGCCCGAGGAGGTCGCCGCCTCCGCCGTGGTCGCCGATCCGCTGCGCCTGCTCGACATCTGCGCCACGTCGGACGGCGGTGCGGCGCTGGTGTTGTCCAGCATGGAGTTCGCGCGGCGGCACGGAGCCGCCGACCCTGTCCGCATCCGGGCCGTGTCGACGGTGACGCCGACGTATCCGAACACCGTGCTCGACCTCCCGGACATCGCCACGGACTCGGCCGCCGGCGTCGCCCCCGAAGGTCCCGCGTTCCGTGCCTCGATCGCCCGCGCCGCCTACGAGGAAGCGGGGATCGGCCCCGAGGACCTGTCCCTGGCGGAGGTCTACGACCTGTCCACAGCCCTGGAGTTGCAGTGGTACGAGGACCTCGGGCTCTGCGGCGAGGGTGAGGCCGCGAAGCTGCTGCGGGACGGCGCGACCGCCCCCGGCGGCCGAATACCCGTCAACAGCAGCGGTGGACTCGCATCCTTCGGGGAGGCGGTTCCGGCACAGGCGATCGCCCAGGTCTGCGAGCTGACCTGGCAGCTGCGGGGCGCGGCGGGCGACCGGCAGGTGGCGGGGGCCAGGGCCGGGATCACGGCCAACCAGGGCCTTTTCGGTCACGGCTCGTCGGTCGTGGCGGTGCGTTGACCACCGCAGCCGTACGCAGCGTGGCGGCACGGGAATGCTGCGTGAACAGCGTGTGAACCGGCCCTGGTGGCGCCCGCGTGAGGCCATCATGCTGGCGTGCACACCTGGTCGGACAGCCTCCGCTTCGCCTTCCAGCCCGTGGTCAATCTGGCCACGGGTTCGGCTGCGGCCCTGGAGATACTCGCCCGCCCCGAGTCGGGTGACGTGCTCGCGCGGGCGCATCGCGAGCCCGAGCTCGACGGGGACCTCGCCGCGTGGGCGATCCGGGACGCCGCGCGCCGCGAGGCCCTGCTGCCGCTGCATGTGAACGTGTTCGCGGGCACGCTCGCCGACCTGGGCGGGCTCGACGCGCTGCGGCGCGCGGTGCGGGACGTGGGCCGGCTGCCGTGGGAGGTGACCGTCGACGTGGGCCCGCCGTTCACGCACGTGCCGCACCGGGCTCTCCTGGAGGGCGTGGCCGCGCTGCGCAAGGAGGGCTTCCGGATCTGTGCCGACGGTGTGGGCGACGGAGACGTCCCCCTGCGACTGCTCGACGACCTCGCACCCGACCTGATCAAGCTCGACGCCTCGCTGCTGTCGCGCGGGGCCACGGTGCGGGCCATGCGGACGCTGTGCGAGGAGCTCGGCGCGCTGCTCGCCGTCGAGGGAGTGGAGACCGAGACCCAGTGCCTGGCGGCCCGGCACGCGGGGGCACAGCTCGCGCAGGGCAACCTGTTCGCGCCGCCGTCCCGGTTGCCGATCTCCGAGGTGTACATGCCCGAACTGCCGCCGGCGACGGGCACGTCGCGGACGACCGGGCCGCCGGTGCGGGACTTCGTACGGCCCGCGGCGCTGCTGCCGGAGTCGGCGTCCGCGGAGCAGGTGCGGCGGCGGCTGACCGGGGCGGCCGAGGTGTCCGGGGTGCTGCTCGTCGACGCGGCCGGGGTGCCGGTGCGGTCGGTGCAGCGGGACCGCTTCCTGCTGTCGCTGTCCACGCGGTACGGGCACGCCCTGTACGCGGACCGGCCCGCCGCGCGGCTCGGTGACCGGCCGCGCACGGTGGGCGTCACCGCGACGGCCTGGGAGGTGCTCGACGTGGTGGCGGACGGCGAGCACACCCGTACCGCCGACGACGTCGCCGTGGTGGACGACAACGGGCGGTGCGTGGGCGTCGTACGCCTCACCGACCTCGTACGGGCGCTTGCCGAGAGCCGGGTCGAGCAGGCCGCAGGGCTCAACCCGCTGACGCGGCTGCCGGGTTCGGACGCCGTGACGGGCGAGCTGGACCGCTGGGTGGCGCACGGGCGGGGCTTCGCCCTGAGCTGGCTGGACATCGACGGGTTCAAGCAGGTCAACGACGGTGCGGGCTTCGCGGCCGGCGACGAACTGATCCGTTCGGTGGGACGGGCCCTCGCGCGTACCGAGTCGGAGGCCGTGCGGGTGGGGCACATCGGAGGCGACGACTTCCTGGTCCTGGCCGACCCGGAGTTCCTCGATCCGCTGGCGGCAGCGGTGCTCGACGCTCCCTGGTCGGCGGGCGGCAGGGCCGTGACGCTGTCGCTGGCCACGGTGGTGTGCCCGACCGGCAGCGTGGCCGACCACCGGCAGGCGGCCGCACTTCTCGCTCCTCTTAAGAAGGCCGCGAAGGCGCTCTCCGGGGCGAGTTGGGTGTGCGGCCGGGCGGGGCGCGAGGATTTCGACGTGCGCCGCGGCGCCCGCGCCACGGCTTGTGCACCCGACCGGAGGGGAGCGTCCGCCCCCGGTTAACCGTTGCCGTCCGCGACCTTGACGCTCCAGTACCGCCGGTGAACACTTCCGAATGTCAGTCGGCATCGCCGCAAATCGGCCCACCGCTGCTCGGGGCCCCACCTGCCCCAGGTGTGCTCTCCTGCTGGGTTGTGGCAGGTCAGGGCCGTTCCCCCACCTGTGGTTCCGGCTGAGTGGGCACGCTCGTCACGGATGCCGGGCGGGGCGCGGGTCTCTCCCGCCTTCGGTTGCCGTGGTTCGGAACCAGCCATGGAAACGCACCCTGCACGGAGGACCGGGGAGCACTGCCCCGGGCGAGGGCCTAGGAGCCGCCATGAGCAACGGAGACATCTTCGTCGGTGAGGTCATCGGCACCGCCATCCTGATCCTGTTCGGCGGTGGAGTCTGCGCCGCCGTCACCCTGAAACACTCCAAGGCGAAGGCTTCCGGGTGGGTCGTCATCGCGTTCGGCTGGGGCTTCGGCGTGCTGGCCGGCGCGTACACGGCCGCTCCGCTGTCGGGCGGGCAGATCAACCCCGCGGTCACCATCGGCATCGCGATCGACACCGGCAAGTGGGACAAGGTCTGGATCTACCTGCTCGGCCAGATGGTCGGCGCGATGATCGGCGCCGTCCTCACCTACCTGGTCTATCTCGCGCAGTTCAACGCCAACGTCGACTCCGCCGACGGGTCCGCGGAGGACGGTCCGACCCCGACGCTCGGCATCTTCTCGACGATCCCCGAGATCCGGAACATGGCCGCGAACCTGATCACCGAGATCATCGCGACGATCGCTCTGGTGCTGCCCATCCTCGCGTTCGGACTCACCAAGGGGCTCGGCGAGTCCGGCATCCAGGTACTGGTCGTGTCGCTCCTGGTCGTCGGCATCGGTCTGTCCCTGGGCGGGCCGACGGGTTACGCGATCAACCCCGCCCGCGACCTGGGCCCGCGCATCGTGCACCAGCTGCTGCCCATTCCCAACAAGGGGACGTCCGACTGGGGTTACGCCCTCGTCCCGGTCGTCGGGCCGCTCATCGGCGGTGCGCTGGCGGGGGTCATCTACAACGCAGCGTTCTGAAGCGCAGAAGCAGTCTCGACCGTCTTCTTACGAAGGGGTAGCCATGCCCGACACTTCCGTGAAGTACGTCGCCGCCATCGATCAGGGCACCACCTCGAGCCGCTGCATCATCTTCAACCAGGACGGCGAGATCGTCGCCGTCGACCAGCGCGAACACCGCCAGATCTTCCCCAAGCCGGGCTGGGTCGAGCACGACGCCACCGAGATCTGGTCCAAGGTGCAGGCCGTGGTCGCGGGGGCCATCGCCAAGGCGGGGCTGCGCGCGGACCAACTGAGCGCCCTCGGGATCACCAACCAGCGCGAGACGACGGTCCTTTGGGACCGGGCCACCGGCAAGCCCGTGCACAACGCGATCGTGTGGCAGGACACGCGCACGTCGGCGCTGTGCAACGAGTTGGGCGGCGCCGACGGGCAGGACCGGTTCCGCGAGACGACGGGACTGCCCCTGGCGAGCTACTTCTCCGGGCCCAAGGCGGCCTGGCTGCTCGACAACGTGCCGGGCCTGCGGGCCAGGGCGGAGCGCGGGGAGCTCGCCTTCGGCACGATCGACTCGTGGCTGATCTGGAACCTCACCGGCGGCACCAACGGCGGCGTGCACGTCACCGACGTCACGAACGCCGGGCGCACCATGCTGATGAGCCTGGAGACCCTCCAGTGGGACCCCTCGATCCTGTCGGCGATGAACGTCCCGGAGTCACTGCTCCCCGAGATCCGTTCGTCCGCCGAGGTGTACGGCACGGCGGTCGGTCAGCTGGCCGGTGTGCCGGTGGCCTCGGCCCTCGGCGACCAGCAGGCGGCCGTGTTCGGGCAGGCCTGCTACGACACCGGAACCGCCAAGAACACCTACGGGACGGGCAGTTTCCTGCTGCTCAACACCGGCAACCGGCCGGTGCCCTCGAAGAGCGGCCTGCTCACCACCATGGGGTACAAGATCGGCTCCGAGGCGCCCGTGTACTGCCTCGAAGGGTCGATCGCGATCACGGGCGCCCTGGTGCAGTGGTTCCGCGACCAGCTCGGCATCATCAAGACCGCCGACGAGATCGAGACGCTCGCGGCGAGCGTGGACGACAACGGCGGGGCCTACATCGTGCCCGCGTTCTCCGGTCTGTTCGCTCCGTACTGGCGTTCCGACGCACGCGGCGTGGTCACCGGCCTGACCAGGTACGTCACCAAGGCGCATCTCGCGCGTGCCGTCCTGGAGGCGACGAGCTGGCAGACCCGTGAGGTCGTCGACGCGATGTACCAGGACTCCGGGGTGCAGATCACGACCCTGAAGGTCGACGGCGGCATGACCAAGAACAACCTGCTCATGCAGCACCAGGCCGACGTCCTGGGCGTGCCGGTGATCCGCCCCAGGGTCTCCGAGACGACGTGCCTGGGCGCCGCGTACGCGGCCGGGCTCGCGACGGGCGTGTGGAACGACCTGGACGAGCTGAAGGCGCACTGGCAGCGCGACGCCGAGTGGACCCCCGCGATGGAGGCGGACGTCCGGGACCGCGAGTACCACAACTGGCGCAAGGCCGTGGAGAAGAGCTTCGGCTGGCACGAGGACGGCGCGTAGACCATCTCCCCACGCGCGTAGTGGCGTTCAGCCCTCCACGCGCGCGTACGCGGCGGTTCGGACCCCGGTCGGTGGGGGTCCGGGCCGCCGCGGCGCGTGCTCAGGTCGCCGCGGGCTGCCTGCGCTCGGCCGCCGTCGCGGCGTGCCCGACGACGCCGATGAGGAGCTCCTTCACCGACTCCTTGTCGCGCGCGTCGCCCAGGATCACCGGCACCTCGGGGTCGAGGTCGAGGGCCTGCCGGACCGCGTCCTCGGGGTAACGGTCGGCGCCCTCGAAGCAGTTCACGCCGACGATGAACGGTATGGAGCGCTTCTCGAAGTAGTCGACAGCGGCGAAGCAGTCCTGGAGGCGGCGGGTGTCCGCGAGGACGACGGCCCCCAGGGCGCCGGTCGCCAGCTCGTCCCACAGGAACCAGAAGCGGTCCTGTCCCGGCGTGCCGAACAGGTAGAGCACCAGGTCGTCGCGGAGTGTGATCCGGCCGAAGTCCATCGCCACCGTGGTGGTGTTCTTGTGCTCGATGCCCTCGATGTCGTCGACGGGGCGGCCCGCCTCCGTCAGAAGTTCCTCCGTGCGCAGCGGCCGGATCTCGCTGACCGCGCCGACCAGAGTCGTCTTGCCCACACCGAAGCCGCCGGCCACCAGGATCTTGAGCGTCACCGGCTCGACGGGTGCTTTGCGGCGCTCAGAACGCCCGAAGATCATGGCTTGTCTCTCCTGCCTCACTGGTGTCGCTGTGTCGGGTGCTGCTACCCGTTCCTGGCGGCCCGTAGCCGCCCCCTCCGGGCGTTTCGACGACGAGTACGTCTCCGGGGGCCACGTCGGCCGTGTCGCTGCCGTCGAGGCGGGTGACGGTGCCGTCCACGCGCTCCACGAAGTTGGCGCCGAGCGCTCCGGGGGCGCCACCCGCCATCCCGTAGGGCGGCACCCTGCGGTGCTGGGTCAGCGTGGAGACGGTCATGGGCTCACGGAACCGGATGCGCCGCACGGCCCCGTCGCCACCCCGCCAGCGGCCCGCTCCCCCGCTGCCGCGGCGCACCGCGAACTCCTCCAGGAGGACGGGCAGCCGCCACTCGAGAACCTCGGGGTCGGTGAGCCGGGAGTTGGTCATGTGGGTCTGTACGACGGGTGCTCCGGGGAAGCCGTCGCCCGCGCCGGAGCCGGAGGCCACCGTCTCGTAGTACTGGTGGCGCTCGTTTCCGAAGGTGACGTTGTTCATGGTGCCGGATCCCTCGGCCTGCACGCCCAGGGCCCCGTAGAGGGCTCCGGTGATGGCCTGTGACGTCTCCACGTTGCCCGCGACGACCGCGGCGGGCGGCTGGGGCGAGAGGAAGGAGCCGGGCGGCACGACGATGTCCAGCGGGCGCAGGCAGCCGTCGTTGAGCGGGATGTCGTCGCCCACGAGCGTGCGGAAGACGTACAGGACGGCGGCGTTGACCACGGCGAACGGGGCGTTGAAGTTCGTGGGGAGCTGGGCGGAGGTGCCGGTGAAGTCGACGGTGGCGCGGCGCCACGCGCGGTCCACGCCCACGCGCACACGGATCACCGCGCCCGCGTCGGTCTCGTAGGCGAACTCGCCGTCCTCCAGGGCGTCGATGACGCGTCGTACCGATTCCTCGGCGTTGTCCTGTACGTGCTTCATGTAGGCGAGCACGACGTCCAGGCCGAAGTTCTCGATCATGCGGGCGACTTCGTCGACGCCCTTCTGGTTGGCCGCGATCTGGGCGCGCAGGTCGGCGAGGTTCGTCTGCGGATTGCGGGAGGGGTGCGGCGCCCCGGTCAGCAGGCGCAGCGTCTCCTCCTCGCGGAACCGGCCGGCCTCCACGAGCAGCCAGTTGTCGAAGAGCACGCCCTCTTCGTCGATGGTGCGGCTGTTCGCGGGCATGGAGCCAGGTGCGATGCCGCCGATCTCGGCGTGGTGGCCGCGCGAGGCGACGTAGAACAGGATCCGGTCACCGTCCGTGTCGAAGACCGGGGTGATCACGGTGACGTCGGGCAGGTGCGTGCCGCCGTGGTACGGGTCGTTGACGGCGTACGTGTCGCCGGGGCGCATGGTCGTGCCGCGGCGGCGGACGACCTCCTTGACGCTGGTGCCCATCGAGCCCAAGTGCACGGGAATGTGCGGGGCGTTGGCGACCAGGCTGCCGTCGGGATCGAAGAGGGCGCAGGAGAAGTCCAGGCGTTCCTTGATGTTGACGGACTGCGAGGTCGACTCGAGGCGGGCGCCCATCTGTTCGGCGATCGACATGAAGAGGTTGTTGAAGACCTCCAGCATCACCGGATCGATTTCCGTGCCGAGATCGGAACTCTCCGTAATCGCCGAGCGTTCCATGATCAGGTGGCCGTCGTCCGCGAGGGCCGCCTGCCAGCCCTCGTCGACGACGGTCGTGGCGCCGTCCTCGGCGATGATCGCCGGTCCCCGCACCTGCTCACCGGGCGGGAGTTGGGCCCGGTGGTGGAGGGGCACGTCCCGCCAGGCTCCACCGGTGTGGAGGTGGACGGTGGCGGGGGCGGCCGGGGTCGTGGCGCGGGGTGCGAGGTGGGAGAGATCGGGGGGATCGGTCAGGCCAGTGGCTTCTACGGAGAGTGATTCGACGACGAGCGGTCGGTCCAGGGTGAAGGAGTAGTGAGCGCGATGGCGTTCTTCGAAGGCGCGGGTCATGACGTCGGGTTCGGCGAGTTCCACGGTGAGCGCGGTGTCCGTGCCGTCATAGCGGAGCTGGGCCCTGCGCACGATCCGCATGCGCTCCTCCGGGACGTCCTCCGCGCGCAGTTCCTCGCGTGCGGCGCTCTCCAGGTCGTCTGCCGTCTTGAGGATGTGCGGCATGGAGGAGGCGTCGACGGCCGCTTCGACGGACTGTTCCCGCATGGCCGTGGTGTCGGCGAGCCCGATCCCGAGCGCCGAGAGGACTCCGGCCATGGGCGGTACGAGGACCGTCCTGATGCCGAGCGCGTCGGCGACCTTGCACGCGTGCTGGCCACCCGCACCACCGAAGGTGGTGAGGGCGTAGCGCGTGACGTCGTGGCCCTTCTGCACGGAGATGCGCTTCACGGCGTTGGCGATGTTCGCGACGGCGACCTGGAGGTAGCCCTCGGCGACCTGCTCCGGGGTGCGGTCGTCGCCGGTCCTCTCGCGGATCTCGGTGGCAAGCGCGGCGAAGCGGTCGCGCACGAGGCCGTCGTCGAGCGGCTGGTCGCCTTCGGGGCCGAACACGTGGGGGAAGTAGGCCGGTTGGACGCGGCCGAGGGCGACGTTGGCGTCCGTGACCGTGAGCGGGCCGCCGCCGCGGTAGCAGGCCGGTCCGGGCACCGCGCCGGCCGAGTCGGGGCCGACCCGGTAGCGGCTGCCGTCGAAGTGCAGCACCGAGCCGCCGCCCGCCGCGACGGTGTGGATGTCGAGCATGGGCGCGCGCAGCCGCACTCCGGCGATCTGCGTGGTGAGGACGCGCTCGTACTCGCCCGCGAAGTGCGAGACGTCGGTGGAGGTGCCGCCCATGTCGAAGCCGATGACGCGGTCGAAGCCGGCGCGCTCCGACATCCGGGCCATGCCGACGATGCCGCCCGCGGGGCCGGACAGGATGGCGTCCTTGCCGCGGAACTGCCCGGCCTCGGCGAGCCCTCCGTTGGACTGCATGAACATCAGCCGTACGTCCGGGAGTTGCTCGGCGACCTGCTGCACGTAGCGGCGCAGGACGGGCGACAGGTAGGCGTCGACCACGGCCGTGTCGCCGCGCGGCACCACCTTCATGAGCGGGCTGACCTCGCTGGACAGCGAGATCTGCGGGAATCCGACGCGCGCGGCGAGGGCGCCGATCTCCCGCTCGTGCTCCGGGTGGAGGTGGCTGTGCAGGCAGACGACGGCGACGGCGCGCATGCCGTCCTCGTAGGTGCGGCGCAGCTCGGTCTCGAGGGAGCCGAGGTCGAGCGGGGTGATCACCTCTCCCCCGGCGTCCACGCGCTCGTCCACCTCGATGACGCGCTCGTGGAGCAGTTCGGGAAGCTCGATGCGGCGGGCGAAGATATGGGGCCGGTTCTGGTAGGCGATCCGCAGGGCGTCGCGGAAGCCGCGCGTGATGACGAGGGCGGTCGGTTCGCCGCGGCGCTCCAGGAGGGCGTTGGTGGCGACGGTGGTGCCCATGCGGACGGCGTCGACGAGCTCGCCGGGGCCGCTCCCGGAGGCCTGCGCCGCGTCGTCGCCGAGGAGTTCGCGGATCGCGTGGACCGCCGGGTCGGCGTAGCGCGAGGGGTGGTCGGAGAGCAGCTTGTGCGTGACCAGGCGGCCGTCGGGCCGCCGGGCCACGACGTCCGTGAAGGTGCCGCCTCGGTCGATCCAGAACTGCCAGCCTGCCACGTGTGCCTCCCGCCGTACGCCCCGTTCCTGTGCCCTGCAGGCTCCGCTGTCGGATCAGAGCGCTCTGAGGCCGTCGATCACGTCGCGGAGAATACCCGCGTCGGGCAGCTCGGCCGGTGGGACGGGCCGGGTCACATGGACCAGTTCTTCGTCGACGAGATCTCCGATGAGCACGCGGACCACCCCGATGGGGAGGTCGAGCTCCGCGGCCAGCTCGGCCACGGACTGCGGGCTGTCCTGGCAGAGCCCGACGATGTCGACGTGTTCCGGCGACAGCGTCTGGTCCCTCGCCACGTCGCCCTCACGCCGTTCGGCGACGACGACGGCGATCAGGTCGAGCCGGTGCTGGGCGGCGCTGGTGGTGCGGCCGCGCGTCATGGCGTACGGGCGGACGACGGGGCCCGCGTCGTCGTCGAACCAGTGATGCGTCTCCTGGCCGTCTGGTCTCATGCCAACCCACTACCCTCCGGCGGGCAGATCCGTGCGCCGGGCCGTCCCCAGGTGCACTCCGACCCGCTTGACCAGCAGGGTCATCTCGTAGGCGACGAGGCCGACATCGCTCTCCGCGTCGGCCAGCACCGCGAGGCAGCTGCCGTCCCCCGCCGCGGTGACGAACAGGAAGGCGTCGTCGAGCTCGACGACGGTCTGCCGGACGCCACCCGCGTCGAAGTGCCGGCCCACTCCCTTGGCGAGGCTGTGGAATCCGGAGGCCACGGCGGCGAGGTGTTCGCTGTCCTCGCGGCTGAGCCCCTCGGAGACGCCCGTAGGCAGCCCGTCGCCGGAGAGCACCATCGCCTTGCGGATGCCGGCAACGCGCTCGACCAGATCGTCCAGGAGCCAGTTCAGCTCGCCGACAACACCGGTGGTGGGCTGCTCATTGGCCTTCGGCGCGGTCATCGACCGTCCCCCTCAGAATTCGTTCCTCGTGCTGTACCGTCGGCGCGCTCATCGCCCGCGGTGTTCTCCGCGCGGCCACGACGCCAGCCGCGCTGGAGCGAGGCCATACGGCTGCGCACCTCGTCGGCGTCCCGGTCGGTGGGCTGTGCGGAGGGTGTCCTGTCGTCGGCCGAAGCCGCGTTCTCGCCCCGCAGGTCGGGGCCGTCCTTCAACTGCGGGGCCAGATTGGCCTGGCGGACGCGGCGGGGCAGGCCACCAGGGGTGGTGCTGGGCTCTGCGCCGGTCTGCTGGGGGTCTGCCGCGGGCTCGGGCGTACGCGGCGGGGCTGCGGTCTCCTCGGCGGCGCGGGAGCGGCGCCTGGGGAGCTCGGGCAGGGCGTCGCCGCGTCCCTCGCCGTCGCTCCGGTCGTCGTGCTCGCCCGGTTCGGCAGGCGCTTGGTCGGACTCGCCCGGCCGACTGTGGGTGACGGGCCTGCCGTGCGAGCTGACGAGCTTGGGCACACGTCTGCGCGGCAACGGCCGCGGCCCGTCCGGGCGGTGGGAGGCGGCCGTGCCGTCGTCCTCGGCCTGCTGGTGCTGCTCGCCGGACGGTCCCTTCATGGCGCGGCGAGGGCGGAAGAGGTCGCCGCGCTCACTGTCGTCGTCGCCCAGGGCTCCGGGGAAGTCGGTCATGTCGGAGGTCGTCAGCGGGGCTTCCAGCTCGACCGGACCGTCGAGCACGGAGGCGGGCAGACCGGGCAGCCCGGCCGCGGCGCCCGGCTTCGACCCGGTCACCGACGGGGGTGTGCGGCGGACCGCGTTCGGCCGGTCGAGACGGAAGCCCGCGCCCTCGGTGTCGGGGGCGTCGGTGAGCAGGGAGTCCGGGATGAAGACGACCGCGGTGGTGCCGCCGTAGGGCGACGGCTGGAGGGAGACGCGGATGCTCTGCCGCTGGGCGAGGCGGCTGACCACGAACAGGCCGAGCCGGTCGGTGTCGGAGAGCTCGAACTCCGGTGTCTCGGCGAGGCGCAGATTGGCGTCGAGCTGCGCGTCGGGGGCCATGCCGAGGCCGCGGTCGTGGATCTCCAGGGTGAACCCGTTCGCGACGCGCTCGCCCAGCACCTGGACGGCGGTGTGCGGCGGCGAGAACACCGTGGCGTTCTCCACGAGTTCGGCCACGAGGTGGGTGAGGTCGGCGACGGCCGGTCCGGTGACGGCGATCCGCGGCAGCCGCCGTACCTCGATGCGCTCGTAGTCCTCCACCTCGGCGACGGCGGCGCGGACGATGTCCATGAGCTGGACGGGCCTGCGCCACTGCCGGGACGGAGCGGCGCCGGAGAGGATCACCAGTCCCTCCGCGTGGCGGCGCATCCGGGTGGTGAGGTGGTCGAGGCGGAACAGGTCGGCGAGTTCGTCGGTGTCCTCGGTCCTGCGCTCCATGGTGTCGAGCAGGGTCAGCTGCTTGTGCAGCAGGACCTGGCTGCGCCGGGCGAGATTGACGAAGACCTCGGAGACGCCGCGGCGCAGCTCGGCCTGTTTCACGGCGGCTTCGACGGCGGACCGCTGCAGGGTGTTCAGCGCCTGGCCGACCTGACCGATCTCGTCCCTGTCGTACTCCAGGCGCGGCGCCTCGGTCTCCACGTCGACCTCGTCGCCGGCGGCGAGGCGGCGCATCACGCCGGGCAGCCGCACACCGGAGGCCTCGTGCGCCTCCAGGCGCAGCCGCCGCAGGTCACGGACGAGTCCGCGGCCGATGCGTACGGAGAGGTACAGGGAGGCGAGCAGGGCGAACAGGCCGAGTACTCCGGCGACCCCGGCCCGCAGCAGGACGCCGATGGCCTCCGGGCGGGCCCGGTCCTGGTAGCGCTCGGTCGCGGCGGTGTCCCGGTCGACGAGTTCGGCGAGCACCGGCGGGGCCGCCTTGTCCCAGCTCCGCGCGGTGACGCCTCGCGGTGCGCCGGGGGAGCCGTTCACGACCGCTTCCTCCGCGGTGCGCAGCGGGTTGGTGTCGGGGCTCTTCCAGTACCGCTGGTAGCGGGAGCGCTCGCTGTCGGGCAGGAGCGCGAGATTGCTCTCGTAGAGGAGGGAGCGCTGGGCGACGAGGTCGGAGACCTGCCGCAGTTCCTGCTGGGTGAACCGGCGGGCGACGAGTCCCGAGCCGACCAGGGCGTCCTCCTGGGACAGGAGTTCGCGGGCCCTGATCACGCCGACGAGGGCGCGCGCCTCGCGTTCCACCTTCGCGTTGTCGAGGGCCGTGAGGTCGAGCAGGAAGTCGTACGTCGGCGCGATGAGGCGGTTGTAGAAGTCGAGGGCCTGGGCGCGGGTCACGGTGCCCTCGTCGACGTTCCGGCGGAGCGACGCGATGTCGCCGAGGCCCTGGACCGCGTTGTCGAGCGAGGCCCGGGCGTCGGCGTCCAGGTCGTCGCGGGTGTCGCCGTCGCGCGCCGTCTCCTTGATGCGGGTGATCGACTCGTCGGCCGAGGTCCGCTTGGCCCGCAGCGCCGACTGGGCGTCGGAGGCGCGGGGGTCGGCGAGGTAGACGAGCGTCTCGCGGCGTTCCGCCTGCAGGGTGCGGCTGGTGGCGATCAGGGGGTAGGCGACCGTGTCGACCGCCTTGCCCGCGGAGATCAGCTGGACGGCGGCGCGCCCCGTGATCACCGTGGCGAAGGCCCAGATGGCCGTCAGGGACAGCAACGGAACCAGCAGCAACGCCACGATCTTCCGGCGGATGGACTTCCCGCGAAAGCGCATGGCCTCCCCCAGATCGACCCCTCAGTCTTCAGGGGCACACATGTGCGTCAACAAACGGCGCGAGCCTACTACTGAGACAGGAGCAACTCGAAGACCTGTCCGGATGCTGTCCTGGGGAAGTACGGTGCCCAGATCAGCAATTGTCCGGTATTGAAGAAGATTTCCATGGCTCGATCCCAGTACTGGCAACAGACCGCAATCCGCCTACCTGGACGTAGAGTTGGCTGGAATTCTGCGCAGTTTCCGTCCGGACCGAGCGCGTTCAGCGGAAGGGGAATCCTCCCGGCCCGCCGTTCGTCTTCCTCATGGGAAGCCGGCTCGACGGCGTGAAGCGCGGCAATTCGGGCAGTCACTGTTGCAGTGCCGGTGCGGGGGCATCGGCTTGCGGGTCGTCGACGGACCCAAGAGCGGTGGGGAGTGACGTGGCAATGGGCACGGCGGAGCGAAATGGACTGTGGGTCGAGGAGCCGGCGCGGCGGCGTCGCATGCCCGATCCCGTACGGACGTCCGCGGTGCGGGCCGTCCTCATCGTCGCGCTCACCCTGATCCAGGCCATGATCGCCGTGTTCTGCACATTGGCCGACTCCTGGCTGGCGTTCCCCATGGTGCTCAGCAGCGTGGGCAGCACGGTGGTCGCGACGTGGGGCGTCCTGGACGTCTGGGTGACACGCCAGGTGTGGAACCAGCGGCACGGCGTCGTCTCGGTCCCGGCCAGCACGGCCCGGCAGTTGCGCAAGGAGCGCCGCCGGGCCCGCCGCGCCGCGAGGTCGCGGCGCGGCGTCGCCCGGCCCGACTCGGTCAACATAAGCGGGCGCGGCGGGTCCAGGCAGCTGACCCACAGCTGAGCCGCGGTCAGGCGTCGACGGGCCGCTTGTACATCCGCGTCGCCGTGATCTCGCCGTGCACCGTCTCCCCCTCGGGGTCCTGCTGCGGCAGGCCGGGACGCAGGTGCTCCTCCACGCTGATGTACTTCAGTCCCGCCCGCAGGTCCGCGTCGTTGCGCATACGGATCACGAGGGGGAACTCGGCGAGCGCCGTCGTGTCGAACAGACCGGTGGTGTAGAGCAGTTGCACGCCGAGCGCGTCGGACACCGCGCGCTGCAGTTCGAGCAGGTACGTGGCGTTGGCGCGGCCGATCGGGTTGTCGAGGAAGAGCGTGCCCGCGTGACGGTGCTTGTCTCGGCCCCGGTCGTTCGAGCGCAGTGCGGCCATCGTGCAGTACAGGGCGATGGCGGCGGTGAGCAGCTGACCGCCGGAGAACACGTCGCCCATCTGTCCGACGGGGACGCGCTCGGCGCGCAGCACCGCGTCCGGCTTGAGGATCTCGACGGCGACGCCCTTGGGCTGGAGCGCCGCGCTGACGCCGCGCAGCAGCAGGGACATGCCGTCGCGGCGCAGGTCGGAGTTCTTCTTCACGGCCGCGCGGGTCGCCTCGTCGATGACCTCGCCGAGCCGCTCGATCAGCGTGGCCTGGTCGGGCTCCTCGAAGCGGATCCGCAGGAACTCCTGTCCGGACCACTCACCGAGCCCCTCGGGCAGCCGGGACAGACGCTGCGCGGAGCGGAGGGTGGCGAGCGAGGATTCCACGAGGCCGCGCAGCCGGTCCACGATCGAGTCGCGGTTGCGCTCCAGCTGGGCCAGCTCGTCGGTGAGGACGCGCAGTCGCGGCGCGAACGCGTCGGCCCACTTCTGCGCGTGCTCGGGCAGGGCCGAGGCGGGCAGTTCGCGGATCTGCTGGCGGGCGGGCGTGCGCACCTGCTCGTACCGCGTCGAGTTCGCGTGCCGTACGAGGATGTCGCTGGCCTCGCGGACGGCCGCCTCGGCGGCGGACAGGTCGGCGGCGCAGCCGCGCAGCGAGCGCCGGGTCTCGGCCGCCGTCTGGCGGGCCTCCTCCAGGGCGCCGGGGTAGGGCTCGGGCTCGTCCTGCTCGTCGGCCGGGTCCGCGTGGTCGCGCAGCAGGTCGCGCAGGAGCGCGGCCGTCTCGTCGAAGCCGCCGGCCCCGTCCTCGGCGGCGCGGTGCGCGTCGAGGAGTTCGGCGTGGGCGGCGCGGGCGGTGCTCAACGCGTCGGTGCGGGTGGCGAGTTCGGTGGTGGCCGTGCGCAGCAGGGTCTGCGCGTGCTCGGTGTCGGACGGGACGAGGTCCTCGGGCAGCTCCGTGTGGGCGTCGCCGTCCTCGGGCGCGTGCCGCTCGGCCTCGCCGCGCAGTCGGCCGAGCTGCTCGCTGGCGGTGGAGGCGCGGGTCTCCAGGAGCTGGACGAGCTCCTCGGCGCGGGCCGCGGCGGCCTGCCGGGAGGGGCCGTCGGCACCTTCGGAGGTTTCGAGCAGGGCGGCGGCGCGGGTGCGCACCTTGTTGCTGAGCCGGTCCAGCTCGGCGAGCGCAGCGGACTCGTCGGACTCCGCGCGGGCCTGCTCGGCCCTCAGGTCGGCGCCGACGCCCACCTTCTCGTAGACCTGGGACGCGGCCCGGTAGGCCTCGCGCAGCGCGGGCAGCGACGCCTGCGGGGGCTCCCCCTCCGGTACGTCGTCGGGGGCACCGGCGATCTCCGCGCGCTCGGCACGCAGTGTGCGGGCCGTGCGGCGGGCGTCGTCGGCGGAGCGCTGAGCTGCGCGGCGGTCCTCGTCGGCGGAGCGCGCGTGCTCCAGGCAGGACTGGGCGCGGGCCTCCGACTCGACGGCCTCGTCGGCGAGTTCGCGGACCTTCGCCTGCCAGCCGGCGCGCTCGCGCAGACGGAACGCGAGTCCGGCGAGCGCGTCGGCGGCGCGGCGGGCCTTCTGCGCCGCTTCCTGGCGCTCGTCGCGCACGCGGGTCGCCTCGGCGGCGGTCTCGTCGGCCTCGGCGCGCACGGTGCGGGCCTCGGCCAGCTCGGCCTCGGACTCCTCGGCGAACGTACGGGCTTCGTGGGCGGCGGTGGCGAGTTCGGTGAGGCGGCCGGTGGGGCAGCCGGAGCGCCAGGAGGTGAGGCGCGCCGCCAGTTCGCGGTCCTTGGCGAGGCGGCCGGCGAGCGTGCGGATGTCCTCGTCGCGCCGGGCCGCGCGCTCGCGCAGCGCCTGCCGCTCCTCGTCGGCGGCGTGCTCGTCGTGCATGGCGGGGTTCGGCGGCACCAGGAAGACCCCGGAGCCGCTTTCGTCGGACGCGCTCTCGGCCGGGGTCGGGGCGAGCAGCGCGGCGGCGGTGCCGACGGCGACGGCGGAGCGGGGCAGCAGGGCCGCACCGGCGAGCGCCTCACGGGCGCGCTCGTGGGCCGCCGGGTCGGTGATCACGACACCGTCGACCAGCTCGGGCCGGGCGGCGAGCACGCGCGCGTGGTCGGCCGGGTCGACGGACTGGGCGAGGTAGCGCCAGCCCGGCAGGGCCGGGATGCCGTGCTCGCCGAGGAACTCGACGGTGGCCAGCACATCGGGGCCCGGCGGCAGCAGACCGCCGTCGCCGAGGGCGCCGAGGATCCGGGAGTCGTCGGCCGCGGCCGTGCGGAGCTCGAACAGCTGCCGCTCGGCGGAGGTCACGGTGTCGTCGAGCAGCGTCTTCAGGTCGTCGGCCGCGCGGTCGAGGTCTTCGGCGGTGAGCGCGGCGTGGGACCCCTCGGCGGACTGCTCGCCTACCCCGGATTCACCGGCCTCGGAGGCGTCGGACTGCCCGCCCACGCCGAGCAGTTCGGCCAGTCGTTCCTCCCCCGCGAGGGCGGCGGCCGCCCGCTCCTCCGCCCGGTGGGCCTGCTCCGCGGCGCTCGCGGCATCGGCGGCGCGGGCCGCCGTCAGCTCGGCGCGCGATTCGACGGCGGCGGCCTCGCGCGCGTGCTCGGTGGCCCGGCGGGCGGCCTCGCGCGCGGTGTCCCACGCGGCGACGGTGGTCTTCTCCGCGTCGGCCGCGGCCAGCGCGGCACGGGCCGGGTCGGCGTCGGGCGCGCTGTCGTCGATCCACCCGGCGCGCACGGCCTCGGTGGTCTCCTGCTCGACCTCGGTCAGCCGCTGGCGCAGGTGCCCGAGTTCACTGCGGGCGCGCTGGGCCTCGGTGGCGGCGGCCGTGGCGTCGCGGTGCGCGGTCTCGCCGGCCTCCTGGAGGACGGCGGAGCGCTCCTCCTCCTCGTTCGCACGGGTCTCGGCCTGCTCGGCGGCGCCGTGCAGGGCCCGGACGAGTTCGGAGGCGGCCTTGGCGCGGGCCGCGAGCGCGGGGGCCGCGTCGCGCTCGGCCTCGCGGATGGCGACGGCCACGCGCGCGGAGCGGTCCGCGGCGGCGCGGTGGCGCAGGACGGCCTCGGCGGCCTGCCAGGCGGAGTACAGGGTGCGCGCGTCGGCCAGCTCGCGCTTCTGCGCGGCGGCGGCCTTCTCGGCTCCGGCGAGCGCCAGGGAGGCGTGCCGGTAGGCGAGTTCGGCGGCGATCAGGGAGCTGCGCTCGCGCGCCGACTCCGCTTCGGTGACGGTGTGCGCTGCGGCGGTGACCTGCTGGGCCAACTCCCCGGCGCGGCCGCGCTCGACGGCCGCGCGGGCGGACAGGCGGCGGGCGAGCGTGCGGGTGCGGCGCTCGGCGGCGGTGTGCACGTCACGCGCGCGTGCCCGGGTGTCGGCGGCTTCCACGATGCGGGTGAGCAGGTCGACGGAGCCGGCGGTGAAGTCGCGCTCGGCGATCAGCTCGGAGCGCCGTCCCAGCTTGTTCCCGAACCCGCTCACCAGGTCGGCGAGGCCGTCCGTGTCACGGGTGTCGGTGACGGCGCGCAGCAGCAGGTCGGTGAAGTCGGAGTCCTTCTTGACGGCGAAGAGGCCTGCGGCCTCGCCCTCGTCCGCGTTCATCTCCCGCTGGTAGCGGAAGAGTTCGGGGTCGAGGCCGAGGTCGCCGAGGTGCTCGTTCCACCGGTCGTGGATCTCCTCCCAGTGCACCTCCAGGTGCGGGTACGCCTTGCCGGACTCCGTCAGCGCGTCGCGGAAGCCCTTCATGGTGCGGCGGCGCCCCTGCGCGCCGGAGGCGCCCTCGGCGGCGGGACGTACGGCGCTGGACTCGGCGACCGGCAGCGAGTCGAGGCTCAGTCCGGGGCCCGGCCGGAAGGAGTACCAGGCCTCGGCGAACTTCCGCGGGTCGTTCGAGACCTGCCGTCCCCGCCACTCGCTGACCTTGCCGACGACGACGCACTCGCCGGTGAGCGTGTGCTGCCACTCCAGGGCGACGTGTCCGCAGTCGTCGGCGAGGAGGAACTTGCGCAGCACGCCGGAGCTGGCGCCGCCCAGCGTGTTCCGGTGGCCGGGCAGCATGACGGAGAAGATCAGCTTGAGCAGGACCGACTTGCCGCCGCCGTTCTCCAGGAAGAGCACGCCGGCCGGCGCGGGGCGGCGCGGCGGCCCGACGGGCTCGTCCTCGAAGAACTCCGCCTGGGTGGGCGCGGGGTCGGGCACGGGCTCGCCGACACCCCGCAGGTCAAGCACGGTGTCGGCGTAGCGCGCACCTGCGGGCCCAATGGAGTAGAGGCGAACCCGGGACAGCTCGTACATGGCGGACTCTCGTGGTAGGAACGGAAGTTCAGAAGGTCAGGAGTGGAACGGCAGGCCCGCGTCGGCGGCGAGCGCGGCGGCGTCCTCGTCCATCGGCGGCACCAGGCTCGCGGACCCGTCGGTGACGGGCACGACTCCGAGGTCGAGAAGCTCGGCCATGGCGGCCTGGCCGGCCATGTCGCGCACCTGCAGCTGGTAGCGCGCGGTGGTGCGGTAGGTGCCGCCCGAGTCGTCGCCGGTTCTCTGCAGGAAGCCGGAGTCGGTGAGGAACGCGACGGCCTTGCCGACGATGCCGGTCGTCGAACTGGCGAGGCGGCGCGTGTCCTTGGTGGCTCCCGTGGAGCTGCGCCGGGCCCAGATCCGCCAGGCGGCTTCGAGACCGGGGGTCTCGGTCGCCGGGTCGGTGTTCTCGCCGGTCTCCTCGGCGCGCTCCTCCAGCTTGCGGCAGGCCTGCCGCACGAAGGCGTCCACGCCGTTGACACTCACACGGCCGATGTAGCCGTCGTCGGCGAGGTCCTCGGGGCGCGGGAAGGCGAGCGCGGCGACCGCGAGATGGGCGAGGCCGTGCAGGAAGCGGTCGGTGGAGTCGGCGGCGGCCTTGCGCGCGTAGTCGCCCATCCGGACCGCGAACACGGAGTCCTCGGCGGCGGTCACGGCCATGCCCGCGCGCGGGGACACCTCAAGGACGACAAGCCCGAGCCCGGTGGCGACGGCGTCGGCGAGCCGCGCGAACGGCGGGTCCTCGCGGTAGCGGCGCAGCAGCTCGCCGTACTCCTGGTCACGGGAGGGCTGCAGCTTCGGCTGGAGGCCGAAGGAGACGAGGCGGGCGGCGTCGGCGGCGTCGGCCGGGGTGACGGGCGCCGGGGTCCTGGCCGAGCCCGAGGCGTCGGGCTCGCCCCATTCGGCGTGCTCTTCGGCGTACTCGGTCACGGGTGGTGCTCCTTCATGGGTGCTGCGGAGAAGTTCATGGGTGCTGCGTGTGCGACGGGGACGCGGGGCGGCATCAGGCGGCCTCCGTCCGGTCGGTGGCCATCCCGACCGCGTCGAGCAGGGCCGTGCCCACGATGAGGTCGGCGCCGCCGAACTCCGGGTCGTCGAGCTCGGTGCCGTCGTCCACGGCGAACAGCAGTTTCTCCTCGCCCTGGCGGTAGGCGGTGCCGACGGGTGGGCTCGCGGCGTGGACCGCCAGCAGGGCCACCAGATAGGGCAGTTCGGCATCGCGCCTGCGGGCGTCGGCGAGCAGTCCGGACAGCCGCCGCGGCGCGTCCGCCGGCAGGTCGAGCAGCTCCATGGCGCCCGCGAGCTGCTCCTCGCTGAACCGGCTGTCGTCCGGTGTGGCGATGAGGTCCGGCTCGGGCATCTCCGCGCCGAGGTGCTCGCGCTCCATGGGTGGCGTGAGCAGTATGTCGACCAGGTCCCCGACGCGTACGGACACGGGCGTACGCAGTCCGGTGCCGCGCGCGAAGAACGCGTCGGTCGCCCGGCTCGCGCTCTCCACCGGCAGCGGCAGCAGCGGTGCGAGGAGCTGCCCGTACAGGTCGAGTCCCGCGCGCGCGGAGGGCGTCGTGAAGGCCTGCCGGTCCTGCTCGGCGCGGAACAGCGGCCCGGCCTCCAGGAGGCGGGACTGCAGCTGCGTGTGGCGGCGGATGCAGTCCTTGACGATGTCGACGAGCTCGGCGGCGCGGCGCTTCTGCTCCGGGTCCTCCGACTCGTCACGGGCCTTGCGGATGTTCGTCAGGATCGCGTTCTCGTGCCGGTAGCGGTCCGCCACGTGGTCGAGCGCCTCGGCGATCATGTCCGGCACGGCCTGCAGCCAGTCGACGGCGCGGACATTGCGCCGCGTCGCGTCCAGCGCCTTGCGGAGCGTCTCCGAGTACTGCACGGTCCTGTACCTGGCCTGCTCGGCGGCGAGCTGCGCGTCCGCGAGACGGCCGCGGCTGATCAGCACCTCCAGCTTGACCTCGGCGGCGATCTGCGCGCTGGTGACGTCCGTGTCGAGCGCGCCGACCAGTACGTTGACCGCCTCGTCGGTCGTGCGGAGGTAGACGCTGCCGCCGTAGCCGGGGACCTCCTCGATCAGCTTGAAGTCGTAGTCGCGCCGTACATAGGAGCCATCCGGCGCGAACGTGCCGTACACGGCGCGGAAGCCGCGGTCGACGCTGCCGACGTTGATCAGGTTCTCCAGGACCCAGCGGGCCACCCGCTCGTGCTCACCGGTGGGGCGCTGCGGAGCCTGGGCGGCGATGCGGGGCACGAGCCTGGCCACTATCTGCTCGTGGTCGGCGCCGGTGTCGAAGTCCATGTTCAGTGTGACGAGATCGATGGCGGACAGCGCCACCTCCGCCATCCCGTACGTGGAGTACTCGCCCGCGAGATTGGCCTTGCGCACGTCCAGGTCGTGCAGCGGCGCGGTGCACGCGAGCGCGCGAAGGCGGCGCGCGAGCCCCTCGTCGGCGGCCGGGCCCGGTGCGGGGCGCGGCCCCGCGCTGAGCTGGGGCGGAACGGATTCCGTGCTGGCAGGCGAAGTCACGGAGCACAGAGTAGGCGCTGGGTCTGACAACGGTCGAAACGGCGCAGATGCGACGGCTTCCGGGCCCGCCCGCGGCGGGCCGCCGAAGACCGCTATCCGTCCTGCGGCATCCGCTGCCGGTAGGCCTTGACGAGCCCGTCGCGGGAGTCGTCGAGGTACTCGCCGAGAAGTGTCTCAGCCGTGTCCCTGCGGCCCTCGCGCAGCATCTCCACGAGTTGCAGATTGCGCGCCAGGTACGGCTCGTGGAGGCGCCGCGGGTCGTCCACGACGTGGAAGGCCAGTCGCAGTTCGGCGAGGACACTGCGCATCAGTTCGTCGGTGCGCTCGCTGCGGGCCAGGGCGACGAGTTCCCGATGGAAGTGGATGTTGGCGGTCGAGACGGCCTTCCACTCGCGCCGCTCGGCGGCCCGGTGCCCGTCGGCGACGGCTTCGGCGACGCGGTCGAGGGCGTACGGCGGGTCTCCGAGGGACCGTACGACGGCGCACTCGACCATGCGACGCGTCCGGTAGATGTCCTCGACGTCGTCGACGCTCAGGACCCGCACGAAGACCCCGCGGTTCAGCCGGTGTTCGAGCAGCCGCTCGTGGGTGAGCAGCCGGAACGACTCCCGGAGTGTGTTGCGCGACACCCCGAGGGCGCCTCCGATGCTGTCCTCCGACAGCCGGGTGCCGGAGGGGAAGTAGCCTTCCGCGATCCGGTTGCGCAGGATGTCCGCGACGCGCTCCGCGGTGCTGGTGCGTCCCAGCAGTGCGCGGTCGTCCGCGAGGGCGTTGAGTTCGTCCATGGCCACGGCCGAATTCAAGCGCAGTTCCGCAAACGAGACAACGTCGTATCGATGGATCGTTCAACGACGCCCCGCGAACGCCCGGGGACACACCTGTCTCAGGACACGATCACCTCAGGACACGACCGCCTCCAGAGCCGTGAGCAGCCGCTCCACGTCCTCCGCGCTGCTGTAGGGGGCGAGGCCCACACGGACACCGCCCGCGTCCCCGAGCCCGAGCCGCCGCGAGGCCTCCAGGGCGTAGAAGGAACCGGCGGGGGCGTCGATGCCGTGCTCGGCCAGGTGCCGGGAGATCTCGGCCGGACCACGGCCCTCGACGGTGAACAGCAGGGTCGGGGTGCGCCGCTTCGCGCGCGCGTAGAGCGTGGTGCCGCCGAGGCTTGCGAGCCCCTGCTCCATGCGCTGCCGCAGCGCGTCCTCGTGCTCCTCCAGGGCCGCGAAGGAGGCGACGAGGCGTTCCCTGCGGCTGCCTTGCCCACCCACGCGCAGGTCCGCGAGGAAGTCCACGGCCGCCCGCGCGCCGGCCAGCAATTCGTAGGGCAGGGTGCCGAGTTCGAAGCGTTCGGGCACGGCGTCGCTGGACGGCAGCAGCTTGTCGGGCCGCAGCGATTCGAGCAGTTCAGCGCGGCCGGTGAGGACGCCCAGGTGCGGGCCGAGGAACTTGTACGGCGAGCAGACCAGGGTGTCCGCGCCGAGCGCCGCCAGGTCGACCGCGACGTGCGAGGCGTAGTGCACCGCGTCGACGTGGAAGAGCCCGCCCACTTCGTGGGTGAGTGCGGCCAGGGCCGGCAGGTCGGGCCGGGTGCCGATCAGGTTGGAGGCGGCGGTGACGGCCACGAGCCGGGTGCGCTCCGACAGCACCGCCTGGAGGTGTTCGGGCCGCAGCTCGCCCGTCTCCGGGTCGAAGTCGGCCCACCGGACGGTGGCGCCCGCCGCCTCGGCTGCCTGGACCCACGGGCGGATGTTGGAGTCGTGGTCGAGCCGGGTGACGACCACCTCGTCGCCCGGCCTCCAGGTCTTGGCGAGCATGCGGGACAGGTCGTAGACGAGCTGCGTGGCGCTGCGCCCGAACACGACGGTCCCCGGCGTGGTGCCGAGCAGGTCGGCGAGCGCAGCGCGCGCCTCGACGACGATCCCGTCGGCGTTGCGCTCGCCCTCCGTGGTCTGACCCCGGTTCGCCAGTGGCCCGGTGAGGGCCGCGGCGACGGCGTCGATGACGGGTTGCGGGGTCTGGGTGCCGCCCGGTGCGTCGAAGCGGGCCGTGCCGGACTTCAGAGCGGGCACCTGTGCGCGGATGGCGGCGATGTCGAGAGCCATGGGTCAACTCCTGTCGTGCGTGGGCGGTGCGGGGCCTCCCGGTCAGAGGCAGACCTCGCACGGCCGGCTCGTCCCCGGAGCCGCTGCCGCGGCTCCCGCCACATGATCGCAATGCCACTGCGGCACCTCCAGACCCCGGACCGAGGCCAGCGCCGCGGCGGCCCCGGCCGACGCCCGCACGTCGAGTCGCGCGCTGGTGCCCCGCATCCCGTGCCGCACCTCGTCCGCGGCGAGCGCCAGGAGCTGGGGCACCAGGTCGGCGCAGCGGCGGGCGACCCATCCGGTGCCCGCCGTGGCCAGCCACAACAGGCTCGCGGCGCGGGTCGGCGCGGGCCGTTCGGGCTCGACGTCCGGCGCCGGGCCGGTCGCCCGGCCCGCCTCGGCGAGCACGGCGTGGAAGCGGGCCGCGAACCGGCGGTGCCCCCGCTCGCAGGGGTGCAGCCGGTCCGCGCTCCACAGGGCACGGTCGGCCACCCAGTCGGCGTCGGCGGCGTGCAGGTGGACGGCCCCGTGGGGTTCGGACAGGGCGTGGACGACCGAATTGACCGCACGCTGGCGACGCGCGAGAGGGCGCGCCAGGACCCCCGGCAGGCCCAACAGGGCGCCGGGGTCGGGCAGGCACGCGGTGAGCAGGACGGTGCCCCGCCCGGCGAGCGCCCCGTACACGGCGTCGAGGCGGGCGGCCACGGCGTTGATGTCGAAGGTGGCGCGCAGGGTGTCGTTGACACCGACCACGACGGAGGCGACGTCGGGGGCGAACTCCAGCGCGCGTGGCAGCTGCCGCAGGAGCACGTCGGAGGTCTGCGCCCCGCTGGCCGCGAAGTTGCGGAATTCCACGGGCACTTCGGCGGGCGCCAGGCCGTCGGCGAGGAGTGCGGCCCAGCCGCGCCACGCGCCGTCGACCGGGTCGCCGATCCCTTCGGTGAGCGAGTCCCCGAGCGCGGCGAACCGGAGCGCCTTCATGCCGCGCCCCGAAGCGGTACCCGCGCAGGAGCGTCGTGCGCCGCCAGGAAGGCGGCGACAGCCACGTCCCAGCCGAAGCACTCCGCACGCGCGCGTGCGGTCGTCCTGCGTCGCCGCTCGGGCCGCCCGAGGACGTCCCGGACGGCGGCCGCGAACGCCGCGCCGGTGTCATCGGCCACCGCCCCGGCCCCGCCGACCACCTCGGGCAGCGCCGAGGACGCGCTGACGACGACCGGTGTGCCGCAGGCCAGCGCTTCGAGGGCGGCGAGCCCGAACGTCTCGGCGGGCCCGGGCGCCAGGCACACGTCGGCCGTGGCCTGCAGGGCGGCGAGCGCGGCCGGGTCGCCGACGTGTCCGAGGAAGGTGACCGGCAACCGTCGCGCCCGCGCGCGTTGTTCGAGCCGCGCCCGCAGTGGCCCGTCCCCCGCCACGACGAGTCGGGCGGGCACGCCCGACCGGCGCAGCCGTGCCACCGTGTCGAGTCCGATGCCCGGCCGCTTCTCCACGGAGAGTCGCGTGCACATGAAGAGCAGCACCTCGCCCACGCGCGCGTACCGGCCACGCACGGCCTCGCTCCGCGCCCCGGGCAGGCACCGCGCCAGGTCGACGCCGAGCGGCGCCCGCACCACGTTGCGCGCCCCGATCCGTACGAACTCGCGTTCGGCCCACTCCGTGGTGCACACCACGCGCGCGTAGGCGTGCGCCGTACGGGAGTTGAGCACGTCGGCGGCCCGCCGTGCCGCGCGCTCGGGCAGGCCCCAGGTGCGCAGCACTCCGTGTGCGGTCTCGTGGGACACCATCACGGCGGGCACCCGCGCGCGGCGCGCCCATTCGCCGGTCCAGCGCAGGGTCGTCCGGTCCGACACCTCGAGCCGGTCGGGGCGCAGGTCGGACAGGAGCCGCGCCAGGCGTTGCCGGTCGGTCAGGACGCGATAGCCGCCACTCGCCGGGAGCGGCGCCCCCGGCAGCGTGATGACGCGCCCCTGAGGGGTGTCCGTGTCCGAGATCCGCTCCCCCGGAACGATCAGCACCGGCTCGTGCCCGGCCGCCAGGTACCCGGCGCCCAACTCACGCAGCGCGGTGCGCAGTCCACCGGAGGCGGGAGCGACGAAGTTCGCGAGCCGTACGATCCGCAGCCGCCCGCTCATGCCGCCACCGTCCCCGCGGCGCGCGCGTGCAGCACTTCTTCGTAGTGCTCGACCAGGAGGTCGCCCACGGCCTCCCAACTGCGCCCGGCCACGGCGGCACGGCCGGCGCTCCCGTACGCGGCGCGCAGCCCCGGATCACCGGCGAGCGCCCACACCGCGTCGCGCACCGCGTCCGCATCACCGGGCGGCACGAGCAGTCCGGTCGTGCCGTGGGCGACGAGGTCGAGCGGTCCGCCGGCCGCCGGGGCGATCACCGGCACGCCGCTCGCCATGGCCTCCTGCACGGTCTGGCAGAACGTTTCGTAGGGCCCTGTGTGCGCGAACACGTCCAAGGAGGCGAAGATCCGGGCGAGTTCGTCGCCGGTGCGCCGCCCCAGGAAGACCGCGCCGGGCAGCGCGCCCCGCAGGGAAGCCTCGCTCGGCCCGTCGCCCACCACGACGACCCGTACGCCGTCGAGTCCGCACACCCGCGCGAGCAGCTCCACCTGCTTCTCGGGCGCGAGCCTGCCCACGTACCCGACGAGCAGTTCGCCGCGCGGCGCCAGCTCGGCACGGAGCAGCTCACAGCGCCGCTCGGGCCTGAACCGCAGGGCGTCGACACCACGGGGCCACAGTCGCACCCGCGGCACCCCGTGCGCCTCCAGGTCGCCCTGTGCGGCGGTGGAGGGCGCGAGTGTGCGGTCCGCCGCGGCGTGCACGGTGCGGATCCGCCGCCAGGCGGCGCCCTCACCCGCCCCCACGTACGTACGCGCATAGCCCGCCAGGTCGGTCTGGTAGACGGCCACGGCGGGCACGCGCAGCCGGGTGGCGGCCGCCATGCCGCGCATCCCGAGCACGAACGGGCTGGCCAGATGGACGAGTTCGGCCCGGTGCGCGGCCACGGTCTGCGCGAGGCGGCGCCCCGGCAGCGCGACGCGGACCTGCGGATAGCCGGGCAGCGGCAGGGACGGCACACGGACGACGGGGCAGGGCGCCGCCACGTCCGTCTCGGGGCCCGTGGGGGTGGCGGGGGCGACGACGAGGGGTTCGTGGCCGCGGGCGGCGAGGTGCCGCGCGGTCTGCAGGGCGCAGTGCGCCACACCGTTGATGTCGGGAGGGAAGGACTCGGACACGATGACGACACGCATACGGGTTTTGTCGCCGCGCCGGACGTGCCCACGTCAACGTGGATCTTTCCTGGCGAGGAACGGTCCGTGAGCGTTGACCACCGCCGAAAACCGCAGGTGAACGACGGGGAGGCGGCCCCTCACCGCGGGGCCACCTCCCGGAAAACAGTGCGTCACAACACCGGAAATCAGTGCGTCACAACGCCGGAGATCGGTGCGTCACGACTCCGCACATCAGCGCGTCACAACGTCGTCGCGTCGGGCCCGATCCGGCTGCGGACCGCGGTCTGCACCTCGTCCTCCTCGGCCGGGTCGGCGGCGAGGCGACGCAGCCGCTCGACGACGCGGGCGTCACCGGTCTCGGCGTGCCGCGCGGCGACCTCACGCGTGGATTCCTCGCAGTCCCAGAGGCACTCGACGGCGAATCCGGCGCCGAAGGAGGGGTCGGTGGCGGCGAGGGCGCGGGCAGCACGCCCGCGCAGGTGCGAGGACGCCGTCTCGCGGTAGATGTGCCGCAGCACGGGGGCGGCGCAGACGATGCCGAGCCGGCCCGCCCCGTCGACGAGCGGCCAGAGGGTGGGGGCGTCGGAGCCGTCGCCCCGTACCGCCTCCCGCAGGGAGGCGAGGACGAGTTCGCCGTCCTGCGCGCCGCCCCTGCAGGCGAGCATGCGGCCCGCGGCGGCGCCGAGCGCGTCGGGCCGGGGCGCCCACTGTCGGGCGCGCTCCACGACGGCGACGCCGCACATCCGCTCGAAGGCGTCGAGCGCGGCGTCCACGACCGCGCGGGACGGCGCCTCCACGGCTGCCTCGATGAGATCCAGTACGGCCGGGTCGTGGGTGTCGGCGAGGTAGCGCAGCGCGGTGCAGCGCGCCCCGTCGTGCCCCTCCTGTGCGGCCCGCACGATCACGGCGCGGTCCTCGGGGCCGGCCACCGCGGTCAGGCAGCGGGCGGCGGGCACGTACAGGACGGCGCCCCGCTCGAAGCCCTCCTGCGCCCAGTCGAAGACGGCCTGCACGCTCCATTCGGGGCGCGGCCCCGACGGTCGCATCTGCCGCTGCCAGCGGTCGAAGGAACCGGCTTCCTGCGCGGCACGCACGCGTGGTCCCACGTGCGGGCGCGGGTCGTCGGCCCACAGTCGCCAGGGTCGGGGCTCGAAGGCGTCGCGCACGACGGCGGCAAGCTCGGCCTCGTCCTCGGCCGGGAAGCGGGCGAGGACCGGCTCGGCGAGCGCGCTCAGGCCCGCGTCGTCGTCGCGCAGGGCCAGCTCGTCGAGCGCCCAGGCCCAATTGCCGCCGAACGCGGCGTACCTGCGCAGCAGCTCCAGGGCGTCCCGCCTGCCGTAGGAGGCGAGGTGGCCGAGGACCGCGAGGGCGAGTCCCGTACGGGACTCCTCGGTGTCGAGGAGGTCTTCGGGGTCGAAGAGGTGCCGCTCGATCTCCGTGAGCTCACCGTGGAGATCGAAGTAGAGGCGGGCGTAGTAGAGCGAGCGGTTCTCCACCTGCCAGTCGTGGCGGGGGTCGCTCAGCACACAGTGATTGAGAGCCGCGAGCGCCTCGTCACGCGGCGCCGTCAGGGCGTGCAGCGTGCCGTCGCCACGGCCTCGCTGCAGCAGGCCGAGCAGCGTACCGCTGGGCGCTATGACCGGTTCGAACATGGGAAACAGCCTCACATCAAGCGTCGACGCAACCGGGAATGCTCACCTACCTGGCCACGCGACAACACGTCGGAGCGCCCGCCGTCTCTTGCTTGCTGCTACCCATTTCTCTGCCTCTCGTCCAAGGCCCGGAACCGGGCCGTTCACGGCCCGCTCTGCACGTGGGCACCACCTGCCCCGGCATCGCGTCCGTAAATCACGCCGTCATCATGACCCAGCGGCTCAGCCCACCGCGACCACATTTCCCGCACCCCCGTTCTGCCTGCTCAGAGCCGGTGCGTCAGGACGCACCGAAGAGATCTACGAGCTCCGCCTTGCCGAACATCCGGGCCGTGTCGACGGCCGACGGGGTCCCCGCGGCCGGATCGGCGCCTCCGTCGAGCAGCGCCCTGATCACGTCGTCCGCGCCCTTGAAGACCGCGCCCGCGAGCGGGGTCTGGCCCTTGTCGTTGGCGCGGTTGGCGTCGGCGCCGCGCTCCAGGAGGGCGCGCACCGCCTCGGCGTGCCCGTGGTAGGCGGCGAGCATGACGAGCGTGTCGCCCCGGTCGTTCGTGAGGTTCGCCGGCACCCCGGCGTCCACGTAGCCCACGAGAGCCTCCGTCTCGCCGCGTCGCGCGAGGTCGAAGATCTTGGTGGCCAGCTCCACGACCTCCGGGTCGGGGGCTTCGCTCATCGGGCGGACCGCCTTTCTCATACGTGCCGGTACGGCTGTGCAGCCGTACGAGTGAATCGACAGCGTACTGCCCGGCCAGGGACATGACCCGACCCCGCCGAGGCAAAGATCACGACGAGTGCGGACGACCGTCCGGCAGCACGCTCGAGGGCTCTCCAGCAGTTCGCCGATTGGGTGAAAGCTGAGAATTTCCACCCATTTGCACCTTTTGTCGTATAGATACATGCTGTGAGCCTGGAAGAACTCATGGTGACTGTCCCCACCAACCAGGAGAAACCCTCATGATCCTGTCCATCTCGGGCGTCGTGCTGCTCGGCATCATCGTCTTCTTGTTCTTCCGCAAGGACGGCCTGAAGGCCTCGCACGCACTGGTCTGCGCCCTCTTCGGCTTCTACTTGGCGGGCACGGCCATCGCCCCGAGCATCAAGGCGGGCGGCCAGAGCCTCGCCAGCCTGCTCGGCGGGATCAAGTTCTGACGGCCCATCCACCCGCACACACCTTCAGGAGACCGTAGTGGCCAGGCGCCCTCTCCCCCGCATTCTGAGCAATGGCAGCGCCTCGATCGCCCGGAGCCGGGACATGGCACGGACGGCCGCCGACAGCGCCACCGACGTTCTCCACCCCCTCATCACGATCACCCGTGGACTGCGCCGCCTGGCGAGTGCCGGACGGCACAAGTGGGCGGACACCCCCAAGGAGAAGCGCGGACCGCTGCTCTTCCTGGTGGCCGCCGTGGTCCTCGTCGTGGTGTTCATTCCGTACGGTCCGCTGCTGGCGCTCATCACCCTGATGGCGGCGGCCGCATGGAAGGGGCGCGATCCGAAGCCGCCGGAGCAGACCGGCCCCGACGATTCGCAGGTACAGCGCCTCTCGTCGCTCTACGAGGCGCTTGTACCGTACTTCTCCGTCGCCGACGACCCGAGCCCGCTGTACGCGCACGGGGGCGACTGGGAGAAGGCCTTCGAGACGTTCGACTTCGACGGCGACGGCCGGGTCGACCGGATCGACATCCGCTATCCCGCGTACTTCACGGACGGGGAGGCGGAGTCGCGGGCCCGGATCGAGCAACTGCTGCACGCCAAGCTCGGCCGGAGCCGCGAGTACCACTTCGCGTGGGACGAGGAGGGCAATCACCTCACGGTGACCGTGCTCGACCCGCTGCCCACGGACATCGCCGCCCAGCCCTTCGTCACCTCGCCCGGTGAGACCGTGCTCGGCTTCACCGACGGGACCGGCGTCCAGCGCACGCTGCCGGTCATGGCGGGCGAGGAGGAGCGGGACGTGCCGCCCGTCGTGTGGCGCACCGGCGTCCGCTCCACCGAGCCGCACCTGCTGATCGCGGGGCAGCCGGGCAGCGGCACGACGTCCCTGCTGCGCTCCGTCGCGCTGCAGGCCCTGCGCCACGGCGACGTGCTGATCATCGAGGGCAGCGGCACGGGCGACTACGCGTGCCTGGTCGGCCGCTCCGGGGTGCTCGCCGTGGAGTGCGGGCTCGCCGGCGCGCTGACCAGCCTCGAATGGGCGGCGCACGAGACGGAGCGGCGGCTGATCGCCGCGAACCGGGCGCGTCAGGCCGGGCACCCCACCCCGGACGACATCAAGCGCCCGCTGTGGATCCTGCTCGACCGGCCCAGCGCTCTCGGCCACCTGGCGGCCGCGGACGGCCGCAAGGACCCGCAGACGCTGCTCCAGGTGCCACTCCGGCACGGTCGCGCGGCCGGTGTGACGGTCGTCGTGGCCGAGCAGTTCGACAGCCTCGACGCCCTGATCGAGCCGGTCCGCCAGCACACCCGCGCGCGCGTGGTGCTCGGTCCGGCCGCTCCGGAGGAGCTGCGGGACGTCCTCGGCGCCGTGCCGCAGACGACGCCCACCGCCGACATCCCGGCAGGCCGCGGCTACGCCCGCCTGGGCACCGGGCCGATCCACCGCCTCCAGGTCCCCGCCACCCCGGACCCGTACGACGACGCGACGAGCGAGGCCCACCGCCAGGCGGTCGCCGCGCTGCTCCCGGAGCGCAGCACGCCGGCCGATGCGGCGACCGTGCAGACGCCTGTCGAAGCGGTGCCGGACGAGGCCGAGGCGCTGGCCGAGCGCTGAGGGCGACCGGTTACGCGATCAGGGTGCGCGGCACGTCCCCGCCCGTGCCCTGACCGTCCCGGACGAGGCGGGCCGCCGCCGCGAGCCGCAGCGCCGCCTCGTCGGCCACGGCGCCGCCCACCGTGAACGGCAGCCGTACGTATCCCTCGAAGGCCCCGTCGACGCCGAAGCGGGGCCCGGAGGGCACGCGCACCCCGACCCGCTCGCCCAGCTCCGCGAGGCGCGAGCCGGACAGGCCACCGGCCTTCACCCACAGGGTGAGGCCCCCGCTCGGCACGTCGAACTCCCAGTCGGGCAGCTCCCGCCGCACGGCGGCCACCAACGCGTCCCGGTTCTCGCGCGCCTGCCCGCGCCGCAGCGCGACGGCCTCCTCCCACCCCCCGGTGTTCAGCAGCCAGTTCACCGCCAACTGCTCCAGGACCGGGGTACCGAGGTCCGCGTACGCGCGCGCGGCGACCAGGCTGCGGATGACGTCGGGAGCGGCCCGCACCCAGCCGATGCGCATGCCTGCCCAGAACGCCTTGCTGGCCGAGCCGACGGTGATCACCGTGGAGCCCGCGGGATCGAACGCACAGACCCGGCGGGGCATCGCCCCGCCCCCACCGTCCGCGCCGTCCTCGCCCTCCCCGTCGAAGCGCAGCTCGGTCATGGTCTCGTCGACCACCAGCACGGTTCCCGCCGCGCGCGCTGAGTCGACCAGCGAGCGGCGCTGCTCCTCGTCGGCGAGCGCGCCCGTCGGATTGTGGAAATCGGCGACCACATAGGCGAGCCGGGGCGCCGCCTCCCGCAGCACCTGCCGCCAGCGGTCGAGGTCCCATCCCTTGAGGCCGTCGGCCATGGCGACGGGCACGAGCCTGAGGCCCGCCTCGCGCATCAGCTGAAGGATGTTCGCGTACGAGGGCGACTCCACGGCCACGCGCTCGCCGCGGCCCGCGAAGAGGTGGCAGATCGCGTCGATGGCGCCCATCGCGCCGGTCGTGACCATGATCTGCTCGGGCATGGTCGGGATGCCGTGCGCCGTGTACCGCTCGGCGATCATCGTGCGCAGGGCGGGCAGACCCGCCGGGTAGTCGCCGTGGGTGTGGGCGTACGGAGGCAGCTCTTCCAGGGCGCCCTGGACGGCGCGGGTCAGCCACGGTTCGGGCGCGGGCAGGGCCGCCGTGCCGAGGTCGATCATCGAGCCGAGCGCCTCGGGCGGCAGGGGTTCGAGGCCGCGCGCGGGGAGCGGATTCCCGGCCGGTACGGCGGTCCAGCTGCCCGCTCCCCTGCGGGACTCCAGGAAGCCCTCGCCGCGCAGCGCCTCGTAGGCGGCCGCGACCGTGGTGCGGCTCACCGAGAGGGCCTGGGCGAGTTCACGCTCGGCGGGAAGCCGCGTGGCCACCGGGACGCGGCCCTCCAGGACAAGCAGCCGGATGCCGTCGGCGAGGGCGCGGTAGGCGGGCGGGCGGCGGGTGCCGGGGCCCGCGGGGCGGGGCTGCTGCGAGGTGAGCAGCCGGGCGAGCTGGGTCGAGCCGATCGCCGAAGTCCACTGGGCCATGCGAGCCAGTCCACCTTCCTCGAATTGGCCATGGTTGGCATCCGATTCCACGCCACAGAGTGTCACGGGTCAGGCCACTACCACCACAGAGGGGCTCATCTTGTCCGCGTCACCGACCGCTCCGCCGCCCGGCGGCCGGCTCCCCCGCCGGCTCGTACAGCTCTACGCAGGTCTCGCGCTGTACGGCGCGAGTTCGGCGCTCCTCGTGGAAGCGGGGCTCGGTCTGGAGCCCTGGGGCGTGCTGCACCAGGGGCTCGCCGAGCTGACGGGCATCTCCATCGGCGTCGTGTCGATCATCGCGGGCGCGATCGTGCTGCTCCTGTGGATCCCGCTGCGCCAGCGCCCCGGCCTCGGCACCGTCTCGAACGTCTTCGTGGTGGGCCTCGCGATCGACGGCACGCTCGCCGTAGTCCCGGACGCGCACTCCTACGGGGTGCGCATCCCGCTGATGATCGCCGGAATCGTGCTCAACGGGGCCGCGACCGGCCTGTACATCGCGGCGAAGTTCGGTCCCGGCCCGCGCGACGGGCTGATGACCGGGCTGCACCAGCGCACCGGCCGCTCGATCCGCCTCATGCGCACGGTCGTCGAGGTCGCCGTCGTGGTCACCGGCTTCGCCCTCGGCGGCACGATCGGCGTGGGCACGGTCCTGTACGCCTTGGCGATCGGCCCGCTGGCGCAGTTCTTCCTGCGCTTCTTCGCCGTCCCCGCGTCGCCCGCCGGTTCCACCGCGGTCGCCGACGGCTCGCCGCGGCGGGCCATACTGCGACGGTGACCCCGCTCGTACGCCACCCCTACCTCGACCACCCCGGCCCCCTCGCCCTCGCCCACCGGGGCGGGGCGGCGGACGGCCTGGAGAACACCGTCGCCGCGTTCCGCCGCGCCGTGGACCTCGGCTACCGCTACATCGAGACCGACGTGCACGCGACGTCCGACGGGCGCCTGGTCGCCTTCCACGACTCCACGCTGGACCGGGTCACGGACGGCGCCGGCCGGATCGCCGACCTCCCGTGGTCCGCGGTGCGCCACGCGCGCGTGGCGGGCAGCGAACCGGTGCCGCTCTTCGAGGACCTGCTGGAGTCCTTCCCGGACGTGCGCTGGAACGTGGACGTCAAGGCGGAGCCCGCACTCGTCCCCCTCCTCGATCTGCTGCGCCGCACGCGCGCGTGGGACCGCGTGTGCGTCGGCTCCTTCTCGGAGGCGCGCGTCGCCCGCGCGCAGGCGCTCGCGGGCCCCCGCCTCGCGACGTCGTACGGCACCAAGGGCGTGCTGGGCCTGCGCCTTCGCTCGTACGGGATTCCGGGCGCGCTGCGCCGCTCGGCGGTCTGTGCCCAGGTGCCGGTGCGGCACGGGCGGGTGCCGGTGGTCGACCACCGCTTCGTACGGGCCGCCCACGCGCGCGGGCTGCAAGTGCACGTGTGGACGGTGAACGACCAGAAGGAGATGCGGCGACTTCTCGACCTCGGGGTCGATGGCATAGTTTCCGATCACATCGAGACGCTGCGGGACGTCCTCAAGGACCGGGGGGCGTGGGTCTGATCGCCACACCGCGGCGCCGTACGGCGGGGACTGCAAGGGGACACGGGTGGGCACCGAGATCGCGCCGGAGGCGGCGCAGGAGGCGTCCGCGCCTGCGGAGCGCAAGCGCGAACAGCGCGGCTGGTACTTCTACGACTGGGCGTGCTCGGTCTACTCGACCAGCGTCCTGACGGTGTTCCTCGGCCCCTATCTGACGTCGGTCGCGAAGGCGGCGGCGGACCCGGACGGCTTTGTGCACCCCCTGGGGATCCCGGTCCGCGCGGGCTCCTTCTTCGCGTACTCGGTCTCCCTGTCGGTCATCCTGTCGATCTTCGTGATGCCTCTCGCGGGCGCGGCCGCCGACCGGACGGGCCGCAAGAAGCCGTTGCTCGCGCTCTGCGCCTACATAGGCGCCGCGGCGACGGCCGGGATGTTCTTCCTGGACGGCGACCGCTATCTGCTCGGCGGCCTGCTTCTCGTCGTCGCGAATTCCTCGCTCGCCGTGTCGATGGTGCTCTACAACTCGTACCTCCCGCAGATCGCTCCCCCGGAGGAGCGCGACGCGGTGTCCTCGCGCGGTTGGGCCTTCGGATACGCCTCGGGCGCCCTGGTCCTCCTGGCCAACCTGGTGCTGTACACGGCACACGACACCTTCGGTCTCTCCGAGTCGGCTGCCGTGCGCATCTGCCTGGCGTCGGCGGGCGTCTGGTGGGGTGCGTTCACCGTCGTGCCGCTACGCCGCCTGCGCGACCGGCGCACACAGCCCACGCCGGGTGGTACGGCCTCCGGACCGCGTCAGTTGCTGGCCACCGTGAAGGACATGCGCCGCCACCCGCTGACGCTCTCCTTCCTCCTCGCCTACCTCGTCTACAACGACGGCGTACAGACGGTGATCTCGCAGGCGTCCGTGTACGGCTCCGAGGAGCTCGGGCTCGACCAGTCGACACTCATCGTGGCGGTGCTGCTCGTGCAGATCCTGGCGGTGGCCGGGGCGCTCGCGATGGGCCGCCTCGCGCGCGTGTACGGCGCCAAGCGGACGATCCTCGGTTCCCTTGTGGCGTGGACGGTGACGATCGGGGCCGGCTACTTCCTGCCCGCGGGGGCGCCGGCGTGGTTCTTCGTGCTCGCCGCAGGCATCGGACTCGTCCTGGGCGGCACGCAGGCGCTGTCCCGCTCGCTTTTCTCGCATCTTGTTCCTGCGGGCAAGGAGGCCGAGTACTTCTCCGCTTACGAGATGAGCGACCGCGGGATGAGCTGGGTGGGGCCGCTGGTGTTCGGGCTCGCGTACCAGCTCACAGGAAGTTATCGCGACGCGATCGTGTCCCTTGTCGCCTTCTTCGTGATCGGTTTTGTCCTGCTCGCGCGGGTTCCGGTCCATCGCGCGGTGCGCGACGCGGGCAATTCCACACCGTCCCGGATTTAGCACCTGAAGGCAAAGACCGGTAGTGTACGCGGTTGGCCTGCCAGGCGTACCGTTACTGCACGTCGAGATCGCAAAACGCTGGGTGACATCCTGCGTGAGATGTGACAAACCGGTCACCGGTGGGTACAACAAGGGGCGGCTACGACGGCGACGCATGACCCGGAAACCGGGAATCTTTACCGCCGACCGGACGTTGACCGGATGACGACGACAGCGACACCTGTCCTGTGGGCGACAAGCCCGGGAGGCACGATTCATGAGTGAGCGAGCTCTTCGCGGTACACGCCTCGTAGTGACCAGCTACGAGACGGACCGCGGCATCGACCTGGCCCCGCGCCAGGCCGTGGAGTACGCATGCGAGAAGGGGCACCGCTTCGAGATGCCCTTCTCGGTGGAGGCCGAAATTCCGCCGGAGTGGGAGTGCAAGGTCTGCGGGGCCCAGGCACTTCTCGTCGACGGTGACGGCCCTGAGGAGAAGAAGGGCAAGCCGGCTCGTACGCATTGGGACATGCTGATGGAGCGGCGCACCCGTGAGGAGCTCGAAGAGGTCCTCGAGGAGCGCCTGGCGGTCCTGCGTTCGGGCGCGATGAACATCGCGGTGCACCCGCGCGACAGCAGCAACAACCGCAAGTCGGCCTGACCCGGGTTCGACACCGCGTACAACGGCCGGGGGCCGGACACATCCTGTGTGTCCGGCCCCCGGCCGTTTGTCGTGCGACCGCGCCGGATCGCCGGTGCGCCCGGTCGGTCAGGGCGTGAGCGGCGGGCGCGGGTCCGTGTCGTCCCCGCGCGGGCCCGGCCGCTCGTCGTCCCTGACGACCTCGCCCTGGATCACGGTGCCGCCGGACTGCCGCATCCTGGCCTGCTGAAACGCGTCCCCGAGCGGGCCCTGGCCCGCCGACGCGCCCATCTTCCGCTCGACCGTGCGCCCGGTGTACCGGCTCAGCGCCGTGCGCAGCGGCGGAATCAGCAGCAGAAGGCCGAGAACGTCCGAGACCAGCCCGGGGATCATCAGCAGGAGCCCGGCGAGCATCAGCAGGCCGTTGCCCTGCGAGCGCTGCTCGGTGGGCTTGGCGGCCTCCGGAGACCCGCTCTGCTGGCGCTGCAGCGTCTCGGTGAGGTTCTGGAAGGCACGGCGCCCCGCGGACTTCATCACCACGGCGCCGAGCACGATCCCGGCCACCAGCAGAATGCCCAGCGTGAAGCCGCCGATCGCCCCTGCCACCAATGTCAGCAGCCAGATCTCGAGGACCAGCCAGGCCGCGAAGGCGAGCGGCAGATAGCGGCGGAGCGGGGAGCGCCGGGCTCCGTCGGACGGATTGCGAGGCGGAGTGCCAGTGGTCATGCTCCCAGTCTGCCTGGGACCGGGTCCGATTGGCGTAAGCGGGGGATCATGATCGCTCTCAGCGAGCGTCCGGTTTGCGGCCGACCACCTTGTCGACGCGCGCCCCCACACCCCACATGGTGACCCGCCACAGCGCCTCGACGACGATGTCCTTGCTCATCTTGGAGTCGCCGCGCTCGCGCTCGACGAAGGTGATGGGGACCTCGACGACGTGATAGCCCTCGCGCACCGCGCGCCGGGCCAGGTCGACCTGGAAGCAGTAGCCCTGCGAGGCGACCTCGTCGAGCCCGAGGCCCTCCAGGGTCTCGCGGCGGAAGGCGCGGTAGCCGCCGGTGACGTCGCGCAGCGGGACGTCGAGCAGGAGCCGCGAGTACGTGGAGCCGCCGCGGGAGATGAACTCGCGGGACTTCGGCCAGTTGACGATGCGGCCGCCCGGCACCCAGCGCGAGCCGAGGACCAGGTCGGCGCCCTTGAGCGCGGTCAGCAGCCGGGGCAGCTCCTCCGGCTGGTGGGAGCCGTCGGCGTCCATCTCGACCAGGACGCCGTAGTCGTGCTCCATGCCCCAGGCGAAGCCCGCGAGGTAGGCGGCGCCCAGGCCCTCCTTGCCGGTGCGGTGCAGGACGTGCACCTGCTCGTCCTCGGCGGCCAGCTCGTCGGCGAGTTTGCCGGTGCCGTCGGGGCTGTTGTCGTCGGCGATCAGGACGTGCGCCGCGGGCACGGACTCCCGGACACGGCCCACGACGGGCTTGATGTTCTCCGCCTCGTTGTAGGTCGGGATGATCACCAAGGTCGTGCCCAGAGGGCCGAACGTCCGCCCACCGCCGTCGTTCACAGATTCCCCTTAAAACTTCCGTCCACAGGGGGACCACCATAGCGAGCACCTCAGTTCACGCCGATAAGGCGCCCTGGGTGAGCTGCGAGGGGGAGGGACACGAAACGCATCGCTGCGGATCGGCATGTACTGCGGATCGGGGCCGGGCGTCCTTCGGGCCGACCGGGGGCCCGCTGGCTGCGGGTCGACCTCAAGCCGTTGTCTACTGAACGCCCGGGCCCCACCCGGGTCGCACCTGGCCGACCGGCTGGAACGTTCCAGCGCCCCGTGGCGCGGGCGCTGGGCCTGGCTCCCAGTGGTGGTACGCCGGTGCGGCGCACCACCCCCTGACCCAGCTGCGTTCTACGACTGCCTGGACTTCCCCGGTCGTGCCTGGAGGTGGTGGACTCGGCCGAACCTACCCGTCGACCTCCGCGCTTTGTCAACAGGCGTTCGACCTGCGCCTCTGCGCGAACTCCCCTGGTCAGCGCCGAGGATTCGCAGGTCGCGCAGGACCGTGCCGCGCCAAGATCGAAGCCGTGGCGCCCCGGTTATCACTCGTCCGGCCGTACGAAGACCGTCTGACCGAACACCACCGTCCGCAGGCAGACCGGGAGTTGGGCCCCCGGCGAGAGGTCCGGCAGGCCGGGGGTTCCGGAGCGCGGGTCGGTCGACCAGCGGGCCACCCGGTCGTCCGGAGCCTGCACGACCAGCTCTTCGGTACGCCACACGGCGTAGTCCGCGGGTGCGCCCGGCACGAGGATGCCCGCGTCGTCGCGGCCCACGGCACGCCAGCCCCCGCGCGTGTGGGCGGTGAACGCGGCCCGTACGGAGACGCGGTGTTCGGGCGTCCGGTGGAAGGCGGCGGCGCGGATCGTGCCCCACGGGTCGAGCGGGGTGACCGGGCTGTCGGAGCCGAAGGCGAGCGGAACACCGGCCTTCAGGAGGGCCGCGTACGGGTTGAGGGTGCGCGCCCGCTCGACACCGAGGCGGTCGGCGTACATGCCCTCCTCGCCGCCCCACAGGGCGTCGAAGGCGGGCTGCACGGAGGCGGTGAGACCGAACTCCGCGAAGGCGGCGACGGTTTCGGGGGTGAGCATCTCGGCGTGCTCGACACGGTGCCGTGCCGCGCGCACGCGCGCGAGGCCGACCTTTTCCGCGGCGGCGCGCATGCCGTCGACCACGGCGGTCACGGCGGCGTCGCCGATGGCGTGGAAGCCCGCCTGAAGGCCGCTCTCCGTACAGGCGACCACATGGGCGGCGATGTCGGCGGCGGACATGTAGGCGGTGCCCTGGTGCGACGCGTCCGTGTAGGGCTCGTGCAGGCACGCCGTGTGGGAGCCGAGGGCGCCGTCGACGAACAGGTCGCCGGCGGCGCCCAGCGCGCCGAGGGCACGCGCGCGCTGGATGTCGCGGTCCGCCCAGTAGCCGGCGACGCGCGGGCCCGGCTCGGAGCGGGCGAGGTCGAGCAGGCCCGTGAAGTCGTCCTCGGAGGAGATGTCGGGGCCCGCGCACTCGTGGACCGAGCCGATGCCGAGGGACGCGGCGTGCTGGAGCGCCGTGCGCTGGGCCTCCGTGCGCTGCTGGGGCCCCACGGCGGCGAACGCGGCGGCGCGCACGGCGTGGTGGGCGTCGCGGGTCAGGGGCCCTTCCGGATCGAATCCCGGCCGGTCCGCGACGCCGGGCACGAGGTCGAGGAGCGCGGTGCTGACGGCGGCCGAGTGCACGTCGATACGGGAGAGGTAGACCGGGCGGCCCGTCGTCGCCTCGTCGAGCTCCGCGCGGGTGAGGGGCGTCCGGTCGGGCCAGCGGGCGGCGTCCCAGCCGTGACCGAGGAGGACGCGGTCGGTGGCATTGGCCGCGGCGTGCTCCCGTACGAGGGTCAGGGCCTCGGCGCGGGAGCGGGCGGCCGTGAGGTCGAGGCCGGTCAGGGCGAGGCCGGTCGACGTGGTGTGGACGTGGGCATCGGTGAACGCCGGGGTCACCAGGGCGCCTTCGAGGTCGATCACCTCGTCCACACCGTCCGCGAACGAGTCCGCCGCACCTTCCGAGCCGACCCAGGCGACATGACCCGCCTCCACCACCATGGCGGTGGCGAAGGGGTCGGCCGGGCTGTGGATCTCGCCTTGGCGCAGGAGAACGGTGCGGGGAGTGGGGGGCGTGCTCATGGGGACATTTTCCCGTGCCCGCGGGGTGGGGCTGCGCCGGGGTCGGATGTGTCCGCTCCGGAGCGCGCGGGCGGGAGTGCGACGACAGGCGCTAGACCCGCGGGGGCCTCGCCTCGTACGGAGTGGAGAGGACCACCGTGGTGCGGGTGGAGACGCCTGCCAGGGAGCGGACCCTGGCCAGGAGGTTCTCCAGCTCGTGGGGGGTCTCCACCCTGACCTTGAGGATGTAGTTCTCGTCGCCGGCGACGCTGTGGCACGCCTCGATCTCCGGGACGCCCGCGAGGCGTTCCGCGATGTCGTCGGGGGCGCTCGGGTCGAACGGTTTCACCGAGATGAACGCGGTGAGCGGCAGACCGACCGCCTCCGGGTCGACCACCGCGGCGTAGCCACGGATCACGCCGCGCTGTTCGAGTCGGCGCACCCGCTGGTGCACCGCGGACGTGGACAGGCCGGTGGCCTTGCCCAGGTCTGTGTAGCTCATCCGCCCGTCCTTGACGAGCAGCTGCACAATCTGTCGGTCGAGCTCCTCCATGCCGCTGAACCTACCCGTCCCTTGATCCTCCCGGATACCTGAAGGATCGAGATGGGCGATACGTCTACCGCGAGAGGGGCAAGCCCATTCGACATGTGACGAAGACCACAGACATCCGGCCGTGTCCATCGGCATGTGGCGATTACCTGGACGAAGAGCCGGGAAATGCTTGCTGTGGCCGAGGCCGCCACCATGGACATCCGCGGCCGGCCCACCCGAGGGGGAGAATCCCATGCAGAGTGTGAAGCGTTCCGGACGTCCTGGCGCGCGCGGTCGCCGACAGGCGATCACCGAGCCCCAGCCGGAGGGCGTCGAACGCGACCTCTTCGACACCGAAGGGGACGACATGGACGGCTACGAGACGTTCGAGATGTACCGGGTGGCCTGCCCGGACTGCGGCAAGGCCATCGCCCTCCTCGCGGAGGAGGACGTGCTGCCGGAGCACGCCCATGTGACGTCGCCGTGGGACCCGTTCGGGCTCACCGTCTGCGTCGGCGGCGGCAGGACCGTCGCCGAGGCCCTGCCCACCGGCGATCCGGCGGTCGCTCAGGAGCAGGACGCCGCACTGCTGTTGACGCTCCCTCAGGGGCTCGACTGGCGCACCCAGCCGTTCTCGCACGTCGGCGGCCCCGGCTCGCGCCCCATCCGGGTGCCGGACCAGTCCCACCGCGCCGCGGCCGCCTGATCCGGCGTCACCCGGTCCGCTACAGGCGCTCCGCCCAGTAGTCGCCCTGCACCATGGCCCGCAGGCTGTCGTGGTGCAGGATCAGGCTGTCCGGGTCCGCCGGTTCGGTGGCCTCGCCGAAGTGGATCTGCCGGTAGGCGACGCGGAGCATCACGACGGCGTGCCGCAGGGCCGCGTAGAGCGTGTAGAAGTCCATGTCGCGCGGGATGTGGCCGGTCAGTCGCGCATAGCGGGCCTCGACGCGGTCGCGGCGCAGGAAGTCCGGCAGTCCGCGTTGGCCGAAGGTCTCGGTCAGGTCCTGGAAGAAGCGGTGCAGGTACACCATCCAGCCGAGGTCGACCTCGCGCGGCGCGATCGATGCCATCTCCCAGTCGAGGACGGCGGCGGGTTCGAACCCGTCCTCGTCGTAGATGATGTTGCCGATGCGGGCATCGCCCCAGTTGAGGACCGAGGGGCCCTCCTGCTGCGGCCACAGCCGCTCCAGACGCGCGAAGGCGCTCTCGATGAGGGGTGAGGGGCTCCTGCCCGCCACCACCCAGTCGTAATAGGCGCGTTGGGCGCTCACATGGCGGCGCAGCGCACTGCCGTCGCCCGGCAGCGCGAGGAACTCCGCCTCGGCGACCGGCACGCCGTCGTGCAGCCGCGCCAGCACGCGGATGCTCGCGTCCTCCAGGCGTTCCCGCTCGCCGTCGGTGGCCTCGTGCAGCCAATTCCCCTCGTACGTATAGGGCATGACGTCGGGCGGTACGTCGCCCGCCACCCGTTCCATGACGAAGAACGGGGCGCCGAGCGGTCCCGCGTCCTCCTCGAGCCACAGCACGCGCGGCACAGGCAGTCCGGTGCGCTCGGCCGCCAGCCGCATCGTGCGGTACTGGCGCGGCATGTCGTACACCGGGAAGATCGTGTACGCCGAGGGGTCCGCGGCCAGGCGCAACGCGCAGGCGCGCAGCGGTGGTTCGGGGTGCTCGATGTCGAAGAGCAGGGTCTCGCTCGACATGCCGTTGGACTCGGGGACGGTGACGTTCACCGCCTTCGCGCCGGGCAGTCGGCGGCCGAGCCACGCGGTCAGCCGCCGGGCGATCTCCTCGGGCTCGCGGGTGGAGGTGCGGGGTCTGGGCTGTCGGGGCGCTGTCGCCATCGCCGAACTCCCTGTCCGTGCCGGCCGCCGAGGGCCGTGATGGTTGGTTACGACCGTTCGGGGGCCACCGATTCGAAACCCGTGAAGCCGCTCGGGTCGTGGCGGCCGAAGCTGCCGTGCTCGAAGATTCCGTGCCCGACCTGCCCGTCGAGGGTGAAGCGGGCGGCGTGGTCGACGACCCCGAACGCGGCCCGTGGGTGGGCCGCCGGGTCAGCGAGGTCGTACGTGCGCCGGTCGCACCAGTCGTGGCCCTGCCAGGTGCCGTGCTGCCAGTCGTCGGCCGGTGGGTAGCCCGCGCCGACGGCGAGCGGGGAGGACGCGAGGATCTCGACGCCCACTTCGAGGGGTTTGCGGTCGACCGGGTCCATGAGGTGGATGACCGCGCGCTCGGGGTGGCGGGTGCCGGGGCGGTACGTGATGTCGGTGTGCGGCCAGCCGAGTTGGCGGTCGCGCCGGCCCTCGCGGACGAGTGTGGCGTCGTTGAGGGTGCGGTAGCCGTCGGCGTCCTCCTGGGTGATCACCATGAGGAAGCGGTCGTCGAAGCGGACCGGCGCCCAGATCCAGTGGAACCCTTCGGTGGGGTACTCCTGCGCGAGCCGGCCGCCCTCCTCCCCCGGCACCGGCCGCACACCCCAGCTGCGGTCGCGGGTCCCGGTCCAGTCGCTCAGCCGGATCTCGCGGCCCCCGATCCGCAACCACCCGTCGCACCGCCCGGCCTGCACGAACCGCTTGCCCTCCAGGGTGAGCCGCGCCCCCTTGCGCTGGGTGTGGTGCGGCTCCCACAGGGCCGGGAAGTCGGCGCTCCAGTTGATCTCGTACGAGAGCCCGTCGGGGTCGTCCGGATCGGCGGCGCAGGTCAGGACGAAGTCCTTGAGCGGGCGCTCGACGTGGATCCGCAGCGGACCGACCGCCATGTGCATCCGTGCCTCGTCGGTCAGTGCGGTCGAGGAGCGGACCGCGTGCAGGGTGTCGCCGACGCGCAGCGTGGCGTAGGCGTCGATCACACCCAGGTTCGGATACACGCCGAGGCCGAGGATGAGCAGGAACCGGCCCTCGGGGTCGACGAGATGGAAGATGCACCGGTCGTAGGCGTTGCGGTCGCCCGTGGCGACGTGCTTCATCGACAGCGGGACCTGGTGGACGGGGTACTCGTCGAGGGCGACGGGGCGGTCGACGGCCTCGTTTGCGGACACGGCAAACCTCCCTGGGAGCACGGTGGTTGACGTCGCCCGGAGGGGTGCGGCCTGCCCGGCGGCCGAGTTGACGGTACGTCAGCTCGGCGTTGCTGGCCAGACGTTCGACCGGGCCGCACCACGCGTACGGGTATGTCGTGAACTGACGCTCGAATTCGTCAACCAGTGACCGCCGTCATCCCTCTTTCGTTGAAGGAGCATGACCTCGACGCAGACCTCGGCACCTGCGCCCACAGGACGACGCAGGCGAATCCTCGTACCCGTCACCGCGGAATCCGCGGCTGCGGAGTCGGCGAACGCAGAATCGGTTCAGCAGTCCACACAGCCCCCGCAGCCGCAACCGCCCCGGCCCCGCCCGCACAATCCCCCGATCTACCAGGCGATGATCACGGCCTGGACCGAGGGCGGCAGGACGCTGCCGGGGCGCGAGGACCCGGAGTGGGCGCGACTGATCGCGCCCACCGTGCGCACCGGGCAGTTCAGCGCGATTCAGGACCGGCGAGGTGACGGGCGATGACCATGCGCTGGATCTGATTGGTGCCCTCGACGATCTGGAGCACCTTCGCCTCGCGCATCAGGCGCTCCACGGGGAAGTCGGCCGTGTAGCCGCACCCCCCGAGGACCTGCACCGCGTCCGTGGCGACCTTCATCGCGGCGTCCGTGCACAGCAGCTTCGCCATGGCGGCCTGCTTGGAGAAGGGCCTGCCCGCGTCCCGCAGCCGGGCCGCCGAGAGATACAGGGCGCGGCCCGCCTCGATCTGCGTCGCCATGTCCGCGAGCATGAAGCGCAGCCCCTGGAAGTCGGCGATGGGCCGGCCGAACTGGGAGCGCCCCTTCGCGTACTCCACCGCCGCGTCGAGCGCGGCCTGCGCGACGCCGACCGCGCACGCCGCGATGCCGAGCCGGCCCGAGTCGAGGGCGGAGAGGGCGATCTGGAAGCCCTGCCCCTCGTCCCCGAGGCGGCGCGTGTCACTCACCCGCACGCCGTCCAGGTGGATCTGGGCGGTGGGCGAGCCCTTCATGCCCATCTTCTTCTCGGGCACCGCCGCGCTCAGCCCCGACGCGTCACCGGGCACCAGGAACGCCGTGATGCCGTGCGCGCCCTCGCCGCCCGTGCGGGCCAGCACCGTGTAGAAGTCGGCGACGCCGCCGTGCGTGATCCAGGCCTTCGTGCCCGTGAGCACCCACTCGTCGCCGTCGCGCACCGCCTTCGTGCGCAGGGAGGCCGCGTCGGAGCCCGAGGCCGGCTCGGAGAGGCAGTACGCGCCGAGCAGTCCGCCGCCCAGCATGTCGGGCAGGTGCTCGGTGCGCTGCTGCTTCGTCCCGAAGTTCGCGAGGGCGTGACAGGCCAGCGAGTGCACGCTGACGCCGAGGCCCACCGTGAGGCGCGCGGCCGCGAACTCCTCCAGGACCTGGAGGTAGACCTCGTAGGGCTGCTCGCCGCCACCGAACTCGGCGTCGTACGGCAGTCCGAGCAGTCCCGACGCGGAGAGGAGCCGGAAGGTCTCGCGAGGGAAGCGGCCCGCCTCCTCGTCCTCGTTCGTGTGCGGGGCGATCTCCCGCTGCGCGATGTCGCGGACGAGCCGCAGCAGATCCTGAGCTTCGTCCGTCGGCAGCTGACGCTCGACTCCTGGCTCCGGCATGGCGACGCTCTCCTCCCTGGGCGGGCACTGCGGCGACGACCGCCGGGTGGGCGGGCGACGCCGGGTGGTCACTGCCGGGCCGATGCTGCCCTCCCGGATCACGGAAAGCGCAGACCAAACGGGCCGCGGCGTGTTGAGTATTCCCGATCCGGAGCGCCTCGTCACTAGTTAACGACCGCTTACTCCAAGTTTTTCGAAGGCGCCGGAATTGGTTCGTACCATTGACCCCACTGGTCTAGTCCTTCTAAGGTGCGGCGCGTTGGTCCACAGCACGAACCCCCACGCTCCCCTCCCCCACGAGGAGACACGATGCTCAGACCGCACCTCCCCCGCAGGGCCTTCAAGGCCCTCCTCTCCGCGGCGTGTTGCGCCGCGCTCGGCGCCGGACTGCTCGCCGGCGCGGGCAGCGCCACCGCGCAGCAACAGACCGACCGGCAACAGCTCGGCGCCGAACCGAAAGCGGCCGGTTCCAAGGTCGTCGGATACTTCACCGAGTGGGGTGTCTACGACCGGAACTACCACGTGAAGAACATCGACACCTCGGGCTCGGCGGACAAGCTCACGCACATCAACTACTCCTTCGGCAACGTCCAGGGCGGCAAGTGCGCGATGGGCGACTCCTACGCCGCGACCGACAAGGCGTACACCGCGGACCAGTCCGTGGACGGCGTCGCCGACAGCTGGGACCAGCCGCTGCGCGGCAACTTCAACCAGCTGCTGAAGCTGAAGAAGAAGCACCCGGACCTCAAGATCCTCTGGTCCTTCGGCGGTTGGACCTGGTCCGGCGGGTTCGGCGAGGCGGCCAAGGACCCGGCCGGGTTCGCCCAGTCCTGCTACGACCTCGTCGAGAACTCCAAATGGGCCGACGTCTTCGACGGGATCGACATCGACTGGGAGTACCCGAACGCCTGCGGCCTCACCTGCGACACCAGCGGGCGCGACGCCTACAAGAACCTGATGGCGGCGCTGCGTTCGAAGTTCGGCGGCGACTACCTGATCACCTCCGCCATCCCGGCCGACGCCTCCGAGGGCGGCAAGCTGGACGCCGCCGACTACGCGGGTGCCGCCCAGTACGTCGACTGGTACAACCCGATGACGTACGACTTCTTCGGCGCCTGGGACGCGAAGGGGCCCACCGCCCCGCACTCGCCGCTGACCTCGTACGACGGTATTCCGAAGGCGGACTGGAACTCCTCGGCCACCATCGCGAAGCTCAAGGAGATGGGCGTGCCCGCCTCCAAGCTGCTGCTCGGGATCGGCTTCTACGGGCGGGGCTGGACCGGCGTCACGCAGGACGCTCCCGGCGGCACGGCGACCGGGCCCGCTGCCGGCAAGTACGAGCAGGGCATCGACGACCACAAGGAGCTCAAGAGCAAGTGCCCGGCGACCGGCACCGTCGGCGGCACCGCGTACGCGCACTGCGGGAACGACTGGTGGAGCTACGACACCCCGCAGACCATCGCCGGGAAGATGGACTACAAGAACCAGCAGGGCCTGGGCGGCACCTTCTTCTGGGAGCTGTCCGGGGACACCTCGGACGGTGAGCTGATCAAGGCGATCGACTAGCCGTACCGCGCCTCTTCGAAAGCGCTCCCCTGGCCGTACGCGCGCGTGCGCACGGTCAGGGGAGCACCGGCGCCGGGTACGAGGGTTCGAACTCCTCGATCACCCGCAGGGTTTCGCCGAGCGTGCGCACCAACAGGGCGCGGACCGTGTCCCGTTCGAGCTCGTGGTGGCCGATCCAGTCCAGCGTGATGCCCTCGACGCTGCACAGCCAGCCGAGCAGCGCCGTCCGCGCGAGCCTCGGCACCTCGGGCGTCCCGTACGCGGCCCGCGCGATCGTGTCGATCAGCGCGTCGCGCACCCCGTCCCTGATGGCCTGCACCTGGGCGTCGAAGCCCACGCCTCCGGTGACGATCGTGCGGTACGCCGCCTGGTTCCGCTCCGCGTAGCGCAGATAGCCGTCCACGGTGCGGTGCACCCGCTCGACGGGCGTCAGGTCACCGACACTGCTCGCGCCGTCGACGAGCTCGCCCACGGACTCCTCGATGATCGCCAGGTAGTAACCGCGCTTGGACTTGAAGTAGTAGTAGATCAACCCCTTGGCCACGCCCGCGTGCTGGGCGATGTCGTCCATGGACAGCGCGTCGTAGGACGTGTCGGCGAACAACTTCCGGCCGATGGCGATGAGTTCGGCGCGGCGGGCGGTGGAGCGGTCGGTGCCGCGCTCCCGCTGTTGGGTCATGTTCACAATTCCGGCCCCGGTCTCGGACTCCCTGCGGATGCCGCAGTATGGCACCTTCCGAGGCGGTTTCCCGGCCGCACGGCGGGGCGGAGGTGGTGCGCGTCACGTCGCCGCGGGCGACGGAGCGGTCACATCAGGCCGAGCTGTGTGACGAGCATCGCCACGACCACGACGAGGGTCCAGCCCATGACGTGCTCAAGGATCTTGGGACCGTCGTCCTTCGGCCCGCCGGTGCGCACGGAGGCGGTGGCGCGGGAGGCGTTGGCAGTGGCAGAACTTGCGCTCATGGGTGTCTCACTCGGGTCGCGGTACGGATCCTGACTCCCCCGACTGCGCCCGAACCCCCTCGCGGCGCCTTTCCACCTTGCCATCGGATCGCCGCCACGCGCCCGAGACCTTGGTCACGTACCACCGCGCCGCACCGCGTCGTGGTCTCCTCACGGGGGGGATGTCTCTCCCTGAGGAGACCACCACGGGCGGCCCCGTTCATCGGTCAGCGCACGCCCACCGCCGCCAGCGCCTTGCGCTGCTTCGTCGTCGGGTGGGCCGGGAAGTACAGGTAGCAGACGCCGCCGGTGCCGGAGACGACCTTGCCGGTGGCGTTGTAGCGCTTGGTGCGCAGCCAGATGTTCTCCCACTCGCGCCTCTTGTAGACGCGGCGGACGGCGGGGTCGTTCGGGGACGCCGGGTCGTTGGCGATCACGTCGCCCGCGGCGGTGAAGCCGATGACCGTCATGAGGTGCCCCGAGGTGCCGTAGCCCGCTCCGGTCAGCTCCTCCTTGAGGAACGACTGGGACGTTATGGCCGGGATCCCGGCCGCGATCAGCGTCTCCAGGTCGGCGAGGGAGGAGAGGCGGGTGACGACGCCCTGCATGTCCTTGTACGTCGCCGCGTACGCCGCGTTGAACGGCCAGTTGCCGCAGCCCTCGTACTGGTAGTCATACGTATGACGCGCCGCGTGGCAGACCTGCGGGTCGGTGTACGAGGGGTTCACCCAGGACAGCTGTTCGGACGTCGGTTTGCGGCCCCAGTACTCGATGATCATCTGCGAGGACGTGGGGCTGCACCAGGCCTCTCCCCCGTTGTCGTACTCGGGGTACTGCCCGGCGTGGATGTTCTGCGAGTAGCGCGGGACCTTCAGCTCCTTGGCGAGGCCAGGAGCCGACGCGGGGACCGTGAAGCGGTCGGGGACGTCGGAGCCCATGGCACCGAGCCGCCACACCGTCGGCGCCGCCTTCGAGCCGGGCGTACGCAGCAGCCGCAGGCGCAGCCGGTAGGCGGCGAGGCGCAGTCCGGACGACGCGTCGTCGATGGAGAACGTGTCCGTCCAGATGCTCGACTTCCCGTCGCTCTGGTCGTCCACGGACGTGCGCCGGATGTCGGCGTCCTTGTCGTCGCCGGAGGTCCAGCGGCCCATCACGTACCAGGGGGTGGTGGCACCGTCCGTGTACGTGCCCTGGAGTTCGACCTGGATCCAGGTTCCCTTCGGGGTGTGCGCGTTCCAGGACGCGACGACCTCGGTGGCCGGGACCGAGAGCGCGTGCGCCGGGGAGAGCCACTCGGCGTACTCCCACTCGGCCGTCCTGGCGAGGTGCGGATCCTTGTACGTCGTCGTGCCGGCCGGCGTGCCGATCGTCACGCCGGGGCGCGCGCCCGCGGTGACCCTGGTGCCCTGCCCGGTGCCGGACCGCCAGTCGGCGGCTGTCGTCCAGGTGCGGTTGTCCACGGGGCGGTTCACGGGCTCTTTCCGGGCGGACGGTGCGGGCTGTGCGGAGGCGGCGGCACGCGCGGGGACCGTCGCGGCCGTCGTGACGAGCGCGACGCCCGCGGCCGCCGCGAGAACGGTTCTGCGGGAGAGCGGGGACGGGGTTTCGGGTCTGGTCATCGGCTGATCCCTCGGTCGTCGGATCTGACGGACGTGACAAGGTGCGCCAACTATGGCCGCCGGGGCGGGATTTCCACCAGCGTTTCGCGGCGGGCCACCGACACCAATATTGGTCTTCACCACTGGCATGACCTGCGGCGGCGCGCGCGAAACCGATCCGGGCCGCGTCGTACCCTTGCGGCCGTGAGCTACCACCATGTGTCCCTCGCCGACTGCGCCGACCGGATCCGCCGGCTGCCGCCCTCCTGCGGCCCCGTGCGCCTCGTCGGCATCGACGGACACGCGGGTTCCGGCAAGTCGACCCTCGCCGGGCGGCTCGCGGCGGCGCTCGGCGGGGCGCCCGTCCTGCGGCTCGACGACCTCGCGAGCCACGACGCCCTCTTCGCCTGGACCGAGCGACTGCGCACCCGGGTCCTCGACCCGCTCTCCCGCGGCGAGACCGCGCGCTACGAGACGTACGACTGGACCGCCCGCCGCTACACCGCCGTGCGCGAGCTGCCGCCCGCGGACGTCGTCCTGATCGAGGGCGTGGGCGCGGGCCGCGGCGAACTCCGTCCGTGGCTCGCGATGTTGCTGTGGCTCGACATGCCGCGTGAGGCCGCATGGGCGCGGGGGCGCGCGCGGGACGGCGCGGTGCAGCGGGAGTTCTGGGACGGCTGGATTCCAGCGGAACAGAAACACTTCGAAGAGAACCCGTCCTTCCCCTTCGCACACCTTTTGGTACGAGAGTGTCCGGAGGGGTACGAGGCACGGAAAGGGCCTGGCGGGATCCCGACCTTGAAGGAGATCGTCACGCACGGTGATGAACCGCCAGCGGTGCGGTGAACCTCTGGAATCAGCCTTCCGCCACTTTCCACGAGAGCCCCAACTCTGCTTGACCGGGGGGCCGTACAGGACTTACGTTCTCAATGTGCGGCCTTTCGGGGCCGCCCGCAGTCGCGAAGCCCCCGGTTGTTCCCCCGTGATCGGGGGCTTCGTTCTGCCCTCAGAGCCCTTTTCCGAGCGCGCCGAGGCGCCGTTCGCTCACCCTGGGTCACCACTCGGCGCCGCGCTCACCTGCGTGGAATGCCCCGCCCGCGCCCCGATCCGACCGGGTCGCGCCCTACGGCCCACCTCGCCCCCGAAGGTACGATGCCCTCGGTGCGGTCTACGGACGGCTCGCTGTCCGCATCGTGACAACTCCCGTCCATGTCAGAGTGGTTCATCGGGGGCACGGTATGTGGGGGACGTGATGGACTTGGGCACCGGTGCACAGACCGGCCCGGCCGACCTCGCCTGGCTGCGAGGTGTCGACGCCTACACCATGGGCGCCTATCCGCAGGCGGAGGAGGAATTCCGTACAGCGGTACGAATGGATCCCGGCATGGCCGACGGCTGGCTCGGGCTGCACGCGCTGCGCATCGACACGACGACGGCGCTGCTGCGCATGTTCCGGCACCGCGACCGCTTCGGCGAGCAGCGGGTCCGACATCGGCGCACGCTCAACTCCTGGTACTGGCTGGGCTGGTGGGTCCAGCCAGTACTCGAGCACCCGCGCGATCTGCTGCTCGCGCACGCCTCGCACTGGCTGGACGGGCGCCATGTCCCGGAGTTGGACCGGGCGTTGGCCACGCTGCCGCCGTTCGACGCGGATCCGCAGGTGCGGTTCCTGCACGCCTGCCGCTCGTACCTGGTGAAGGACTGGGAGCGGCTGGTGCGGCACACCGATCCGCTGACCGACGATCCGATGCTCGGCATCGAGGCCGGTCTCTTCGGCGGCATGGCGCGGGTGCGCCTGGAGATGTACGGGCAGGCGGAGCCACTGCTCTCGTCGGCCCTGATGCGCTGTCGCAGCGAGCAGCCGCAGCGCAAGGAGCTGCGCTACTGGCTGGCCAGGGCCCATGAGGGAACCGGCCGTTCGGCGGCCGCGCTCCCTCTGTACCGGGCGGTGCACCGGGTCGATCCGGCGTTCATGGACACCTCCGCGCGGCTCGCGGCGATCGCCGAGGGGGACGGGTACGGGGACTTCGGCGACGGGTCGGACCTCGCGCCGCTGTCCATGACGGGATACCAGGACGGCCTCGACGGCGACGCGGGCGATCCGCTGTACGAGAGCGACGGGCGCGACCTGAAGGTCTCCGACCCCGATCTGACGCCACCGGCCGGCGGCGCCGCGACCGCCGACGACGCCGACATGGTGCGGGAGAAGGCCGTGGTGCCGGTGCCCGCGCCGCTGCCCGCCCCCAGCGCCGATCCGGTGCTCCTGGAGGAGGCGCTCAGGGAGCTGGAGCGGATGGTGGGCCTCGAGCCCGTGAAGCGTCAAGTGAAGGCGCTGTCCGCCCAGTTGAACATGGCGCGGCTGCGGTCCGGGCAGGGTCTTCCGGTCCAGCCGCCGAAGCGCCACTTCGTGTTCTCGGGGCCCTCGGGCACGGGGAAGACGACGGTCGCGCGGATCCTCGGGCGGGTCTTCTACGCGCTCGGGCTGCTCGGCGGGGACCACCTCGTGGAAGCGCAGCGGGCCGACCTGGTGGGCGAGTACCTGGGCCAGACCGCCGTGAAGGCGAACGAACTCATCGACTCGGCGCTCGGCGGGGTGCTGTTCGTCGACGAGGCGTACGCACTGTCCAACTCCGGCTACGGCAAGGGCGATGCGTACGGCGACGAGGCGCTGCAAGTACTGCTCAAGCGGGCGGAGGACAACCGGGACCACCTCGTGGTGATCCTCGCAGGCTACCCGGAGGGCATGGACCGGCTGCTCGCCACCAACCCCGGCCTCTCCTCGCGCTTCACGACGCGGGTCGACTTCCCCTCGTACCGGCCGCTCGAACTCACCTCGATCGGCGAGGTGCTCGCGGCCGACAACGGGGACGTGTGGGACGAGGAGGCGCTCGACGAACTGCGTTCCATCGCCGGGCACGTCGTGGACCAGGGGTGGATCGACGAGTTGGGCAACGGGCGGTTCCTGCGGACGCTGTACGAGAAGTCGTGTGCGTACCGGGATCTTCGGTTGACCGGGTTCGCTGTCGAGCCCACGCGGGACGACCTGGCGACGTTGCGGTTGCCGGATCTCATGCAGGCCTACGGCGAGGTGCTTTCGGGCCGGGGGCCGTCCGCCGGGTGATCGGTCGGACCGCCCCCGTCCCGTTCAGCGGCATCGGGGTTGGCGTCTCGGGGCGCTGCCCCGGACCCCGCTGCTCAATCGCCGCAGGGGCTTGAATGGTCTCGATCGCCGCCGAGACCTCAAGACTGGTGTGCCGTTACGCCAGCGCCCCTTCGCGTGTGCGGGCCACCGGGACCTTCGGGGTTTCCGGTTCCCGGTGGGTCGGGTCGCGGACCTCGCCGACCAGGAGTTCCAGGACGTCCTCCAGGGCCACCAGGCCGAGCACGCGGCCGGAGGCGTCCGCGACCTGTGCCAGGTGGGTGGCCGCGCGGCGCATCACCGTGAGGGCGTCGTCCAGCGGGAGTTCCGAGCGGAGCGTCGCCATGGGGCGCCAGAGCTGCTGCGGGACCGCGCGGTCCGTGTCGGGGCCGTCGATCAGGTCGAGGACGTCCTTGACGTGCAGATAGCCCATGAAGGCGCCGTCGTCGGAGCAGAGCGGGAAACGGGAGTAGCCCGTGCGGGCGGTCAGTTCGATGATCTCCGCGGGGGTGACCGCGGGGCCCACCGTGACCAGCGAGGCCCGGTCGATGAGGACGTCCGTCACCGGGCGCGAGCCCAGTTCCAGGGCGTCCTCCAGGCGTTCCTGTTCCTCGGGGGCCAGCAGACCCGCCTGCCCCGAGTCCTCCACCAGACGGTTGAGCTGCTCGCTGGTGAAGACCGCCTCCACCTCGTCCTTCGGCTCGACCCTGAAGAGCTTCAGGATCAGGCGGGAGCACGCGCCGAGCGCCACCGTGACCGGCTTGCACAGGCGGGCGAAGGCGACGAGGCCCGGGCTGAACCACAGGGCCGTCTTCTCCGGCGCCGCCATCGCCAGGTTCTTCGGGACCATCTCGCCGATGACGAGGTGGAAGAAGACCACGGCCGCGAGCGCGATCACGTAGCCGAGCGGGTGGATCACGCCGTCCGGGACGTGGACCGCCTCGAAGACGGGTTCCAGGAGGTGGGCCACCGTCGGTTCGGCGACCGCTCCGAGGGTCAGCGAGCAGACGGTGATGCCGAACTGGGCCGCCGCCATCATCTGCGGCAGGTGCTCCAGGCCGTACAGGACCTGCTTGGCCCGCTTGCCGGGGATGGGTTCGATCTGGCTGCGGCGGACCGAGACCAGGGCGAACTCCGCACCGACGAAGAAGCCGTTCGCCAGGACCAGCAGCGCGGCGAAGACGAGTTGAAGAACACTCATGAGCGCAGCTCATTCCTTGGAAGGGCGGCGGTGGGAGACGGGAGGGAGCTCATCGGGCCGCCTCCAGTACGGGCCGCGGGGCCGTCGCCGGCTCCTGGGGCGCGGCGGCCTTGACGATACGGACGCGCTCGGCGCGGTAGTGGTCGACGGCGCGCACCGACAGCCGCCAGCCGGGGAGTTCGGCCTTGTCGCCGGGGGCCGGGATACGGCCCAGAAGGTCGGCGACGAGGCCGGCCACCGTCTCGTAGGGGCCCTCGGGGACGTCGAGGCCGATGCGGCGCAGGATGTCGACGCGGCAGCCGCCGTCGGCGTCCCAGGCGGGTCGGCCGTCCTCGGGCGGGGCCGCCGCGAGTTCGGGCAGGTCGAGACCGTCGTGCTCGTCGCGGACCTCGCCGACGAGCTCTTCGACGATGTCCTCCAGGGTGACGACCCCGGCCGTGCCGCCGTACTCGTCGACGACGACGGCGATCGGCTGCTCGCTGCGCAGGCGGGCGAGCAGCGGCTGGACGGGCAGCGTCTCGGGGACGAGGAGCGGCTGTTCCGCGATCCGGCCGACCGGCGTGCGCAGCCGCTCGTGCGCGGGCATCGCGAGCGCGTCCTTCAGGTGGACCATGCCGATGATCTCGTCGATCCGCTCCCGGTAGACCGGGAAGCGGGACAGGCCGGTGGCGCGGGTCAGGTTGACCACGTCCTCGGCGGTCGCGGACGCCTGGAGCGCGCTGACCTTCACGCGCGGCGTCATGACGTGCTGCGCGGTCAGCTCGGCGAGCGACAGGGTGCGGACGAACAGATCGGCCGTGTCCTGTTCCAGGGCGCCCGCCTGCGCGGAGTGCCGGGCCAGGGAGACCAGTTCGCCCGGCGTGCGGGCGGAGGCCAGTTCGTCGGCCGGCTCGACGCCGAGCGCCCGCACGAGGCGGTTCGCCACGGCGTTGAGCAGCGCGATGACCGGCCGGAACAGACGGGAGAAGGCGTGCTGCGGGCCGGCCACGAAGCGGGCCACCTGGAGCGGCCTGGAGACCGCCCAGTTCTTCGGCACGAGCTCGCCGACCACCATCTGCACGGCGGACGCGAGCAGCATGCCCACGACGACGGAGATGCCGCCGACGGCGCCCTCGGGCAGTCCGACGGCGGTGAAGGGGCCGCGCAGCAGCTCGGCGAGGGCCGGTTCGGCGAGCATGCCGACGACCAGTGAGGTGATGGTGATGCCGAGCTGGGTGCCGGACAGCTGGAAGGACAGCTGCCTGAGGGAGCCGACGACGGTGCGGGCGCGCTTGTCGCCCGCGGCCGCGGCCTTCTCGGCTTCGGGGCGCTCCACGGTGACGAGACCGAACTCGGCCGCCACGAAGAAGCCGTTGGCGAGGATCAGGAGGAAGGCGGCCGCAAGGAGCAGCAACGGGATGGTCATGCCGCCGCCTCCGGGGACGTCAGCGCGCGGGGCGCGCCATGTCGGGAGGGGGCGGCGCAGGTACTACCGGACGATCCGTCCATCGCTGGAGGGAGTCACTCCTCGGTTAGCAGGAGCCCTTGGCTCCGCCGGGTGGCGGGGCAGGGGCGGGGCGGCGCGTTGGGCGCGCCCCGGAACCAGATTAATCAAGCCGGGGGCCGATGTGTCAGGGGCTGCGCCCGCTGGAGTCGTCGGCACCGGGGTTGGCGTCCCGGGGCGCTGCCCCGGACCCCGCTGCTCAATCGCCGCAGGGGCTGGAATGGGTCACTCGCCGCTGGGCGCCGATGATGTGTGCGCCGACTCCGTCAGGGCACGGAGGGCCTTTGCGTCGCGGATTGCGGCTTGCTTGGCGATGCCGGGCTGGATGCCCATGGCCGCAAGGCTGGTGCCGTCGGTGAGGTCGAGGAACACCCAGGGGTCGCCGGGGCGCAGGTTGACCTGGACGATCTCCGCCCAGGACAGACGGCGGCTGCGCGCGACGTTGACCACCGTGACGCCCTCGGTGTCGGCGACGACCTTGGGCCGGGCCAGCAGCCACAGCACGCCCCAGAACAGCGCCCCGGTGAAGACGAAGCTGGCCTTCTCCCCCGGGCTGAGGCCCGCGAGCAGCAGCGCGACGATCGTGATCACCACGAAGGACGCGGCGCCGAGCGCGTGCAGGATGGCGCGGGTGCGCCCCGGCCGGAAGGTGACGGGCAGGCTGGGCTGGTCGGACATGGTGGACGTCCTCAGAGGCGGCAGGCGTGGATGGCCGTGGTGAGGATGGCCCGCGCGCCGAGGGCGTACAGGTCGTCCATGATCCGCTGTGCGCCCTTCGCCGGGACCATGGCGCGGACCGCGACCCAGCCCTCGTTGTGCAGCGGGGAGACGGTCGGCGACTCCAGGCCCGGGGTGAGGGCGACGGCCTTCTCCAGGTGCTCGGCGCGGCAGTCGTAGTCCATCATCACGTACGTCCGGGCGACGAGGACGCCCTGAAGGCGGCGCAGGAACTGCTCCACCTTGGGCTCCTCGGTGGTGTCGCCCTTGCGGCGGACGACGCACGCCTCGGAGCGCATGATCGGCTCGCCGAAGACCTCCAGGCCCGCGTTGCGCAGCGAGGTGCCGGTCTCGACGACGTCGGCGATCGCGTCGGCGACGCCGAGCTCGATGGCGGTCTCGACGGCGCCGTCGAGGTGCACGACGTTTGCCTCCACGCCGTGCTCGGCGAGGTACTTGGCGACGATGCCCTCGTACGAGGTGGCGATCGTCCGGCCCGCCAGGTCCGCGAGGTCCTTGACGGCTCCCGGGCGCGAGGCGAAGCGGAAGGTGGAGCGGGCGAAGCCGAGCGGCAGGATCGTCTCGGCCTCGGCGCCGGAGTCGATCAGCAGGTCCTCGCCGGTGATGCCGATGTCGAGCTTGCCCGAGGACACGTAGATCGCGATGTCCTTGGGGCGCAGGTAGAAGAACTCGACCTCGTTGTCCGGGTCGACCGTGACGAGTTCCTTGGACTCCTTGCGCTGCCGGTATCCGGCCTCATGCAGCATGTCCGACGCAGGTCCTGAGAGTGAACCCTTGTTGGGGACGGCGATGCGCAGCATGAGGTCGGATTCCTTTGCGTAAGGGGTGAGTTGCGGATGGAGTAGGTACGCGGACTTCAGAGGTGCGCGTACACGTCGTCGAGGGAGATGCCGCGGGCGACCATCATCACCTGAACGTGGTAGAGGAGCTGCGAGATCTCCTCGGCGGCGGCGTCCTTGCCCTCGTGCTCGGCGGCCATCCAGACTTCGGCGGCCTCCTCGACGACCTTCTTGCCGATGGCATGGACGCCCTTGCCGACCAGTTCAGCGGTGCGGGAAGTGGCGGGGTCGCCGTTGGCTGCCTTGTGCTGGAGCTCGGTGAAGAGCTCCTCGAACGTCTTATTGGACATGGTGGCGTCTACTTTACGCGTCCCGGGCCGGCGCTCAGCGCCAGGGCTCGGCGATCGTGCGCAGCGTGGTCGCGGTCGCGACGGCCGCGGTGACCGCCTCGTGCCCCTTGTCCTCCGTGGAGCCCTCGATCCCGGCCCTGTCGAGCGCCTGCTGCTCAGTGTCGCAGGTCAGGACACCGAAGCCGACGGGGACGCCGGTGTCGACGGTGACCTGGGTGAGGCCCTGGGTGACGCCCTGGCAGACGTACTCGAAGTGCGGGGTGCCGCCGCGGATGACGACGCCGAGCGCGACGATCGCGTCGTAGCCGCGGTCCGCGAGGACCTTGGCGACGACCGGGAGCTCGAAGCTGCCGGGGACGCGCAGCACGGTGGGCTCGCTGATGCCCAGCTCGGTCAGGGCGCGCAGGGCGCCGTTGACGAGTCCGTCCATGACCTGCTCGTGCCACTGGGCCGCGATGACGGCCACGCGCAGGTCGCCGCAGTTCTTCACGCTCAGTTCGGGTGCACCCTTGCCGCTCACGCGCTTCTCCTCGTACGTATGGATCTGGTCGGAAGTGGGGGAACTACTGGTTGTTGCAGGCGGACGTCCGCGGGGCGTCCAGCCAGGGCAGGTCGTGGCCCATCCGGTCCCGCTTGGTGCGCAGGTAGCGGAGGTTGTGCTCGCCCACCGTGACGGGCATCGGCTCCCGCTCGGTGACCTTGAGGCCGTGCCGGGTGAGGGCCTCGGTCTTGTCGGGGTTGTTCGTCATCAGGCGCAGGCTGCGCACGCCGAGGTCGCCGAGGATCTGGGCGCCCGCCGCGTAGTCGCGGGCGTCGGCGGGCAGGCCGAGTTCCAGATTGGCGTCGAGGGTGTCGCGGCCCTGCTCCTGGAGTTCGTAGGCGCGCAGCTTGGACAGCAGGCCGATGCCGCGGCCCTCGTGTCCGCGCAGGTAGACGACGACGCCGCGGCCCTCCTCGACGATGCGACGCATCGACTCCTCCAGCTGGGGGCCGCAGTCGCAGCGCAGCGAGTGGAAGACGTCGCCGGTCAGGCACTCGGAGTGGATCCGGGCGAGGACCTCCTCGCCGTCGCCGAGCTCGCCGTGCACGAGGGCGACGTGCTCGACGCCGTCGACCGTGGAGCGGTAGCCGTAGGCCGTGAACTCACCGAAGGCGGTGGGGAGCTGGACGGTCGCCTCGCGCTTGACCGTGGGCTCGGAGGTGCGGCGGTAGTCGATCAGGTCCTTGATGGAGATGATCGTCAGTCCGTGCCTGCGGGCGAACGGGACGAGCTCGGGCAGGCGCAGCATCACGCCGTCCTCGCCGGCGATCTCCACGATGGCGCCGGCCGGGCGCAGCCCCGCGAGCCGGGCGAGGTCGACGGCGGCCTCGGTGTGGCCGTCGCGGACCAGGACGCCGCCCTCCTTGGCGCGCAGCGGGAAGATGTGGCCGGGGCGGACGAAGTCGCCGGGCTCGCTCTCGCCCGAGGCGAGCATCCGCAGGGTCTTGGCGCGGTCGGCGGCCGAGATGCCGGTCGTCACGCCGTGCGCGCCGGAGGCGTCGACGGAGACGGTGAACGCGGTCTGCATCGACTCGGTGTTGTTGCCGACCATCTGCGGCAGGTCGAGGCGGTCGAGCTCCGCGCCCTCCATGGGGGCGCAGATCAGGCCGCGGCACTCGCTCATCATGAAGGCGACGATCTCGGGCGTGATCTTCTCGGCGGCGACGACGAGGTCGCCCTCGTTCTCCCGGTCCTCGTCGTCGACGACCACGACGGGGCGTCCGGCGGCGATGTCGCGGACGGCCATCTCGACCGGGTCGAGGCTCAGGTCCTCGACCTCGTACAGGTTCGGTGCCGTGCTCATGCGCGGGCTCCTTCCAGGGCCGGGGCGGGGGTGGCGGCGGCGCGGGAGCGCAGCCACCAGTCGCGCATGCCCCACAGGACGAGCGCGCCGTAGATGACGTAGACGAAGCCGGAGAAGGCGAAGCCGTTGGCGAAGTTCAGGGGGACGCCGACGAGGTCGACGAGGAGCCAGGCGAACCAGAACTCGACCATGCCGCGGGCCTGGGCGACCATCGCGACGATCGTGCCGACGAAGATGTACGCGTCCGGCCAGGGGTCCCAGGACAGCGAGGGGACGGCGGTGAACAGTCCTCCGACGGCGAGCGTGCCGACGGCCGCGGCGCCGAGGAGGTAGCCGCGCTCGCGCCAGGTGGCGAAGCGGACCGCGATGGAGCCGTCCTGCGCCTGGCCCTTGCCGCGGTTCCACTGCCACCAGCCGTATCCGGCGACGGCGATGACGACGAGCTGCTTGCCCGCGCTGCCGGACAGATGCGCGGTGGCGAAGGCGGTGAGCAGGATCGCGCCGGAGATCAGCTGGGCCGGCCAGGTCCATATGGAGCGGCGCCAGCCGAGCGCGAGGGCGAGCAGGCCGATGGTGTTGCCGATCATGTCGGACCAGAGGATGTGCTGGCCGAAGATCGTGAAGGCCTCGGTGTTGAGCCAGTTCACTTTCCGGCCCCCTGTCCGCCGATCCGGTCGCCGAGCATCCGCTCGACGTACTTGGCGATGACGTCGACCTCGAGGTTGACCGGGTCGCCCGCCTGCTTCACGCCGAGCGTGGTGAGGGCGAGCGTGGTCGGGATGAGGCTGATGGTGAAGTGGTCGGCGGCGGCGTCGACGACCGTCAGGCTCACGCCGTCGACGGTGATCGAGCCCTTCTCGACGACGTAGCGGGACAGCTCGGCGGGCAGCGAGATCTTGACGATCTCCCAGTGCTCGGAGGGGGTCCGCTCGACGATCGTGCCGGTGCCGTCGACGTGGCCCTGTACGACGTGTCCGCCGAAGCGGCCGTCGGCGACCATCGGGCGCTCCAGGTTGACGCGGGAGCCCGTGGCGAGCGCGCCGAGGCTGGAGCGCTTGAGGGTCTCGGCCATGACGTCGGCGGTGAACTCGTCGTCCTCGTGCTCGACGACGGTCAGGCACACGCCGTTGACCGCGATGGAGTCCCCGTGTTTGGCGCCGTCGGTGACGACGGGGCCGCGGACACGGAAGCGACAGGCGTCATCGAGATTCTCGACGGCGGTGATCTCGCCCAGCTCTTCGACGATTCCGGTGAACACTTCCCGGGTCCTCCCTCTACGGGCCTGGACTCCGGGGCACTGTCGTACGACGACGACAGAACGTGCGGACTGCGGCACCGGGAGCGACGCCGCGTTCGACACCGGTCCCCTGGAGGGACCGCTGAAACAGCCGGCGACGCGCACTCACGTGCCCGCCCGCCGCGCACTGCCTCCCATCCGGACTTTAACCGTCGGTCCAGGAATTTCACCTGGTCAACCGGCCACATGATCGTGACCGGGTCGCGGACTGTAACCGCCGGTTCGGACTTTCACCGACCCCGGAGTGCGCTGCTTCTGGTACAGGGCCAGTCTGCCACGTCCGCCCGACGTGCACGCATGCGAACGCTGTGGGCTGACTCACAGGCCACGCCGCTGGAATTCACGTGCCACCGGGAATACGGCGCCGTTCTGGCAGTCTGAGGCCGTGACCAGCACGCAATTCCCGGATCGCGCCGACGAGTTCGAGCGGCACCGCCCCCGTATGTTCGGCCTCGCCTACCGGATGCTCGGTTCCGCCGAGGAGGCCAAGGACGCGGTGCAGGACGCCTATCTGCGCTTCGGCGCCACCGAACCGGGGTCGGTGGAGCACGCGGGCGCCTGGCTCGCGAAGGTCGTCACGAACCTCTGTCTGAACCGCCTCTCGTCGGCCCGCGTGCAGCGCGAGCGGTACGTGGGGCCCTGGCTGCCCGAACCCGTCATCACCTCGGACGGTGTCCTCGGCCCGCTCGAATCCGCCGAGCAGCTCGACTCCGTCTCGTGCGCGCTGCTCGTGCTCCTGGAGCGGCTCACGCCGACGGAGCGGGCGGTGTACGTGCTGCGGGAGGCCTTCGCGTACGGGTACCGGGAGATCGCCGGGGTGCTCGGCCTCGGGGAGGCGAACTGCCGCCAGCTGTACCGGCGTTCCGTGGCCCGCCTGGAGGAGGAGCGGGCGCGCTTCGAGCCCACCGAGCGGGTGCGGCGGGATCTGGTCGAGGCGTTCGTCGGGGCGGCCCGCGAGGGCGATCTGGCTGGCCTGGAGAAGCTGCTCGCCACGGATGTGCGGTGGTGGGGCGACGGCGGCGGCAAGGTCACCGCGGCCCGCAGGGCCGTCGAGGGCCGGGAGAAGGTGCTGCGGTTCCTGGAGGGCGTCGCCGAGCGGTATCTGGTGGGCGTGGAGCTGTTCGTCGCCGAGATCAACGGGGCGCCGGGGATCGTCGCGCGGCACGCGGACGGCAGCCTCTTCGCGGTCGTCTGCTTCGAGGTGCGGGAAGGGCGCGTTTCGGTCGGGCGCACGATCCTGAATCCGGACAAGCTGGAGTTCCTGCGTCGCCAGCTGGCCTCCGGCTGAATCGGTGGCGTGCGGCTGTCACGTCCGCGCGGTCCCGTCGGTTCTCAGCTGACGACGGGCGTTCCGCAGGGGGACGCCTCCATGTAAGGAGCTGAGACGGCGATGACCACGATCCTGGTGACCGGCAGTACGGGAACGCTGGGGCGGCTCGTCACCGAGCGGCTGCGCGCGGCCGGGCACGAGGTGCGGGGCTTGAGCAGGCACAGCGAGCCGTACGCCGTGGACCTGCGCGAGGGCGGGCCCGCGCTGGACCGGGCCGTGACCGGCGTGGACGCGATCGTGCACTGCGCGTCGACGCAGACCGGCGGCGACGAGAAGGCGGCGGCGAACCTGGTCGCGGCGGCCCGCCGGGCGGAGGTCCCGCACCTCGTCTACATCTCGATCGTCGGCGTGGACGAGGTGCCGTTCCCCTACTACAAGGCGAAGCTCGCGGTGGAACGCCTGGTCGAGGGGTCGGGGCTCGGGTGGACGGTGCTGCGGGCGACGCAGTTCCACGACCTGGTGGAGATGATCCTGCGGACCGCGGCGAAGCTGCCGGTGATGCTGCTGCCCGCGCACGTCAGCGATCAGCCGATCGAGGTGGCCGAGGTGGCGGAGCGACTGGCCGAGCTGGCGCAGCAGCCCCCGGCGGGGCGGGTGGCGGACATGGGCGGCCCCGAGGTGCGGACGTTCACGGATCTGGCCCGTACGTATCTCAAGGCCAGGGGGAAGCGGCGCCCGGTGGTGTCGGTGCCGCTGGCCGGGAAGACGTACCGGGCGTTCCGGGCGGGCGGGCATCTGGCGCCGGAGCAGGCGGTCGGAAAGCGCACCTTCGCCGAGTACCTGGCCTGAGCCGTCCGCCGGGCCCGGTGCGCGGCGCCCACGCCCGCCAGACGAGTGGATCGTCGGGCGCCGGGGGCCGTGCCTGCCCGCGGGGCGTCCGCGACATCGGCAGCCTCACCGCCATGACTATCGGACGCCATGTCTCGCGGGGCCTCGTCCTCGCCACCACTGCCGCACTCACCGGAGCGACCGCTTCCACGGCCCTGGCCGCGGGGAGCGAGACGGTTGCGTACAGCGGCGCCGAACAGACGGTCACCGTGCCCGCCAACACCTGCCAGGTCACCATCGACGCGTTCGGCGCCGCGGGCGGCGACGCGATGTACGGCGGCGCGGGCGGCAAGGGCGCCGAGGTCCGCGCCACCGTCGACGTCGAGGCCGGACAGGTGCTGACCGTGAACGTCGGCGGCGCGGGCAGCGGCGGCACCGACGCCGACCCGCGGGCCCGCGGTGGCTACAACGGCGGCGGCGAACCCGGCGCCTACAACTCCGACCCCATGGCGGGCAACGGCGCCACGGCCGCGGGTGGCGGCGGTGCCACGACCGTCGGCGCCGCCGGCCGGACGCTGGTGATCGCCGGTGGCGGGGGCGGCGGAGCCGGCAGCTGGGCGGGGGCCTCGGGCCAGGGCGGCTCCGGCGGCGAGACCGGCACCGCGGGCGCGGACAACGGCGCTCCCACCTCAGGAAAGGGCGGGGCGTCCGGCGGCGCGGGCGGGGCCGGTGGCGAGGGCGGTGTCCCGGAGGACGAGAACGACACGGCGGGCTTCGCGGGCGGAGCGGCGGTGGGCACCACCGGCGGTTCCGGCGCCCTGAACGTCGGCGACCCGCACATGGGCACCGGCGGCGGGGGCGGCGGCGGGGCCCACGGCGGCGGCGCGGGCGGCTCCTCCACCGGGGCGAGCATGGAGGCGGGCGGGGGCGGCGGGGGCTCCAGCCTCGGTCCCGCGGGCGCGACGTTCACCACGGGGGCCCGCGCCGGGGACGGCCAAGTGGCCCTGGAGTGGCACGACTGCGAGTCGCCCTCGCCGACGCCGACACCGACCGACACCCCGACGCCGACACCGACTCCCACCGCCACCGAACCGACCGGCACCCCGACTCCGGGCACCACGCCGCCGACCACACCGTCCGCGACCGGCGCCCCGCACGCGTCCAAGCCGCCCGTCCTGGCGGAGACCGGTGCCCACTCCGTGAACCGCTGGGCCGTCTGGGCCACCGGGGCCCTCATCGCCGTGGGTGGCACGCTCGTGCTGATCGCACGCAGCGCCCGCAACCGCGGACGCCGCTCCTGACGCGGGCCCTCCGGAATGGAGCGGCGAGCGCCGTTCCTGACTTGGGCCTTCGGCGACGGCGCGGCGAGCGCCGCTAGGGAGCGAACACGCGCTCCTGAGCGGCCTCCCGCGCCATCAACAGGGCCCCGCCCAGCACGGCCCCGCCGCCCAGCTCACCGGCCCGTACGTCGGTGAGCAGCGGTGACATCACGGCGATGCGCTCCCCCACCCGCCGGGCGAGCGCGTCGCCGCCCGCCCGTCCGACCTCGCCGCCGAGCACCACACATCCGGGGTCGAGCACGGCCACCACGGCGGCGACCCCGAGCACCACCCGGTCGGCCAGCGCGTCGAGGAAGGCGGCGTCACCGGCGCGCACCACGTCGGCCGCCCGCTCCAACGGCTCGCCGGGGTCCACCAGTCCGTGCGCGGCGGCCAGTTCGAGGATCGCCGCGGATCCGGCCAGCGAGTGGAAACCGCCGTCGCAGTCGGAGGCGGACGGCAGTCCCGCGGTCCCCGGCACCGGCAGGAACCCGACCTCTCCGGTGCCGCCCGACGCGCCGCGCCGCAGCTTTCCGTCCAGGACGACGGCGGCGCCGATGCCGAGGCCGAGCCAGAGCAGCGCGAAGGTGTCGCGGTCGCGGGCGGCGCCGTCCCGCCGCTCGGCGAGGGCGGCCAGGTTCGTCTCGTTCTCCACGAGTACGCGCGCGGGCAGCCGTTCCTGCAGCGCGGCGACGAGGGCGCGGTGCCAGCCCGGAAGGCCGGAGGAGTCGCGCAGTTCGCCGGTCGCGGGGTCGATGAGGCCGGGGGCGCCGACGCCGACGGTGTGCAGCCGCGCGATGCCCGCCTCCTTCGCGGTCCGCTCCAGGGCCGTGACGGTGCGCTCGACGGCGGCGCCCGCCTCGTCCCCCGGCTCGACCGGCACCGACGCCTCCGCGAGGACCGTGCCCACCAGGTCGGCGACGACGAGCCGGACGCCGCCGGTGCGCACGTCGAGCGCGGCGAGGTGGGCACGGTCGGCGACGATCCCGTAGAGCCGGGCGTTGGGGCCGCGCCGCTCGGCGCCCGCCTCGCCGACGACGGCGATGAGGCCCGCCGCCGTGAGCCGCTCGACGAGGTCGGCGACGGTGGGGCGGGACAGGCCGGTGCGTTCCTTCAACTGCCCCGCGGTGAGCGGCCCTTCCTCCTGGAGAAGGCGCAGCGCGAGCCGGTCGTTGATGGCTCGGGCGGTTCTCGGCGATGCGGGCATGGCGGGATCCTACGCGGAATTCCCTGGCACTATCAGGCAGGGTTCCTGATAGTTTACGGCGGCACGCAAGGGACACATGGGGAGGGCCCGCGGCATGCCGGAACCGACGTACTCACCAACGGAGTTGAAACGGGCGCGGTACGCCGTCGCCGCCGTCTTCTGCATCCACGGCTCCGTGACGGGGTCGTTCGCGACGCGGGTGCCCTGGATCCAGGAGCACGCGGGCGTGAGCGCCGGACAGTTGGGCCTCGCGCTCGCCTTCCCCGCGATCGGCGCCTCGCTCGCGATGCCGCTCGCGGGCAGCGTCAGCCACCGCTTCGGCGCCCGCACGGCGCTGCGCGGGCTGCTCGCGCTGTGGACGCTGGCCCTGATCCTGCCCGCGCTCGCACCCAACCTGCTCACGCTCTGCGCCGCGCTGCTCGTGTACGGGGCGTGCGCCGGCATGTCGGACGTGGCCATGAACGCGCTGGGCGTCGAGGTCGAGACCCGGCTCGACAAGTCGATCATGTCGGGGCTGCACGGGATGTGGAGCGCGGGCGCCCTGATCGGCTCGGCCGGCGGCACCCTCGCCGCGCATCTGGGCGCGGACGCGCGGCTGCACCACGCACTCGCCGCGCTCGTCCTGACCGTCCTCGGCCTGATCGCCTGCCAGTGGGTGCTGGATCTGCGCCCGACGGAGGAAGAGGAGGCGCCGCCGCGCTTCGCGCTGCCGCCGAAGTCGGCGCTGCTGATCGGCGCGGTCGGCTTCTGCGCGGTCTTCGCGGAGGGCGCGAGCCTCGACTGGTCGGCGGTGTATCTGCGGGACGTGCTCGACACGTCGCCGGGGCTGGCGGCCGCCTGCACCACGGCGTTCACGCTCACGATGGCGGTGGCGCGGATAGCGGGCGACGCGGTGGTGGACCGGTTCGGCGCGGTGCGCACCGTGCGCACGAGCGGTGTCGTGGCCACGATCGGCGCGCTGCTCGTGGTGATCGCACCGAACCCGGCCGTGGCGATGGCCGGATTCGGCCTGGTGGGCCTGGGTATCGCGGTCGTGGTCCCGCTCTGCTTCGCCGCGGCCGGGCGCAGCGGACCGAACCCGAGTCTGGCCATCGCGGGCGTGGCCACCATCACGTACACCTCGGGTCTGATCGCGCCGTCCGCGATCGGCACGATCGCCGACGCGACCAGCCTGGTGGTGTCGTTCGGCCTGGTGACGGTGCTGGCGAGCGGGCTCGTGGTGTTCGCGCGGGTGCTGCGCGGCGGGGACCGTACGCGGGCGGGGGCGGCGGAGCCGAACCCCGCGGACGCCACGGAGCCCGCCCCGAAGGCCTGAGCGGGTGGACGGGTGGGCGGTGGCTCGGTACGAGTTCGCACTTACGTCGCATTAACATGAAGCGATCATTCCGAGCCACACAGGCATCACGACCCACCACCCACCTCACGGTCACCACAGAAGGCGGAAACTCTCATGGACCTCGGCGTGCGCTGGAAACTGCACGGCGACGGCCGCACCCCGGCTCCCGGCGCGGTCGTCCGCCCCGACGAGCGGCTCTCCTGGCCGCGCACGATCGGGCTCGGCGCACAGCACGTGGTGGCCATGTTCGGCGCGAGTTTCGTCGCGCCCGTTCTGATGGGCCTCGACCCGAACCTCGCGATCATGATGTCCGGCGTCTCGACGGTCATCTTCCTGCTCGCGACGCGCGGCCGGGTCCCCAGCTACCTGGGCTGCTCCCTCTCCTTCGTGGGTGTCGCGGCCGTGATCCGGGCGCAGGGCGGCTCCAGCGCGACCGTCACCGGCGCGGTCTTCGTCGTGGGCGTCGCGCTGTTCCTGGTCGGCCTCGCGGTGCGGAAGTTCGGGGCGCGGATCATCCACGCGGCGATGCCGCCCGTGGTGACCGGCGCCGTCGTGATGCTGATCGGCTTCAACCTCGCGCCGGTCACGGCCTCCACGTACTGGCCGACCGACCAGTGGACGGCGCTCCTGGTGATGCTGTTCACCGGTTTGGCCGTGGTGTGCCTGCGCGGTTTCTGGTCGCGCATCGCGATCTTCCTCGGCCTTGTCTTCGGCTACGCGCTCTCCTGGGTCCTCGACCAGGTCTTCGGAAAGATCCACTCGTCGAACGGCGGCGGCAAGGCCGTCGACCACTGGCGGCTGGACCTGTCCGCCGTCGGGCAGGCGGACTGGATCGGCCTGCCGTCCTTCCACGCCCCGTCCTTCCAGTGGTCGGCGATCCTGGTGGCCCTGCCCGTCGTCATCGCGCTGATCGCGGAGAACGCGGGACACGTCAAGGCCGTCGGCGAGATGACCGGCGACAACCTCGACGGCAAGCTCGGCACGGCCATCTCGGCGGACGGCGTCGGCTCGATGCTCTCCACGGCCGTCGGCGGCCCGCCCAACACCACGTACTCCGAGAACATCGGCGTCATGGCCGCGACCCGCGTCTACTCGACGGCGGCGTACTGGGCGGCGGCCGGCTTCGCCCTGCTGTTCGGCCTGTGCCCGAAGTTCGGCGCGATCGTCGCGGCGATCCCGGGCGGTGTGCTCGGCGGCATCACGGTCATCCTCTACGGCATGATCGGCCTGCTCGGCGCACAGATCTGGATCAACGCCGGGGTGGACCTGCGCAACCCCCTGAACCTGGTGCCGACCGCCGCGGGCATCATCATCGGCATCGGCGACGTCTCCCTGAAGTTCACCGACAACTTCTCCCTGAGCGGCATCGCCCTCGGCACGATCGTCGTGATCACCGGCTACCACGCCCTGCGCGCGATGGCCCCCGCCCACCTCAAGACCCAGCAGCCGCTCCTTGACGAGGGGACGTCGTCGTACGACGCGGACACGGCGTCCGACAAGAAGTAGTCAGCCTCCCGCCCACCGGTCCACCGCGGGTCCCGGCAGGGCGAGCTGATCGAGGACCCGGGCGACCGTGTGGTCGACCAGGTCCTCGATCGTTTCCGGGCGCCGGTAGAAGGCCGGCATCGGCGGCACGATCCGCACGCCCATGCGCGCGAGGGCCAGCATGTTCTCCAGATGGATCTCGTGCAGCGGGCTCTCGCGCGGCACAAGGACCAGCGGCCGCCGCTCCTTGAGGACCACGTCGGCCGCCCGTCCGATCAGCCCGTCCGCGTACCCGGCCCGGATCCCCGCGAGCGTCTTCATGCTGCACGGCGCGATCACCATGCCGTCGGTGCGGAACGACCCCGAGGAGACCGCGGCCGCCTGGTCGCCGGGCCGGTGCACGACGTCGGCGAGCTTCTGCACGTCGCCGACGCTCCGGTCCGTCTCCAGGTCGATGGTGGTGCGTGCCCAGCGGCTCAGGATCAGATGCGTCTCGACGTCGGGCACGGCGCGCAGGGCCTCCAGGAGGCGGATGCCGTAGAGCGCGCCGGTCGCGCCCGTGATCCCGACGATCAGCCGCACGGCGCGCCCCGGTCGAGCAGCTCGCGGGCACGGGCGGCGCGGGCCGGGTCCGTACGGATGCGGACGGCGTCGAAGTGCGGGGCGCGGGTGGCGTCGAGGCCCATGCGGGACGTGGTGCCGTCCGGGGTGGACGAGGGGTCGAGGGGGCTGCCGGGCAGGCCGTCGACCGTGAACACGTCCGCGTGCGGCTGGAGATGGGTCGCCAGCGCCCACAGGACCTCCTCGTCCCGCGTCACATCCACGTCCTCGTCGACGGCGACCACCGTCTTCAGGTACGGGTCCCAGCCCAGCAGCGCGAGCATGATCTGCCGCGCCTGCCCCGGCCGGGCCCGGCTCAGGGCGACGTACGCATGGAAGTGCGTGCCCGACGTCGGGTAGTGCAGCGCCGTGACCTCGGGGAAGCGGGACCTGAGCTGTTCCGCCATCTCCGACTCGCGCGGGATGCGGGCCAGGTTGAGGTGTTCGGCGCTGTTGCCGCCCACGATGTCGAGGAGGACGGCGTCGCGGCGGCGCAGCACGCTGTGCACCGTGAGGACGTTGTTGGTGGAGCGGTCGGAGGAGTAGCCCGAGAATTCGCCGAAGGGGCCCTCGGGCGCGGTGCGGGCCGGGTCGATGACGCCTTCCAGGACGAGTTCGGCGCAGGCGGGGACACGGATGCCGTGCCGCGGGGTGCGCACGACGTCCAGCGGCTCGCCCAACAGACCACCCGCCAGGGTGCGTTCGTCGACGTCGGGGCCCACGCGGGCGGAGGCGGCGAGCTGGAACAGGGGGTGGGCGCCGACCACCATGGCGACCGGCAGCACCTCCCCGCGCTCCTCGGCGAGCCGCAGCAGCTGCCACAGATGGCCGCGCGAGTGCAGGCTCGTGGCGAGCTCGGTGCGGCTGTGCACGAGGGCGCGGTGGTAGCTGAGGTTTCCGGAACGGCCGGGTGTGCCGGGCGGCGCCTCGGCCGTGAGGACGCCGCTGGTGAGGTACGGGCCGCGGTCCGAGTCGAAGTGCTTGAGGAGGGGGAGCGTCGTCAGGTCGACGTCCGGGCCCTGCGCGACCGTGTCGAGGACGGGGCCCGTGGGGACGACACGGGGTTCGGTGCGGCGGGCGGCGGCCCGCTGGTAGGCGCGGTGGAGTCCGGCCGGGTCCGTGCCCAGCAGCCGGGCGACGCGGACGCGCGAGGCGAAGAGGTTGGTGATCAGCGGCGTGCCGTCGAGCCCCGAGACCTGCGGGCACACCAGGAGTTCGGCCCGCCCGCGCGCGGCGAGTTCGGCGACCAGCGCGGCGACGTCCTCGCCCTCCAGCTTGTCGTCGACCGTGAGGACGTCCTCGGGGTGGGCGGCGCGGTAGGCGTCGAGGAAGCGGTGCAGGTCCTGGTGGCCCGTACCGAGGGCGCGCTCAGTGGCTGTCACAGCAGACTCCCGCGTGCACCCCGCCCGTGAACAGCGCGCCCCACGAGGGGGATTCGACGGCCTTGCCGAGCAGGTCGAGGCCGGTGCGGACCGCGATCCGCGCGCCGTCGTGCACGGGCTTGCCCAGCTCCCGCTCGACCATGGCCGCGACGGGCGCCACCGGCAGTTCGGTGCCCGCCACCACCAGGCACTCGGCGTCGACGGAGTCCGCGTCGAGGAGGATCCGGCGGACCTTCGACACGGGCAGCTCGGCCGCCTCGCGCGGGGTGGACAGGTCGAGTGCCGTGAGGGAGGCGATGCGCAGGCCCGCGGCGAGGCAGGTGTCGGCGAGGCGGCCCGCCTGTTGTGCGGAGCCCGCCGTGATCAGGGCGACGGAGTGGGTCGCGGAGCGGGCCAGCAGGTCGAGCTGGCCGAGGGTGACGGTGGTGGCGCGGACGCCGGCCGTGCGCTCGACGACGCGCGCCACGGCGCGGGCGTGGGCGGCGCCGTCGAGGCCGCCCGATGTGCCGTGCCACACGATGGCGTCGGCGCCGGCCTGCGCCAGCTGTTCGGCTCCGCGCCGGAGTTCGTCGGTGTGGGCGGGCGTGAGGCCGGGACCGTACTGGAACTCGGGGAGGAGCGCGCGGGCGGTGGGGTGGGCGACGTCCACCTGAACCGGCGCGCAGATCTGACCGACCCAGCGGTCGGCGCCGAGGGAGGTCGCGGGGAGGAGGTGTCCTATGCGCTGCATTCTTGGCGATCCGATCTGTTGCCGAATTCGAGCCTCTGCCGGAGAGGCCGGGGCACCGGCGGCGCCCCGGCCTCCTCCAGCCCGTGGTCACGGTCACGTACGGGCCACGTTGTCCAGCGACGCGTAGGTGTCCGTCAGCCTCAGCTGCGCCTCTTCCTGGTTGCGCGGCGGAGGCGTCGGCTTCAGACCGAGGAGCTTGGCCATGTTGTTGCCGAGGTAGCCCTCCAGATGCTCCTCGGAGAGGTTCATGCCCTGCGGCGGCGGACCGCACAGGACTTCCAGCTCCCGCGCCCACATGCCGGGCTCGTTCGGCGGCGAGTCGGTGCCGAAGACCAGCTGGTGCTTCTCCATCTGCTGCGCGAACTCCACGATCCGGGACTGCAGCAGCCAGCCCGACTCGCCGTACACGTTCGGCGAGTCGAGGATCATGTAGAGCGCCTCGAAGCAGTAGACGCCGCCGGTCTGCACACCGAAGTGGGCGAGGATGAAGTTGACGTTGGTGAACTCCCGGATGATCGGATAGAACTGCGTCGGGATCGAGTACGGCCCGTCGCCGGTGTGGATGAGGACGACGACACCCAGTTCGTCGCAGACCCGCAGCACGGGCCGCAGCCAGTCGAGGGCACGGTCGGGCCGGTAAGCGTGCATGTTGGCATGCAGCTTGAGCATCTTGTAGCCGTACTCCTTGACGTGGAACTCCAGCTCCTTCGCCCCGTTCTCGGGCCCGAAGCGCGGGTTGTACATGAAGTTCCCGATGAACCGGTCGGGGTACGTGGTGACCAGTTCGGTGATGTACGACATGTAGTCGCGGATGCCCTCGCGCCCGGTGCGCATCCCGTCCTGCCAGACGGAGTTGCCGGGCGGCGGCATGATGCAGCCGTAGTCGATCCGGCGCGGCTTGCCGTTGATCATGTACGGGCCGTCCATCATCTCCAGCGTGCGCTCACCCGTGAACGGGGAGCCGTCGTGCCGCCACGCCTGGTCGACGATGTTGGTCGGGTGCATATGGGTGTCGATGATCAAGGTCTTGTTTCCTTCCCAGCTGGTGCCAACCGTGTTTCCGTGGTGGACCGTTTGGGGACCCAGGGCAGGGCCCGCCTCACCTCCCTTCCATGTCGGTGATGTCCTCGGGCCGCACCGGCACCTTCGCCAGCTCACGACCGGTCGCGGCGCGCAGCGCGTTCGCGATGGCCGGGGTCGACGACAAGGTGGGCGGCTCACCGACGCCGTTGAGGCCGTACGGCGCGTCCGGGTGCGGAAGTTCGAGCAGGTCGATGGGGACGTGCGGCATGTCGGCGATGGTGGGGATCAGGTAGTCGGTGAAGGACGGGTTGCGCACCCGCCCGTCCTCGACCCGCAGCTCCTCCATCACGGCGAGGCCGAGGCCCTGCGCGCTCCCGCCCTCGATCTGGCCCTCCACGGCAAGGGGATTCATCGCCTTGCCGACATCCTGTGCGGTGGCCAGCTCGACGACCTTCACGAGCCCCAGCTCGGTGTCCACGTCCACGACCGCCCGGTGCGCGGCGAAGGCGAACGCGATGTGCGCGTCACCCTGACCGCGTTCGGCGTCGACGGGGAACGTGCGGCGGTGCGCGTACTCGTACTCCGCCTCCAGCGAGCCGTGCTGGGCGAGGAGTTCGGTCAGCGGCCGCTCCCCCAGCGTCGTGATCCGCTCGCGCAGCGCCTTGCACGCGCCCTGCACCGCTCCCCCGCTCATCCAGGTGATGCGCGAGGCCGAGGACGACCCGGCGTCGCCGACCCCGGTGTCGGCGGGGAGCACGACGACGCGCTCGACGCCGAGTTCGGTCCGTACGATCTGCGTCTGCACGGTGACGATGCCCTGGCCGCACTCGGCGGCGGCGGTGTGCACCTCGGCGACCGGTTCGCCGCCGGACAGCGTGAGCCTGACACGGGCCACCGACCGGTCGTCGACGCCGCCGGAGAAGCCGATGGCCTTGACCCCGATCGCGTAGCCGACCCCGCGCCTGATGCCTTCGCCATGGCTGGTGTTGTTGAGCCCGCCCGGTTTCCCGAAGGGTCCCTCGCCGACGGGCGGCAGGGGCCGGTCCCGCAGCCGCCGCAGCAGCTCGGCCGCCGGAGCCGGACCGTCCACCGCCTGGCCCGTCGGCAGCACCGTCCCCGTCGTCATCGCGTTGCGCAGCCGCAACTCGACCGGATCCATGCCCAGTTCACGCGCCAGCTTGTCGAGGTTCGACTCGACTCCGTAGCAGGACTGGACGGCACCGAATCCGCGCATCGCTCCGCACGGCGGGTTGTTGGTGAACACCGAGAAGCCGTCGATCTCGACGTGCGGCACGTCGTAGGCGCCGGCCGCGAAGTACGAGCCGTTGGCGATGACGACCTGCGAGGTGGAGGTGTAGGCGCCGCCGTCGAAGAGCAGCCGGGCCTTCACGTACACGAGCCTGCCGTCCCGCTTCGCCCCGTGCTCGAACCACATGCGGGCCGGGTGGCGGTGCACATGGCCGTAGAAGGACTCCTCGCGGTTGTAGCTCATCTTGACCGGCCTGCCGGTGCGCAGGGCGAGCATCGCCGCGTGGATCTGCACGGACACGTCCTCGCGCCCGCCGAACGCGCCGCCCACGCCGGACAGCGTGAGCCGCACCTTCTCCGGCGGCAGGCCGAGGGCCGCGCACATCTGGTGCTGGTCGTCGTGGAGCCACTGCGTCGACACGTACACGTCGACGCCACCGTCCTCCGCCGGGATCGCGAGCCCGGACTCGGGACCGAGGAAGGCCTGGTCCTGCATGCCGACCTCGTACGTGCCGCTGACGATCACGTCGGCCCCGGCGCGGGCCGCCGCGAGGTCGCCGTGGCGGATGCGGACGTGGCGGACGATGTTGCCGTGCTTGCCGTCGACGCGTTCTTCGTGGACGAGCGGGCCGCCGCCCCGCACGGCCTCCTCCGGGTCGGTGAGCGCGGAGCGCTCCTCGTACGCGATGTCGATCAGCGCCAGCGCCCTGCGGGCCGTCTCGGGGTGATCGGCGGCCACGAGGGCCACCGGCTCTCCCTGGTACCGGACGCGGTCCGCGGCGAGGACCGGCTGGTCGGAGACCTTCATGCCGTACGTCGCCTGCCCCGGCACGTCCTCGTGGGTGAGCACCGCCAGCACCCCGGGAAGCCGCAGCGCCGAGGTCGTGTCGAGCCGGACGATGCGGGCGCTCGGGTGCGGGGAGCGCAGGGTCGCGCCCCACACCATGCCCTCGGCCCGCAGGTCGGAGGAGTAGGCGAAGTCGCCCTTCACCTTCAGTCGGCCGTCGGGGCGCGCGGTGCTGGCGCCGACGCCGTCACGGACAGCGGTGGCGGTGCCGGTTGCGGTGCTCACGGTCGTTCACTTCCCTTCTGGCTTGCGCTGAACGGGAGTTGAGACTCGAACGTGGTGCGTGCTCGCTCTCGGTGGCGCTATTCGACGGGGCGTACGCGACCGGGCTCGGCGGCTGCCGAGGGACCCGGCGCGACCGCCTGCGAGAGGCGGATGCGCAGCTTGCGGATGTGGTCGCGGGCCGCGAGGTCGGCGGCGTCCGGGTCGCCGGAGGTCATCGCCTCGAAGATGCGGCGGTGCTCGGCGACGGCGAGCCGTGGCGCCTCCTGGCCGCGCCACAGCTGGTGCAGGGCGAGGTGGGCGCGGCCCTGGATGGTGTCGAGGGCCGCGGTGAGGTGGGGGTTGTCGGCCACCTCACGGATCATCCGGTGGTAGGCCATGTCCATCTCGATGTGCGTGCGCTCGTCGACGCCGGTGCCGATCTCCCGCTCGTGCCGTTCGAGGAGCTCGCGCAGTTCGGCGACGCGCGAGGCGTCCAAGCGCTCGGTGGCCAGGCGGGCGGCGAGGCCCTCCATCACCTCACGCACGACGTACAACTGCCGCACGTCCTCCACGTCGACCGTGGCGACCACGGCCCCCTTGTGCGGGACATGCGTGGCCAGGCCGTCGTGGATGAGGCGCTGGACCGCCTCGCGCACCGGGCTGCGGCTGATGCTCATCTGCGCGGCGAGGGCGGGCACGGAGAGGGCGTCACCGGGGCGCAGCCGGTTCGCCAGGACGGCGCCCTTCAGCTCCTCGTACGCCCGGTCCGCCAGGAGGCTGCCGGCCGCGACCGGATTGACGGCGCGCTCCGCGCCGCTCCCCATTCCGCCGCCCATCTCAACTCCCCCTCACCGTTTGCCCGTTGGAGATACATGTTGCATGTAATGTTCGGGTGCGTCAATGGATCCGGCGCCCTCGGCGGCGCCCTCCCGGCGCTCCCGCCGCCTCCCGAAGGGAATCCGCAGGTGGTGGAAGAAGAGGTTCAGGAGCACCGCGGTGAGCGTGCCGAGGATGATGCCGCTCTCGAAGAGGGCGTGCAGCTGCCGCCCCGGCATCTGCTCGGCGAACTGCGGGAACGCGGTGGGCAGGAAGCCGACGCCCACGCTCGCCGCGACGAGGATGGTGTTGCGCTGGTCCGTCAGGTCGGCCTGGAAGAGGATCTGCACGCCGACGACGGCGATGGTGGAGAACAGCACGATCGTCGCTCCGCCGAGGACCGAGGCCGGCATCGCGGCGACGATCGCCCCCACCTTCGGGACGAGGCCGAGCACCATCATGATCACGCCGGAGGACGCGACGATCCACCGGGACTTGACCCTGGTCAGCCGGATCAGGCCGATGTTCTGCGAATAGACCGTGCTGGGAAAGGAGTTGAAGACTCCGGCCACAGCGGTGGCCAGGCCGTCCGCCCGCAGGGCTCGCGTCACGTGCTTGCCCTCGACCTTCCGGTCCACGATCTCGCCGACGGCGAAGAACTGCCCGATGGACTCGACCGCGATGATGACCATGACCAGGACGACGGAGAGCACCGCGACGACGTCGAACCGCGGCGCCCCGTAGTGCAGCGGCGCCGCCGTGCCCAGCCAGGGCGTGGCGGCGATCCCCGAGAAGTCGGCGAATCCGGCGAGCGCGGCCACGACCGTGCCGACGACCAGACCGACCAGCACGGCCACCGTGGCGAGGAAGCCGCACGAGAGCTTGTGCAGCAGCAGGATGACGACGAGCGTGACGGCGGCGAGCCCCAGGTGCGCGGGCGAGCCGAACGAGCCCTGGCTCGGGTCTCCCCCGCCCACCTGCCGCGCGGCCACGGCGAGCAGCGTGATCCCGACGATGGTCACGATCGTGCCGGTGACCAGCGGCGGGAAGAAGCGGACCAGCCTGCTGAAGACGGGCGCCACCACGAACAGGGCGAGCCCCGCCGCGATCACCGCCCCGAACACGGTCGGCAGCCCCGCCTTCGCCCCGCCCGCCGCGAGCCCCACGGACACCAGCGAGGGCACGGCGGTGGTGGACGTGCCCTGCACCACCGGCAGCCGGATGCCGATGCCCGGCAGCCCGGCGGACTGCAGGAGCGTGGCGAGGCCGCAGGTCAGCAGCGAGGCGTTGACGAGCAGGGCGATGTCGTCGCCCTTCATGCCGATGCCCTCGGCGACGAGGAGCGGCATCACGACGGCGCCCGCGTAGAAGGCGAGCACGTGCTGGAACCCGTACACGACGAGGCGCCACACGGCGGGCACGGAGTCGACGGCGTCCTTGCGCCGCACCTCCGCCTCGGCCGTGCCCGGCTCCCCCGCCCCGCCCCGCATCCCGTCCTGGACTTCCTTCTCGGACATGTGCGTTACTCCCTCCACCCGGTGGTCCGGGTGTTGTCTCGTTGCGCACTTACCGGGGCCGTGGACGGACGGCCGTGACCTGTGGCTTTCAGGTACGCCAGGGCGTGGTGAGCGGGTCGAGGCCGGCCCGGCGGACGAGGCGTTCGGCCCGCTCCTGGGCCTCTTCGAGCAGCGCCTCCTCGTCGACGAGGGTGCAGCGCCCCTCCTCGACGACCACGCGCCCGCCGACGACGGTCGTCTCGACGTCACCGCCGCGCGCGGAGTAGACGAGCGCGGACACCGCGCGGTGCAGCGGGCGCAGGTGGGGGCGGTCGAGCGCCACCACGACGAGGTCCGCGGGCGCGCCGGGCGCGAGCACGCCCGCTCCGTTGCCGACGTACCGGCCGCCCTCCCTGGTGGCCAGTTCCAGGGCCTCCTCGCAGCGCGCCACCGCCGGATCGAGCGTGTCGAGGCGCTGCGCGAACAGGGTCTGCTTCATCACCTCGAACATGTCCTGGCGGTGCCCCGCGCTGGGCCCGTCGGTGCCGAGCGCCACCACGGCCCCGGCTTCCCGCAGGCGGCGCAGCGGCATCACCCCGGAGGCGAGGTAGGCGTTGGAGGCCGGGTTGTGGGCGACCGCAGCGCCGTGTTCCCCGACCGCCTTGGTCTCGGCGTCGTCGAGCCAGACGGCGTGCGCGAGGGTGGCGCTCCCATCGAGCAGTCCTTCCGCGGCGAGCCAGCTCACGGGCCTGATCCCGTACGCGTCGAGGTAGCTCGTCGGGTCCTTGGGGCCCTCGCTGCAGTGCGTGTGCCAGCGGACGCCGAACTCCCGGGCCAGCCCGACGGCTCCGCGCACCAGTTCCTGGTCGCCGTAGCTGAGGTTGAGCGGGGCGGGCCAGATCTCGACGGCGGACCCGGGCGGCCTGCCGCGCATGCAGTCCCGCGTGATGTCCAGCTCCTCGGCCACGGAGTAACGGAAGAGAGCGTCGGGCAGTCCGCGCGCGGCGGCGACGGCGGTCTTGTGCCCGATCATGCCGCGCGCGACGACGCCGCGGAGTCCGGTCGCCTCGATGGCACCGGCCACCGAAAGAACCGTTTCGGCATCGGTCGGCGCGTAGTGGTTGTCGACGACCGTGGTGATCCCGGAGCGCAGCGCCTCCACCGCGCCGAGCGTCGCGGCGACCCGCGCGTCCTCGGCGTCCACCGCGATCGAGTACGGCCACATGAACTCGCACAGCCACGGCCAGATCGACTGTCCCTCGCCGAGCCCTCGCGCCAGCGCCTGGAAGAGGTGGCTGTGCCCGTCGACGAACCCCGGCAGCACCGCCCGGCCCCGGCAGTCCACCACCCGCGCGCCCCGCCACCCGGCCTCGATCTCCGCGGCCGGGCCCACCGCCACGATCCGGTCCCCCGACACCGCGACGGCGCCGGGCTCGTACACGTTCCTGTGGTCGTCCACGGTGACCACAGGGCCTCCGGTGAACAGAAGGTCGCAACTCCGCACGGAGTCCAAGGGAGCCTCCAGGGTCCGGGGATCTCGGGCATCGGCCATATTTCACATTGCATGCAACATATTCCGGCCACTGGAACTGTCAACCCCTGCGGCTCGTAGGGGACTTGCCGCGCGCTCGCAGGGGACTTGCCGCGCACTCGTGGGGGACTTACCGCGCAACGGACCCGCCGCACGCGGACATCACGCGGTCACGCGCGCCTCAGTCCGCCAACTCATAGGCGTAGTCGGGCGTGAACGTCCCCGGCTCGCCCTTGCAGCCGTCCGACTCCCCCGGCAGTTTCACCCACAGGTACGCGTCGATACCGGGCTCCCCGGTCCGGAGCGTCGGTGCCCGGCCCAGCTTGCGGTCGTCGGGGTCGCACCACTCGCCGTCGGCCGGGGCGCCGTTGCCGTTGCGGCTCGTGTCGACGACGGCGCCGAGGCCGCTCGGTCCGTCCAGTGCGGCGAGCACCTTGCGCGCGTACGCGATCTCGTCCGACGTCCGGTGGAAGTTGGAGACGTTGGTGAACACGCCGTCGGAGGAGTCGGCCGATGCCGCGCCCGCCGCACGCAAGCGAGCCGCCTGCGTGCCGGGCGGGTTCCAGGCGGAGTGCCCGGCGTCGTAGTAGACGCGGGCGCGCGGGTTCGCGGCCTTGAGGACACGGCCCGCCCGCGCCAACGCCGCGAAGCGTGTGCGCTGTTGGGCCTTCGAAAGGCATTCGGTCTGGGACAGCGCGTCGGGCTCCAGGACCACGACGACCTCACCGGAACCGAGCCCCCGCGCGAACCTGTCGATCCAGTCGCCGTACGCGTCCAGGTCGGGCGCCCCGCCGTCGGAGTACCCGCCGCAGTCCCGCTCGGGGACCGCGTAGGGCACGAGCACCGGGACCCGGCCGGCGCGGGCCCCGGCCGAGGTGACCGCGCGCACCCGTGCGGTGATCGTGGCGGGCGTGTAGTCGGCGAACCAGACGGCGGCCGGGCGGCTCGCTATCCGGGACTCGATGAGCGGGCGGCGCGGGTCGGAGCGGTTGGCCCGCACCCAGTCGAGCACTTGGGAGTCTCCGTGCCGGTACAGGCGGCTCTCGGCGGGCTTGGTGTGCGACGGGGACGAAGCCGGCGGGGCGGGGGCGGTTGTCCTCGCCACCGGCTCCGGACTCCGCGAACCCTGCGAGGGCGGGAGGGAAGGCGATGCGCTCGTCGCCGACGGGGTCGGCACCGCGGGCTGCGGTCGCAGACTCGGGGTCCGGCTGACGGTGGGGCGCGCCTCGTCGGCGCCGTCCCTGCCGTCGTCGAGGGCGGAGACGAGGCCGACGACGGTCCCCACGGCGACCACGGTGGAGGTCGCCGCGGCCATTGCTCCACGCACGGCTCCGCGGCGCCGCCGCGCCCGTCGTTCGGCCAGCCTCCGTGCACGTGAGCCCGCCACCGCACCCGCCCCTTCCAGCTCTGCCGTTCCCTCGTTCTGGGGAAGCGCCCGGCCAGCCGACGCCCACGTAAGGCTAGGACTGGGACGCTGCGTGCATGGCGCAGTTGGAGCGGTTCGCACAGGCCCGGATCCCCGCTCAAGGGGTCGACATCGTGATCGCGAGAATGCGTGCGCTCGGCGCGGACCTGCCACCGCGGGACGGTCTGGCCGTCTTCAACCGGGTCTACCTCTCCGTCACGGAGGCGGTCGGCCGGGCCATCGCCGGGGGCTCCGCGGGCGGCTTCCCGGACCGGGGAGCAGCGGTCACGCTGGATGTCCGGTTCGCCGAGCGTTATCTGGCGGCGGTCGACGCGGCCTCGCACGGCGCGCGCCCGCCCGCCTGCTGGAGGCCCCTGTTCCAGTTCCGCCGGCATCCCGGCGTACGCCCGTTGCAGTTCGCGCTCGCGGGCATCAATGCGCACATCGGGCACGATCTGGCGCTCGCCGTCGTGGACGCGTGTCGCACGCTGGACTGCGAACCGGACGCCCTGGAGGACGAGTTCGACCGCGTGGGCGACCTCCTCGTCACGCTGGAGGAGCGCATCCGCGAAGAGCTGATGCCGGGCCCCGATCTGCTCCAGGTCGCCGATCCGCTGACCCATCTGCTCGGCTCGTGGAGCCTGGAGCGGGCGCGCGACGGGGCGTGGGGCGCGGCCCGCGCACTGTGGGCGCTGCGCGAACTTCCCTCTGTGCAGGGTGAGTTCGCGTACCGCCTCGACACCTCCGTGGGACTGGTGGGCCGGATGCTGCTCACCCCACTGCCCGACTGAATCGGCGGCGCCCGCGGGAACACCCGCACCGCACCGGCGCGTTGACACAGCGACCCACGCTGTCGAGCAAAGGAGCACGAGCATGGCGACGACCCGACTCGGCCTCGGACTGCCCCAGATGAAGCAGTACGACATCGGCAGGGACGTGCCGGACGTGGCGCGCGCCGCGGAGGCGATCGGCTACGACAGCCTGTGGGTGTTCGAGCGGGTCCTGTACCCGGAGCCCGCCACCCAGGGGTTGTACGGGATTCCGGGGCTGCCCTGGCCCGACCAGTACCGCTCGGTGGCCGACCCGCTCGTCACGCTCACCCTGGCGGCGTCCGCGACGTCCCGCGCCCGGCTCGGCACCAGCGTCCTCGTGGCACCGCTGCACATCCCCTTCCAACTCGCCCGCTCCCTCGCCTCGCTGGACGCGGCGAGCGGGGGCCGCGTCGTCGCTGGGGTCGGCACGGGCTGGTCGCACGACGAGTACGCGGCGGCGGGCGTGGCGCCCTTCGAGCAGCGCGGCAAGGTGCTCGACGAGCTGATCGACGTGTGCCGCGCGGTGTGGGGCCCCGACCCGGTGTCGTACGAGGGCGGGCTGACGACGATCGCGCCGTCCGTGGTCGGCCCGAAGCCGGCCGGTCCGCTCCCGATCCTGCTCCCCGCGGGCAGTCCCCGGGCGGCCCGTCGGCTGGTCGACAGGGCGGACGGCTGGATGCCCGTGGCGATGGGCACGGAGAACCTCAAGCAGCAGTGGGCCGACCTCCAGGCGCTCGCCGAGGAGCGCGGCCGCACCACTCCCCTGCGGACCGTGCTGCGCGCCAACACGGCGCACACGCGTGAGCCGTACACCGGGGACGACCGCAGGCCGTTCCAGGGCAGCGTCGACCAGATCGTCGAGGACCTGGTGGCGCACGACGAGGTCGGGCTGGAGGAGATCCTGATCGAACTGCAGGGCGAGGCCCGCGACGCCCAGGAGCTCAAGGACGTCGCGGCCGAGGTGTACGAGAAGGCGCGCGCGGCAGGCCTCTAGCCCCGGGGTCCGTCAGAAGGGCCCTAGTCCTCCGGGAGCTCCACCGGCGCGATCTCGTCGAACACGTCGCCCGGACCGGGGTTGGTGGCGTCCGTGCTGCCGCCGAGGTGGTGCATGACGCCCCACACGGCGTTCAGCGCGGTCTGCACGGCGCCCTCGGCCCATCCGGCCGTCCACGAGATGTCGTCACCGGCGAGGAAGATGCCTCGCCGGTCCTCGGGCAGCGTCTCCTGCATGAAGTGGGTGAACAGGCGGCGCTGGTAGCGGTAGTGGCCGGGCAGGTTCGCCTTGAACGCGCCCATGAAGTACGGCTCGTTCTCCCAGGACACGGTCACCGGGTTGCCGATGATGTGCTTGCGGATGTCGACCTTCGGATAGATCTCGCCGAGCGACTTCAGCATCACGTCGAGGCGCTCGTTGGCGGACAGCGGCAGCCACTTCAGGCTGTCGTCGCACCACGTGTAGGAGAGGCAGATCGTGGCGGGCTTGTCCGGCCCGTCGTCCAGTAGGTACGTGCCGCGCGTCATCCGGTCGGTGAGCGTCATCGACATGACGTCACGGCCGGTGTGCTCATCCTTGTCGAGCCAGAACGGCCGGTCGACAGGCACGAACAGCTTGCTGGACTCCATGTAGTGCGTGCGCTCGATCGCCGTCCAGTGGTCGATCGGGAAGAGCGAGTCGTCGCAGTCCACCTTGGACAGCAGCATCCACGACTGGGCGGTGAAGATCGCCGCCTTGTACGTGCGGATGTCGCCGTCGGCGTCCGTGACGGTGATGTGGTTGCCCGCGGTGCGGGAGAGCCGGGTCACGGCCGGGCGCGGCTTGCCGTCCACGTGCAGGGTGGCGAGCGAGGTCCCGTACGGCCAGTGCACGATCTTCTCCGGCTCGCGCTCCCACAGCCGCAGCGGCAGCTGCTGCGAGCCGCCCTCGATGCCGCGGTGGTGGTCGTCGGCCTCGGTGTAGACGACGCGCAGGATCTCCAGGATGGAGTTCGGGAAGTCGGTGTCCCAGCCGCCGGTGCCGAAGCCGACCTGGCCGAAGATCTCCCGGTGCCGGAAGGACTTGAACGCCTCGGACTCGCAGAGGAAGCCGTAGAAGGTCTGGTTGTCGAGCTTCTCGACGAGCTTCGCCCAGATCTCGCGGATGCGCGGCACGTCGCGCTCGCGCATCGCCTGGTTCATGTCGGAGAAGTCGGCGCCTTCGTCGAGGCACTTGTTCCAGGCCTCGGCGACGTCCCGGTAGACCTGGGGGAGATCGGCGAGGGTCTCGGCGTAGTGGGACTCGCCCTTGAGGTCGACGACCGTCGAGGGCGTGGCCTCCGAGAGCGGGTTGGGGAACGCCCTCGTCTTCAGGCCCACCATGTCGATGTAGTGCTGAAGCGCCGTGGACGACGGCGGAAAGCGCATCGCACCCATCTCGGCGGTCAGGCCCGCGGCCTGCGCCGGGGTGCCCTCGAAGCCGACCGTACGCAGCCGGCCGCCGATCCGGTCGGCCTCGTACACGACGGGCGTGAGGCCCATCTTCATCAGCTCGTACGCGGCGACGATGCCGGACAGGCCGCCGCCGATGACCGCGACCTCCGTGCCGTGCTCGGTCGCGGGTATCTGGCCGAGGCCCGCCGGGTGGGCGAGGAAGTCGTCGTACGCGTACGGGAAGTCCGGCCCGAACATCGTGATGGGCGGCTGGCCCTCGGTGTGCTGGGCTGCGGTGGGCACCGTGGACGTCATGGGGTGCGGACTCCTTGCGGATACTGAAGTGCTGGGCAGGAAGCGGGAGTTGAGGCGGTTCCGGGGGCGGGCCTCAGGAGGCGAGCGGGCCGTACAGCTCCGGGCGGCGGTCGCTCAGATAGGGGTTGGCCGCGCGGGAGGCGGCGAGGAAGCCGGGGTCGGCGTCGGCGAACACCAGCTCCTCGCCGCGCCCTGCGCGGGCGCGGGCCACCCCGTCGGGCCCCGCGAGCGTGGAGAGGCCGACGAACTCGAACTCGCCCTCGGCGCCCACCCGGTTGACGTACGCGACGTACAGCTGGTTCTCGAAGGCGCGCACCGGTACGACCGATTCGGCGACGAACTGGAAGGGGTGCATCTGCGCCGTCGGGACGAGCAACAGGTCGGTGCCGGCGAGGGCGTGCGCCCGTACGTTCTCCGGGAACTCGACGTCGTAGCAGATCATCAGGCCGACCCGCAGACCGTTCACCTCGGCCTGTACGACCGGCTGCTCGCCGGGCGTGAACTGCTCGCGCTCGAAGCAGCCGAACAGGTGGGTCTTGCGGTAGTTCGCGAGGCGGGTGCCTTCGGCGGAGATCAGCTGTACGGAGTTGTAGACCGTCTCGCCGTCCCGCTCCGGGTAGCCGTAGGCGACGGCGAGGCCGTGCCGGTGCGCGATCTCCGCGACGGCGTCGGCGGCGTCCCCGTCGGCGGGCTCGGCGAGCCGGGCCACGTCGTCACCGATCGCGTACCCGGTCAGGAACATCTCCGGGGTCACGAGGGCCCCGGCGCCCGCGGCGGCGGCCCGGCCCGCGGCGTCGTCGAGAACCTTGAGGTTCGCGGCGGTGGAGCCGGGGTGTCCTGAGCTCTGGAGCAGGGCGGTGCGCATGGGTGTCCTCAACCGGTACGGGGCGGGATTCGGGGTCACCTAGAAGTTACGGTCGCCCGCCACCGGTGGACAAGAAGCACCTGTTGCATGCCGAGGAGCTGTTCGTTGCGTGATTTTCCGGGGCCGCGGTGATTCGTTGCGCGGCGGCCGCGGGGCCCGTTACGTGGGCGAACCCGACGTGAAGCGGCGCATCAGCGGGGACAGGACCAGCACCGACTTGGTCCGCTCGACGAAGGGCTCCCCCGCGATCCGCTCCAGGACCCGCTCGAAGTGCCGCATGTCGGAGGCGAAGACCTGGACGATCGCGTCCGCCTCACCGGTGACGGTGGAGGCGGACGCGACCTCGGGATAGCGCTCCAGGCCCCGCCGGATCGCCTCCGGCGAGGTGTTGGAGCGGCAGTACATCTCGATGAACCCCTCGGTCTCCCAGCCGAGCGCGGCCGGGTCGACACGCACCGTGAACCCGGTGATCGCGCCGGTGGCCCGCAGCCGGTCCACGCGGCGCTTCACGGCGGGCGCGGACAGGCCGACCAGCTGGCCGATGTCCGCGTAGGAGCGGCGGGCGTCCTCGGCGAGGGCGTGCACGATGCGTTCGTCGAGATCGTTCAGCAAGGCAGGTGTGTCACTTCTGGGCTGCGGGTTCGGCGAGACGGGAGCGGCGCATCCCGTAACAGAAGTAGAACACGAGGCCGACGGCCATCCAGACACCGAAGACTATCCAGGTGATCGCGGACAGACTGCCCATCATCCACACACAGAAGGCGAAACCGGCGACGGGGAGGACCGGCGAGAGCGGCACCCGGAAGGTGCGCTTCATGTCGGGGCGGGTCCGGCGCAGCACGATCACGGCGATGTTGACCAGGGCGAACGCGAAGAGCGTGCCGATGCTGGTGGCGTCGGCCAGCTGACCGAGCGGAATGGCGGCCGCGAGGACGCCGCAGAAGAGGGACACGATGATCGTGTTGGTGCGCGGCGCCCCGGTCTTCGGGTGCACCTTCGAGAACACCTTCGGCACGAGCCCGTCGCGGGACATCGCGAAGAGCACCCGGGTCTGCCCGTAGAGCACGGTGAGCACGACGGACGCGATGGCGATGACGGCGCCGGCGGCGAGCACCGTGCCCCAGAAGGGCTGTCCGGTGACGTCCTTCATGATCGCGGCGAGCGTGGCCTCGGAGTCGGTGAAGCCCGTCCAGGGGCGGGCGCCCACGGCGACGGCCGCGACGAGGACGTACAGCGCGGTGACGATGATCAGCGACAGCATGATGGCGCGGGGCAGGTCGCGCTGCGGGTTCTTCGCCTCCTCGCCCGCGGTGGAGGCGGCGTCGAAGCCGATGTACGAGAAGAAGAGCGTGGCCCCGGCGGCGCTCACGCCCGCCATGCCGAGCGGCATGAAGTCCGCGTAGTTGCCGGACTTGAAGCCCATGAAGCCGATGACGCAGAAGAGGATCAGCGCGGCGATCTTCACGGCGACCATGACGGTGTTGGCGCGGGCGGACTCCTTGGCGCCGCCAAGGAGGAACACCATGGCGAGCAGCACCACGATCAGCGCGGGCAGATTGAAGATCCCGCCGTCGCCGGGCGGCGCGGACAGGGCGGCCGGGATGGTGACGCCTATCGTCCCGTCGAGCAGTTCATTGAGGTACTCGCCCCAGCCGACGGCGACCGCGGCGACCGAGACCCCGTACTCCAGGACGAGGCACCAGCCGCACACCCAGGCGAGAAGTTCGCCCATCGTTGCGTACGCATACGAGTAGGAGGATCCGGCGACCGGGATGGTGCCGGCCAGTTCGGCGTACGAGAGGGCCGAGAAGAGCGCGGTGAGTCCGGCGATCACGAAGGACAGCGTGACGGCGGGACCGGCCTTCGGCACGGCCTCGCCGAGCACCACGAAGATGCCGGTGCCGAGCGTGGCCCCGATGCTGATCATGGTCAGCTGCCAGAGCCCGAGGGAGCGCCGCAGCGATCCGCCCTCGCCCTGGCCGCCCTCCGCGACCAGGAGATCCACCGGCTTGCGCCGCATGAGGCGGGCACCGAACCCCGCGGGCGCGGGGGCGGCTTGCGGGGTGCGCGGGGGTGCGCCGTGGTCGAGCACGGGCTGGCTCCTTGATCGCTGCTGGGCAGGTGGGGCCGCAGCGAGGGAGGCGCGGCGGAGCACTCCCGATGACGGGGCCCGCCGAGCAGGCAGAACCCCCGCCACGCAACGTACAGCGGATGACTCTAAAGGACGCGGCTTCTCATCTGTAATGCAGCAACCTTGCGTGGGCCCGGCCGAACCTTGCGCGTAACCGCTGGTGGCGCGTGTTCATTGCGGTGCCCGTTTCGTCTGTTGCGTCGCGAGTGACGCATGACACACCCCGTGATCGGGAGTGAAGTCACCGCGGCGGGGTAATCGCAGGGGCTGCCCCTGCCGTTGGTCCCGGATGATGGTCGGCCGTCAATCCGGGTCACCGCAGGGGCAGTTGAAGGTGTGCATGATGTGCAGGATGCACACGGACGGGGATCGGCCTGAGAGGGGCTTGTGAGTACCAGCGAGACAAACATCCGAGATCTGCTGCTGGAAGCGCTGCGGGACCAGGAGCAGCAGATCGCCGCACGGTGGACGACGCTCCAACTGGAACAGGCGGCACTCGGTACCAACATGAGCGAGAGCGAGCTGCGCGAGGAGGCGCTGCTGCTCGTCGACGCGCTCACCGAGGCACTGGCCAGCGACACCCCGGTGACGCGCCTGGTGACCTCGCACCACAACCTGCGCACCACGGTCACCGAGCTGTCGCTGCGCCGGGTTCGCGCGGGCGCCACGCCCACCGACACCTCGCTGGCGGTGCTCTCCCTCAAGGAGGCGCTGCTGGAGGCCGTCCAGCACACCACCCGCGACATGGGCGAGCTGTTCGCCGCGGCCAACTTCATCAACCGAACGCTCGACGCGGCGGGCGCGCTCTCCTTCGAGACGTACGTCGAGGGGCGCGAGGAGATCATCCAGCGCCAGAGCCGTCAGCTGATGGAACTCTCCACGCCCGTCGTACGGTTGTGGAAGCACGTCCTGGCCGTGCCGCTCATCGGCACCCTGGACACGGCCCGCACCCAGATCGTCATGGAGTCGCTGCTCCAGGCGATCCAGGACGACGAGGCCAAGGTCGCCATCATCGACATCACCGGGGTGCTGACCGTCGACACGGCGGTCGCCCAGCACCTCATGCACACCGTCAACGCGGTCCGGCTGATGGGCGCCGACTGTGTCATCAGCGGCATCCGTCCGCCCATCGCCCAGACCATCGCCCAGTTGGGGATCGACCTGTCCACCATCCTGACCCGCGCCACGCTGGCCGACGCGCTCGCCGCTTCGGTCAAGCTCACGGACCAGCCCGCCGTCGGTTTCGCCGTCGCAGGGTCGGCACCGCGGTGAACTCCCCTCGCCCGACGGGCGTTCCCATTCTGCGGTTCGGCGATGTCCTGGTGACGGGGCTGCTCGCCGAGCTGGACGACCGGTCCGCGCTGGCCTTCACGGACGAGCTGACCGAGCGGATCACGTCGGACCACGCCCGGGGTGTCCTCATCGACATCTCCCGGCTCGAACTGATCGACTCGTTCGTCGCCCGCACGCTCATGGAACTGACCAACATGGCGCGGCTGTTGGGGGCCCGGGTGATCGTCGCCGGGATGCGGCCGGCCGTGGCGATCACCCTGGTCGAGCTGGGCATCCAGCTGACCGGTGTGGAGACCGCGCTCAACGCCGAGCAGGGCCTGACGGCGCTCGGCTGGCAGCGGACCCAGGAGGCCCCCGGCGATGACCATGTCCGATGAGCGAGCCCCGAGCGCGACGCACGCCGGAGCCGCCCGGGTGACGATCCGCCGCGCCTACGACGTGCGGTCGGACGACGACCTGCTGTCGGTCCGGCACGCCGTGCGCGCCGCCACCGTCGAGTGCGGTTTCGGGCTCGTGGACCAGACCCGGGTGGTGACCGCGGCCAGCGAGCTCGCACGCAACGCCTACGTGCACGGCAAGGGCGGCACGCTCACCGTCGAACTGCTGACCAGGAGAGGAGCCAGCGGTATCCGGCTGGTGATAGAGGACGAGGGCCCCGGCATCCCGGACCTCGGCGCGGCCCTGACCGACGGCTGGACCACCGGCAACGGGCTCGGCCACGGCCTGGGCGGCGCCCGCCGTCTGATGGACGAGTTCCACGTCGACACCGCTCCCGGGGCCGGAACCACGGTGACCGCCGCGCGCTGGACGAACCGATGAAACACCCCATCGACCCCGCGGTCACCGCGCACGTCGTCGTCGACCACGCCAGCGCGGTGCACCACGCGGCCGCGCTGGCTCGCGACGCGGCGACGGCCGGCGGCCTCGACGGCACAGCGGCCGAGCGCACCGCCGTGCTGACCAGCGAACTCGCCGAGAACCTGCTGCGGCACGCGGTCGGCGGCGCCGTCTATGTGCAGCGACACCCACGGGGGCGCGGCATCGACGTGATCGCGATCGACCGGGGGCCCGGCATGGCACAGCCCGACCGGGCCATGGTCGACGGGTTCAGCACCGCCGGGTCGCTCGGTTCCGGCATGGGGGCGGCGCGGCGCCTCGCCGACGAGCTGACGCTGCGCACGCTGCCCGGCGTCGGCACGCTGATCTGCGCCCGGTTCCACGCGCCGGGCGCGGAGCCGGCCCGGTCCGACGTCGGCCTGCTGTGTCTGCCGCTGCGCGGCGAGGAGCGGTGCGGGGACAGCGCGGCCGTGGTGGACGCGCCCGGCGGCCGCACCGCGCTGGTCGTCGACGGCCTCGGCCACGGCGCGGAGGCCGCCGAGGCGAGCGCCGCCGCCGTGGCCACCTTCCGCGAGGCGGCCGAGCGACCGCTGCCCGAGCTGCTCTCGACGATGGACCGGGCGCTGCGCGGGGGCCGGGGCGCGGCGGTGGGCCTGGTGCGGCTGCGCCCCGGCACGGTCGAGCACTGCGGGGTCGGGAACATCCGCGTCCTGATCACCGAGCACGACGGGGTGCGCTCACGGATGGTGGGCCAACCGGGCGTGGTCGGCTGGAACATGCCGCGCCCGCAGGCCCGTTCCACACCACTGCCGGACGGGTGCGCGACGGTCGTCCACACGGACGGCATCCAGGCCCGCTGGGCGGACACGGCGACCCCGTTCCTGCTGGGCCTGCCGCCCCGGCTGCTCGCCGCCGCCCTGGGACACGGCCACCGCAGCGCCCGCGACGACGCGACCGTCCTGGTCTCCGCGGCACCAAGGAGGAATTCATGACCGACCAGGAGGCGACGGCGTCCCCTGGCACGTCCTACCGCTCCCTGCCCGAACTCAGGTCCGCGGTGCGGACGCTGGCGGCCGGGTGGGGGCTGCCCGCCGAACTGCGCACCAGGCTGACCCTGTCCGTGGCCCGGGTCGCCGAACCGGAGCTTCGGGCCGGACGCTTCGTCACCCTGGAGACGCTGGCCGAACCCGGCCACGCGCTCGGGGAGTTGACGGTGCGGCTGCGCTGCCCCCATGCCCCGTGGCCGACGCCGGTCGACGGCCTGCCCCTGCCCGCGCGGCGCGAGACGGACACGACGGTGTGGCGGGTGCCGCTGCCGCAGGCGCCGCACGTGGGCGCGCCCGGCAAGCGCTCCCCCGTGACGCTCCTGGAGGAGGAGCTGCGGGCCGCGGTCGCCCGGGCCGAGGCACTGGAGGCCGACCGGCGCAGTCTCACCCACGAGTTGGACGAGACCAACAGCGGAGTCCTCGCCCTGTACGTGCAGTTGGAGGAGCGCGACGAGCAGCTGCGCCGCGCCCACGGCCAGATGCTGCGCGAACTGGAGGACGCGCTGCGCCCCGGCCCCATGCGGGTGGAGGGCCTGGAGCTGGCCATCCACTACGCCCCGGCGGGCACGGACGCGCCCACCGGCGGCGACCTGTACGACTGGTTCCAACTGCCCGACGGCACCGTGCACATCACGGTCGTCGACGCCCTCGGCCACGGCCTGGCCAGTACCCGCAGCGCTCTGAACGTGACCCACGCGGTCCGCACCCTCACCCTGGAGGGCCACCCCCTGGAGACGGTGATCGCCCGCACCGACGAGATCCTCCTGCCCTACGACCGGGAGCTGATGGCCACCGTCCAGCTCGTCCGCATCGATCCGGTCTCCGGCCGCCTGACCGTCGCCAACGGCAGCCATCCGCCGCCCCTGCTGGTGAACGAGGACGGCAGCGCCCGGTTCCTCGAAGTACGCGGCCGGGGCATCGGTTACCCGCTCCCCGGCAGCGAAAGGCTGTGGCACGAGGAACTGGCCCCCGGTGACCTGCTCGTGCTCTACACGGACGGCCTCACCGAGAGCCGCCGCGACCCCTACGAGGGCGAGCGACGCCTCACGTCGGCCGCCGTGCGGCACCGTCATCGCCCGACCGAAGAGATCCCCGGCGCCCTCGCGAAGGAGATGCACACCGTGATCCTGCACCCGGACGACACCCTCGCCCTGACCGTACGGAGAACCCGGTGACGGCCGCGGACCCCGGGTCCGTACCCGCGGAACCGTCCAGGCCCGACGCCGCGGGAGCGGGGCTGTCGCTGGCCACGTCGGAAGGCCCGGACGGCCCGCTCGTCACGCTCACCGGCGACCTCGACTACGAGACCGCGCCGCGTCTTTTGACGTGCGTGCGGGAGCTCGACGTCCCGGCGGGCGCCACCGTGACCCTCGATCTGTCGGGCGTGGGGTTCTTCGACTCGGGCGGCATCAACGGGCTGCTGCGGGCCCGGACCTCGCTGCTCGGACGGGACGCGGTCCTCACGGTGCGCCGCCTCTCCCCGGTCGTCGAGCGGATCTTCCGGATCACCGGTCTCGACACGGTGCTCGTTCCCGAGGCGTCCGGGAGCGCCGAAGAGCCGACGGCCGGGTAATCGGCAGCGCATCCCCCGGCGGCACGTGCACAGAGGCGGCGTGGGCGAGGCCCCCGAACCCGGCCCACGCCCTGCCCTGCTAGCTCCAGCTGGCGTGCAGCGGCTTGCCCTCGGCGTAACCGGCGGCCGACTGGATACCGATGGTGGCGCGCTGCTCGAACTCGGCGAGCGAGTTGGCACCGGCGTACGTGCAGGAGGAGCGGACGCCCGCGATGACCGAGTCGATCAGGTCCTCGACGCCCGGACGCTCCGGGTCGAGGAACATCCGCGAGGTGGAGATGCCCTCCTCGAAGAGCGCCTTGCGGGCGCGGTCGTAGGCGGACTCGTCGCTCGTGCGGTTCTTCACGGCGCGCGCGGAGGCCATGCCGAAGGACTCCTTGTACGCGCGGCCCTTGGCGTCGTGCTGCAGGTCGCCAGGGGACTCGTACGTGCCCGCGAACCAGGAACCGATCATGACGTTCGAGGCGCCCGCGGCGAGCGCCATGGCGACGTCGCGCGGGTGCCGGACACCACCGTCGGCCCACACGTGCTTGCCGTACTTCTTGGCCTCGGCGGCGCACTCCAGGACGGCGGAGAACTGCGGCCGGCCGACGCCGGTCATCATGCGCGTGGTGCACATGGCGCCGGGTCCGACACCGACCTTGATGATGTCGGCACCGGCCTCGATGAGGTCCTTGACGCCCTCGGCGGCCACGATGTTGCCCGCGACGATCGGCACCTGCGGGTCGAGCGCGCGGACCTTCTTGATCGCCTCGATCATCGACTCCTGGTGGCCGTGGGCCGTGTCGATGACGAGCGTGTCGGCGCCCGCGTCGAGCAGCTGCTTGGCCTTGCCCGCCACGTCGCCGTTGATGCCGACGGCGGCGGCGATGCGCAGCTTGCCGTTGGCGTCGGTGGCCGGGGTGTAGAGGGTGGCACGGAGCGCGCCCGTACGCGTCAGGATCCCCGCCAGCCTGCCGTCCTTGTCCACGGCCGGGGCGTAGCGGCGGTTGGCACCGTCCAGCTTGTTGAAGGCGTCGCGCGGGTCGATGTCCGCGTCGAGCAGCAGCAGGTCCTTGGACATGACCTCGGACAGCTGGGTGAAGCGGTCCACGCCGGTCAGGTCCTGGTCGGTGACGACACCGACGGGGCGCTGCTCGTCGTCGACGACGACACCGGCGTTGTGCGCGCGCTTGTTGAGCAGCGCCAGGGCGTCCGCGACGGTCTGCGTCGGAGCGAGGACGATCGGGGTGTCGAGCACGAGGTGGCGCGTCTTGACCCAGGAGATGACCTCGGTGACGACCTCGATCGGGATGTCCTGCGGAATGACGACCAGGCCACCGCGGCGGGCGACGGTCTCGGCCATACGGCGCCCGGCGATCGCGGTCATGTTGGCGACGACCAGCGGGATCGTGGTGCCCGTGCCGTCCGGCGACGAAAGATCCACGGCCTGCCGGGAGCCGACGGCGCTCCGGCTCGGCACCATGAAGACGTCGTCGTACGTCAGGTCGTACGCGGGCTTGATGTCATTGAGGAAACGCACGTGCGGACATCCCAGTCGGTAGAAGGGGGCCCCAGAAGTCTGCTTCCGGGGCACAAAGCACGTACTTCATTTTCCCATGCCGCCGGAAGTCACGTCTCCGGGCCGAACATCCCAAGGTCAGGGACGTTCCTTGGACGATCATCCGAGCGCGAGCAGCACCTGGGCCGCGGAGGCTTGTGCGAACACCTCACAGGCGATGTCCCACTGCTCCGGATGCCGCTCCTTGAACCCGTCCCACCCGGACACGACGAGCACGAGCGCTCCGCCCTCGTCCGCCTCGGGCAGCTGTCCGGGATCGCTCAGCGCGTCGGCGAGGGCGTCCCAGTTCCTTCCGAACCATGCGGGCAGCTCCAGCGCGGAGGCGCACCGGTCCATGAAGCCCGTCTTGTCGGTGATCCCGTCGAGGTCGAGCCCCCGGACGGTCCACAGGGCCGGGGAAGCGGGCAGCCCGCTCATCGAAGCACCGCCTTGAACGACTCGTAGTGGTCATCGGTGTAGTACGTCTCCCCGTCGCGGCCGGTGACGATGCGCCGGGCCCCACGGTCGTTCTCGCCCGGGGTGCGCACCGTGTACTCGTGATAGTGGCCGCGCGGCTGCTTCGGCAGCTCGCCCTCGAAGTTCCCGAAGACGCTGCCGTCCTTCTCGTACGGGAAGGGCCCGCCGTCGTCGATGAGTTCGAGCGTGCGCCGCGCCTCGCCGGGCAGCGCGGCCACGGCCACGGTGCCCATGCCCTGCGCCCAGGAGGGCGCGTCACCGGAAGCCTGCTCAGAGGCCCCCGCACACCCCCCGACGAACAACACGAGACACGCCAGCAACACCCGGAGCAGAACTCTCATGCCCTGATGCTGCCACCTCGGGCCGGATCGAGCCCGGCCGCTTCGCCGCCACCTCCACTTCACCTCTTGACAGCGAACAGGTCCGAACGAAGACTGCACCTTACGCAAGTCACGTGCACTATATGGATCCCGTTGCCGGGCACCGCACATGAAGTGACAGGACACCGTCGGGCAGACCGCCGAGCGCGGTCGCCGCCAGGAAGGCATGTTCGATGTCGAAAGCTATGGATGTGAGCAACGAAGCCCCCGTCCCCACCGGCTCCGCCGACGACTCCCCCGATGAACAGGGGCGCGGGGCCCGCCGCAGGGTGCTCGCGGCGGCCGGGGTCGGGCACTTCGTGGAGTGGTTCGACTTCGGGCTCTACGGCACGCTGGCCGTCGTGATCGGGAAGCACTTCTTCCCGTCCGACAACCCCCAGACCTCCCTGCTGGCCTCCTTCGCGGTCTTCGGCGCCAGCTTCGTCGTGCGCCCGCTCGGTGGCCTCTTCTTCGGGCCGCTCGGCGACAGGATCGGCCGCCGGGCCGTGCTGTCCATGGTCGTACTGCTCACCTCGGGCTCGACTTTCGTGATGGGACTGCTGCCCACCTACTCGGCGATCGGGCTCGCGGCGCCCGTCCTGCTCGTACTCGTCCGCCTCGTGCAGGGGTTCGCGGCAGGCGGCGAGAGCTCCGGCGCCACCGCGCTGCTCGCCGAGTACGCCACGCCCAAGCGGCGCGGCTACTTCTCCAGCTTCGTGGACACCTTCGGCTTCCTGGCCTTCGTCGCCGGTTCCGGGCTCGTCCTGCTGCTCACCAGCGTGCTGAGCGGCGACAGCATGGATTCCTGGGGCTGGCGCCTGCCGTTCCTGCTGGCGGGACCGCTCGGTCTGGTCGGCCTCTACATGCGCCGCAAGCTGGAGGACACCCCGGACTTCCGCAAGCTGGAGGAGACCGGTTCGGTGGAGAGCAGCCCGCTGCGCACCGCCCTGCGCACGGGACGTGCGGCGATGCTCTTCTGCTGCGGCTTCGTGGTCATCAAGGCCGTCGGCCACTGGAGCCTGCAGAGCTTCATGCCCAGCTACCTCCAGACGACGCTCGGCTTCTCCAGCACCGCCTCGTACGCCGTCACGACCGTCGGCCTGCTGGCGATCGCGGTCGCCGTGCCCTTCATGGGGATGCTGTCCGACCGGGTGGGCCGCAAGCCCGTCATGCTCGTCGCCTGCGCGGGCATCGTGCTGCTCTCGTACCCGGCGTTCCTGCTCATGGCGCAGGGCAGCGCCTGGGGAGCGCTGGCCGCGATGCTCGTCCTCGGCTGCCTGATCGCCGCTTTCGACGGGGCGTCCAGCGCGGCGATGGCGGAGCTGTTCCCGACGTCGATCCGCTACGGGTCGATGGCCATCGCCTACAACCTGGCGGTCGCGGTCTTCGGCGGCGCCACCCCCTACTTCTCCACCTGGCTGATCGGCAGCACGGGCAACAACCTCGCGCCCGCCTTCTACATCTCGATCTGCGCGCTGATCACCCTGATCACGGTCGCCCGGGCGCGGGAGACGGCCGGTACCTCGCTGCGCGACGTCTGACCGAGCCCGCCCTCTTCTCCCCGGCACCCCCTTCCCGACAAGGACTGAACTCTCATGCACATCGCCGTCACCGGCGCCGCCGGCCGCGTCGGCCGGGCCGTCACCGCCCAACTCGTCCAGCGCGGACACCAGGTCATCGGCATCGACCGGGCCGAACCCGCCTCCCCGGTCGCGGGTGTCCGCTACGTCACGGCCGCGTTCTCCGACCTGCGGCCCGGGGACGAGCGCCTCGCCGGCATCGACGCCGTCGCGCACCTGGGCGCCATGATGTCGTGGCAGGAGGCCGACGCCGCCGCGATGTTCGAGGCCAACGTCGTCGGCACGTTCCGGCTCATCGAGGCGGCGGCCCCGCACGGCGTGCGCCGCCTGGTCCTGGCCAGCACCGGCGAGGTCTACCCGGAGAACGCCCCCGCCTACCTCCCGCTCGACGAGGCGCATCCCCGGCACGCCACCACGCACTACGGGATGACCAAGGTACTGAGCGAGGACCTCGCCGACTTCGCGGGCCGCAAGTACGGCATGGCCGTCACCACGCTGCGCTTCGCGCACACCCAGGACCCGGCCGAACTCCTCGACCCCGACAGCTTCTTCTCCGGCCCGCGGTTCTTCCTGCACCGCAGGCTGGAGAAGGAGCGGGCCGCCGGAAACACCGACGTGGTGCGCCAGTTGGAGGCGTGGGACGGCGGCGAGGCCCTGATCGCGCCCCGCCGGGCCGACGGCCGCCCCGTGCGCATGGGCATCCTCGCCACCGAGGACCTCGCGCGCGGTGTCGTCCTCGCGCTGGAGGCCGACGCGTCCGTCGACGGCATGTTCGGGCTCGGCCCCGACGAGAGCACCGACCTGGCGGAGTTCGCCCGCGCCCTCGGCGCGGCGGCCGGTCTGCCCGTCGTCGACGTGACCGTGCCGAACACCGCGGCCGACTACTGGACTCTCAACGCCCGGGCCCGCGAACTCCTCGGGTTCCGGCAGCGGATCGACGCCGCCGAGATGGTCGCGCAGGCCGTCGAGGCCCGAAAGCGGCGGCACGACGACGCCTGAGCACCGCTCGGCCCGCACCATCCGGACAACAGGGAACGACCTTCATGCGTGACGAACAGATCCAACACGACATAGCGGTGATCGGCGGCGGCCTCGCCGGCGTCTGCGCCGCCGTCGCCGCCGCCCGGCTGGGCCGCCGCGTCGCCCTCGTGCACAACCGGCCCGTACTCGGCGGCAACAGCAGCAGCGAGGTACGGGTGTGGGTGTGCGGCGCCACCGCACACGGCGTGCACCGCTACGCCCGTGAGACCGGCATCATGGGCGAGCTCTACACCGAGAACCAGTACCGGAACCCGGAGGGCAATCCCTACTACTGGGACCAGGTCGTCCTGGACGCGGTCCTCGCCGAACCCCTGATCGACCTCTATCTCAACACCGACGTGCGGGAGGTCGAGGCCGAAGGCGGCGACGACGAACGGATCGTGCGGTCCGTCACCGGCTGGATGATGGGCTCGGAGCGGCGGATCACCTTCCGTGCGGAGCAGTTCCTCGACTGCACGGGAGACGGCCTCGTCGGCCATCTCGCCGGTGCCCGCCACCGCATCGGCCGGGAGGCGCGCGACGAGTTCGACGAGCCCTGGGCCCCGCCGGAGGCGGACGGCGAACTGCTCGGCTCGACGATCCTCTTCTACACGAAGGACGCGGGCCGCCCGGTCAAGTTCGTGCCGCCGTCCTACGCCAAGGACCTGTCGACCACTCCCATCCTGCGCAACCGGGTCCTGCGGACCGGGGACAACGGCTGCGACTACTGGTGGGTCGAATGGGGCGGCGAACTCGACACCGTCGCGGACAACGAGGCGATCCGCGACGAGTTGCACGCCGCCGTCATGGGCATCTGGGACCACATCAAGAACTCCGGCGAGTTCGACGCCGACAACCTCACGCTGGAGTGGGTCGGCAGTCTCCCCGGCAAGCGCGAGTACCGCCGCTTCATCGGCGACCACGTCCTCACCCAGAACGACATCCTGACGCAAGCCCAGTTCGAGGACCGGATCGCCTACGGCGGCTGGTCGGTCGATCTGCATCCCGTACAGGGCATGTACGCGGACGAGCCGGGCGCCCGCCAGCGTTACGCGGACGGCGTCTTCCACATCCCGCTGCGCAGCCTGTATTCGGTGAACGTCCGGAATCTGTTCTTCGCCGGACGCAACATCTCCGCCACCCACATCGCCTTCGGCGCGACCCGGGTCATGGCCACCTGTGCCACCCTCGGCGAGGCCGCCGGAACCGCGGCCGCCCTGTGCGTGTCCGAGAAGACCGACCCGCGCACGCTGGCCACGGAGCGCATCGACCTGGTCCGGCGGGTGCTGCTGCGCCAGGACGCGTCCGTGATCGGTGTCCGCGACACCGACCCGGCGGACCTCGCTCCCCGCGCCCGTGTCTCCTCCTCCAGCAACCTGCGCCGGCTGGCCGCGGAGCCCACGGACGGGCAGGCACCCGAGCCGTATCCACTCACCCGTGACGTGGGCATCCTCCTACCGGTCGACCCCTGCCTGGAATCCGTGGACCTGCTGGCGTCCTCGGCGGACGGCGGCGAGCTCACCGTGGAACTCTGGGGCACCCGGCTGCCGGAGAACGGGGTGCCGCTCGACCACTTCGCGACCACGACGGTGGCCGTACCGGCAGGCGGCCCCACCTGGGTCACCGCCCGCCTCGACCATCGCCCGTCGGATCCTGAGAACGTGGTCGTGCTCGTCCGCCGCGCCCCCGGGATCGCGCTCCACCTGCTGCCGCGGCGCACGGACGGGGTGCTGGCCCTGCAGCGCAAGGCCGAGGGCGACGCCGCCGTCGACCACGACATCCCGGAGGAGGAGGGCCAGTCGGTCATCGAATGGTCGGCTCGCGAGCTGCGCCGCCGCTCGTTCGCCTTCCGCGCCGCCCCGGCGACGGCCGCGTTCGCCCCGGACAAGACGGTGAACGGGTACCAGCGCCCGTACGGCGGACCGCAGATGTGGTTGTCGGCAGCCGTCGACGACCCCGCGGCCGTGCAGGAGTACGTACAGCTGGACTGGGACGGCGAACAGGATCTGCGGACCGTCCATCTGGTCCTCGACGACGACGTGGACGAATACCTCAACAACCTGCACCGCCACCGCACGCCCTTCGAGATCATGCCGGAGCTGCTGCGGGACTACCGCCTGCAGGCCCGTACCGAGGACGGCTTCTGGCGCACGGTCACGACGGTCCGTGACAACCGGCGCCGCCATCGGGTGCACCGGTTCGAGGACGGCGAGCCGGTCCGTACGAGCGCGCTGCGCGTACTGGCCGACGCCACACACGGCGCACCGCGTGCGCACGTCCACGCGATCCGGGTGTACGCGGACTGACGCCCCCTGATCGGCGAATGCGGCCGGCGGCCCACCCGAGGTGGGCCGCCGGCCGCATTCAGCATGTGCAAAGGAGTTTCAGCGCGCCCCGAGAGCCTGGCTCACCGCGTCCGCCGCCTCGATGACCTGCCGCACCAGCGTCGCCCGGCTGTCAGGGACTTCACCGCCCGCGGGCAGGCCCAGCTCGGAGGCCGGCCCCCACAGGGAGATCGCGGCGACCACCTGGTCCTCGGCGTCGCGCACCGGCGCGGCCAGCGAGGCCCGGCCCAGGGCGCGCTCCTCCGCCTCGACGGCGAATCCGCTGCGGCGCACCTCGTCCACGGCCGTGTCCAGGTCCTCGTGCCGGGTGAGGGTGAACTCGGTGTGCCCGGCCAGTGAGTCGCCGAGCAGTCTGCGGCGCTCCCGCGCACTCATCCCGGACAGCAGGCACTTGCCGATGCCGGTGGCGTGCAGCGGGGCGGTGTGCCCGGCCTGGGTCTGCGCCTTGGGCGTCTTGCCGCCCTCGAAGTTGCACAGGAACATCAACTGGTCCCCGCGGCGTACGGCCACGTTGGCACCGAGCCCGGTGGTCGCGGCCAGTTGCTGAAGGACCATACGGGCGGCGCGGTGCACGGGGTGCCGGTTCACGGCCACGGCGGCGAGCGGCAGCGTGCCCAGACCGAGCCGGTAGAGGTTGCTCACGGGGTCGCGCTCGACCAGGTCCAGCTGTTCCAGGGTCGCGAGCAGCCGGGACGCGGTGGAGGCGCCGAGGCCCGCGGCCGCCGCGACATCGGACACCCGCAGCTCCGGTCGGCCCTCCCCCAGCGCACGCAGCACCGCCACCGCCCGCTCCACGCTCTGATTGGTCCCCGCATCCGCCGGCATCCGCGCCCTCCCTGTGCATGCTCTTTGCGCTCAGTGCACGACTTTACCGGGATTCGGGTCGACGAAGCGCGCGGACTCGGCACACCGCACCAGACCAAGCCCCGCCAGCGATTGAGGCGCGGGGGTCCGGGGCGGAGCCCCGCGACCGCGACCGCGCCCCCGCCCTCACACCCCGTCGGGATCCGCCCGCTGCAACGCCGGCTTCGGCGCGGACCCGGCCGCCAACAGGAAATCGGCCGCCGCGGTATCGGTGACCAGGCTGGTCACAAGACCGGACCGCAGCACCGCATCGATGGCGGCAGCCTTCCGCTGCCCACCCGCGATGGCCACCACTTCCGGTATCCGCCGGAGGCGATCCGCCTCGACGGTGATGCACCGCTCCCCCAGGTCCCGCCCGACCCGACGCCCCTGCGCGTCAAACAGATGCGCGGACATCTCGGCGGCGACGCCCAGCGACGCGTAGTGCGCGCGCTCCTCGTCGCTCAGCATGTCGTGCACGGTCGAGATGCCCGGCTCCCAGGAGCCGATGGACACGCACGCGACGGTGACCTTGTCGAAGTACTCGAAGGCGCGGGCGATCCCGGTCTGGTTGCGCAGCGCCGCCGCGGTGGCGGCGTCCGGCAGCAGCATCGGCGCGTAGATCGGGTGCGCGTCGCCGCCCGACACCTGCGCCGCACGCCGTACGGCCTCCACGGAGCCGCGCTCCGCGGTCCCCGCGTCGTACACGCCCGTCAACTGGACCACGGTGCACGGCGGCAGCCGGTCGAGGGCCGCCGCCATGTGGATGGTGGAGCGGCCCCACGCGAGGCCGAGCACATCGCCCTCGGTGACCAGCTCGCCGAGCAGATCGGCGGCGACCTCGCCCAGGTTCTCCGGATCGGGCGACTCGTCCACCTCGGCGGGCGACTCGACCACGACCGCGTGCCGCAGTCCGTAGCGGGCCCGCAGCGCGTCGGAGCGCTCGGCGTCCAGTTCGGCAGGGACTCGGATCTCGATGCGTACGAGATCCCGCTCGAGGGCCGTCTCGAGGACCCGGGCCACCTTGAAGCGGCTCACGCCGAACTCCTCGGCGATCTGGATCTTGGACTTGTTCTCGAGGTAGAAGCGACGGGCCATGGCCGCCGCCTGCACCAGCTCCGCGGGTCCCATCCGCAGGGCCGCCCGTCCCGCCGATGATGCGGACACGGCGTTCTCCTCACTTCTCTTCAGTCACGAATCGACTTCGAATCGACTGCTGCTCACGAATCGACTACTGCACACGAATCGAATGCTGCACACAACCTGGATACGCGGTTCATCCTTGCAGATCCGCCGCGGTTGATCAGCCCCGATGGACGCCGTTCACGTACCGGTGGCTCAGTGGTCGCACGCCCAGGCCGCGGACGCGGTGGCGCTCTCCGCCTGGGTGCGCAATGCACGTACCGCATCCGCCGGATCCTTCGCCCCGTAGACGGCCGAACCGGCGACGAAGACGTCGGCGCCCGCCTCGGCGCACCGCTCGATCGTCGCGGCGGACACCCCGCCGTCGACCTGCAGCCAGAGCTCCAGACCGTGCTTTCCGATCAGCTCACGGGTGCGGCGGATCTTGGGCAGCATGATGTCCAGGAACGCCTGCCCGCCGAATCCCGGCTCAACCGTCATGATCAACAGCATGTCGAGTTCGGGCAGCAGATCCTCGTACGGCTCGATCGGCGTCGCCGGCTTCAGGGCCATCGAGGCGCGGGCTCCCTTGGCGCGGATCTCGCGCGCGAGCCGGACGGGGGCGGCGGCCGCCTCCGCGTGGAAGGTGACGGACCCGGCACCCGCTTCGACGTACTGGGGGGCCCAGCGATCGGGGTCCTCGATCATCAGATGGCAGTCCAACGGGGTCTCCGTCGCGCGCGCCAGCGACTCTACGACCGGAACCCCGAGGGTCAGGTTCGGGACGAAGTGGTTGTCCATGACGTCGACATGGAGCCAATCGGCGCCTTCGACGGCCTGTGCCTCGTCGGCAAGGCGGGCGAAGTCTGCGGACAGGATGCTGGGGTTGATCTGCGCGGCCATGCCCCAAGCGTGCCATGCCCGGCGCCCCTGGTCCGCTTCGGTACGGCCCCCTGCCCGAGACCGATACCGAGCCGTGCCCGCCCGTGCCATTGTTGGCGGCTCGCAGGGGAGCCGGGGCCGGCCCCCGGGGGGAGCACCGCGCACGACGCAGCGGGGGACGCCATGGCGGACGGGCAGGGCACGGCGAGCACGGCTCGGGAGCGCCGCGGCGTCGCGTGGCTGGTGTGCGGGCGGCGCAGCAAATGGCTGGTGCTGCTGCTGTGGCTGGTGGTCATCGTCGGCACGGCGCCGCTCGCCCAGAAACTCACGGACGCGCAGGACAACGACGCGCAGTCCTGGCTGCCCGGCTCCGCGGAGTCCACCCAAGTCCTCGACCTCTCCAAGGACTTCAGGCCGGAGACCGTCCCCGCCGTGGTGATCTACGCGCGCGAGGGCGGGCTCACCGTCGCGGACCGGGCCCGGATCGCCGCGGACGTGCGCCGGCTGCGGCAGCTGAGCGATCACGGAGTCCGCGGCTCGGAGACCCGCGGGCCGGTCCTCGACCAGCGGGTGGGGGCATCGGCGGCGCAGGTCTACGTCCCGGTGACGATGGACGAGAAGGGCTTCGAGCGGATCGCCCCCGCGGTCGACTCCATCCGGGACCGGACGGGGAAGTCCGTGGGCGATCTGCAGATCCACGTCACGGGCCCCGGCGGCACCTCGGCGGACTTCGCCAAGGCCTTCGAGGGCATCGACTCGACGCTGCTGTTCTCGGCGCTCGGCATCGTCATCGTGATCCTGCTGTTCACGTACCGCAGCCCGTCCCTGCTGCTCGTACCGGTGCTGAGCGTGGTCGCGGCCCTCTTCACGGCGCAGGCCCTGATCTATCTCCTCGCCGAGCACGCGGGGCTGACCGTGAACGGGCAGAGCGCGGGCATCCTCACGGTGCTCGTGTTCGGCGCGGGGACGGACTACGCCCTGCTCCTGGTCGCCCGCTACCGGGAGGAGCTGCGCCGGCACGGCGACCGGCACGAGGCGATGGCCCTCGCCCTGCACCGGGCGGGCCCCGCGGTGCTCGCGTCGGGCGCGACCGTCGTGCTCAGCATGCTGGTGCTGCTGGTGGCCGACATGAACTCGACGCGGGGCCTCGGACCGGTCGCCGCGATCGGCGTCGCCATCGCCCTGCTGGCCATGCTGACGCTGTTCCCCGCACTCCTGGTGATCTTCGGCCGCTGGCTGTTCTGGCCGGTGGTCCCGCACGTCGGCTCGGCGGAGCCGACCGAGCGGGGCGTGTGGGCGCGCACGGGGCGGCGCATCGCCCACCGCCCGCGCCTGGTCTGGGGGGCGACGGCGCTGGCGCTCGCCCTGCTCTCCCTCGGCTTGATCCAGCTCCGGGCGGAGGGCATCAGCAACGCCGACTCGTTCACCGACAAACCCGACTCGATCGTGGGACAGGAGGTCTCGGCGGAGTACTTCCCGGCGGGCACCGGCGACCCGCTGGTCGTCGTCGCGAACCGGGCGCAGGCCGACCGGGTGGCACGCGTGGTGGCCACGACCGACGGCGTGGTGCGGCGCAGCATCGTCGTACCGCCGAACGCGAAGCCCGTGCACGACGGCCGGGTCCTCTTCGAGGCGACGACGACCGCGCCGTCCGACAGCCAGGCCGCCAAGGACACGGTGGACCGGGTCCGGGACGCGGTGCACGCGGTCGACCGCGCGGACGCGAAGGTGGGCGGCGGTACGGCGGCCCTGCTCGACATGGACCGGGCCACCACGCACGACAACAAGCTGGTGATCCCGCTGGTCCTGGTGGTCGTCCTGCTGATCCTCGCGCTGCTCCTGCGGGCCCTGGTGGCCCCGCTGCTGCTGATCGCGACGGTCGTGCTGTCCTTCGCGGCGGCCCTCGGCATCGCCGCGCTCGCCTTCCGTCACCTCTTCGACTACGCGGGCGAGTCGACGGACTTCCCGCTGTTCGTCTTCGTGTTCCTGGTGGCGCTCGGCATCGACTACAACATCTTCCTCACGACCCGCATCCGTGAGGAGGCCATGCGCCAGGGCACCCGCCCCGGCGTCGTCACGGGCCTGGCCGCGACCGGCGCGGTCATCACGTCGGCGGGCCTGGTCCTGGCGGGCACGTTCGCGGCCCTGGGCACCCTCCCCATGGTCGCCTTCGCGGAAATCGGCTTCGCGGTGGCGGTGGGCGTGCTCCTGGACACGTTCGTCGTGAGGTCGGTCCTGGTGACGTCACTCTTCCTGGACGTGGGCCACAAGGTGTGGTGGCCGAGCACGCTGGCAAAGAAGGACACTTCAGAATTGAAGTGAGCAATTCACGCCCGAGGTGAGCAAATCAAGCCCGTGCGGCGATTGAGCAGCGGGGTCCGGGGCAGAGCCCCGATCCTTCCAGCCCGTCCGGCGCTTGAGGACCGAGGCCCGGGGCAGCGCCCCGAGACCTCAACCCCGCCCCACCGCAACCAGACCTACGCGGTACGCCGAATCAGCGCCAAGTACATCGCGTCGGTCCCATGCAGATGCGGCCAAAGCTGCACATCCGGCCCCTCCCCGAGCGCCGGCACACCCTCCAACAACGGCCGCGCGTCGATGAGTTCGACCCCGGCGGACGACTTCAGCACGTCGTCCACGACCGCCCGCGTCTCGGCAAGATGCGGCGAGCACGTCGCGTACCCCACGACACCCCCCACCCGCACGGACTCGAGCGCCTTGCGCAACAAACCCCGCTGCAGCGGACCGAACCCCTCCAGGTCCTCAGGACGCCGCCGCCACCGCGCCTCCGGACGCCGCCGCAACGCGCCGAGTCCCGTGCACGGCACATCCATCAGGATCCGGTCGAACGTCCCGGGCCCCCACGGCGGCCGCGTCCCGTCCGCCGCGATCACCTGGTACGGACCCGGGTTCCCGGCCAGCGCCTTCGCGACGAGCCCGGCCCGGTGCGGCTGCTTCTCCGAGGCGAGCAGGGTCGCCCCGCGCTCGGCGGCGAGCCCGGCCAGCATGGCCGCCTTGCCGCCGGGGCCCGCGCACCCGTCGAGCCACTTCTCGTCCCGCCCCTCGACCGGAGCGTTCGCGAGTGCAAGGGCCACCAGTTGGCTGCCCTCGTCCTGCACACCGGCACGCCCGGACCGCACGATGTCGAACGACCCCGGCTCACCACCCTCGGCGAGCCGCACGGCGTACGGCGACCAGCGCCCCGGAAGCCCCGACTCCTCGCCTACCTCGGCGAGCACGGCCTCGGCCGTGGTCCGCCCGGGCCGCGCCACGAGCGTCACCTCGGGCCGCTCGTTGTCGGCTTCGAGCAGATCCTCGATGCCGGCCCGACCTCCGCCGAGCGAGTCCCACAGCGCGGACACGACCCATCGCGGGTGCGAATGCACCACGGCCAGGTGGTCGTCGGGGTCCTCGTCGTACGGCGGCGCGACCCGCTCGACCCAGGCGTCGAGATCGGCTTGCGAGACCTTGCGCAGCACGGCGTTGACGAACTTGGCCCGCCCGTCACCGAGCACCACGCGCGCGAGCTCGACCGAGGCGGACACGGCGGCGTGCGTCGGGATCCGCGTCCCGAGCAGCTGATGCACGCCGAGGTTCAGGACGTCCAGAACCGGCGGATCGACCTCCCGCAACGGCCGGTCGATACAGGCCGCCACGATCGCGTCGTACGTCCCCTGCCTGCGCAGCGTCCCGTACACGAGCTCGGTGGCGAGCGCCGCGTCGCGCGCGTCGAAGTCGCCCTTCTCGCGGGCCTTGCGCAGCAGCGGCGGCAGCACGAGGTTCGCGTACGCGTCCCGCTCGTCCACCGCGCGCAACGCCTCGAAGGCGAGGATGCGCACGGGGTCCTTCTTGGGACGGCGGTGGGGCTTGCCGGGCTTACGAGGAGGCCGGCCGGGCTGGTCGCTCAAAGGTGCTCCGCTGGTGGGGTCGTACGGGCGCCACGCACAGGTCGTACGCCGGAATGAACCCTCCCAGGGTACGTCCCGGCGCCGACAACGGACCTCGCGGGCCGGTCAGCCCAGGGTCTCCCCCGCGGCGATCCGCGTGCCCCGCGCCCAGTCCGCCGCGGCCATCGGCTTCTTGCCCTGCGCCTGCACCCACAGCAGCTCGACGGCGTGCGAACCGGTCCCCACGTAGAGGTTCTTCTTGCCCGCGCTGATCTCACCCGGCGCCAGGTCGGTCCGGTCGGGCGCGAGCACGGCCGTACGCACCTTGAGGCGCTCGCCGCGGAACTCGGTCCAGGCACCCGGCGCGGGCGTGCAGCCGCGCACCACGCGGTCGACCCGCAGGGCAGGCGCGGTCCAGTCGATACGGGCGTCCTCGACCGTGATCTTCGGCGCGAGCGTGATGCCGTCGGCGGGCTGCGGCACGGCCTGCACCGAACCGTCCTCGATCCCGTCCATCGTCGCGGCGAGCAGCCCCGCGCCCGCGAACGCGAGCCGGGTCAGCAGGTCGCCGCTGGTGTCGGTGGCACGGACCGCCTCGGTCACCGTCCCGTACACGGGCCCGGAGTCGAGCCCCTCCTCGATCAGGAACGTGGACGCGCCCGTGATCTCGTCCCCCGCCATGACCGCGTGCTGCACGGGCGCGGCGCCCCGCCACGCGGGCAGTAGCGAGAAGTGCAGATTGACCCAGCCGTGGGTGGGCACGTCGAGCGCGATCTTCGGGAGCAGCGCGCCGTAGGCGACGACCGGGCAGCAGTCGGGCCCGATCTCGCGCAGCCGTGCCAGGAACTCCTCGTCACGCGGCTTGGCCGGCTTGAGCACCTCGATGCCCGCCTCCTCGGCCCGCTCGGCGACCGGGCTCGCGACCAGTCGGCGGCCGCGGCCCGCCGGGGCGTCGGGCCTGGTGACGACGGCGGCGACCTCGTGCCGGTCGGAGGCGATCAGGGCGTCCAGGGCGGGAACGGCGACCTCGGGGGTGCCGGCGAAGACGAGCTTCATCGGTGGCTTACGGCCTCTCGGGGCAGGGTCACGGGCAGCGCACCAGTCTATGGGCGCCGTACGGCGGGCGCGTACGGGGCGCACGTCTCACCGTGCGCCCCTCGCATATGCGGATGCGCCCGAACAGCGTGACCCCTCACCGAATGGCGCGTTGGTCAAGAAAGAGTTGACCAGTCAATGGGCCGCAATCAGTCACTCGTCATCGTCGGTGTCGCTTGGCGTGAGCGTGGCCCGATCCTTTTTCATCGCCGGTTCGAGAGGCTTGTTCATGGCCGACCACGCAACCCACGACGCCCAGGCACGGGCCAGCCTGCATCTTCTTGTGCGGGACATCGAGCGGGTCCGCCGTCAGGTGGACGCACTGCGCACGCTCACCGCGCAGCTGGGCAACGTCTACCGCCCGCGCCGCTCCGGCCCCTCCGCAGGGTTCGTCGTCTACGGGAGGGCGCCCGCACCCACCGTCCGTCTGGCCCAGGAGTTGCGCGACAGCGTCGAGACACTGGTGACAGCGGCCGTGGACTTCGACCGTTCGCTGGGCTTCTCGTGGGACGCGGTGGGCTCCGCGCTGGGCGTCACCAAGCAGGCGGTGCACCGCAGGTACGGGGCGCGCAGGGCGGCCACGCAGGCGGCGGCCGAGGCCGAGCGCGGCGCGGAGTCCGCGGCGTCCACGCGGCCCGCGGTGCCGATGGGAGCGGGTCCGCTGTCGTCGTCGGTCCCGGCGGCCCGCGCGCTGCCCACGCAGCCGACGGCGGGCACGGCGGGCCTGCGCGACGACACCCGCCCCAGCGCCTTCCCTGGCCCCCGCCACGGCTGACCCACCCCGCTGCCTCCCCGCGCACCACCCCCGTCCGGGGAGGCAGCACCCTCCTTGTCCGCCTTGGGCGATCTGACTTCCCCAAGCTCTCCGACAAGCTCCGAGCTGAGGAGGCCCCATCGGGCGGCAGGGTGGGCAAGACGGCTCCCGGTGCCGCGCACCGCGATGGACGGCCCCGGCCACGGCGCCGTGCTCCGCCGCCGCGGCCCACCGTCACCCGATGTCGAGCGGATCCACGCGGACACGGACGGGCTCAGCCGCCCCCCGGGCCATCCGAGCCGCCTGCGCCTGCTTCAGGGCCCGCGCAAGCACCGCCCCACTCCCCGGCGGCACGCGCACCAGCACCCGCTCCCACTCCTCACCCACCGGCGGCCCACCCCGCCGCGCACCACCGGCCGTCGCCGAAGGCACCGGCACAGGCCCCAACACCTCGGCGTCCCCCGGAAGTTCAACCGCCGACATGAACCCGGCAACCGCCTCCGCCGTGCCCGCGACCGCCGCCATCCGCGACACCGGCGGAAACCCGAGCTCGGCCCGCTCACCGAGCTCCCGCACCGCATGCCCCACCGGATCCCACCGCACCAACGCCTGCACAGGCCGCAAGGAAGGCTCGGCGACCACGACCACGGCGCCCCCCGCCTCCTGCGACCGCACCAGCGCGGACGCCGCGATCCACCGCCGCAACGCCTCCTCCCCGGCCCGCAGATCGGCCCGCCCCAGCATCGCCCACCCGTCGAGCAGCAACGCCGCCGCGTATCCCCCTTCGGCGACCGGCTCGGCCCCCGGCGTACTCACGACGAGCGCGGGCGTACCCGGCACCGTGTCGAGCACCTGCTCCCGCCCCGACGTCCGCACCGGCACAGCCGCGAACGCCCGCCCCAACTCCTCGGCGGTGCGCCGCGCCCCGACGACCTGCGCCCGCAACCGCGTCCCCCCGCACTCGGGGCACTGCCAGCGCCCCTCCTCGCACCCGCACCACCCGCACGCGAGCACACCGGTCGCCTCCCGCGCCTCCAGCGGCCCCGCGCACTGCCCGCACCGAGCGGGCTCCCGGCACCGCTGACACGCGAGCCGCGGTACGTAACCCCGCCGCGGCACCTGCACGAGCACCGGCCCCTCGCGCAGTGCGGCCCGCGCCACCTCCCACGCCAGACTCGGCAACCGGGCGGCCCGCGCGGCCTCGTCCCGCGCCACGTCCCGGTCCCCCACGGTGCGCACGAGCGGAGCGACCCGGCGTACGACGTCCCGCGACGCGCTCAGGGCGGCGGCCCACCCACTGCGCACCAGCTGGGCGGCCTCGACTGTGCAGCTCCAACTCCCCAGCAGGAACGCGCACTTGTCTCTCGTGGCCCGCAGCTCCAGCACCTCCCGCACATGCGGGAACGGCGCGTGATCATCACTGTGGTGCTGATCCCCGTCCTCCCACACCACGACGAGCCCCAGGTCCCTCACGGGCGCGAACATGGCGGCCCGCGTCCCGACGACGGCCCGCACGGCCCCCCGCCGCACGGCAAGCCACTCGCTGTAGCGCCGCTGCTGACCGGCATCAGCCGTCAACAGCGCATGCTGCCCCTCCCCCAACTCCTCCCGCAGCGCGGCATCGACACGCGCCGCGAGCCGCACGGTCGGCACGACGACCAGGGCCCCGCGCCCCGAAGCGAGCGTGGCCCGCACGGCCCGCGCGATCTCCGCGGCCCACTCGGGCCCCGGCAGCGCCGTCCACACAGCACGTGGCGAGCCCCCCGCCGCCAGCGAAGCCACAAAATCGGCCCCCCGCTCGTACCGAGCCCAGGACCCCGCCTCGGGAGCCCCCGGCGGCGGAGGCGGCGCGGGGAACTCCCGCGCCTCGGCCTTCGCATGCCGCGGCGGAACAGCCAACTGCAGCACGTCTGCCAGGCTCCCCGCGTACCGATCAGCAACGGCCCGCGTCAGCCCCAGCAGCTCCGGACCGAGCACGGGCTCGGGCGACACGACCTGCGCGAGCGCGGCAAGCGGCCCCTGATAGTCAGCCTCGGCCACCCGCTCCACCAGGAACCCGTCAATCAGCCCACCCCCTTCACGCCGCCCGTCCCGCACATTCCGGTTCCCCGCCCCGAACCGCACCCGCACCCGCACGCCCGGCTGCGCGGCGGCATCCAGCTCCTTGGGCACGGCGTACTCGAAGTACCGGTCGAGATGCAGCACCCCCTTGTCCACGAGCACCCGCGCCACCGGCAACTCCTCGGCCAGCGGCGCCCCCCGCCACGTCCGCGGCTTCGCCTTCGGCACCTTGGCAGCCCGCACACTCTCCCGAATCAACGCAAGCTGCTCCGGCTCCCCGCCCCCGACCTCGTCGCCCTCGTCGTTCTCGCTGCTCACACGTGCATTCCTACCAGAGGCCACTGACACCGGGCCGGGTCACGACCGCACAGCCGTGCGGCCCCACCACTTGGCCACCGTTGTCGCAACACCGCCGGTCCGGCCAATTCCGCCTGTGATCCAGACGGGGCGCCGGGCACGGCCGCCGCGTCACGTTCGATCCAGGTATCTCAACTGGAAACGGGAAACACCGGTCGCGGCCTTGCTCGTGTCATCACCGGGAGCCGACGCTGGCTGCTGACAACAGGCACTCCGGGGTGAGTCACCGGTGTCGGGCATGAGGGGGGAACATGCTGGAAGGGGCAACTGTGTTCGGCGCCGAATTACGTCGCTTACGCATGGCCGCGGGACTGACGCTGGCCGAGTTCGCTGCCGCCGTCCACTACAGCAAGGGCCAGATCAGCAAGGTCGAGACAGGCCACAAGCGAGCGTCCGCCGAGTTCGCCCGGCTCTGCGACGCGGCCCTGAACGCGGACGGCAGACTGATCCGGCTGGTGCCGTCCGAACCACCAGCGCCCAGGCCCCGCCCATCAGGGGTCGGAACACCCGTGCACACGCCGTCGCCCTGGTCGACACCGTCCCGGCGCGGGGTCATGACGGTCGGCGCGGCCTCGGTGCTGTCCCTCGCGCCGATGCCTCGCGCGTCCGCCACGTCCGCCGCCTCCGGCCACGATGCCCTGTCGTCGGCGACATCACTTCCCGAGATAACGCTCTCGCTCCTCGCCCACTACCGACGCATGGGACAGGTGGCACCACCTGCGGCACTGTTGCCCCCGCTCACCGAACAGACCCGATACGTCGCCGCTCTGGCAGCAGGCGCACAAGGCCGTACGAGCAGGGCTCTGTACCGGACCGCCTCCAGGTTCGCCGAATTCACCGGTTGGATGGCCCAGGAGGCCGGCGACGACGACGCGGCCCTGCGCTGGACCGGACATGCCGTGGAACTCGCCGCGGCAGGCGATGACCACGACCTTGCCGCCTACGCACTCGTGCGCCGCGCCCTGATCACGTACTACCGGGGAGAAGCAAGCGGAACCGTCGCGCTCGTCCAAGCCGCGAGAGCCGACCGCCTTCCCCCGAGGATCAGAGGTCTGGCCGCCCAACGCGCGGCACAGGGACACGCCTTGGCCGGTGACTACGACACCTGCATGCGCGACCTGGACACGGCGCGCACCCTGCTGGAAGCCGAGCTCCCGGCCGCGGCAGATCCCGCTCCCGCCACACTCCTCGGCACCTCTCATCTGACCGACCCCGTGTCCATGATCACCGGCTGGTGCCTCGTCGATCTGGGCCGACCGCGGGCCGCCGCCCGCGTTCTGGATCGCGAGCTGGCGCGAGTCCCGTCGTCGGCGCTGCGCACGCTCGCCCGCTACGGCGCGCGACGGGCACTGGCCCACGCGCTGGCCGGCGACCTCGACGCGGCCTGCGCGCACACGGCGGCACTGCTGCCTGCCGTCGGAACGGTCGACTCGGCGACCGTCTCCCTGGACATCCACCGGCTCACGCGGACCCTGGCCCGACACCACCGCCATCCCGCCTACCGGGCCATCGCGCCGCAACTCGCCGCTGCGAGTCCCGTCGATCCGAGCTGACCGGCTGCTGTCCCGCGTGGCCTTCGTCGCTTGACCGGCTTCCGTCCGTCCCCACCAGAAGGAGATTCAGCCATGTCCGATGTCTTCATCAACTACCGCACCGGTGACGGGGAACAGTTCTCCGCCACACTCGAGAGCGCCCTCTCGGCCCGGTTCGGCGCCGATCGCGTGTTCCGCGCGAGCAAGGACATCCCGCCCGGTGCTCCTTTCGACCGGAGTCTCATTCACGGGGTGCACGGCAGCGGCGCCCTGCTGGCCCTCATCGGTCCGGACTGGGCCGACCACCCGGGGCTGCAGGAAGACGAGGACTGGGTCCGCAGGGAGATACTCGAAGCCTTCGCCCATGGCATCCGTGTCATTCCCATCCTGGTCGGTCGCAGAACGGAACGGCCGACCCGTGGCCAACTCCCGCCTCCCTTGGCTCATCTGGCCGACTGTCAGACACTGCGCTACGACCACCAGTCCAATGCCCACGACCTCAAGCGCATCGGGGATGCCTTGGCGACGCTGGTTCCCGGGCTCGCGGCTTGCGACAAGGACCGCGTTAAGTCGGAGCAGGCCGGCCCAGGATCCACCACGAACACCTTCCGCGGAGACAACAGCGGCTCCGTCACTCAGGTGGATTCCGTGTCGGGCGATCTCAACAGCAACAGCTCGCACCGCAACGGCATCCATATCGGGCCGGCCCACCGCACCGTCAACCAGTCGGGCGACGGCGCCAGTTACGCAGAGGGCGACAACACCAACCATCACACCTTCGGCCGCAAGAGCGACGACGGCCGATGAGCGGCGACGCCTATTACACCTACATTTCGGCGCTCCTGGACCCGCCCGCCGCCACACCTCGCCGCGTCGCCCAGGACCAACTCGAGCGACTGCAAAGACAGTTCGCGCGCCCAGCAGGCATGAATGCCGCGTACGACATCCTGAAGTCGGAACACACGGTGTTCCTGAACGGGCCCGCGGGCTGCGGCCGCAGCGCCACCGCACGCGTCCTGCTCTGCGAGCTTCCGTCCGCCCAGGGGACCTATCACGAACTCAGCCCGGAGGTCACAGACAACGACACGCACTGTCTGCCCGCCGGTGTGATCGGCAACGGGGACCGCATGCTGCTCGATCTGTCCAGCGCCGACGAGCCACTCTGGCAGGCCGTGCGCCGCGAGCTCTCCGGCTTCCGTCATGAACTTCTGCGCAAACGTGCCTACCTGGCCGTCGTCCTCCCTCACAGGCTCGACGACGGTCTCCCCAGCGAGTTCCACGAGACCCGGATCGGCCGCCCGGACGAGAAGGAGGCGTTCATCCGGCACCTGCGCAGCAAGGGCCTTGAAGACACTCTGTGGACCCCGCTGCCCGAGGAGGCGCTCGCCCACCTGGCCACGCATCCTCCGATGGAGGAGGTGGCCCGTCTCGTCGGCCGGATCGCCGAGGCCCGGGCGGCGGCACAGGACCAGGGCACCTTCCACGACTGGCTGCGCACCGCCTTTGTGAGCCAGGCGGATCACCGCGCCGAACTCGACCGACTGGTCCCGGATCTGCGGGAAGGGCGTCAGCGCGCACTCCTCGTCGCCTCGGCGCTGCTGGAGGACGCCCCGGCGGAGGCTGTCCACGGTTCCACGGCGCTTCTCCTGCGAAAGGTGGGCTCGGCCGACGACGACCGCCCCACGCTGGAGCACGCGGGACTGACCGAGAGGCTCCATCCGTTGTCTGCCCGGCTCACCCCCGACGGCCGCGTCCGCTTCAAGCACCGCGATTTCGCTGCCGCCACACTGCGGTACTTCTGGGCCAACTTCCCCCACCTCCGTGAAGCGTTGCGCGACTGGTTCTGCGCCACGCTCAGGGGGACGTACCTGACCGCCGAAGCACGCGAACGGGTGGTCGGACGCTTCACTGCGCTGTACCTCTCGGTCGGCGAGATCAACGGGCTCATCCGGCTCATAGAGCAGTGGACGGTCTCCGGCGCGCCCCGCGCGTCCGACGTGACGGCGGCCGCCCAGGCCCTCAGGCAGTGCGTCCAGGACGAGGAGCACGGTAGGGCGTTCCACCGGCAGATGTACGACTGGAGCAGAGCCCGGCCCACGGACCCGCTGCGCGACGTCCTGGTCGAGGTCTGCGAGAAAGTCCTGTCGATCCACCACCCCGACGCCGCACTCGTCCGCCTGCACCACCTGGCCAGGAAGGACTCGGACACACGCGGGCCCGCGACCCAAGGTCTCCTGCGCTTCGTCGAGCAGGACGCCGGACTCCAGCGCCGCTTCCTCTTCCGGTTGGCCACAATCCGGAACACCGACCATCACCGGCCCGACGCACACCTTTTCCTGCAGCTCCCGGAGCTGTCACCGGGGTTCCTGCTGCAGTCTTCTCCCCGCGAGTGGCTGATCTCCTGCTGGCGACGTACGTTCGCTCTCCTGGACCCCGCCCAGTGGGGACCGACCGCGCGCGCATGGCTGCTCCGGGCGGACGTCGCCGAGGACACCCATGTCGCCGCGGCGGTGCTGAAGGTTCTGGTCGACGCATCGGTGTCCCGATATCCCGTGGTCTCCCGCCTGTACGCGGAATCCCGGCGGGTCACGTCCCCCGCTCTCGCCGCGCAGTTGCTACGCGCGATCAATCAGTCCCAGAGCGCCGCATTCGCCGCGCGGGAAAGCGAACCGGAGGTGTCCCCCCGATGAGTTCAGGTCAGAAGACCGTGACTGTGTTCGTCAGCGTCATCGGTGCCCTGCTGATGCTCATCCTCGGCCTGTGGTTGAACTGGCCCATGTGGGTCTGGCTCGGCGCCGTCGCGGTTCTGCTCGCCGCCGGGGCTGCGACGGTGACGCTCACCCGGCGAGCGGCCCTGCGCGAACCGTTCCCCGACCACACACTGCCGGAACGTCCGGCGCCTCAGGTCGAACGTCGCGAGGTCCGCGTTCACCGCGTGCCGCTGCCGAGCAACAGCGCCGACTACGACTTCCAGTTCACCGCCCATGTCCGCTGGTGCCCCGCAGACCCGTCGGCCGCTTCCGTACTGATCAATCCCGGTGCCCTCGCCGTGGAGTCCATTCTCCAGCGGGCCGCCGCGATCACCTCCACCATGGATCCGAACCGTGCCACCTTCCTGCAGCACGAACTCAGCGGCTTCCTCGGCACGATGGAGCCGGTCCGGGAGGGCCATCTCCGCGCCATGGCGATCGACGTCGAACTCACACTCTCGGAGGCCGACCAGACCCGCCTCGACCGGCTGGCCGCCATCCGCAAGGACGAGGCCGTCTGGGAGCACCAGCGCAGGTACGAGCAGAACAAGCGCGCCTATCTCGGGGGCGAGGTGCTGCAGAGCACAGGCAGCGCAACCGTGTGGTGGCTCGCCAAGAACGACGACCACGTGGAGAAGACCGTCCAGGACCTCGGTCTGCTGGCCAAGCTGGCTGCCGCGGCGAACGACACCGACGTGGACGAACACTTGCGCTACCTGGTCCCTGAGGCGTTCACCCAGGCCCACGCCCCTGAACCCCAGTCGCCCGCACCGTCACCGGCGGATGTGTTCGGCGAATTCCTCCGCCGCATCGGCTTCTCTCCGACCGACGACGCCATGACGCTTTTGGCGAACCAGGTGGCCGAGGCCGTCGGTCTCAAGGACACCGTGGCCGCGGACGAGATCCGCCGTCGCTTCGCGGCTTCCTCCTTCAGTGCCCGTTCCAACGGCGCCGCCCCGGCAGGCGAGCCCGAAGACCTGTGATGACACGAAGGCCCGGCCCTCCCGAAGGAGAACCGGGCCCGTCGGAGTCCGGAAACGGAACCTACAGCCCCGCCGCCTTGCGCAGCGCGTCCACGCGGTCCGTCTTCTCCCACGTGAAGTCGGGCAGCGCGCGCCCGAAGTGGCCGTAGGCGGCCGTCTGGGAGTAGATCGGGCGGAGCAGGTCGAGGTCGCGGATGATCGCGGCCGGGCGGAGGTCGAAGACCTCGGAGATCGCGGCCTCGATCTTGTCCGTGTCGACCGTCGCCGTACCGAAGGTCTCCACGAAGAGACCGACCGGCTCGGCCTTGCCGATCGCGTAGGCGACCTGGACCTCGCAGCGCGCGGCGAGACCCGCGGCCACGACGTTCTTGGCGACCCAGCGCATGGCGTACGCGGCGGAGCGGTCGACCTTGGACGGGTCCTTGCCGGAGAAGGCACCGCCGCCGTGGCGGGCGTAGCCGCCGTACGTGTCGATGATGATCTTGCGGCCGGTCAGACCGGCGTCGCCCATCGGGCCGCCGATCTCGAAGCGACCGGTCGGGTTGACCAGCAGGCGGTAGTTCTCGGTCTCCAGCTTGATGCCGTCGTCGAGGAGGGCCTTCAGCTCGGGCTCGACCACGAACTCGCGGATGTCGGGCGCGAGGAGGGAGTCCAGGTCGATGTCGCTCGCGTGCTGCGAGGAGACGACGACCGTGTCCAGGCGGACCGCCTTGTCGCCGTCGTACTCGATGGTGACCTGGGTCTTGCCGTCGGGGCGCAGGTAGGGGATCGTCCCGTTCTTGCGCACCTCGGACAGGCGGCGCGAGAGGCGGTGCGCGAGGTGGATCGGGAGCGGCATGAGCTCCGGCGTCTCGTCGCACGCGTAGCCGAACATCAGGCCCTGGTCGCCCGCGCCCTGCTTGTCGAGCTCGTCCTCGTCGCCCTCGACGCGCTTCTCGTACGCCGTGTCGACGCCCTGCGCGATGTCGGGCGACTGCGAGCCGATGGAGACCGAGACGCCGCAGGACGCGCCGTCGAAGCCCTTCTTCGACGAGTCGTAGCCGATCTCGAGGATCTTGTCGCGCACGAGCTGCGCGATCGGCGCGTACGCCTTCGTGGTCACCTCGCCGGCCACGTGCACGAGGCCGGTGGTGATCAGCGTCTCGACGGCGACGCGGGACGAGGGGTCCTCGCGGAGCAGCGCGTCGAGAATGGTGTCGCTGATCTGGTCAGCGATCTTGTCGGGGTGACCCTCGGTCACGGACTCCGAGGTGAACAGGCGACGGGACACAACGCTCCCTGTGGTTGCAGCGGCTGCTGGCTGATCATTTGACGGATGGTGCGGGGGGCTGCGCCCGGCACCTTCCGGGAACAGTTTATCGGTCGTACTCGGCCGCCGGGTCACGTGTCTCGCCCTGTGGGAGCGCTGTGACCTGCGACACCGCATTCTGCGATACGACGATCGGTCTTCGGAAGGGTACTGCTCGCCCGAAATTAGCTCGTTTTCGGGGTTTCGGCGGTTCCGGAGCAGCGGAAGTGAAATTCGTCCACAAACGGAATTCCGCGCGTGTTCGGCAAAGGTTCAGTCCGCCGACCGAGGGACCAGGCGGCGCGCCGTCTCGTCCCAGATGCGGTCGGCGAGCGCTTCCTTCGGGCCGTACGGGACGGGCGTCTCGCCGCCGTCCGCGCCCAGGATCACGGCCTCGTTCTCCTCGGAGCCGAAGGTCTTGCGCTCCCCCACCTCGTTCACGACGAGCAGGTCGCAGCCCTTGCGGGCGAGCTTGGCGCGGCCGTTCGCGAGGACGTCGTCGGTCTCGGCGGCGAAGCCGACGACCACCTGGCCGGGGCGGGGGCGGCCGGCGGAGAGCTCGGCGAGGATGTCCGGGTTGCGGACGAGCGCGATGGGCGCAGGTTCCTCGCCGTCCTTCTTCTTGATCTTCCCGGTGGCGTAGGCCTCGGGGCGGAAGTCGGCGACGGCCGCCGCCATGACGACCGCGTCGGCGTCGGCGGCCGCCTTGAGCGCCGCCTCGCGCAGCTGCACGGCCGTGCCCACGCGGACGACGTCGACGCCCGCAGGATCCGGAAGGTCCGCGTTCGCCGAGAGCAGCGTGACGCGGGCGCCGCGCGCGACCGCCGTGCGGGCGAGCGCGTAGCCCTGCTTTCCGGAGGAGCGGTTGCCGAGGAAGCGGACCGGGTCGAGCGGTTCGCGGGTGCCGCCGGCGCTGACGACGACGTGGCGTCCTGCGAGGTCCTGGACCGCGGCATCGGCGCCGCGGGCAAGGACCCGGCGTACGTACTCGAAGATCTCCGTCGGGTCCGGGAAGCGGCCCTTGCCGGTGTCGACGCCGGTGAGGCGGCCGACCGCGGGCTCGATGACGAGGGCGCCGCGGCGGCGCAGCGTCGCGACGTTCTCCTGCGTGGCCGGGTGCTCCCACATCTCGGTGTGCATCGCGGGCGCGAAGACGACCGGACATCGGGCGGTGAGGAGGGTGTTCGTGAGGAGGTCGTCGGCGAGGCCGTGGGCCGCCTTGGCGAGCATGTCGGCCGTGGCGGGGGCGACGATCACGAGGTCCGCGTGCTGGCCGATGCGGACGTGCGGCACCTCGTGGACCGAGTCCCAGACCTCGGTCGAGACCGGGTTCCCGGAGAGCGCGGACCAGGTCGCGGCGCCGACGAAGTGCAGCGCCGAGTCGGTGGGCACGACGCGCACGTCGTGGCCGGACTCCGTCAGTCGACGCAGCAGCTCGCACGCCTTGTAGGCGGCGATTCCGCCGCTGACCCCCAGAACGACCTTCGGCTTCGACACCGGTTCTCCCCTGAATCGCGGACGTACGACTTCTGTGTCGCGGACGTACGACTCCATGACACACCACAGGCCCGGCAGCCGCGCTGCCGGGCCTGAAGTACCGAAACGACGAGCTTTACTGCGCCGGGCCCTCGATGGCCTCGGACGTCAGCAGCCCCGCGTTGATCTCACGAAGGGCGATCGAGAGCGGCTTCTCGTGGACGTGCGTGTCCACCAGCGGGCCGACGTACTCGAGCAGGCCCTCACCGAGCTGCGAGTAGTACGCGTTGATCTGACGCGCGCGCTTGGCGGCGTAGATGACCAGGCTGTACTTCGAGTCGGTGGCCTCAAGAAGCTCATCAATCGGCGGGTTGATGATGCCCTCGGGCGCGGTGATGGAAGAGGACACTCTCTGCCTTCCGATGGGGTAAAGACTGCTAAAGATCAAAGAACTTTCATCAAGGCTAGCAGCTCACCGGCCACGCCCTCGACGGAGGTATTGACAAGCGTGGTGTCGAACTCCGATTCGGCGGCCAGTTCCACCTTGGCGGCCTCGAGGCGGCGCTCGACGACCTCCGGCGCCTCCGTGCCCCGTCCGGTGAGCCGGCGGACCAGCTCGTCCCAGCTCGGCGGGGCCAGGAAGACCAGCTGCGCCTCGGGCATCGATTCCCTGACCAGACGTGCGCCCTGGAGGTCGATCTCGAGCAGCACCGGCTCCCCCGCCTCCAGGCGGTCGAGCACGGCACGGCGCGGGGTGCCGTAACGGTTCCCCGCGAACTCGGCCCACTCGAGGAGCTCACCGTTGGCGATCAGCTTGTCCATCTCTTCGTCGCTGACGAAGAAGTACTGGACACCGTGCTTCTCGCCGGGGCGCGGCTTGCGGGTCGTGGCCGACACCGAGAGCCAGACCTCGGGGTGTTCCTTGCGCATATGGGCGACAACCGTGCTCTTGCCGACCCCCGAGGGGCCGGAGAGCACGGTCAGCCGCGGACGTTCACTCATGCAGCGATTATTCCAGTTGTTCCGGAGTGCCCGGACCAGCCCCGGCCTTCGGTCCGGGGCGGTCGCGGTCGCTCAGGCGCCGGTGCTGCCGAACTCGCGCTCCAGGGAGGCGATCTGGTTGGAACCGAGACCGCGCACCCGGCGGGATTCGGAGATCCCGAGACGCTCCATGATCTGCTTGGCGCGGACCTTGCCCACGCCCGGCAGGGACTCGAGGAGGGCGGAGACCTTCATCTTTCCGATGACGTCGTTCTCCTGGCCCTGCTTGATGACCTCGTGGAGGGAGGCGCCGGAGTGCTTGAGTCGATTCTTGACCTCGGCCCGCTCCCGGCGAGCCGCGGCGGCCTTTTCGAGCGCGGCTGCGCGCTGTTCAGGGGTAAGGGGCGGAAGAGCCACGCCTACGTCACCTCGGATGTCGAACTGTCGGATACGGACCGGTGAGGAACCTAGTCGCCCCACACCTGGGGAGCAACGAACAACCCGCTGGCGTGCAGTTGTCCGTTGACTCTCGACGGAGACTAGCGGGCATGGCCGCCAGAGTCAGCGAGAACAGACGAAAAGTCCTGGTCAGCCTCTGTCGAGCCGTACATTCCGGGCAAAACGACCCGTAAACAAGACAGGATTCGGACGCAAAACCCGAGGTCGGCACCGAGTGCCACCCTTAAACCTCGCGCCGAACCCCACTCCGAACCTCCGCCGAACCCACGCCGAATCCGCGCGAACCGCCGCGTCAGGCCGCGGCGACGGCCGCCCGCACCTCGTCCGCGAACCGGACGGAGGCGTCCCGCAGAGCGGCGACCGAGGGCCCCGCCTTGAGGACTCCACGGCTCACATTCGGGACGACATTGCGGACGGCGGAGCCGAACACCGCCGGAAGATCGGCCGCCGTGGCACCCTGCGCCCCGATGCCGGGCGCGAGGAGCGGGCCGTTGATGTCCAGCTCGTACGAGGACAGGTCGCCGAGCGTCGCGCCGACCACGGCACCGAAGGAGCCCATGGGCGTCTCGCCCGCGTTCTCCTCGGCGAGGTGCCCGAGCATCGTCGCCCCCACGTTGCGGCCGTCCGCGCGGACCGCGTGCTGGACCTCGCCGCCCTCGGGGTTGGAGGTGAGGGCGAGGACGAAGAGCCCCGCGCCGGACTCGCGGGCCAGGTCGACGGCCGGCTTCAGGGACCCGTAGCCGAGGTACGGCGACACGGTCAGGGCGTCCGAGAACAGCGGCGAGTCCTTGTGCAGGAAGGTCTCCGCGTACGCGGTCATGGTGGAGCCGATGTCGCCGCGCTTGGCGTCCATGACGACGAGGGTCCCGGCGGCGCGCAGGTCTGCCACGGCCCGCTCCAGGACGGCGACGCCGCGCGAGCCGAACCGCTCGAAGAACGCCATCTGCGGCTTGACCACGGCGACCGTGTCGGCGAGCGCCTCGACGCAGGTGCGCGTGAAGGACTCCAGGCCCGCGATGTCGTCGTTCAGGCCCCAGGAGGACAGCAGGGCGGCGTGCGGGTCGATGCCGACGCAGAGCGGGCCGCGCTCGTCCATGACGCGGCGCAGGCGTGCGCCGAAGGGGTCCATCGAGGTCATGCGGAAGCCTTCTTCCTGACATCGGCGCCGATCGCGTCGGCGAGCGTGGCGTGCTGGGACTCCCGCAGCCGGGCGGCGAGGCCCTTGTGGATCGCGCGGGCGTAGCAGGGGCCTTCGTAGATGAAGGCCGAGTAGCCCTGGACGAGCGTGGCACCGGCGAGGATGCGCTGCCAGGCGTCCTCGGCGGTCTCGATGCCTCCGACGCCCACGAGGGTGATCCGGTCGCCCACGCGCGCGTAGAGGCGCCTCAGGACCTCCAGGGAGCGCTCCTTGAGGGGCGCGCCGGACAGGCCGCCGGTCTCGTTCACGACGTCGCCCTTGGTGGCAAGGCCCTCGCGGGTGATCGTCGTGTTCGTGGCGATGATGCCGTCGAGACCGAGTTCCACGGCGAGGTCGGCGACCGCGTCGACGTCCTCGTCGGCGAGGTCGGGCGCGATCTTCACGAGGAGCGGGACGCGGCGGGACGTGACGGTGCGGTCGGCGGCCTCGCGCACGGCGCTGAGCAGCGGGCGCAGCGCCTCCGTGGCCTGGAGGTTGCGCAGGCCCGGCGTGTTCGGCGAGGACACGTTCACGACGAGGTAGTCGGCGAACGCGGCGAGCCGCTCGGTCGACTTCACGTAGTCGGCCGCGGCTTCTTCCTCCGGCACGACCTTGGTCTTGCCGATGTTCACGCCGACCGTCGTCTTGAAGACGGGGTTGCGGGAGGCCAGGCGGGCCGCCACGGCGAGCGAGCCCTCGTTGTTGAAGCCCATGCGGTTGATGAGCGCGCGGTCCTGCACGAGGCGGAAGAGGCGCTTCTTGGGGTTGCCCGGCTGGGCCTCCCCCGTCACGGTGCCGATCTCGATGTGGTCGAAGCCGAGCATCGACATGCCGTCGATCGCGACGGCGTTCTTGTCGAAGCCGGCGGCGAGGCCGAAGGGGCCGTGCATGCGCAGGCCCAGGGCCTCCGTACGCAGCTCCTTGTAGCGCGGCGCGAGATACGCGGCCACGAAGGTGCGCAGAACGGGAGTGCGAGCCGCCAGGCGGATCCAGCGGAAGGCCAGGTAGTGGGCCTTCTCGGGGTCCATGCGCTTGAAGACGAGGTGGAAGAACAGCTTGTACATGCCTGAAGTCCTATGGGTCCTCATGAGGCGGTGGCCTCATGAAGAGGGGGACACCGTTTTGGTGTCCCCCTCTTGGGCTGCTAGTCGCGGGCCGCGGTCAGGTGTTCCGCGTGTTCCTGCAGTGAGCGCACGCCCACCTCGCCGTGCCCGAGCGCCTCGATGCCCTGGACGGCCGCGGCGAGCGCCTGGACCGTGGTCAGGCACGGCACGGAGCGGGAGACCGCCGCCGTACGGATGTCGTAGCCGTCGAGGCGGCCGCCGGTGCCGTACGGGGTGTTGACGATCAGGTCGACGTCGCCGGAGTGGATCAGCTGGACGATCGTCTTCTCGCCGTTCGGGCCCTCGCCCTCGGACTGCTTGCGCACGACCGTGGCGTTGATGCCGTTGCGCTTGAGGACCTCGGCCGTGCCGGAGGTGGCGAGCAGCTCGAAGCCGTGGGCGACCAGCTCGCGCGCCGGGAAGATCATCGAGCGCTTGTCGCGGTTGGCGACGGAGATGAACGCCCGGCCCTTCGTCGGCAGCGGACCGTAGGCGCCCGCCTGCGACTTGGCGTACGCCGTGCCGAAGACGGAGTCGATGCCCATGACCTCGCCGGTGGAGCGCATCTCCGGGCCCAGGACCGTGTCGACGCCGCGGCCGTGGATGTCGCGGAAGCGCGACCACGGCATGACGGCCTCCTTGACGGAGATCGGCGCGTCCATCGGCAGCGTGCCGCCGTCGCCGGTCTTCGGGAGCAGGCCCTCGGCGCGCAGCTCGGCGATGGTGGCGCCCAGCGAGATGCGGGCGGCGGCCTTCGCGAGCGGCACCGCGGTCGCCTTCGAGGTGAAGGGGACGGTGCGCGAGGCGCGCGGGTTGGCCTCCAGGACGTAGAGGATGTCCCCGGCCATGGCGAACTGGATGTTGATCAGGCCGCGGACGCCGACGCCCTTGGCGATGCCCTCGGTCGAGGCGCGCAGGCGCTTGATGTCGTAGCCGCCGAGCGTGATCGGGGGCAGGGCGCACGCCGAGTCGCCGGAGTGGATGCCGGCCTCCTCGATGTGCTCCATGACGCCGCCGAGGTAGAGCTCCTCGCCGTCGTACAGCGCGTCGACGTCGATCTCGATGGCGTCGTCGAGGAAGCGGTCGATCAGGACCGGACGCGACGGGCTGATCTCCGTCGACTCCTCGATGTACGCGGACAGGCGGGTCTCGTCGTAGACAATCTCCATGCCGCGGCCGCCGAGCACGTACGAGGGGCGGGCGAGGACCGGGTAGCCGATCTCGTCGGCGATGGCCTTCGCCTCCGCGAACGTCGTGGCGGTGCCGTGCTTCGGGGCCGGGAGGCCGGCCTCGGCGAGCACGCGGCCGAAGGCGCCGCGGTCCTCGGCGGCGTGGATCGCCTCCGGGGGCGTGCCGACGACGGGCACGCCGTTGTCCTTGAGCGCCTGGGCGAGGCCCAGCGGGGTCTGGCCGCCGAGCTGGACGACGACGCCCGCGATCGGGCCCGCGAGGGACTCGGCGTGGACGATCTCCAGGACGTCCTCGAGCGTCAGCGGCTCGAAGTACAGACGGTCGGACGTGTCGTAGTCCGTGGAGACCGTCTCCGGGTTGCAGTTGACCATCACGGTCTCGTAGCCCGCGTCGCTGAGCGCGAAGGAGGCGTGGACGCAGGAGTAGTCGAACTCGATGCCCTGGCCGATGCGGTTCGGGCCGGAGCCGAGGATGATCACGGCGGGCTTCTCGCGCGGCGCGACCTCGCTCTCCTCGTCGTACGAGGAGTAGAAGTACGGCGTCTTGGCGGCGAACTCGGCGGCGCAGGTGTCGACCGTCTTGTAGACCGGGCGGACGCCGAGGGCGTGCCTGACCTCGCGGACGACGTCCTGGCGCAGGCCGCGGATCTCGGCGATCTGCTGGTCGGAGAAGCCGTGCCGCTTGGCCCCGGCGATCAGGTCCTTCGTCAGCTCGGGGGCGGCCGCGAGCTCGTCGGCGACCTCCTTGATGAGGAAGAGCTGGTCGACGAACCACGGGTCGATCTTCGTGTAGTCGAAGATCTCCTCGGGCGTCGCACCGGCGCGGATCGCGTCCATGACGGTGTTGATACGGCCGTCGGTGGGGCGCACCGACGCCTCGAGCAGCTCCTGCTTGTCGCCGGTCTCGCCGACGAAGGAGAACTGCGAGCCCGCCTTCTCCAGGGAGCGCAGCGCCTTCTGGAACGCCTCGGTGAAGTTGCGGCCGATGGCCATGGCCTCGCCGACCGACTTCATGGTCGTGGTCAGCGTGGCGTCGGCGCTCGGGAACTTCTCGAAGGCGAAGCGCGGGGCCTTCACGACCACGTAGTCGAGCGTCGGCTCGAAGGAGGCCGGCGTCTTCTCGGTGATGTCGTTCGGGATCTCGTCCAGCGTGTAGCCGACGGCGAGCTTGGCGGCGATCTTCGCGATCGGGAAGCCCGTCGCCTTGGAGGCCAGCGCGGAGGACCGGGAGACGCGCGGGTTCATCTCGATGACGATGACACGGCCGTCTTCGGGGTTGATCGCGAACTGGATGTTGCAGCCGCCGGTGTCGACGCCGACCTCGCGGATGATCGCGATGCCGATGTCGCGCAGCCGCTGGTACTCACGGTCGGTGAGCGTCATCGACGGGGCGACCGTGATCGAGTCACCGGTGTGCACGCCCATCGGGTCGAAGTTCTCGATGGAGCAGACGACCACGACGTTGTCGTTCTTGTCGCGCATCAGCTCCAGCTCGTACTCCTTCCAGCCGAGGATGGACTCCTCCAGGAGCACCTCGGTGGTCGGGGAGAGCGTGAGGCCCTGACCGGCGATGCGGCGCAGCTCCTCCTCGTCGTGCGCGAAGCCGGAGCCGGCGCCGCCCATGGTGAAGGAGGGGCGGACGACGACCGGGTAGCCGCCGAGCTCCTCGACGCCCCTCATGACGTCGTCCATCGAGTGGCAGATGTACGAGCGGGCGGACTCGCCGTGGCCGATCTTCTTCTTGACCTCTTCGACGACCTCCTTGAAGAGGTCGCGGTCCTCACCCTTGTTGATCGCCTCGACGTTGGCGCCGATCAGCTCGACGCCGTACTTCTCGAGCACGCCCTGGTCGTGCATGGAGATGGCGGTGTTGAGGGCGGTCTGGCCACCGAGGGTGGGCAGCAGCGCGTCCGGGCGCTCCTTGGCGATGATCCGCTCGACGAACTCGGGGGTGATCGGCTCGACGTACGTGGCGTCGGCGATCTCCGGGTCGGTCATGATCGTCGCCGGGTTGGAGTTGACCAGGATGACCCGCAGGCCCTCCTGCTTCAGCACCCGGCAGGCCTGGGTGCCGGAGTAGTCGAACTCCGCGGCCTGGCCGATGACGATCGGGCCCGAGCCGATGACGAGTACGGACTTCAGGTCGTTGCGCTTAGGCACGGGCGGACTCCATCAGAGACACGAAGCGGTCGAAGAGGTACGCGGCGTCGTGCGGACCGGCCGCCGCTTCGGGGTGGTACTGGACGGAGAAGCCCGGCTGGTCGAGCAGCTGGAGCCCCTCCACGACGTTGTCGTTGAGGCACACGTGGGAGACCTCGGCGCGGCCGAACTTGGTGTCGCTCACCTTGTCGAGCGGCGCGTCGACGGCGAAGCCGTGGTTGTGCGCGGTGACCTCGACCTTGCCGGTGGTGCGGTCCTGCACCGGCTGGTTGATGCCGCGGTGGCCGTACTTCAGCTTGAAGGTGCCGAAGCCGAGCGCGCGGCCGAGGATCTGGTTGCCGAAGCAGATGCCGAACAGCGGCGTCTTCTTCTCCAGGACGGCGGTCATCAGCGCGACCGGTCCCTCGGCGGTGGCCGGGTCGCCCGGACCGTTGGAGAAGAACACACCGTCGGGGTTCACGGCGTACACGTCGTCGGGGGACGCGGTGGCCGGCAGCACGTGCACCTCGATGCCGCGCTCGGCCATCCGGTGCGGGGTCATGCCCTTGATGCCGAGGTCGATCGCGGCGACGGTGAACTTCTTCTCGCCGATCGCGGGGACGACGTACGTCTCCTTGGTGGCGACCTCCTCGTAGAGGGAGGCGCCCTTCATCTGGGGCTGCGCCTGGACGCGCTCGACGAGCTCGGCGTCCGTGGCCAGGGCCTCGCCGGAGAAGATGCCGGAGCGCATGGAGCCGCGCTCGCGCAGGTGGCGGGTGAGGGCGCGGGTGTCGATGCCGCTGATCCCGACGATCTCCTGGGCGACCAGCTCGTCGTCGAGCGAGCGCTTCGCGCGCCAGTTGGAGGGGATACGGGCGGGGTCGCGGACCACGTAGCCCGAGACCCAGATGCGCTTCGACTCGTCGTCCTCGTCGTTCCAGCCCGTGTTGCCGATCTGCGGGGCGGTGGCGACCACGATCTGGCGGTCGTACGACGGGTCGGTGAGGGTCTCCTGGTAGCCGGTCATGCCGGTGGAGAACACGGCCTCGCCGAAGGTCTCCCCCACGGCCCCGTAGGCGCGACCGCGGAACACCCGGCCGTCCTCCAGGACGAGTACGGCGGGAACCTTCTCAGTTCCCCTGGTGGAGGTGGTCATCGTGCGGTGCCTTCCGTCGTGATCTTCGTGTCGATCATGTTGTTGATGGTGGTGACCCATTCGGCCTGCTCAGCCGCGTGGTCGGCGCGGAAGCCGGAGTCGATCAGCTTGTCGCCGTGCTCCCAGGTGACGATCAGCAGACCGCCCTCCGTGAGGACCTTGCCGGCGATTCCCTTGTCGAGCCGGGCCTCGCGCAGCGCGGCCGCCGGGACGAAGAAGTCGCTCGCTCCGGGGCGTACGACGTTCAGGCCCTCGCCGGTCAGGCTCAGCTCGACGCGGCTGCGGGTGCCGAGGCCGTGCGCCACGATGCGGTCGAGCCACTGCCCGGCGCTGGTGGAGCCGTGGTACCGGCCGCTCAGCTCCAGTTTCACCGGGCCCTGCTCGGAGGGCGCGCCGGGCAGCTCCGGCAGGTCGCCCTGCAGGGTGCCGCGCCACTTCCAGCCCTGGCGCATCAGCCAGTAGACGAGCGCGATGAACAGGAGCAGGCCGACGATCCAGCCGATCCGGTTCGGCCAGTCCGTCACCTCCGCCGACTTCTGTTCGGCGGCGAGGACAGCGAGTGGTTGCAGAGGTGTCACGCGAGCTTCCCGTCGGCGAGGGTGGCCTTGCCCCGCAGCCAGGTGTGGGTGACGCGCCCCGGCAGCTCACGGCCCTCGTACGGGGTGTTGCGGCTGCGGGAGGCGAAGCCCGCGGGGTCCACGTCCCCACGGTAGTCGGCGTCGACGAGAACCAGGTTCGCGGGCTCACCTGCCGAGACGGGACGTCCATGGCCGTGGGCCCGCCCGATCTCGGCGGGCTTCACGGACATCCGGTCGGCGACGCCGGCCCAGCTCAGCAGGCCCGTCTCGACCATGGTCTGCTGCACGACGCTGAGCGCGGTCTCCAGGCCGACCATGCCCATGGCGGCGGCGGCCCACTCGCAGTCCTTGTCCTCGTGCGGGTGCGGGGCGTGGTCGGTGGCGACGATGTCGATCGTGCCGTCGGCCAGCGCCTCGCGCAGCGCCATGACGTCCTTCTCGGTGCGCAGCGGCGGGTTGACCTTGTAGACCGGGTTGTACGAGCGCACCATCTCGTCGGTGAGCAGCAGGTGGTGCGGGGTGACCTCGGCGGTGACGTCGATGCCGCGGGACTTGGCCCAGCGGACGATCTCGACGCTGCCCGCGGTCGACAGGTGGCAGATGTGGACGCGGGAGCCGACGTGCTCGGCGAGCAGCACGTCGCGGGCGATGATCGACTCCTCGGCGACGGCCGGCCAGCCGCCCAGGCCCAGCTCGGCGGAGACGACGCCCTCGTTCATCTGGGCGCCCTCGGTGAGGCGGGGCTCCTGCGCGTGCTGCGCGACGACGCCGCCGAAGGCCTTCACGTACTCCAGGGCGCGGCGCATGATCACGGCGTCGTGGACGCACTTGCCGTCGTCGGAGAAGACGGTGACTCCGGCGGCGGACTCGTGCATGGCGCCCAGCTCGGCGAGCTTGACGCCCTCCAGGCCGACGGTGACGGCGCCGATGGGCTGCACGTCGCAGTAGCCGTGCTCCTGGCCGAGCCGGTAGACCTGCTCGACGACGCCGGCGGTGTCGGCGACCGGGAACGTGTTGGCCATCGCGAACACGTTCGTGTAGCCACCGGAGGCGGCGGCGCGGGTGCCGGTGAGGACGGTCTCGGAGTCCTCGCGGCCCGGCTCGCGCAGGTGGGTGTGGAGGTCGACGAGGCCCGGCAGGAGGACCTTGCCCCCGGCCTCGACGACGGTCTCGACGCCGTCGGCGGACAGTCCGGTGCCGACCTCGGCGATCACGCCACCGTCGATCAGGACGTCCTGCGGCTCGCCGCCGAGCACCTTCGCACCACGGATAAGGGTCTTGCTCATGATTACTTCGTCTCCTCGGTACGAGAGTGGCTGACGGCGGGCTCGTTGCCGCCGAGAAGCAGGTAGAGGACGGCCATCCGCGTGTGCACGCCGTTGGCGACCTGTTCGATGACCGTGCAGCGGTCGGAGTCGGCGACCTCGGCGGTGATCTCCATGCCGCGGACCATCGGGCCGGGGTGCATCACGATGGAGTGCTCCGGCATCTTCGCCATGCGGTCGCCGTCGAGGCCGTAACGGCGGCTGTACTCGCGCTCGGTCGGGAAGAACGCGGCGTTCATCCGCTCGCGCTGCACGCGCAGCATCATCACCGCGTCGGACTTGGTGAGCGTGGAGTCGAGGTCGTACGCCACCTCGCAGGGCCAGTTCTCGATGCCGACCGGCACCAGGGTGGGCGGCGCGACGAGGGTGACCTCGGCGCCGAGCGTGTGCAGCAGGTCGACGTTGGAGCGGGCGACGCGGCTGTGCAGCACGTCGCCGACGATCGTGACGCGCTTTCCGTCGAGGCCCTTTCCGAGCCCGGCGTCGGGGCCGACGAGGCGGCGGCGCATCGTGAACGCGTCGAGCAGCGCCTGCGTGGGGTGCTGGTGGGTGCCGTCGCCCGCGTTGATGACGGGGGCGTCGATCCAGCCGGAGGTCGCGAGCCGGTACGGGGCGCCGGACGCGCCGTGCCGGATGACGACGGCGTCGACGCCCATGGCCTCGAGGGTCTGGGCGGTGTCCTTGAGGGACTCGCCCTTGGAGACGCTCGACCCCTTGGCGGCGAAGTTGATGACGTCGGCGGACAGACGCTTCTCGGCGGCCTCGAAGGAGATCCGCGTACGCGTCGAGTCCTCGAAGAACAGGTTGCAGATGGTCCGGCCGCGCAGGGCGGGCAGTTTCTTGATGGGCCGGTCGGCGACGCGGGCCATCTCCTCGGCGGTGTCGAGGATGTGCACGGCATCGTCGCGGGAGAGGTCGGCGGCCGAGATGAGGTGTCGCATCATCTGGGGTGCTCCGTAAGGCAGTTCAGGAGATTCAGGGCATACGGGCGCGCGAGGGCACACCTGTCGGGCCGTACGCGCGCACGCGCACGGCAGGAAGGGGTGCTACTGCTCGGCCGCCTTGGTGTCCGGCTTGGCACCGAGCAGCACGGCGTCGCGGCCGTCCTCCTCGGCGAGCTGGACCTTGACCGTCTCCCGCAGCGACGTGGGGAGGTTCTTGCCGACGTAGTCGGCACGGATGGGAAGTTCGCGGTGGCCGCGGTCGACGAGGACGGCGAGCTGCACGGCACGGGGGCGCCCGATGTCGTTCAGGGCGTCGAGGGCGGCGCGGATGGTGCGGCCGGAGAAGAGCACGTCGTCGACGAGGACGACGAGGCGGCCGTCGATGCCGTCACCGGGGATCTCGGTGCGGGCGAGCGCGCGCGGCGGGTGCATGCGCAGGTCGTCGCGGTACATCGTGATGTCGAGCGAGCCGACGGGGATGGCGCGGCCGGTGATCTCTTCGAGCTTCTCGGCGAGCCTGCGGGCGAGGAAGACGCCTCGCGTGGGAATGCCCAGGAGAACCACGTCCTCGGCGCCCTTGGCGCGCTCGACGATCTCGTGGGCGATACGGGTCAGTACCCGCGCGATGTCAGGGCCTTCGAGTACGGGCCGGGCATCGGACTGCTGCGTGTCCATACGAAACGGACCTCCTTCTCCGCCTCACGGGACGGACCTTAAAGGACGTCTAATTTGCGTCGTCAACACTACCAGCCCTCACAACGTCGCTGATCACCCGCCTGGAGGTGCGGGACGGCCGAATTCACGAGAAGGTCGGTACGGACCATTCGGCTTGACGCGGCCAAGTAACGCTGCGTAACCTCACAGTGAGTTACAGCCACGCGGCGCAGCCGCTTAGTGATGCAGTGTCCGGGGAGCTATATGTCCAGCGAATACGCCAAACAGCTCGGGGCCAAGCTCCGCGCGATCCGTACCCAGCAGGGCCTTTCCCTCCACGGTGTCGAGGAGAAGTCCCAGGGACGCTGGAAGGCGGTCGTGGTGGGGTCGTACGAGCGCGGCGACCGTGCCGTGACCGTGCAGCGCCTCGCCGAACTGGCGGACTTCTACGGCGTTCCGGTGCAGGAGTTGCTGCCGGGCACCACCCCGGGTGGCGCCGCCGAGCCGCCGCCGAAGCTGCGCCTCGACCTGGAGCGGCTGGCCCACGTGCCGCCGGAGAAGGCGGGCCCGCTGCAGCGTTACGCCGCCACGATCCAGTCGCAGCGCGGTGACTACAACGGCAAGGTGCTCTCGATCCGCCAGGACGACCTGCGCACCCTCGCCGTCATCTACGACCAGTCGCCCTCGGTCCTCACCGAGCAGCTGATCAGCTGGGGCGTGCTGGACGCGGACGCGCGGCGCGCTGTGGCGCACGACGACGTCTGATCCGAGCGCACACAGCAGAAACGTCACAGCCCTGAGGGGGCGGAGCGATTGCGCTCCGCCCCCTCAGGCGTTTCCGCGCCTCAGACGCGGTACAGGCGGCCGATGACCTCGGGCAGCAGGCGGGCGCTCAGCCTCGGCGGGAGCGCCTGGAGCACCGCCAGTACAGGGGCCATCCGCTCGGGCAGCCGGCCGCCCTCGCCCACCCCGGCGAGCGCGAGCGCGAGCTCGACCTCCTCCTCGCTCAGCGCGTCGGGATCCAGCGTGGCAGCGGCCTCGACGATCTCCGGATCCACCCGAACGGGCCCCAGTTCCCGGGCCCGTTCCACCGCCTTCTCCAGCTCTGCGAGGAGCAGCCGCACGGTCTCCTCTTGCGCGACCGCCGCGGTCACTGTCAGATGCAGGGTCGCCGGCGACGCCCCGAACGCCGGCTGCGGCTGTAGGTACCAGCCACTTCCGCGCATCTCGTCCGCGACCACGAAGACGTCGACGTCCGGGTCGTCGGAGGCCACGGCGATCAGGGACGCCTCGGGCCGCGCGGCGAGCCGCAGCCCGTCGATTCGCTCAACGCCCTCGGCGAGCGCGCGAGTGGTCCGGTGTACGCGCGTCGACAGCGCCGCGTAACCTTCCGTCCCGACGCGCTCCGTCACCGCCCAGGCCGCCGCGAGGGGGCCCGCCGACTTGGTGCCCTGGAGCGTGGAGTTGACGACGGGGTAGCCGGGCCAGGCCGCGTGCGCGAACCAACCGTGCCGGCGCAGCCCCGCGTCCCGGAAGAGCAGCAGCGAGGCGCCCTTCGCCGTGTACGCGTACTTGTGCAGGTCCACGGAGAGCGACGTCACGCCGGGGACGGTCAGGTCGAACTCCGGCAGGTGTGCGTCCGGCACGTCCTGCACCTGCTGCGCGGCGTGCCGCAGGTGCCCGAGGTACCAGCCGCCGATGCACGCGTCGACGTGGCACGGCACCCCGCGCCGCTCCGCCTCCCGCGCCACCTCGACGACCGGGTCGACGACACCGTGTGCGTACGAGGGGGCGGAGACGACGACCAGGGCGGTGCGCCCGGAGATCGCCGCCGCCATGTCGGCCGGGCGCACCTTGAAGGTGTCCGGGTCGACGGGGACGCTCACCACGCGCAGGCCGAAGAGTTCGGCGGCCTTGTGGAAGGCGGCGTGCGCGGTCTCCGGCAACACGAGTTCGGGCTCGGTCACGCCGCGCTCCGTGCGGGCGTACTGACGCGCCGTCAGCACGGCGAGCAGGCAGCTCTCCGTGCCGCCGCTGGTGAACGTGCCCGCGCTGCCGCCGAGCAGCGCGGTGGCGCGTCGCACCAGGTCGTTCTCCAGCTCGACGACGCTCGGGAACGCCGTCATGTCGAGCCCGTTGACCCCGGCGAAGGCGGCCTGCGCGGCGTTCGCCAGCTCGTCGAGCCCTTCGAGCCCGGAGTCGTAGACGTACGCCATGGTGCGTCCGCCGTGCACCGGCAGATCGCCGGCGCGCAGGGCGGACAGGCGCGCCAGGGTGGGGTCGTCGGTCGTCATGCGGACTCCTCGTCTCGCTGCGTGGGCGGTGGGGATGCGGTGGACTCGTCGGCATCGGTGCGCATGCGGACCAGTTCGGCCTCGCCGAGGCGGTATCGGGCCAGCAGCGGAAGGCTCAAGCCGAGCAGCAGGGCGGGCAGCGCGCCGAAGCCGACGACGATCGCGGTGAGCGCCGAGTCGGGTTGTGCGACGCGGTCGGCGGCATCGGAGGAGACGAACCCGCCCACGGCGAGGACCAGACCGAACAGGCCGGGTCCCAGGGCGAGTCCGAGCGTCTCCCCCGCGGTCCACAGCCCGGTGAAGACCCCGGCCCTGCGCCGCCCGCTGGTGTAGCCGTCGGCGGCGATCGCGTCGCCGAGCATCGCGAGCGGCAGCATCTGCATGCCCGCGTACCCGACACCGGCGACGGCCACGGCGACGTAGATCAGCGCTGTCGGCAGCTCGCGTCCCGCGGCGGCGCCCAGGGCTCCCAGCAGGAAGCACAGGGAGGCGGCGACCGCCGCGTTCCGCTTGCCCGTTCGGCGCCCGGCGGCCAGCCACAGCGGCATCGCGAGCAGCGACGGCACGATGAGGCAGGCGAACAGGTCGGTGGTGGCGCTCGGCCGGTCGAGGATGTACGTCGCAAAGTACTGGGTGCCGGCGAGCATCAGGCCGGACGCGGCGGCCTGCACGACGTACGCGCCGAACAGCCACCAGAAGGGCGCGTTGCCGCGCGCGGCACGCAGCTGGGCGCGGAGGCTGGATTCGCTCGTCGTACGTATGACGTCGGGTGGGGCAGATGGGGCGTCGCGCGTTGTACGTATGACCTCGGGTGGGGCAGGTGAGGCGTCGCGCGTTGTACGTATGACGTCCCGGGTTCTCCGTATGACGTCGCGCGTTCCCGCCGTGGCGAGGACGGCGGCCAGCATCCCCACCGCGAGCAGTGCGCCGATCACCACACCCATCAGCCGGTACCCGCCCGCGCTCCCCCGCTCGTCGCCGGAGGCGCCCGCGAGAATCGGGGCGACGGAGCCGGACAGCAGGATGGCCACGGCGAGGAAGGCGACGCGCCACGCCATGACGCGGGCCCGTTCGTCCGGGTCCCCGGTGAGTTCCGCGGGCAGCGCGACGTAGGGGACTTGGAAGCAGGCGTACGCGGAGGCGCTGAGCAGGAAGAGGACGGCGACGTACGCGGCGGCGGGCCCGCCTTCGAGTCCGGCGGGCGCGGCGAACATGCCCGCGAAGCAGAGCGGCAGGGTGAGCGCGCCGAGCAGCATCCAGGAGCGGCGCGGCCCCAGGCGCGCGCGGGTGCTGCGGTCGGAGCGGCCGCCGACCCACGGGTTGAACAGCACGTCCCACGCCTTGGGCAGGAAGACCAGCAGCCCGGCCAGGCCCGCTCCGACTCCGAGCACATCGGTCAGGTAGTACAGCAGCAACAGACCGGGAACCGTGCCGAAGGTGCCGGTGGCGAGGGAGCCGAGTCCGTAACCGACGCGCACGCGCGCGGGGAGGCCTGTCGGTGACATGACCAGAACCTAGTGAAGATCCCCTGGAACGCACCAGGCCCGGAGCAGAACATTGTTCATGTTCTGCTCCGGGCCTGCGGTACGGTGCTGCGCTCGGCGGTCGGGCTCAGGCCTCGTCGCGGCGCAGGGTCGACTTCAGGTCCTTGAAGCGACCCAGGAGTCCGTTGATGAACGCCGGAGACTCGTCGGTGGAGAACTCCTTGGCCAGCGAAACGGCCTCGTCGAGCACCACGGCGTCCGGGGTCCCGTCGACCCAGACCAGCTCATAGGCGCCGATCCGCACGATGTTGCGGTCGACGACCGGCATCCGGTCAAGGGTCCACCCGACGGAGTACTGCGAGATGAGCTCGTCGATCCGGGCCGCCTGCTTGGCGTACCCCTCGACCAGCTCCATCGTGTACTCGCTGACCGGCGGCTGCCGCGTGTCACTGCGGGAGTGCCGGATCCAGTCCGCGAGAACCGTCAGGACGTCGGCGCCGCGCTGATCGGCCTCGAAGAGGATCTGAAAGGCGCGCTTGCGGGCCGTATTACGGGCAGCCACGGTTAGCTGTTCACCCGGCCGAGGTAGTCGCTGGAGCGGGTGTCGACCTTGATCTTCTCACCGGTGGTGACGAAGAGCGGGACCTGGATCTGGTGGCCGGTCTCCAGGATGGCGGGCTTGGTGCCACCGGTGGAGCGGTCGCCCTGGACGCCCGGCTCGGTCTCCTTGATGACCAGCTCGACGGCGGCCGGCAGCTCGACGAAGAGCACGTCGCCCTCGTACTGGGCGACCGTGGCCTCGAAGCCCTCGATCAGGAAGTTGGCGGCGTCGCCGACGGCCTTCTTGTCGACGTGCAGCTGGTCGTAGGTCTCCATGTCCATGAAGACGAAGTACTCGCCGTCCATGTACGAGAACTGCATGTCGCGCTTGTCAATGGTGGCCGTGTCGACCTTGACGCCGGCGTTGAACGTCTTGTCGACGACCTTGCCGGAGAGCACGTTCTTGAGCTTGGTGCGCACGAAGGCAGGGCCCTTGCCGGGCTTGACGTGCTGGAACTCGACGACGGACCAGAGCTGGCCCCCGTCGAGCTTGAGCACCAGGCCGTTCTTGAGGTCGTTCGTGGAAGCCACGGTTTCGGAATCTCCTGGACTGACGTGGACGACCGAGGGGCACGCGCGAGGCCCGAAGGCTAGAGCGCGAGCAGCTCCTTGGTCGTGATGGTGAGTAGCTCGGGTCCGCCGTCCGCCTCGGGGCGGACGACGAGCGTGTCATCGATCCGGACGCCGCCCCGTCCCGGGAGGTGGACCCCCGGTTCGACGGTGACCGGCACACAAGCGTCCAGTTTACCCATGGCTGCGGGGGCCAACTGCGGGTCCTCGTCGATTTCGAGTCCCACACCGTGTCCGGTCAGCGGCGCGAGCCCGTCACCATACCCTGCCGCGTCCAGGACGTGACGGGCGGCCCGGTCCACCTCGCGGCACTCGACGCCCGGCGCCAGGCTCTCGCGCCCGGCGCGCTGAGCGGCGAAGACGACGTCGTACAGCTCGATCTGCCAGTCCGCGGGCGAGGTCCCGATGACGAAGGTGCGGCCGATCTCGCAGCGGTAGCCGCGGTACGAGGCGCCCAGGCACACGGAGAGGAAATCCCCCTCCTCGACCCGGCGGTCGCTGGGGCGGTGGGCGACGCGTGCCGAGTTCGGGCCCGTTCCCACGGAGGTGGGGAAGGCGGCGCCGTCGGCTCCATGGTCGACAAGTCGACGTTCCAGTTCGAGGGCGAGGTGACGCTCCGTGCGGCCCACGAGGATGGACTCGAGCAGCTCACCGAGGGCCTGGTCGGCGATCTCGGCGGCGATGCGCAGGCAGGAGATCTCCTCCTCGTCCTTGACGAAGCGGAGCTGTTCGACGCCGTGGTTGAGGTCGGTGAGGCGGAGGCGGGGCGCCACGGAGTCGAGCGCGCGGTGCCGGGCGACCGTCAGGTGGTGCTCCTCCACGGCGAGCGAGTCGGCGCCGCGGGCCGCGGCCACGTCGGCGGCGGCCACCGCCGGGTCGCCCGCGGGTACGTCCAGGACCTGGACCCGCAGTGCCTCGTCGGCGCGGCCCTCGGTGGACTCGCCGCTCGGCGCTCGCGCGCAGAGCAGAAGGTCGTCGTCGCCGCCGGGCTCCCGGCCCAGCAGGAGGACGGCGCCGTGCGGTGCCGTTCCCGCCAGGTAGCGGACGTTGGCGGGCCGCGAGACGAGGGCGGTCGCGCTGCCGCCCGCTGTCGCGCGCTCTCTGAGCCGGTCCCGTCGGGCCGCGTGCACCTCTGACATGACGCCGAGCGTACGAGCGCGCGGCGCCCCCGGCCGTCCCAGCGCGTCCGGACGGGTCCCCTTCGGGGGTGCGGTGGGGGTTCGGGGTGACCGGGCGGGGCGCCGGCGTGAACGGTCCGCCGCGCCCGGGGGCGCGGAGCTGCGCCGGGGCGACGCCTGCCGCAATGAGTGCGCCGCACCGTGGGCCGCCTTGCCCACCCTGCCGCCCAAGGCGACAGATTGCCCAAGGCTCAAGGGAGCGGATGGGCGGTGGGGGGGGAGGGCTCAGACCCGGTTGTCGGGGATCACCACTGTGGGGGGCTGGTGATGGCGCGGGTCAGGACTTCGTCCAGGACCTGGGCCGTGCCCGCCACGTCGAGCTGGGAGTTGTCGATGATCGGGAGGCCCGAGCCGTACCAGCCGGCCATGCGGCCGTGGATGCGGGCGACCTCCTCGTCGGTGAGGCGGCGGTTGCCGCTGCGCCGACCGTTGCGCTCCAGGACGATCTCGAGGCCGGGGAGGAGGACCACCGGGAGCAGGCCGGGGCCCACGTGCCGCTTCCAGCCGCCGAGGCCGATGACGGGCCGGTCGGGGAAGACCGCGTCGTCGAGGATGCAGGAGATTCCATTCGCCAGGAAGTTGCGCGCGGCGAAACCGCAGGTGCGGCGGGCGAGACGGTACTGGGCCTCACTGTTGTCGTTCCAGCCGCTCTGCGGGTCGGCGAAGCCGGAGCGCACCCACTCCCGTACGTCGTCGAGGCTGATGTGCGCCGTCGGGACGCGGCGGCTCTCCGCCCAGTGCCGGGCGACGCTCGTCTTGCCCGCGCCCGCGGGACCGATGAGCAGCACGGCGAGCGTCGTCGAGGTCGCGTCGGCGGGCGCCTGCGCGGGCGGCGGGCTCGGCACGGCGACGGGGGCACCGGACGGCAGCTGCATGTGGCCGGTGGTCTCGCGCGGCGGCTGCGACTGATGCTGCGCGGCCTGCGGCGGAGGCGGCGGTGCCGGGGCCTGCGGCGCCTGTATGTGCGGCGGCTGGGCGGGCGGGTGGTGCGGCGGCGCTCCGCTGAAACCCGGCATGCCGGGCGGTTGCGGCGCATGGCTGCCCTGCGGCAGGGGGCCTGTCGACGCGTGTCCCGGCCGGTGGGGCGGCGGCAGCGGAGCTCCCCCTGCGTGCTGCATCCGGTGCCACTCCATCTCGTACGACGGTTACTTGGGCGCCGGCGAACGGGGCGCTACCGAACGGTACCGTCCCCGACCGCCAATGTGTGAACGGCCGGGGACCTCACGACGTGCCCGAACGTGAACGGACCGTACTATTCCGCCACTTCGCCGTAGGCGGCGAGCAGCACGGCGGGGTCGGGCCCCTCCAGGACGGTGGGCCTGCCGAGACCGTCGAGGACGATGAAGCGCAGCAGATCACCGCGGGACTTCTTGTCGACCTTCATGGTCTCGAGGAGCTTGGGCCACTGGTCGTAGCGGTACGTCAGGGGCAGCCCGACGGACTCCAGGACCGCGCGGTGCCGGTCGGCCGTCGCGTCGTCCAACCGGCCCGCCAGGCGGCCGAGTTCGGCAGCGAAGAGCATGCCGACGGAGACGGCCGCGCCGTGCCGCCACTTGTAGCGCTCGTTCTTCTCGATGGCGTGCGCGAGGGTGTGCCCGTAGTTGAGGATCTCGCGCAGACCCGACTCCTTGAGGTCGGACGAGACGACCTCGGCCTTGACCCGGATGGCACGCTCGATCAGCTCGGCGGTGTGCTCGCCGGTGGGCGTGCGGGCCGACTGCGGGTCCTCCTCGATGAGTTCGAGGATCTTCTCGTCGGCGATGAACCCGGCCTTGATGACCTCGGCGAGCCCGGACACGAAGTCGTGCACCGGCAGCGAGTCGAGGGCGGCCAGGTCACAGAGCACACCGGCCGGCGGGTGGAAGGCCCCGACGAGGTTCTTGCCCTCGGCGGTGTTGATGCCGGTCTTGCCGCCGACCGCCGCGTCCACCATGGCGAGCACGGTGGTCGGGACGGCGATCCAGCGCACGCCGCGCAGCCAGGTGGCGGCCACGAACCCGGCGAGGTCCGTGGTGGCGCCGCCACCGACGCCGACGACGACGTCGGAGCGCGTGAAGTTGGACTGCCCGAGGGCCTTCCAGCAGTACGCGGCGACCTCGGCGGTCTTGGCCTCCTCGGCGTTCGGCACCTGGATGGCGACGGCCTCGAAGCCCTGGTCGGCCAGGTCGGCGCGGAGCGCCTCACCGGTCTCGGCCAGCGCCTCGGGGTGCACGATGGCCACCCGCTTGGCCTGGTCACCGATCAACGAGCCCAGTTCACCCAGGAGTTGACGCCCCACCAGGACCTCGTACGGGTCCGTGCCGGCGGTGCCGCCGACGTGGATACGGGTCACTTCCTCGCTCATGCCTGATTCAACTCCAGTGCGTCGAGGACCGCTTCGGCGACCTCTTCGGGGGTGCGGCCGTCGGTGGCCACGGCCACCTGCGCGACCTCGGTGTACAGATGCCGGCGCGCCTCCATCAGCTCCCGCCACTGCTTGCGGGGGTTGACGGCGAGCAGCGGCCTGGCCGCGTTCAGGCCGGTCCGCTTGGCCGCCTCCTCGACGTCCATCGAGAGGTAGACGACGGTCGGGTGGGCGGCGAGCAGCGCACGCGTGTCGGCGTCGAGGATCGCGCCGCCGCCGAGCGCGAGAACGCCCCCGTGGTCGGCGAGCGCGGTGGCCACAGATGCCTTCTCCAGGGCACGGAAGTGCTCCTCGCCCTCGTCGACGAAGATGTCGGCGATGGCGCGGCCCTGTGCGGTCACGATGTCGTCGTCGGTGTCCCGGTAGGCGCAGCCGAGCCGCTCGGCGAGCAGCGCGCCCACCGTCGACTTGCCGACGCCCATCGGTCCGACGAGGACGACCTGCGGGCCGCTCACCGGATCTGGAGGTTGTCGAGGTACGACGTGACGTTGCGCCGCGTCTCGGAGACGCTGTCGCCGCCGAACTTCTCGGCCACCGCGTCCGCGAGGACGAGGGCGACCATGGCCTCGGCGACGATGCCGGCGGCCGGCACCGCGGAGACGTCGGAGCGCTGGTGGTGGGCCTGCGTGGCCTCACCCGTCGCGACGTCCACGGTCTGCAGGGCACGCGGCACGGTCGCGATCGGCTTCATCGCGGCGCGCACCCGCAGCAGCTCACCGGTGGTGAGGCCGCCCTCGGTGCCGCCCGCGTGGCCGGAGACGCGGCGGATGCCCTCGTCCGTGTTCACGATCTCGTCGTGCGCCTTGGAACCGGGCACGCGCGCCAGCTCGAAGCCGTCGCCGATCTCGACGCCCTTGATGGCCTGGATGCCCATGAGCGCACCGGCGAGGCGGGCGTCGAGCTTGCGGTCCCAGTGCACGTGCGAGCCGAGGCCCACCGGCACGTCGTAGGCGAGGACCTCGACGACGCCGCCGAGGGTGTCGCCGTCCTTGTGGGCCTGGTCGACCTCGGCCACCATCTGCTTCGAGGCGACGGCGTCCAGGCAGCGCAGCGGGTCGGCGTCCAGCTTCTCGACGTCGGCGGGGGTCGGGTAGACGCCCTGCGGGGCCTTGACCGAGCACAGCTCGACGACGTGCGACACGATCTCGATGCCGGCCGTCTCCTTGAGGTACGACCGGGCGACCGCGCCGAGCGCGACCCGGGCGGCCGTCTCGCGGGCGGAGGCGCGCTCCAGGATCGGGCGGGCCTCGTCGAAGCCGTACTTCTGCATGCCGGCGAGGTCGGCGTGGCCGGGGCGGGGGCGGGTCAGCGGCGCGTTGCGCGCCAGGTCCTTGAGGATCTCGGGGTCGACCGGGTCGCCCGACATGACCTTTTCCCACTTGGGCCACTCGGTGTTGCCGACCATGATCGCGACCGGGGAGCCGAGGGTGAGTCCGTGCCGGACACCGCCCAGGAACGTGACCTCGTCACGCTCGAATTTCATGCGCGCTCCGCGGCCATAGCCGAGGCGGCGCCGTGCCAGGTGGTCCGCCACCATCTCCGTGGTGATCGGAACGCCGGCGGGAAGTCCCTCCAGCGTCGCGACGAGTGCGGGGCCGTGCGACTCCCCCGCGGTCAGCCAGCGCAACCTGCTCAACGGTGCTCCTCATGCTCGCGCTCTGTGTATGGGAACGATCCTCCCACGTCCGCGGACCCCGACGTTTCCGGTGTCCGGGGTGCGGACGACACATGAGACGCGAGCCACACGCCGAGGGGTCAGCCGAGGGCCTTGAGGCCCGCCGCGCGCATCGCGTCGAGCACCGGGCGGGTGTCCCCGGTGAACTCCTCGAACTGGAAGACCGCCTGGTGCACGAGCAGGTCGAGCCCGCTGAGCACCGCGCCGCCGCGCCTCTCCCAGGCGGCCGCCAGCGGCGTGGGCCACGGGTCGTAGAGGACGTCGAAGAGCGTGCCGACGCCCTCCGGTACGGCCTCGGCCAGGTGGTCCGTGCCGCCCTTCGGCGTCGTGGCGATGACCAGGGGGGCCTCGAAGGCGTGTGCCGCGTCGGCCCAGTCGGCCGTGCGCACCTTCACCCCGAGGCGCTCGCCCCAGCCGCGCATCTCGTCGGCGCGCTGCTCGCTGCGTACGTAGGTGACGACCTCACCGGTGCAGATCCGGGAGAGCGCGGCGAGCGCGGAGGACGCGGTGGCACCCGCGCCGAGGATCGCCGCCGACTCGACCTTCTCCACGCCGCGCTCGTGCAGCGCCGCGATCAGTCCCGGGATGTCGGTGTTGTCGCCGACCTTCCGGCCGTCGGCGCGCAGCACCACCGTGTTCACGGCCTCCACGGACCGCGCGGTGTCGGTGATCTCGTCGAGCAGCGGGATCACCGCCCGCTTGAGCGGCATCGTGAGCGAGAGCCCGGCCCACTCGGGCCCGAGCCCGGAGAGGAAGGCGGGCAGCGCCGCCTCGTTGGTCTCGAACCGGTCGTACCGCCAGTCGTCCAGGCCCAGCGCCCGGTACGCCGCGATGTGCAGCTGCGGCGAGAGGGAGTGGGCGATGGGCGAGCCGAGAACTGCCGCCCTCCGCAGGTCAGTTGGCCTGGCTGGCATTGAACTTTTCCTTCAGCTTCTCGAACTCGGCGCTGGTCTTCGCGAACTCGGTCTTGTGCATGCCGTCCGTGGCCACGAAGTAGATCCAGCCGTCGGACGTCGGGTCGAGCGTCGCGGCGAGGGCCACGTCGCCGGGGTTGCCGATGGGGCCCGGCGGCAGTCCCTTGCGGGTGTACGTGTTGTACGGGTCCTTGTTGCTGTTGATCTCGGACTCGCCGATGTTGATGTTGCTCTGACCCTTGAGGTAGTTGAAGGTCGAGTCGAACTGCAGGAGCTGGTTGGTCTCCGTGTTCGTCGGCTTGAGGCGGTTGTAGACGACCTCGGCCATCTTCCGGAAGTCGTCGTGCGTCTTGCCCTCGGCCTGCACGAGGCTCGCGACGGTGAGCACCTGCCACGGATTGTCGAGGCCGTGCTTCTTGGCCTGGCCCTCCAGGTCGAGCCGCTCGTACTTGTCGTCGGCCCGCGAGACCATGTCCTTCAGGACCTCCTCGGGCTTCATGCCCTTGGCGGCCGCGTAGCTCGACGGGTAGAGGAAGCCCTCCAGCGGGTCCTTCACACCTCGCCGGTTCAGCGCCCACTCGGGCAGCCCGAGGTCCTTGTAGTCCTTCTTCGCGACCTTGGCCGTGGTGCCCTTGGCGACCTTCAGCTTCTGGTCGATCTTCTCGTAGACGGCCGCGTTGCGGGCGCCTTCGGGGATCGTGAGGTTGGCCCGGGCCGTCGGGCTGAGCAGCATGTCGACCGCGCTCGACGCGGACATCTGCTTCTCCATGACGTACGCGCCGTCCTGGATCGACTTGCCCTTCGGGTCGGCCGCCTGTGCCGCGACGAACGCGTCGACGCTCTGGACGACGCCGGCGTCCTTGAGCTTCTGCCCGATGGTGTAGCCGCCGGAGCCCTTCGGGATGACGACGGTGACCTGCTCGCCGTTGCCGTCGCCCGCGTAGTCCGGGGCCGCGCCGAAACGATCCTGGTAGAACTGGTAGCCGAAGTAGCCGACACCTCCGACACCGGCCGCGAAGATCACGGTCAGGACCAGGCAGGCGCAGCCGCTGCGCCGCTTCTTCGGCTTCTTGCCGCCGCGGCCCCGGCGCCCGCCGCGCCCCTCGTCGTAGTCGTCCTCTTCGCCGCCGCCGTTGAAGAACGCTTCCTCGCCCTGGTCGGGGCCCGCGTCCCAGCCCGTGTCGGGCTCCGGCGTGCGGCGCCGGCCCGGCGGCTCCGGCGGTGGGTAGGCGCCGGGCGTGTTGTAGTAGTCCGGCTCTTCGGTGTTGTACGCGGCGTGCTGACCGGTGCCGTACGGGTCGGCGGGGTCTGCTCCGTACGGGGACTGGGCACTCGAACCGGTCTCCCAGTCCCAGCCACCGCCCTGGCCCTGTCCGCCGCCATAGGCCTGCTGGCCGTAGCCCGGGTTCTGGCCGTAACCGGCCCCCTGGCCGTAATCCTGCTGGCCGTAGCCCTGCTGACCGGTCTCCCAGTCACCGCCGTAGGCCTGCTGCGGGTCGTAACTCCCCTGGCCGCCGTAGGACGCCTGGCCGTGTCCGGCCTGCTGACCCCACCCCTGGTCCCCGTACAGCGGGTCCGCGGGATGCCACGGTTCGGAGCCTTGGCCCCGGCCATACTCAGTCATCGGTCCCCTACAAGCCGCGAGGCGGTGGGGCCACTGTCCAATCGTCCGATCAGGAAGGGCAACCGTTCCGCCTCTTGATGCTGTGCGGCGGCTATTCGAACACCGCCGGTCGCGCGGAACGTTACCGTATCGCGATCAGATGACCACTTCGACGCCCTCGCCGGGAGCTTTACCTGACGCCCGTTCGGACTCCAATGCCTGCTGAAGGATGATGACGGCGGCCGCCTGGTCGATGACAGAGCGGCCCTTTTTGGACTTAACGCCGCTGGCGCGCAGTCCCTGACTGGCCGTCACTGTGGTCATCCTCTCGTCCAGCAACCTCACCGGAACGGGTGCCACGCCCCGCGCGAGTTCCTGGGCGAAGCCGCGGACCTTGGCCGCCGCCGGGCCCTCGCCGCCCTTGAGGGAGCGAGGGAGTCCGACGACGATCTCGATCGGCTCGTACTCCTCGGCGATCTGCTTGAGGCGCCGGTGGGCGGCCGGGACGTCGCGTCCCGGCACGGTCTCCACCGGCGTGGCGAGGATCCCGTCGGGGTCGCAGGACGCGACCCCGATCCGGGCGTCCCCGACATCGATCGCCAGACGGCGGCCTCGGCGCATCAGTGGGCGGTCTCCGCTACCAGGCGCTCGACGGCGTCGATGGCGTCGCCGATCGCGGCCGGGTTCTGGCCGCCGCCCTGCGCGACGTCCGGCTTGCCGCCGCCACCGCCGCCGAGGGTCTTGGCGGCCGTACGGACCAGGTCGCCGGCCTTGAGGCCGCGGTCGCGCGCGGCGTCGTTGGTGGCGATGACCGTGAGCGGCTTGCCGTTGGCCGTCGTGAAGAGCGCGACCACGGCGGGGCGGCCGCCCTGGATGCGGCCACGGACGTCCAGGACCAGCTTGCGCAGGTCGTCGGCGGTCGTGCCGTCCGGGACCTGGCCGGTGACGACGGCGGTACCGCGGATGTCCTTGGCGCCCTCGGCGAGACCGGCGGCGGCCTGGAGGACCTTCTCCGCGCGGAACTTCTCGATCTCCTTCTCGGCGTCCTTGAGCTTGCCGAGCATCGCCGAGACCTTCTCGGGCAGCTCCTCGGAGCGGCCCTTGATCAGCTCCTGGAGCTGGGCGACGACCGTGTGCTCCTTGGCGAGGAAGTTGTACGCGTCGACGCCGACCAGTGCCTCGATGCGGCGCACGCCGGAGCCGATGGAGGACTCGCCGAGCAGCTTCACCAGGCCGAGCTGGGCGGTGTTGTGCACGTGGGTGCCGCCGCACAGCTCCTTGGAGAAGTCGCCGATGGTGACGACGCGGACGCGCTCGCCGTACTTCTCGCCGAACTCGGCGATGGCACCCTGCTTCTTCGCCTCGTCGATGCCCATGACCTCGGCCTGCACGTCGAGCTCGCGGGTCAGGACCTCGTTGATCTTCTGCTCGACGTCCGTCATCACGGCCGTGGGCACGGCGGACGGCGAACCGAAGTCGAAGCGGAAGCGGCCGGGCTGGTTCTCGGAACCGGCCTGGGCGGCCGTCGGGCCGAGCGCGTCGCGCAGCGCCTGGTGCGTGAGGTGCGTCGCGGAGTGGGCGCGGGCGATGGCGCGGCGGCGGGCCACGTCGATGATCGCCTGGGCCCGGGCCCCGACGGTCACCTCGCCGACCTGGACGACGCCCTTGTGGACGTACACACCGGGGACCGGCTTCTGGCAGTCGCGGATCTCGATGATCGCGCCGTTGTCCAGCTTGATGCGGCCGGTGTCGCCGATCTGGCCGCCGCCCTCGGCGTAGAACGGGGTGCGGTCGAGGACGACCTCGACCTCGTCGCCCTCGGTGGCGGCCGGCGAGGAGACGCCGTTGACCAGCAGGCCGACGACCGTCGACTCGCCCTCGGTCGAGGCGTAGCCGATGAAGTCGGTGGCACCGGCGGCGTCCGCGATCTCGCGGTACGCGCCGACGTTGGCGTGGCCCGTCTTCTTGGCCTGGGCGTCCGCCTTGGCGCGCTCCCGCTGCTCCTTCATCAGGCGGCGGAAGCCGTCCTCGTCCACGGACAGGCCCTGCTCGGCGGCCATCTCCAGGGTGAGGTCGATCGGGAAGCCCCACGTGTCGTGGAGCAGGAACGCCTTGTCGCCGGCGAGGACCGACTTGCCGGCGGCCTTCGTCTCGGTGACGGCGGTGTCCAGGATGTTCGTGCCGCCCTTGAGGGCCTTGAGGAACGCGGCCTCCTCGGCGAGCGCGACCGTCTCGATGCGCTTGCGGTCGGTGATCAGCTCCGGGTACTGCAGACCCATCGTGTCGATCACGACGTCGAGCAGGTCCTGCACGACCGGTCCGGTGGCGCCGAGGATGCGCATGTTGCGGATGGCGCGGCGCATGATGCGGCGCAGCACGTAGCCGCGGCCCTCGTTGCCCGGCGTGACACCGTCTCCGATGAGCATCGTCGACGTACGCATGTGGTCGGCGACGACGCGCAGCGAGACGTCCGTGTCGTGCTTGTCGCCGTAGTGGACACCGGTCAGCTCGGTGGCCTTGTCGATGACGACGCGCAGGGTGTCCGTCTCGTACATGTTCTGTACGCCCTGCAGGATCATGGCGAGGCGCTCGAGGCCGAGACCCGTGTCGATGTTCTGCGACGGCAGGTCGCCGAGGATCTCGAAGTCCTCCTTGCCGATGCCGGCGCCGCGCTCGTACTGCATGAAGACCAGGTTCCAGATCTCCACGTAGCGCTCGTCGTTGACGATCGGGCCGCCCTCTTCGCCGAACTCGGGGCCGCGGTCGTAGTTGATCTCGGAGCACGGGCCGCAGGGGCCGGGGACGCCCATGGACCAGAAGTTATCCTTCTTGCCCAGGCGCTGGATGCGCTCCTTCGGCACGCCGACGACCTCGTGCCAGATGCGCTCGGCCTCGTCGTCGTCGAGGTAGACGGTGATCCAGAGCTTCTCGGGCTCCAGGCCGTAGCCGCCGTCCGCCACGGAGCTGGTGAGCAGCTCCCAGGCGTACTTGATGGCGCCTTCCTTGAAGTAGTCGCCGAAGGAGAAGTTGCCGCACATCTGGAAGAACGTGCCGTGGCGGGTGGTCTTGCCGACCTCTTCGATGTCCGGCGTACGCACGCACTTCTGCACCGAAGTGGCGCGCGGGGCGGGCGGCTTGACCTCACCCAGGAAGTAGGGCTTGAACGGGACCATGCCTGCGGGGACGAGCAGCAGAGTCGGGTCGTCCGCGATGAGCGACGCCGAGGGCACGACCTTGTGGCCACGCTCCTCGAAGAAGCTCAGCCAGCGGCGACGGATTTCAGCCGACTCCATCAGTGGTCCTCATTCCGATTGTTGATCGAGTACCTGCTGGTTTCGAGGTACTTGGGTTGCTTGGTGTGGACGACCTTCGTGGTGAAGGTGTTCTGGAGGACCGCGAAGCGGGTCCGCGGCTCCAGTTCGGGGTCCGGCTGCTCGTTGATGCCGAGGGCGTCGCCCAGTTCGGCCTCGCGCTCCGCCATGTTGTCGCGGACGTCGAGCGCGAAGTCCTTGAGCTTGTGGCCCGCCTCGACCGCCTTGTTGGCCGCCTGGGCCGCGAGGCTCTCCGGCGTGAGCTGCTTGATCTTGCGGTTGACCTTGGTGGTGGCCCATACGCCGGCGGCTGCGCCCGCGGTGAACCAGAACGTACGGCGGAACATGTCTTCGGTCAGTCCCTCTTGTTCCGGTTGGCCCGCTTGGCCCGCCGCGCCTCGGGGAGCGTGCGGCCCACGATCACGGTACGGCGCGACTGCTTGGCGGGCGCTTCCTTGCCCCGGCCACCGATGGCACGGCGCACTCCGTAGCCGAACGCGGCCACCTTGACCAGCGGGCCGCCGAAGGTGGAGGCCACGGTGGAGGAGAGCGCCGACGCGTTCGACGTGACTTCCTGGACGTCCGAGGCGATCGAGTCGACGCGGTCGATCTGGGTCTGCGCGGAGCGCACCGCGGCGGAGGCGTCGGCGAGCAGGGGGACGGCCTGTTCGGTCACGTCCGCGACCAGCTTGGTGGTGGCCCTGAGCGTCTGGGCCAGCCTCACGAGCGCCACCGCGAGGAAGGAGACCAGGATCGCCCAGAAGACAGCCACCAGGATCCCGGCAACCTCTCCACCGGACACTTGGCACCGCTCCCTAGCTCTCTGCGAAGCTCTGTACGAACGCACAGCTTCTGAACATCGAAAAGTCGTCCCCCGAGCCTATCGCGCCCGACCCCGCGCTCCGTACCGCATTCGCTTCACGGACGGCCGGCATTCGTCGATGCGATTGTACGGACCGCGCACGCCTGAGTACGCTCTGTGCCCCATGCGACGCACTTCGCGCCCCACAGATGTCCCCGCCGGTCCGCCGCGGCCCGGCAACCTCCCCCACGAATTGAACCGGTTCGTCGGCCGCGCTGCCGAACTCGGCGCGCTGGCGGCCGCCCTGGAGAAGAGCCGCCTGGTCACGGTCAGCGGCGTCGGTGGCGTCGGCAAGTCCCGCTTCGCCGCCCACGCGGCCGCCCGCGTCCCGCAGGACCTGTGTCCCGACGGGGTGTGGCGGGTTGAGCTGGCGGCCGTGCGGCTGCCGGAACTCGTCGACTACACGGTGGCCGAGGCGCTCGGGCTCACCGACCACACCACGCGCCCGCCCCGCCAGGTCCTGGTCGACCATCTCGCCGGGCGCCGCCTTCTCCTCGTGCTCGACGGCTTCGAGCACCTGGTCGACCCGTGCGCCTCGCTCGTACGGGATCTGCTGCGCGCGGCGCCGGGGCTTCGGGTGCTCGCGGTGGGCCGCAGGCCGCTCGCGGTCGACGGTGAGCAGCTGTTCCCACTGGCGCCGCTGACCCCTGCGGACGCGGCGGAGCTGTTCGCGGACCGGGCGGCGGCGTTGCTGCCCGGGTTCCGGCCGGACGGGCGCACGCTGATCGACGTCCTGGAGGTGTGCCGCCGCCTGGACTGTCTGCCGCTCGCGGTGGAACTCGCGGCGGGGCGCCTGCGGGTGCTGTCCCCGGCGCAGCTGATGGAGCGGCTCGACGACCGGTTCCGGCTGTTGCGCGGTGGTGGCAGGGACGTGCTGCCGCGCCACCAGACGCTGCGCACCACGATCGGCTGGAGTCACGAACTGTGCACGCCGCAGGAGCGGTTGCTGTGGGCGCGCCTGTCGGTGTTCTCCGGCTCGTTCGACCTGGAGGCGGCGGAGTACGTGTGCGGGGGCGAGGACCTGCGCGCGGACGACATCCTCGACGTGCTCGACGAGCTGCTCGCGCAGTCCGTGGTCGTCCGCGAGGAGGCCCCGGACGGGCTGCGCTACCGGATGCTCGAAACGGTGCGCGCGTACGGGGCGGAATGGCTGGACGGGCTGGGCGACAGCCACCGGATGCGGCGCAGGCACCGCGACTGGTACATGGGCCTGGCCACCTGGTGCGAGCTGGACTGGTTCTCGCCGCGGCAGAGCGAGGTGGCGTCCCGGATCGAGGCGGAGCTGCCGAATCTGCGGGTGGCCCTCGAGTACTGCCTGAGCGAACCGGGCGAGACGCATCTGGGCCAGTACCTGGCGGGCACGCTGTGGTTCTACTGGGTGGGCTGCGGGCGGCTCGCCGAGGGGCGGCACTGGCTGGACCGCAGCGTCGGCCTCGTCGCCGGGTTCGACAACGACGGGCTCGGCCTCGGCGACGAGGACATGGCGTTCGGCGCCTCACGCCTCAAGGCGCTGTGGGTGCTCGGCTACGTCGCGGTCCTCCAGGGCGACAGCGTGCCCGCGCTCGCCGCGCTGCAGGAGTGCCGCGAGGAGGCCGAGCGCACGGGCGACGCCACGGCCCTCGCGTACGCGGTGCACCGCACCGGATGTCTGGCCCTGGTCACGGACGACATGCCGCGCGCCGAGGATCTGCTGCGCACCGCGCTGGCCGGCTACCGGGAGATCGGCGAGCTGAACAGCAATGTCCTGATGGGTCAGGTCGAGCTGGCGATGGCGCTCGCCTTCCAGGGCGATCTGGCGGAGGCCGTGGCGCTGTGCACGGACGTACGGCAGGTGTGCGAGGACCACGGGGAGCGCTGGACCCTCGCGTACGCGCTCTATGTGCTGGCGTACGCGCAGTGGGCGGAGGGCGGTTACGCGCAGGCGCGCGCGCTGCTCGACGAGTGCCTGGGCATCAGCCACGAGTTCCACGATCTGCTGGGCACCGTGCTGGCGGTGGAGCTGCTCGCCCTGGTCACGATCGAGGAGGGGGACGCGACCGAGGCCGCGGTGCTGCAGGGGGCGGCGGGCCGGATGTGGTCCTCGGTGGGGCTGCCGCTGTTCGGTTCGGCCCACTACGGCACGCCGCACGAGCTGTGCGAGACGCGGGCGCGGCGGACGCTCGGCGACGCCCGCTTCGCCGAACTCACGGGCGTGGGAGAGCGGTTGGGGCAGGACGAGGCGGTGGCACGCGCGCTGTGCGGCGGCCGGCGCCGGCCTGCGACCGCGAAGGTGCCGCACCCGGCCCGCCCGGCGGAACCGGTCCTGGAGAAACGCGAACCCGCCGCCTCCCACCCTCGGAAGGGCGGCGAGACGGCGGGCTGAAACGCAGGTGGTCCTACGTCCGCTCTCCGGTGAAGGAGACTCCGGTGAGGGAGATCAGCGGGCGTAGTACTCGACGACGAGCTGCTCGTCGCAGATCACGGGGATCTCCTTGCGGTTCGGGTCACGGTCCAGGCGGAAGGCCAGGGCCTTCAGGTTCACCTGGAGGTAACGCGGGGTCTCGCCCTCGGGGGCGAAGCCACCCTCACGCGCGACCTGGAACAGCGGCTTGTTGCGGCTGCGCTCGCGGACCATGATGACGTCGTCCGGCTTCACGCGGAAGGACGGCTTGTCGACCTTCTGGCCGTTGACCTCGATGTGGCCGTGGACGACCATCTGACGGGCCTGGTAGATCGTGCGGGCGATGCCCGAGCGAAGGACCAGGGCGTCGAGACGACGCTCCAGCTCGATGACGAGCGCCTCGCCCGTCTTGCCCTCGACCTTCTTGGCGCGGTCGTAGGCGCGGGCGATCTGCTTCTCGCTCAGGTCGTACTGGGCGCGCAGACGCTGCTTCTCGAGCAGACGGACCTTGTAGTCCGAGTTCTGCTTGCGGCCGCGGCCGTGCTCGCCCGGCGGGTAGGGGCGGGCCTCGAAGTACTTGACGGCCTTCGGGGTCAGCGCGATGCCGAGGGCACGCGACTTCTTGACCTTGGGGCGGGACTGGTTCGGCATGAACCAAACACCTCGTGTTTCTGATGTGAATACGGCTTCACCAGGGTTCGGGGAGGTCGCATCCGCAGCCCGGAAAACCCTTCCCACCGAGGTGAGAGGGCAGCCGCTCCCGGGTCTGGGCACATACGTGCAGCACGCGAGTGGCCCACCGACCGCGTCCCTGGCCCTTGCGGACCCGACTGGTGGTGGGCTGCCCGCGACACCTTCGACGGTGCGCGACGCTCCTGGATCTCCTGTGCCACGCGGAATCCGCGAGGTTCGGGAGCTCCGGCTTGATGTCCCGCTCTGGTGGTGCCGGTCTCCCTTTCGGGGTTCCGGGCACGGGACACAGCACTTCGCAGCAGTCTACCGGATCAGTCGGACCCCTCGGCGCCGGGGCCGCCGAGCCGCTCGCGGACCCGCTCCACCACGTCCGCGTACCGGGCCTCCGCCCCGTAGCGCGTCGGCTGGTAGTAGCGGCGGCCCGCTATCGCGTCCGGCGCGTACTGCTGGGCGGCGATGCCGCCGGGCACGTCGTGCGGGTACACGTAGCCCTGCGCGTGGCCCAGCTTGGCGGCGCCCTTGTAGTGCCCGTCGCGCAGGTGTGCAGGGACGGGGCCTGCCATGCCCTTGCGTACGTCCTCCATGGCGGCGCCGATCGCCGTCGTCGCCGCATTCGACTTCGGGGCCAGGGCGAGGGCGATCGTCGCGTGGCTCAGGGTGAGCGCCGCCTCCGGGAAGCCGATCATCGCGACGGCCTGGGCGGCGGCCACGGCGGTCGGCAGGGCCGTGGGATCGGCGAGGCCGATGTCTTCGCTCGCGGAGATCATCAGGCGGCGGGCGATGAACCGGGGGTCCTCCCCCGCCTCGATCATCCGGGCCAGGTAGTGCAGCGCCGCGTCCACGTCCGAGCCGCGGATGGACTTGATGAGGGCACTCGCCACGTCGTAGTGCTGGTCGCCGTCCCGGTCGTAGGTGACCGCCGCGCGGTTCACCGACTCCTCGACGCTTTCGAGGGTGATGGTCTCCTCGCCCTTGGCGATGGCCGCTCCGGCCGCCGCCTCCAGGGCGGTCAGCGCGCGCCGGGCGTCGCCGCCCGCGACCCGCAGGACATGCTCCTCGGCGTCCTCGTCGAGCGTCACCGCGCCGTCGAGGCCGCGCTCCTCGGTGAGCGCGCGAGCGAGCAGTCCGCGCAGGTCGTCGTCGGTGAGCGGTTCGAGCGTGAGCAGCAGGGAGCGGGACAGCAGCGGGGAGATCACCGAGAAGTACGGGTTCTCGGTGGTGGCCGCGATCAGCGTCACCCAGCGGTTCTCCACCGCGGGCAGCAGCGAGTCCTGCTGGGCCTTGCTGAAGCGGTGGATCTCGTCGAGGAAGAGGACGGTCTCCTTGCCGTGGCCGCCCATGGCGCGGCGGGCGCCCTCGATGACGGCCCGCACTTCCTTGACGCCCGCGGTGATCGCGGAGAGCTCCACGAACCGCTTGTTGGTCGCCTTGGACACCACGTACGCGAGCGTCGTCTTGCCGATGCCGGGCGGGCCCCAGAGGATCACCGAGGAGGCGCCCGCGGGTCCTGAGCCGCCCTCGCCGACCAGTCGGCGCAGCGGCGAACCCTGCTTGAGCAGGTGCTGCTGTCCGACGACCTCGTCGAGGACGCGGGGGCGCATCCGGACGGCCAGGGGGCTCGCGGACGGGTCCTTCTCCTGGCGCTCTTCCGCTGCGGCGGTGAACAGGTCGGCTTCCACGATCAGAACCCTAAGTCACGCCACTGACAACGCCGCGGGCACGGCCCGCTCCCCCGGCCGGTCAGGCCCAGAGCGTGGAGCCCCAGCGCGTGAAGATCAGCACGGCGATGATGCCGATGTGCAGCACGGGCACGGCCCAGGTGAAGTCCTCGAAGAACGTCTTGACGGGGCGCGGCGCCGGCAGGAAGCCGTTGCGGATGTTGGACGACGTGACGTACCAGAACATCAGGATCGTGGCGACCCAGGCCAGGGAGCACCACAGGCACAGCGCGTTGATCCGGTACAGGGACTGGAACTGCAGCCAGGTCACGAATCCGACGCCGAACAGGCAGCCGAAGTTGAACGTCAGCCAGTACCAGCGCGGGAACCGCGCGCGGGCCAGCAGGCTCATGCCGACGCAGATCACGATGCTGTACGTGACGAGGCCGAGCCACGGGTTCGGGAAGCCGAACGCCGTCGCCTGCTCGCTCTTCATGATGCTGCCGCAGGAGATGACCGGGTTGAGCGAGCAGCCGGGCGTGAAATTCGGGTTCTCGGCGAGCTTGAGCTTGTCGAGGGTGATGACCCACGCGGCGAGCAGCCCGGCCGCCCCGGTGATCACCAGCAGCAGCCCGAAGGCACGACTGCCGCCGACGGAGCGCGGGGCTGGCTCGGCACCGGTGTCCGGGGAGACGGTGTCGCTTGCTGTCGTCGTCTTGCTCATCACGCCGATCCGTAGGTGAGTTGCGCGAGTGGGTGCTGTGGTCGTGCTCATTCTGCCGCACCGGCCCCGGTGTCCACCGTTCGTTGGACATAAGCATGTACGCCTGCGGGTGACGAAACGTTCGAGGCCCCGGAACAGAGTTCCGGGGCCTCGAACACAGGCGGTGGGAATCGGCCTACTTGAGCTTCGCCGTGAGCACGCCGACGATCTCGTCGACCGCGACGGCGTCCTGCTCGCCCGACTCCATGTCCTTGAGCTGCACGACGCCCTCGGCCAGATCCCGCTCACCGGCGACGAGCGTGAACCGCGCGCCGGACCGGTTGGCGTTCTTCATGGCGCCCTTGAGGCCCTTGCCGCCGAAGGAGAAGTCCGCCGAGATCCCGGCCTTGCGCAGCTCGGTCACCTTGGCGAACAGCACGCGCCGCGCCTCGTCGCCGAGCGGCACCGCGAACACGCTGGTGGTGGAGGGCAGTTCGAGCTCGACACCCTCCGCCTCGAGCGCCAGGACCGTACGGTCCACGCCGAGGGCCCAGCCCACGGACGGCAGCGAGGGGCCGCCGATCATCTCGGACAGGCCGTCGTAGCGGCCGCCGCCGCCCACCGCGGACTGCGAGCCGAGACCGTCGTGGACGAACTCGAAGGTCGTGCGCGTGTAGTAGTCCAGGCCGCGGACCAGCTTCTCGTCGTCCTCGAAGGCGACGCCCTCGGCGGTCAGCAGCTCACGTACCTGCTCGTGGTACGCCTTGCAGGCGTCGCACAGGTAGTCGCGGAGCAGCGGCGCGTCCGTGAGCTGCTTCTGCACGTCGGGCCGCTTGTCGTCGAGGACGCGCAGCGGGTTGATGTCCGCGCGGCGCAGGGTGTCCTCGTCGAGGTCGAGACCGCGCAGGAAGTCCTGGAGGGCGGCCCGGTAGACGGGGCGGCACTCCTTGTCGCCGAGCGAGTTGAGCAGGATGCGGAAGTTGCGCAGGCCGAGCGAGCGGTACGCCTGGTCGGCCAGGATGATCAGCTCGGCGTCCAGGGCCGGGTCCTCGGCGCCGATCGCCTCGGCGCCGACCTGGGAGAAGTGCCTGTAGCGGCCCTTCTGGGGGCGCTCGTAGCGGTAGTACGAGCCCGAGTACCAGAGCTTGACCGGAAGGTTGCCCGCCTTGTGGAGGTTGGCCTCCAGGGCGGCGCGCAGCACGGAGGCGGTGCCTTCGGGACGCAGGGCGAGCTTGTCGCCGCCCTTGGTCTCGAACGCGTACATCTCCTTGGTGACGATGTCGGTGGACTCGCCGACACCGCGCGCGAAGAGCTCGACGTTCTCGAAGCCGGGGGTCTCGATGTAGCCGTAGCCGGAGTTCCGCAGCGGAGCGGAGATCGCCTCGCGGACCGCGAGGAACTTCGCGGAGTCCGGCGGAAGCAGGTCGTAGGTGCCCTTGGGGGCCTGGAAGGTGCTCACGGGAGGTTTCTCGTCACATTCCTCGTCGGGGAGCCCCGGTGGAGGGTCCCTGGCCGGCGGCCACCTGCCGCAGATACGGGTTGGTGGCGCGCTCCTGGCCGATGGTCGTCTGGGAGCCGTGTCCGGACAGCACCACGGTCGAGTCGTCGAGCGGCAGGCACACGCGTGCCAGCGATTCGAGCATGTCGTCCATGGAGCCACCGGGCATGTCGGTGCGTCCGATGGAGCCGGCGAAGAGCAGATCGCCCGAGAAGAAGACGGACGGGATGTCCGCCGCCTCGGGCATCTGGAAGGTCACCGACCCCTTGGTATGGCCCGGCGCGTGCGCGACGCCGAAGTCGAGCCCGGCGAGCTTCAGCTGCGCGCCGTCGGACAGCTCCCGCACGTCGTCCGGCTCCCCCACGGTCAGCTCGCCCATCAGCGGCATGCCGATGGAGCGGCCGATGCCCTTCTCGGGGTCGCTCATCATGTAGCGGTCGTCGGGGTGGATCCAGGCCGGGACGTCGTGCGCCCCGCAGACCGGGACGACCGAGGCGACATGGTCGATGTGCCCGTGCGTGAGGACGACCGCCACCGGCTTGAGGCGGTGCTTCTTGAGCGCTTCCTCGACTCCCTGAGCGGCCTGGTGGCCGGGGTCGATGATCACGCACTCCTCACCCGCGGCGGGGGCAACCAGATAACAGTTGGTGCCCCAGGCCCCGGCGGGGAACCCGGCAATCAGCACGTTCGTCCTTCGTGTGTCGTCGTAACGGAATGTCGTAACGGAATACGGCCGATCAGAGCCTACCGGCGCGGCCGATTCCACAGCGAACCCGTATACGGTACGGGGCACCAATCAGGGGCCCCACGAGGTCACACGAGACGTACGAGGAGAAGACCCGGTGGTCAGCAAGGATCAGCGGCAGCGTCAGCTCGCCCGGGAGAAGTTCCTGCGCCAGCAGCAGCGGCGCGAGTCCGCGCGACGCAAGGCGCGCACCCGCAACACCGTGATCGCCTCCGTGCTCGCGGTGGCCGTCCTCGGCACGGGCGGCGCGTACGCCGCCGGGGCGTTCAGCGGTGACGGCAAGAAGGACACCGCGGACAAGGAGGCCAGCCCCTCCCCCTCGGCGAGCAAGAAGGCGTCGGAGCCGAAGATGGCGATCGACAAGAAGGCCAAGTACGACATGGCCTTCAAGACGAGCGCCGGTGACATCACGGTCGCCATGGACGCCGCGAAGACACCGCACACCGTGAACTCGTTCAAGCACCTCGCGGACAAGGGCTTCTTCGACGGGACGAAGTGCCACCGCCTCACCACCAAGGGCATATACGTCCTTCAGTGCGGCGACCCGGAGGGCACCGGCGCGGGCGGCCCCGGCTACACGGTCCCCGACGAGAACCTGAAGGGGCTCGGCAAGCCCGCCAAGGACGGCTCGGTGACCTACAAGGCGGGCACGGTCGCGATGGCCAACACCGGGCAGCCCGACTCCGGCGGCAGCCAGTTCTTCCTCGTCTACAAGGACAGCAAGCTGACGCCGACGTACACCCCCGTCGGCACGATGGACGCGAAGGGACTGCAGGTCGTGAAGGACGTCGCCGCGAAGGGCGTCACCGGTGGCTCGGGCGACGGGACGCCGAAGAAGGCCGTCAAGGTCGAGAAGGCCGCGGTCACCAAGGAGTAACGCCAGGGGGCCGCCCCACGCGCGCGCGGGCGAGGAATTGAGCCGCGCTGAGTGCGGACAGTGGGGTGGCCGGTCGCCTAGATTGGCTTCGTACAGCGCGGATACGAGCCGCGTTGTGGAGGGCGGGCCGGGCCCGCCAGGAAACTGTGGACGATGCCGGGGGCGGGACGCCCCGCGCAGGCATCATGTGGAGGAGGCGCTGTGAGCAGCGACCCGTGGGGCCGCGTCGACGAGACGGGGACCGTGTACGTGCGTTCGGCCGACGGCAGCGAGCGGGAGGTCGGTTCGTGGAAGGCGGGGTCTCCGGACGAAGCCCTGGCCTACTTCAAGCGCAAGTACGACGGCCTGGTCGTCGAGATCGGGCTCCTCGAGCGCCGGGTGCAGACGACGGACCTGTCGGCCAAGGACGCCATGACGGCGATCGAGCACCTGCGCGAGCAGGTCACGGACGCCCACGCGATCGGTGACCTGGAGGCGCTCGGCAAGCGGCTCGACAAGCTGGTGGAGAGCGTCGAGACGCGCCGCGAGGAGCGCAAGGCCCAGAAGGCCAAGCAGTCCGACGAGGCGCGGCACGCCAAGGAGGCGCTGGTCACCGAGGCGGAGGAGCTGGCCCAGTCCGAGCAGTGGCGGGCGGCCGGCGAGCGGCTGCGCGCGCTGGTGGACACCTGGAAGGGCCTGCCGCGCCTGGACCGCAAGTCGGACGACGAGCTGTGGCACCGCTTCTCGCATGCCCGCTCGGCGTTCTCCAAGCGCCGCAAGGCCCACTTCGCCTCGCTGGACGCGCAGCGCGAGGAGGCCCGCAAGACCAAGGAGAAGCTGGTCGCGGAGGCCGAGTCGCTGTCGAACTCGACGGACTGGGGTGCCACGGCGGCCCGGTACCGCGATCTGATGGCGGACTGGAAGGCCGCGGGCCGGGCCCAGCGCGAGCACGAGGACGACCTGTGGAACCGCTTCCGCGGCGCCCAGGACGTCTTCTTCGCGGCCCGCAGCGCGGTGTTCGCCGAGCGCGACGCCGAGCAGGGCGAGAACCTCAAGCTCAAGGAGGCGCTCGCCGACGAGGCCGAGAAGCTGCTGCCGGTCGGGGACCTCAAGTCGGCGCGCGCCGCGTTCCGTTCGATCAACGAGCGGTGGGAGGCCATCGGTCACGTCCCGCGGGACGCCCGGCCGAAGGTCGAGGGCCGGATGCACGCCGTGGAGCGTGCCATCCAGGAGTCCGAGGAAGCCGAGTGGCGGCGCACGAACCCGGAGGCGCGGGCTCGTGCCGAGGGCCTCACCGGTCAGCTGCAGGCGGCGGTCGACAAGCTCACCGGGCAGATCGAGCAGGCTCGGGCGCAGGGCAACAACGCGAAGGCGGACAAGCTCCAGAGGGAGCTGGACGGCCGCCAGGCGCTTCTTGACCAGGCGCTGAAGGGGTTGCACGAGTTCGGGGGCTGACCCTCCGCTCCGCTGAGACCGGTACGTGGACGGCCCCCGAGCACTGCGCTCGGGGGCCGTTCCCATGCCTCGGGGCTCCGCCCCGGACCCCGCTGCTCAATCGCCGCAGGGGCTTGATCGTTATGGCCGCCGTGCCGACGTCACCCGGTACACGTCGTAGACGCCCTCCACTCCCCTGACCGCCTTGAGCACATGGCCCAGGTGCTTCGGGTCGCCCATTTCGAAGGTGAAGCGGGAGGTGGCCACCCGGTCGCGGGAGGTCTGGACCGCCGCGGACAGGATGTTCACGTGCTGGTCCGACAGGACCCGCGTCACGTCGGACAGCAGCCGCGAGCGGTCCAGCGCCTCGACCTGGATGGCGACCAGGAACACGGACGACTGCGTGGGCGCCCACTCGACCTCGAGGATGCGCTCCGGCTCACGGGACAGCGAGTCCACGTTGACGCAGTCGCTGCGGTGAACCGATACGCCGCTGCCGCGCGTGACGAAGCCGATGATCGGGTCGCCCGGCACCGGCGTGCAGCAGCGCGCCAGCTTCACCCAGACGTCGTCGACGCCCTTGACCACGACACCGGGGTCGGCGTTCGAGCGGCGCTTGGAGCGGCCCCGCGACGGCGGCGCGCTCTCGGCGATGTCCTCGTTGGCCGCCTCCTCGCCGCCGAGCGCCTGGACGAGCTTCTGCACGACGGACTGCGCCGTGACATGGCCCTCGCCGATCGCGGCGTACAGGGACGAGATGTCCGGGTAGCGCATCTCGTGCGCGAGCGTGACGAGCGAGTCGCCGGTCAGGATCCGCTGGATCGGCAGGTTCTGCTTGCGCATGGCGCGCGCGATGGCGTCCTTGCCCTGCTCGATCGCCTCTTCGCGGCGCTCCTTGGAGAACCAGGCGCGGATCTTGTTCCGCGCACGCGGCGACTTCACGAAGCCGAGCCAGTCGCGGGACGGGCCCGCGCCCTGCGCCTTGGAGGTGAAGACCTCCACGAGGTCGCCGTTGTCGAGGGTCGATTCGAGCGGGACCAGGCGTCCGTTGACGCGTGCTCCTATGGTCCGGTGGCCGACCTCCGTGTGGACCGCGTACGAGAAGTCCACCGGCGTGGCCCCGGCCGGGAGCGCTATGACGTCGCCCTTCGGCGTGAAGACGAAGACCTCGTTGCGCGACAGGTCGAAGCGCAGGGACTCCAGGAACTCGCCGGGGTCCTCGGTCTCCTTCTGCCAGTCGAGCAGCTGGCGCAGCCACGCCATGTCGTTGAGGTGGTCGTCCTTGCCCTTGCCGGACGACTTGGGCGCGTCGGTGCGCACCTTGGAGGCGCCGGCGACGGCCTCCTGCTTGTACTTCCAGTGCGCGGCGATGCCGTACTCGGCGCGGCGGTGCATGTCGAACGTGCGGATCTGCAGCTCGACGGGCTTGCCGTTCGGGCCGATCACCGTCGTGTGCAGCGACTGGTACATGTTGAACTTGGGCATCGCGATGTAGTCCTTGAACCGCCCCGGAACCGGGTTCCAGCGGGCGTGGACGGTGCCCAGTGCCGCGTAGCAGTCGCGGACCGTGTCGACGAGGACGCGGATGCCCACCAGGTCGTAGATCTCCGCGAAGTCACGGCCGCGGACGATCATCTTCTGGTAGACGCTGTAGTAGTGCTTCGGGCGGCCGGTGACGGTCGCCTTGATGCGGGCCGCGCGCAGGTCGGACTGCACCTCGTCGGTCACTATGGCCAGGTACTCGTCGCGCTTGGGCGCGCGCTCGGCCACGAGCCGCACGATCTCGTCGTACATCTTGGGGTAGAGGATCGCGAAGGCGAGGTCCTCCAGCTCCCACTTGATGGTGTTCATGCCCAGGCGGTGCGCCAGCGGAGCGTAGATCTCCAGCGTCTCGCGGGCCTTCTTCTCCTGCTTCTCGCGCTTGAGGTAGCGCATGGTGCGCATGTTGTGCAGGCGGTCGGCGAGCTTGATGACCAGGACGCGCGGGTCCTTGGCCATGGCGACGACCATCTTGCGCACGGTCTCGGCCTGCGCGGCCTCACCGAACTTGACCTTGTCCAGCTTGGTGACGCCGTCGACGAGCAGGGCGACCTGATCGCCGAAGTCCCGCTTGAGGGTGTCCAGGCCGTACTCGGTGTCCTCGACGGTGTCGTGCAGCAGCCCGGCCATCAGCGTCGCCGGGTCCATGCCGAGCTCGGCGAGGATCGTCGTCACGGCGAGCGGGTGCGTGATGTACGGGTCGCCGCTCTTGCGCTTCTGCCCACGGTGCCAGCGCTCGGCGACCTGGTAGGCGCGCTCGACCTGGCGCAGCGTGGACGTCTCGATCTTCGGGTCGTTGCTGCGCACTATCCGCAGCAGCGGCTCCAGGACGGGGTTGTACGGGTTCGAGCGCTGGACGCCGAGGCGGGCCAGGCGGGCGCGGACGCGGTTGGAGGAGCCGGAGCGCGCGGCGGGCTGGTTGGTGGCCGCGCGGATCGCCGGCGGGGGCGTGGGGCGCGGCTGGTTGACCGGGGGCTTGGGACGTGGCTGTCCGTCCGCCGTCCCGCTCGACGGGGCAGGCTTCGCGGCCGACGCGGCCTGCGTGTTCTTCGCGTCCCGAGAAGACGCGGCGGAAGACGCCGCAGACCCGTTTGCCTGCTGGTCCTGCGCGGCGGCGGTCAGTGGCTTGGCCTCGTCTGGCAACGGCGCTCCTCGTGCACACGGGTCCCGGTTCAGGCCCCGGAGAGCCCATGGTATCGATCCGGCGCCTCCGGCTCGCCCCGGGCCGCTGGGACCCCGTCGTACTGATGAAACAGCGGAGGCGGGCGCCGGATTCCTCCAGGCCCGCCGGTACGGCTGTGAACTGGCGATTTACACGACGAGCAGAGCGTCGAGCGGGGCGCCCTGAAGCGCGGATTCCAGTCGTCCGCGGCCCGGCAGGAAGCCCAGCTCCATGAGGACGGCGCAGCCCGCGACCTCGGCGCCCGCGCGGCGGATCAGGTGGACCGCTGCCTCGGCGGTGCCGCCGGTGGCCAGCACGTCGTCGATCACCATGACGCGGTCGTCGGCGCCGAGGTCCTCGGCGTGCACCTCGATCTGGGCGGAGCCGTACTCAAGGTCGTACGACTGTGCGAGTGTCGCACCGGGGAGCTTGCCCGCCTTGCGTACGGGGATGAATCCGAGGCCCGCGCGGATCGCGACGGGGGCGCCCAGGATGAAGCCGCGCGCCTCCAGGCCGACGATCTTCGTGGCGCCGTTGCGGACGCAGAGCTCCGCGAGGGTGTCGGTGAGGGCGGTGAAGGCCGCCGGGTCCGCGAGCAGCGGCGTGATGTCCTTGAAGAGGACTCCGGGCTCCGGGTAGTCCTGCACGTCGCGGATGCGGCTGAGGAGCAGCTCCTTGATGTCGGTCATTTCTGCACCTCAGCGAGTGTCTCAAGGGGTTTTCAACGGCTTTGCGCGACCGCCAACCCTAGCAGTCGGCACTGTCACCGAACGCCAAGGGCGCCAGGGCCTCGAAGGCTCCTGGCGCCCTGGTGTCGAGCGGGCCGGTTCGGCTCAGCGGCGCTTGCCCGAGGGGCGGCCGCGGCCTCGGTTGCGGGCCGGCTGGTTGCGCGGTCCCGAACCGGATGCCGCGGACGCGGCCGGAGCGGCGTCCTCCGGGTCGTCGGCTTCGCCCTCCGGCGAGCCGTCCGCCTGGTGCCCCACGACGGCGGCCGTGTCGGCCTTCGCCGCGGCGGCGGAGCGCTTGGCGAGCACCCGCTTCTTGAGCGCCTTCATCTTCGGGTCGCGCTCCTTGAGGTCTGCGACCAGCGGAGTGGCGATGAAGATCGACGAGTACGCACCGGCGGCGAGACCCACGAAGAGCGACAGCGAGATGTCGTTCAGCATGCCCGCGCCGAGGAAGCCGCCGCCGATGAACAGCAGGCCCGCGACCGGGAGGAGCGCCACGACCGTGGTGTTGATCGAGCGGACCAGGGTGCTGTTGATCGACCGGTTGGCGACCTCGCTGTACGTGAAGCGGGTCTGCTTCTCCAGGCCCTTCGTCTGTTCCTTGAGCGAGTCGAAGACGACGACCGTGTCGTAGAGCGAATAACCAAGGATGGTCAACAGACCGATCACCGTGCCCTGCGTGACCTCGAAGCCCACCAGGGCGTAGATCCCGACGGTGATCGTGATGTCGTGGATGAGCGCGACGAGTGCCGCGACCGCCATCCGCCACTCGAAGGCGATCGCCAGATAGATCACGACCAGGACCATGAAGATGGCCAGGCCCTGCCATGCCTTGTTGGCGATCGAGGCGCCCCAACTGGGGCCCACCAGGTCGGCGTTGATGTCGTCGGCCTTGATGTCCATGTCCTTGGACAGCTCGGCCTTGATCTGGTCCGACTTGGCGGTGTCGACGCCCGCGACCTGAATGCGCAGACCGCCCGAGCCGAGCTCCTGGACGACCGCCGGGTGACCCGAGGCGTCCGCGGCGTACTCCTCGGCCTTCTGGGCCGAGACGCTCGTCTTGGGCGTCGTGAAGATCGCGCCGCCCTCGAACTCGATGCCCATGTTCAGGCCGCGCACCCCGAGGCCGACGATGGCCGTGATGGTGATGAGGATCGAGACGCCGTACCAGATCATTCGCTTGCCGATGAAGTCGTAACCGACCTCACCGCGGTACAGCCTGGCGCCGAGATTGCCGAGCTTCGACATCTCACGCCTCCTTCGGGTCGACAGGGCGGGTGGCGCGGCGGGTGCGACGCAGCGGGGGCTGCACGCCGAGGCGCTTCGGGTCGAGGCCGGACCACTTGTGCCCGCCCGTGAAGAACTTGGTGCGGGCCAGCATCGTCATCAGCGGCTTCGTGAAGAGGAAGACCACGACGATGTCGAGCAGCGTGGTCAGGCCGAGCGTGAACGCGAAGCCCTGCACCTTGCCGACGGTCACGATGTAGAGCACCGCGGCCGCGAGGAACGACACGAAGTCGGAGACCAGGATGGTGCGCCGGGCTCGCGGCCAGGCACGCTCCACCGCGGGACGCACCGTGCGTCCCTCTCTGATCTCGTCCCGGATCCGCTCGAAGTACACGATGAACGAGTCCGCGGTGATACCGATGGCCACGATGGCACCACAGACGGCCGGCAGGTTCAGCGCGAAGCCGATGGCCGGGCCGAGCAGCGTCATCAGGGTGTACGTCAGGATGCCGGACGTGAGCAGCGAGGCGAGGGCGACGAGCGACAGGCCTCGGTAGTAGACCACCAGGTAGATGATGACCAGCGCGAGGCCGATGGCGCCCGCGATCAGGCCGGCGTCGAGCTGCTCACCACCGAGCGCGGCGGTCACCGAGGTGACGCTCTGCTCGTGGAAGGTCAGCGGCAGGGCGCCGTAGGACAGCACGTTGGCCAGGTCCTGGGCGGACTCCTGGGTGAAGGAGCCGGAGATCTCGGCGTTCTGGCTCAGGGTGGAGCTGACGCTGGGGGCGGAGACCACGTCGCCGTCGAGGACGATGGCGAACTGGTTCATCGGCGACTGCTGGCTCTTGAGCTTGCTGGTCGTCGCGGCGAACTTCTTCGAGCCCGAGCCCGTGAACTCCATGTTCACGACCCACTGGCCGGACTGCTGGTTGATGGTCGCCTGGGACTTCTTGACGTCCTTGCCGCCCACCTCGGACGGGCCGAGGATGTACTTCTGCCACTGCCCCTGGCTCTGACCGCAGGCAATGATCGGGTCCGTGGACTTGGCGCCCTCGTTGATCTTGGTGCGGGCTGCCTTGTCCGTGCAGTCGAGCTGCATGAACTTCTTCTGCAGCGCGGTGGTCGCCGGGTCCGTGCTCGCGCTCGGGGTCGCCTGCGCGTCGTCGCCGCTCTTCGCGGAGGCGCTCGGCGTCGCGTCGGCCTTGAGGCTGTCGGTGACGGCACGGCCCTGCGTCGTGGCGCTCGGGGTCGGCGTGGCCGTCGCCTTGTCGGACGACTTGTCCGAGCCGGTGGCCTTGCCGGTCGCCTTGCCGCCGGAGGAGGCGCTCGGGGACGGGGTGGCCGACTTGTCGCCCTTGCCGGTCGGCTGGCCGGCCGTCATCGTGAGCACCGGACGGAAGTAGAGCTGCGCGGTCGTACCGACCTGCTCGCGAGCCTGCTTCTCGTTCGTCCCTCGCGGGATGTTGACGATGATGTTGCTCTTGCCCTGCGTCTGGACCTCGGCCTCGGAGACACCCATGCCGTTGACGCGGCGGTTGATGATGTCCGCCGCCGTGTCCATGTTCGTCTTGTTGATCGCGTTGGGCTTGCCCGGCTCGTTCTTGGCCTCCAGCGTGATGCTGGTGCCGCCCGCGAGGTCGATGCCAAGGCGCGGGGTGAACGTGCCGGAGGCGAACATCCCCCCGACGAGCGCGACCATGATGATCACGATCAGGCCCAGGGCACGCCCCGGCTTCGACTGGGCACCTGCCCCTCGGCTCTTCTTAGGTGTGGCCACCTTCTCGTACTCCCTCTCCATCCGTCCGGCATCGGGGTGGGGTGCCCGGACGGCCATGAAATGGTCGAGAGTCCGCGCGCGTCGCGCACGGACAGGAACCGCGGGGCCCGTCGAGCGGTCGCCCCACGGTTCCGGCCGTACTACTTCGCGTCGGACTCGCCGTCGGTCTTCTTCACCTCGGCGTCGTCGGCCTTCTCGGCCTTCTCAACCTTCTCGGCCTTCTCCGCGTCCTCGGCAGGCTCGTCCTTCTTGCCGAGGTCGATGCGCGATGCGTCGGCGGTCTCGTCGGTCTCGGTGAGGGAGGACGCGTCGTCCGGCACGACGGCGTCGTTGGTCAGTTCGTCATCATCAACGACTTCCTCGCCGTGGACGATGCGGTTGTACTCGTCATCGGTGAGAACAGCGCCGATGGCGTTCTTCGCGAACATGAGGTGGACGCCGGGGCCGGCGTCGAGGAGCACGGCGTCGTCGTGAACTTCCTTGACCGTGGCGTACATGCCCCCGATCGTGCGGACGCCGGAACCGGGCTGCATCTCATTGCGCATCTGGGCGGCCTGCTGCTGCTTCTTCTTGGCAGACCGGGTCATCAGGAACATGGCCCCGATGAGCACAATGAACGGGAGGAGGGTCACAGGACTCACGGGTAGGAACTTCCTTCATTCGGCCGCGTCGAGATGCAGCCGTATCGATGATGGGGTATCGCGCCACCGTAAAGGCGACGTCGGCGGAGTCTAAGCGAGTCCGCACTGTGGGAACAACGCTCAGCATGGCACCGGGGTTCCAGCCCCGGCGACTACCCGCGCCGTCACCCTCCGAAGAGGTCTTGCTGTCCGCCCGCCCCAGGTCTCCCTTGGGGTGCGGTGAGTCCCAGGTGGGCCCACGCGGCGGGAGTCGCGACGCGTCCCCTGGGGGTGCGCGCCAGGAGTCCTTCCCGGACGAGGAAGGGCTCGGCGACCTCCTCCACCGTCTCACGCTCCTCCCCCACGGCCACAGCGAGTGTCGAAAGTCCCACCGGTCCGCCGCTGAACAGCTTCAGCAGGGCCTCCAGCACGGCGCGGTCCAAACGGTCGAGGCCGCGGCCGTCCACCTCGTAGACGCCGAGCGCCGCGGACGCGATGTCCCTGGTGATCTGGCCGTCGGCCTTGACCTGCGCATAGTCGCGGACGCGGCGCAGCAGCCGGTTGGCGATGCGGGGGGTGCCGCGGGAGCGGCCGGCGATCTCGGCGGCGCCCGCCGGGTCGATCTCCACGTCGAGCAGGCCCGCCGAGCGGTGGATCACACGCTCCAGCTCGGGCGGCCCGTAGAACTCCATGTGGGCGGTGAAGCCGAAGCGGTCGCGCAGCGGCGGCGGCAGCAGCCCCGCGCGCGTGGTGGCGCCGACGAGGGTGAACGGCGGCAGCTCCAGCGGGATGGCGGTGGCGCCGGGGCCCTTGCCGACGATGACGTCGACCCGGAAGTCCTCCATCGCCATGTAGAGCATCTCCTCGGCGGGCCGCGACATCCGGTGGATCTCGTCGAGGAAGAGGACCTCGCCCTCCTGGAGGGAGGAGAGGATCGCGGCGAGATCTCCGGCGTGCTGGATCGCGGGGCCGCTGGTGATGCGGATCGGGGCGCCCATCTCGGCCGCGATGATCATGGAGAGGGTGGTCTTGCCGAGGCCGGGGGCGCCGGAGAGCAGGACGTGGTCGGCGGTGGCCCCGCGCGCGCGGGCGGCGCGCAGCACCAGGTCGAGCTGTTCCCTGACCTTCTCCTGACCGATGAACTCGCCCAGGTCCTTGGGGCGCAGCGCCGCCTCGACGGCCTGGTCCTCGGTGTCGGCGGACGCACCGACGAGCCGGTCGGCCTGCGGCGTCGCGGCGTCTTCGGTGGTCTCGTCCCAGTTCATGTGTGGTGCCTCGCGTTACGGATTCGAAAAAGGGGCGGTCGGCTTCGGTGCGCGGTCGGGGCGGCCGGGTCAGCGGGTGCGGTTGAGGGTCTGCAGGGCCGCCTTGAGGAGCTGGCCCACCTGCGGGGTGCCCTCGGTGGCCTCGGCCTGCGGGGCGACCGCGTCGACCGCCTCGTCGGCCTCGCGGGTGGCGTAGCCGAGGCCGATCAGGGCGGCGTGCAGCTGCTCGCGCCAGCCGCTGGTGACGGCCGTGCCGATGGCCTGGCCGCCGGTGCCGAGGGGCTCACCGAGGCGGTCCTTCAGCTCCAGGAGCAGCTTCTGGGCGCCCTTCTTGCCGATGCCGGGGACGGCGGTGAGCGCCTTCTCGTCGCCGGTGGAGACGGCTCTGCGCAGCGCGTCCGGGCTGTGCACGGCGAGCATCGCCTGCGCCAGGCGCGGGCCGACGCCGCTCGCGGTCTGCAGCAGTTCGAAGGTCTGCTTCTCGTCGTCGTCGGCGAAGCCGTACAGGGTGAGCGAGTCCTCCCGTACGACGAGGGACGTGGCGAGCTTGGCCTGCTGGCCGATGCGGAGCGTGGACAGCGTGTTCGGCGTGCACTGGAGGGCCATGCCGACACCGCCCACCTCGACCACCGCTGCGTCGGGGGCGAGGGCGGCGACGGGGCCGCTGACGAAGGCGATCATGCGGTACGGCCTTTCGATGCGTGCAGCGCTACGGCTTGCTGCAGTCGGTTCTGCGCGGGGGCGCGCCAGATGTGGCAGATGGCGAGGGCCAGGGCGTCGGCGGCGTCGGCCGGCTTGGGGGGCGCGTCCAGTCTGAGGAGCCGGGTGACCATGGCCCCCACCTGCGCCTTGTCGGCCCGGCCGCTGCCGGTGACGGCGGCCTTGACCTCGCTGGGCGTATGCAGCGCCACGGGGATGCCGCGGCGCGAGGCGCACAGCATGGCGACGGCGCTGGCCTGGGCGGTGCCCATCACCGTGCTGACGTTGTGCTGGCTGAACACCCGCTCCACGGCGAGGACTTCGGGCCTGTGCTCGTCGAGCCACTGCTCGATGCCCTGCTCGATGGCGACGAGGCGGTGCCCCAACTCGGCGTCCGGCGGCGTCCGTACGACACCGACGCCGCGCATCGTCAGCGGTCGCCCCGCGACCCCTTCGACCACGCCGACACCGCACCGGGTCAGACCCGGGTCCACGCCCAGTACGCGCACGCCTCGCCCCCTACTTCGACTGCCTGTTCGTGCAGGCTATCGGGTGGCACCGACAAAGCGGCGGGCCGACGGGGTGTGTCCCGTCGGCCCGCCGCTGGTGTCACGTCAGGCGTCGACCTTCTCCATGACCTCGTCGGAGACGTCGAAGTTCGCGAAGACGTTCTGCACGTCGTCGCTGTCCTCGAGCGCGTCGATGAGCTTGAAGATCTTGCGCGCGCCGTCCTCGTCGAGCTCGACCTGCATGGTCGGGACGAAGTTGGCGTCGGCCGAGTCGTAGTCGATCCCGGCGTCCACGAGCGCGGTGCGGACGGCGACCAGGTCGGTGGCCTCGGAGAGCACCTCGAAGGACTCGCCCAGGTCGTTGACCTCCTCGGCGCCCGCGTCGAGCACGGCGCCCAGGACGTCGTCCTCGGACAGCTCGGCCTTGGGGACGACCACGACACCCTTGCGGTTGAAGAGGTACGAGACCGAGCCCGGGTCGGCCATCGAGCCGCCGTTGCGCGTCATGGCGACGCGCACGTCGGACGCGGCGCGGTTGCGGTTGTCGGTGAGGCACTCGATGAGCACCGCGACACCGTTCGGCCCGTAGCCCTCGTACATGATCGTCTCGTAGTCGGCGCCGCCGGCCTCGAGGCCGCCGCCGCGCTTGACCGCGGAGTCGATGTTCTTGTTCGGGACCGACTGCTTCTTCGCCTTCTGGATGGCGTCGTACAGCGTCGGGTTGCCCTCGATGTCGGTCCCGCCCATGCGCGCCGCGACTTCGATGTTCTTGATCAGCTTCGCGAAGAGCTTGCCGCGCTTGGCATCGATCACGGCCTTCTTGTGCTTCGTCGTAGCCCATTTAGAGTGGCCGGACATCTGCCTGTCTCCTTCGCGTAACCAACCCAGTAACGGCGCCTTCCCGGCGTGTGCGGCCGGGAGACCCCCGCAGATCCTACAAGGATCCCTCGGCGCCCTTTGCCCGCACCATGTCCACGAACATGGCGTGGATCCTGTGGTCACCCGTGAGCTCGGGGTGGAAGGACGTCGCGAGGGCGCTGCCCTGACGCACGGCGACGATGTGTCCCGCGTGCTCGGCGAGCACCTCCACCTCGGCGCCCACGGACTCCACCCACGGAGCCCTGATGAAGACGCCCTCTACAGGATCGCCCTCGACGCCCCGCACGTCGACCGCCGCTTCGAAGGACTCGTTCTGCCGTCCGAAGGCGTTGCGCCGCACGATCATGTCGATGCCGCCGATGGTCTCCTGGCCCGAGCGCGGGTCGAGGATCTTGTCGGCGAGCATGATCAGGCCCGCGCACGTCCCGTAGACGGGCAGACCGTCACGCACGCGCGCGCGGAGCGGCTCCAGCACGCCGAAGAGGTGGGCCAGCTTGAAGATGGTGGTCGACTCGCCGCCGGGGATGACGAGGCCGTCGACCTCCGCCAGTTCCTCGGCGCGCCGCACGGGCCTGGCCACGGCGTCGGCAGTGGCCAGGGCGACCAGGTGCTCGCGCACGTCGCCCTGGAGCGCGAGCACTCCGACCACGGGGTCGGTCATCACCAGCCCCGGTTCGCGTAGCGCTCGCCCTCGGGCAGCGTGTCGCAGTTGATGCCGACCATGGCCTCGCCGAGGTTGCGGGACGCGTCCGCGACGATCTTCGGGTCGTCGAAGAAGGTGGTGGCCTTCACGATGGCGGCGGCGCGCTTGGCCGGGTCGCCGGACTTGAAGATGCCGGAGCCGACGAAGACGCCCTCGGCGCCGAGCTGGCGCATGAGCGCGGCGTCCGCGGGGGTGGCGACGCCACCGGCGGAGAACAGCACGACCGGCAGCTTGCCGAGCTCGGAGACCTCCTTGACCAGCTCGTACGGGGCGCGCAGCTCCTTGGCGGCGGCGTACAGCTCGTTGTTGTCGCAGCCGCGCAGCTTGGCGATCTCGCCCTTGATCTGGCGCAGGTGGCGGACGGCCTCCACGACGTTGCCGGTGCCGGCCTCGCCCTTGGAGCGGACCATCGCGGCGCCCTCGGCGATACGGCGCAGGGCCTCGCCCAGGTTGGTGGCGCCACAGACGAACGGGGTCGTGAAGGCGAACTTGTCGGAGTGGTTGACCTCGTCGGCCGGGGTGAGCACCTCGGACTCGTCGATGTAGTCGACACCGAGGGACTGGAGCACCTGGGCCTCGACGAAGTGACCGATGCGGGACTTGGCCATCACCGGGATCGAGACGGCGCCGATGATGCCCTCGATCATGTCCGGGTCGGACATGCGGGCCACGCCGCCGTCCTTGCGGATGTCGGCCGGGACCCGCTCCAGAGCCATCACGGCGACGGCGCCCGCGTCCTCGGCGATCTTCGCCTGCTCGGGCGTGACGACGTCCATGATCACGCCGCCCTTGAGCTGCTCGGCCATGCCGCGCTTGACGCGGGCGGTGCCGGTGGCGGGAGCCTGGTTCTCGGAAATGGACACGGGTGACCTCACTCGGTGAACGCGGTAAACGCTGTGAGCGCTGCGGGGAGCGCTTCGTGCACCACCGAGGAAACCTCTGGGGAGCAGGCCACTACAAGGGCCAATGTGCAGGCAGTGGCTCCTTTTGGCCTCGGATCTATGCGGTGGCGCGGTCCGCGAGCGCCACCGGAGGCTCGTCGTCCATCTCGAAGGCCAGCGGGAACGGGGCGTGCCCCGCGAGCCGGAACCAGCGGACCTTGCGGTGCCGGCGCAGCGCCCGGGCGGCGCGTACGGCGTCGTTGTGGAAGCGGCGGGCCATGGGGACGCGGCGGACCGCCTGGGCGAGCTCCTCCGCGGCCTCGTCGCCGCCGGGGGCCTCGCGGACCACCTCGACCTGGTCGGGCTCGCTGAAGATCGCCCTGAGCGCCTGGCTGAGCTCGCTCTCGGCGACCTCGCGCTGCTCCTCCTCGGACTGGCGCGCGGCGTGCGCCGCCTCGTACAGCACGATCGACGCGGCCGGGTCGAGCACGCCGGACGTGGCCAGTTCCTGGGCGACCGAGGCGCGGCGCAGGAGTTGGGCGTCGAGGGCGGCGCGGGCCGCGTCGATTCGGGCGTGCAGTCGGTCGAGGCGTCCTGCGGTCCAGCTCAGGTAGAGCCCGATCGCGAAGAGGCCTACGGCGATCCAGATGAGGGTGACGGTCACGGGCGGCAAGGCTACCGGGACGCCGGCGGGGGTCAGTCCCGCGCCAGGCCGAAGCGCGCCCGCAGGCCCGTCCGCTCGTCCGCCGCGACCGCCGCCGCGCCCTGGGTCACCGTCTCGTAGACCGAGAGGATGTCCGCGCCGACCGTGGACCAGTCGAAGCGGCGGACGTGCTTGCTGCCACGCGCGCGCAGTTCCGCGCGGCGCTCCGGGTCGCCGAGGAGACGCAGGGCCGCGACGGCGAGCGTGTCCGCGTCCTCGTTGGTGAAGAGTTCGCCGGCCGCGCCCTGGTCGAGGACCTGCGCGAAGGCGTCCAGGTCGGAGGCGAGGACCGGGGCCCCCGCCGACATGGCCTCCACCAGGATGATGCCGAAGCTCTCGCCTCCGGTGTTGGGCGCGACGTAGACGTCGACGCTCGCCAGGAGGCGCGCCTTGTCCTCGTCGCTGACCATGCCGAGGAACTCGACGCGGTCGCGCATCTCCTTGGGCAGCGAGGCCACCGCCTCGTCCTCGTCGCCCCGCCCGGCGACGAGCAGCCGGGTCCGCGGGCGTTCGGCGAGGATCTTCGGGAGCGCCTTCATGAGCACGGGCAGGCCCTTGCGGGGCTCGTCGATGCGGCCGATGAAGCCGATGGTGTCGCCCTGCCACTCGGACTTCGGCTCGGCGCGGGCGAAGAAGTCGACGTCGACGCCGTTCGGGATGACGACCGCGTCGCCGCCCAGGTGCTCGACCAGCGTGCGGCGCGCGTACTCGCTCACCGCGATGCGCGCGCTGATCTTCTCCAGGGCGGGCTGCAGGATCGGATACGCGGCGATCATGGCGCGCGAGCGCGGGTTGGACGTGTGGAAGGTCGCGACGATCGGCCCCTGCGCCGCCCAGCAGGTCAGCAGCCCCAGGGAGGGCGACGCCGGCTCGTGGATGTGGACGACGTCGAACGTGCCGTCGTTCAGCCACCTGCGGACGCGCGCTGCGCTCAGGAAGCCGAAATTGAGGCGCGCCACCGAGCCGTTGTACGGCACCGGAACCGCGCGCCCCGCCGACACGACGTACGGCGGCAGGGGGGTCTCGTCGTCCGCAGGCGCGAGGACGGACACCTCGTGCCCCAGGGCGATGAGGTGCTCCGCCAGATCGCGGATGTGGAACTGGACGCCGCCCGGCACGTCCCAGGAGTACGGGCAGACGATTCCGATCCTCACGCCGGCCGCTCCTCAAAGTTGTCCAGGTCGGCAAGCCACAAGCGCTGCAGCATGTGCCAGTCCTCCGGATGGTCCGCGATCCCCGTGGCGAAGGCATCGGCCAGCGCCTGCGTCATGACAGACGTCTTCTCCGCCCGAGTACCTGTCTCCGGCACATCGATGGGCGGATGGACGCGACCCCGCATTATGGCCGAGTCGTCGTACCAGAGGGTCACGGGAAGCAGCAGCGCGCCGGTCTGCTGGGCGAGCATCGCGGGGCCCGCGGGCATCCGCGTCGTCTCGCCGAAGAACTTGACCTCCACACCGGAGGACGACAGGTCGCGGTCGGCGACCAGGCAGACCAGGCCGCCGGAGCGCAGCCGCCGGGCGAGCGTGCCGAAGGCGGAGCCGCCCGTGTGCGGCAGGACCTCCATGCCGAGGCCCTCCCTGTAGGCGACGAAGCGGTCGTACAGGGTCTCCGGCTTGAGCCGCTCGGCGACGGTCGTGAACGGCGTGTCGAGCTGGGTGGTGACCCAGGCGCCCGCCAGATCGTAATTGCCCATGTGGGGCAGGGCGAGGACGACGCCCTTGCCGGCGGCCAGGCCCTCGGTGAGGTAGTGGACGTCCTTGACCGAGAAGCCCTCCTGGATGCGCTCCTTGCTCCACGCGGGGAGCCGGAAGGACTCCATCCAGTAGCGCAGGTACGAGCGCATGCCCTTCTTGGAGAGCTGTTGCAGACGCTGGGGCGTGGCGTCGGGCACCACGCGCGCGAGGTTGGCCTCCAGGCGCTGCACGCCCTTGCCGCGCTTCTTCCAGACGGCGTCGGCGATCGTGCGGCCGAGGCGCTGCGCGACCGGCTCGGGAAGCTTCTTGACGGTCGCCCAGCCGAGCCCGTAGAGGGCGTCGGTGATCCGCTCCTGCGTCCCGCTCACGAGGTGGCCCCCTCCTGGGCGGCGGCCGCCGCGTCGGCCTCCGCGGACTCGCGGCGCACGGTGACCACGCGCTGGATCAGCGTGACGAGGCTGCCCACGGCGACGATCCACAGGGCGACCGGGAGCAGGTACTGGATGCCGGGCACACCGAACTTGTGCAGACCGGCGAAGCCCGCGGCGACGAGCGAGATGACGAGCCGCTCGGCGCGCTCCACCAGCCCGTTCACGGCGACGGGCAGGCCGATCGCCTCACCGCGCGCCTTCGTGTACGACACGACCTGGCCGCTGGCGAGGCAGAAGATCGACACGGCGCACAGAACGCTGTCGTTCCCGCCGCCCGCGTACCAGAGCGCGAGGCCGCCGAAGATGGCGCTGTCGGCGACACGGTCGAGCGTGGAGTCGAGGAAGGCACCCCAGCGGCTGGACCGGCCCAGCTGGCGCGCCATGTTTCCGTCCACGAGGTCCGAGAAGACGAACAGCGTGATGACGACGGTTCCCCAGAAGAACTCACCGCGCGGATAGAAGACCAGCGCACCGGCCACGACTCCGGCGGTGCCCAGGAGCGTGACCGCGTCGGGGCTGACTCCGCGGCGGATGAGAAACGCGGCGAACGGTGTGAGGACACGCGTAAAGAATGCACGCGCGTACTTGTTCAGCATGGCCTTCCCGACGGTCGGTGGCCGCGCGGCCCCTCTGGCCACCGGCTGGCCCATCGTAGCCACGCACACGTGCGAACCGCGGACGGGCCGCACGCGTCGGCGTGCGATCCCGTACGACGTATGGACGCACAGTGACCCGAGTGGAAAGCTCGAAGACACCGCGGGCGTCGCCGAAGCCGCCTCCGCACGCGGATTCGCGTGTCCGCGCCCTTCAGGACCTCACCGAGCAGTAAACCGGGAGGCAAGGCATGGGCGACAAGAACAACGGACACCCCGGGGCCGCCGGCAGGGCAGCGACGGCCGACCATCCCGCGTCCGTACGGAATGTGGTGCTGGTCGGCCACAGCGGATCGGGCAAGACGACCCTGGTGGAGGCCCTCGCGCTGACCGCGGGGGCGGTGAACCGGGCGGGTCGCGTCGAGGACGGCACCAGCGTCTCCGACTACGACGAGATCGAGCACCGCCAGCAGCGCTCGGTCCAGCTCTCGCTCGTCCCGCTGGAATGGGACGGATTCAAGATCAATCTCCTGGACACCCCCGGCTACGCGGATTTCGTCGGGGAGTTGAGGGCCGGTCTGCGGGCTGCGGACGCGGCCCTTTTCGTTGTGTCCGCCGCCGACGGGCCCGAGACGATGGCCGGCGCGACACGCATGGTGTGGGAGGAGTGCGCGGCCGTGGGCATGCCGCGGGCCATCGTGATCACACACCTGGAGGCGGCGCGGGCCGACTTCGAGGACATGACGCGGACCTGCGCACAGGTCTTCGGGGGCGACGACCCGGACGCGGTGCTCCCGCTGTACCTCCCGCTGCGCGGCGAACAGGCGCCGGACGGGCACGCGCCCGTGACGGGCCTGATCGGGCTGCTCTCGCAGCGCCTCTTCGACTACGCGTCGGGCGAACGCAAGGAGTCGGAACCGGGCGCCGAACAGGCGTCGCTGATCGAGGAGGCCCGTAACCGGCTCATCGAGGGGATCATCGCCGAGAGCGAGGACGAGTCCCTCATGGACCGCTACCTGGGCGGCGAGGACATCGACGTCAAGACGCTCATCGACGACCTGGAGCGGGCCGTCGCGCGCGGCGTCTTCCACCCGGTCCTCGCGGCGGCCCCGGCGGCCGAGGACGCGCGGCAGGGCATCGGCACCGTCGAACTCCTCGACCTGATCACCGGCGGCTTTCCCACACCGCTGGAGCGCGCCGCGCCCGGCGTCCGCAAACGCGACGGCAAGGAGCTCGACATCCACGCCTGCGATCCCGAGGGACCGCTGGTGGCGGAGGTCGTGAAGACGGCGTCCGACCCGTACGTGGGGCGGGTCTCGCTCGTCCGCGTCTTCTCCGGCACCCTGCGCCCCGACGAGACGGTGCACGTGTCGGGTCACGGTCTGTCCGACCACGGGCACGAGACCCGCGCCCTGCACGAGGCGGACGAACGGATCGGGGCCCTGTCGGCTCCCTTCGGCAAGCAGCAGCGCACGCTGACGCACTGCATCGCGGGCGATCTGGCGTGCGTCGCGAAGCTCAGCCGGGCGGAGACCGGGGACACGCTCTCGGCGAAGGACGACCCACTGCTCATGTCGCCGTGGGAGATGCCGGATCCGCTGCTGCCGCTGGCCATCCAGGCGCACAGCAAGGCCGACGAGGACAAGCTCTCCCAGGGCCTGTCGCGGCTCGTCGCCGAGGACCCGACGATGCGCCTGGAGCAGAACCAGGACACCCACCAGGTCGTGCTGTGGTGTCTCGGCGAGGCGCACGCGGACGTCGCCCTGGAGCGGCTGCGCAGCCGGTACGGGGTGCAGGTCGACGTCGTCGCGCACAAGGTCTCCCTCCGGGAGACGTTCGCGGGCAAGTCCGCGGGGCGCGGCCGGCACGTGAAGCAGTCGGGTGGCCACGGCCAGTTCGCGATCTGCGAGATCGAGGTGGAGCCGCTGCCCGGCGGCTCGGGCATCGAGTTCGTGGACAAGGTCGTCGGCGGCGCGGTCCCCCGGCAGTTCATCCCGTCCGTGGAGAAGGGGGTGCGGGCGCAGGCGGCGAAGGGCGTCGCGGCCGGATATCCGCTCATCGACGTGCGGGTGACGCTGCTCGACGGCAAGGCGCACTCGGTGGACTCGTCCGACGCGGCGTTCCAGACGGCGGGCGCGCTCGCGCTGCGGGAGGCCGCGGCCGATGTCCGGATCCATCTCCTGGAACCGGTGGCCGAGGTCGAGGTCCTCGTCGGCGACGACTACGTGGGCACCGTCATGAGCGATCTGTCCGGGCGGCGCGGCCGCGTCGTCGGCACCGAACAGGCGCCGGGCGGACGGACGTTGGTGCGGGCCGAGGTGCCGGAGATCGAGATCGGCCGGTACGCGGTGGACCTGCGCTCGCTGTCGCACGGCACGGCGCGTTTCAGCCGCGAGTACGCCCGGCACGAGCCGATGCCGGCCCAGCTCAGCGAGCGGATCCGTGAACAGGCCCAGGACGTCCCGTAGTCGATCCTCGGCCGTCCACCGGCCCCGGCTTCCCGTTCCTCGGGGTCGGTGTCGGTGGTGGCCGCTACGCTGGTCGAAGATCAGCCGGATCCGGCCGACGGCGCGCCCAACAGGTGTGCGGGGCGGTCAAGTCGGGAAAAGCCGCAGCGACAGCGTGCGGTGATGGGGGTGGCAGTGGCGGACACGATGAAGCCGGCTTCGGCCGACGGGGTTTTCGACTTCCAACCGGGCGCGCAGGTCCCGCTCAAGGGGTCGGCGGGCCAGACCGCCGCGACGTTCGCCATCGCCTCGGCCGCGTACCGCGACGACCCGGCGGCAAAGATCGAGGACGCCAACAACGAGTGGCACAAGTCCCAGGTGAAGCCGGGGATATGGTCGATGTTCGCGCCGAATCTCGGTGAGGCATTCTCCCGGGCGGTGCAGGTGCGGATGCTGGGCGGCGCCCGCAAGCCGCTGATCCAGTCGTTCGGCACGGAACCGCACGTCGTCGTGGAGCACTGCCTCGCCGCCAATCGGATCCGGCGTCAGCGCGACAGCCTGCTGACGCTGGTGACGGTGGTGTTCGGCTTCCTGTTCCTGCCGGGTTTCCTGCTCTGGCTGACCGCGTTCCAGATCCGCCGGTCGAACAACACGCGGGTGGCGCTGGCCGAGAAGGAGGTCAAGGAGGCCGACGGCAAGGGGACCAAGGAGAAGCGCGAGGCCAAGAAGCGCGAGCGCCAGGCGCGCAGCCGGGCCGCCCTCTCCACGGCGCTGTTGGCCATCGTGTTCGTGGTCGTCGTGATCGGCCTCGTCAAGCTGCCGTCCGACAACGGCTGGACCTGGTACCTACGGGCCTGCTTCGTGGCACCGGTGATCGGCGGCCTCTGGGCGCGGCGGATCTGCGAGCGCACCGCGCAGGACCTGCGGGAGCGCTGGGGCGGGCTGCTGTCCGGCGGCGGGATCGGCGCGAAGATCCCGGAGGCCGTCCCCGGCAGCCCCGGCGAGACCGCGGCGGAGCAGCTGCGGCAGAACCTGGCCAAGCTGACCGCCGAGCAGGCGTCGAACTCCGTGTTCTACGCGGGCCCCAAGGGCATCCTGGGCATGGGCACGCGCTGGGGCGGCTGGCAGCTGGCCGAGGACCTGGTGTCGAAGGAGCCCGGCAAGGACATCCACCCGTTCCGCAGCTGGGACGTGGTGCGCGCGATCTACGACCAGCTCCGTCTCCTGGAGCGCAAGCCCATCCACACGGGCGGCTTCCCCACGCCGTCGGTCAAGCACTGGATCGTCTCGCCGATCGGTGAGAACGCGAAGAGCGTGACCCGCCCCTCGGGCGTGGACGTCGAAGCGTTCGAGACCCGGCAGCACGCGATAGAGAGGATCTGCAACGAGCAGCAGTTCGGCAGCGGCAGCCGCCACTACCTGGGCGTCCAGTTCACGCTCTGGGACGGTCAGTTGGTGATCACGATGCTGATCACGGTGACGGTGCTGCACCAGACGCTGCGGATAGAGGTGACCGGGCACGCGCTCGGTCCCGTGCACTCGCTGTTCACGACGAAGCCGGAGCCGAAGACGAAGGAGATCTCCAAGTCCATACGGTTCTGGGAGACCACCTCGAAGACGCTCCCGCTGGTCACCTCGGACGAGGCGGTCCGGATCGCGGTCCGCGCCCCCTTCACCTGGTATCCGCCGCTCCTGGACCACCTCGGGGGCAAGCTGGTACTGCCCGAGCCGTTCGGCCTGCGCCACGCCTGGGCGGACCAGCCGTGGCGCCACCGCTTCATGGCGGACGACGCGCTGCGCACGGCGACGCCGGTGCTGCGCGTGGTGCACGCGGCGGCCATCAAGGTGCTCGACGAGAACGGTGTGAACACCGAGAAGTTCGGCGCCCGCTCCGGCTTCCTCAGCGGCGCGGTACAGGACCCGTCGCCGGGGAAGGCGGACACGTACAACGCGTAGGACTCAGTCGCTCGGCCAGGCCTTCGCCAGGGCCGTGCGCGTGTCGGCGAGCATCTGCGGCAGCACCTTGGTGTGGCCGACGACCGGCATGAAGTTGGTGTCGCCGCCCCACCGCGGAACGATGTGCTGGTGCAGGTGGGCCGCGATGCCGGCGCCCGCGACCGCGCCCTGGTTCATGCCGATGTTGAAGCCGTGCGCGCCCGAGGCCGAGCGCAGCGCGGTCATGGCGCGCTTGGTGAAGTCGGCGAGTTCCGCGGTCTCGTTCGCGTCGAGGTCCGTGTAGTCGGCGACGTGCCGGTAGGGCAGCACCATCATGTGCCCGCCGTTGTACGGGTACAGGTTCAGGATCGCGAAGACGTGTTCGCCGCGCGCCACGATCAGGGCGTCCTCGTCGGACTTGCCGGGAGCCGCGCAGAAGGGACAGCCGTCGTCGGCCCCGGGGCCGCTCGGTTTGCCCTCGCCCTGGATGTACGCGATGCGGTGCGGGGTCCACAGACGCCCGAATCCGTCCGGCTCACCCACTGGACCGACCTGCTGCTCCGGCTCACTCGTCATGCAATGCAGCATATGGCGTCGCCTCAGGGAGGCGTGTCGCCGGGTACCGCCCCAGGTCGGCGCGGGTGATGCTGTCGGGATGACCGACACCGCACTGGCCCGCTGGGAGCGGCGCAACGGCGCCGTTCTCGCGATCGCCTCGCTCGTCTTCCTGGCCGCGTACGCGGTCCGGGTACTCGGCCACGACCTGCCCGACGCCCTGCGGGCCACGTCCCTGACGCTCGCACTCGTCGCGTGGGCGGTGTTCCTCGTCGACTACCTGGTGCGCCGGCACCTGAGCGGGCAGCGCTGGCCGCGCTTCGTGCGCACCCACTGGCTGGACACGCTGGTCCTGCTGCTGCCCCTGCTGCGTCCCCTGCAGATCGTGCGGACCTACGAGGCGGTGCAGCGCAGGCGGAACGAGCCGCGGCTCGCACTGCACGCGCGCGTGATCGCGTACGCGGGCCTCTCGGTGACGCTGCTCGGCTTCGCGGGGTCGCTGGCCCTGTACCAGCAGGAGCACGCGGCGCCCGGCGCGGACATCCGCACGTACGGCGACGCGGTGTGGTTCACCTGCACCACGCTGTCGACCGTGGGCTACGGCGATCTGGCCCCGGTGACCCCGCTCGGCCGGCTGGTGACGGTGGGCGTGATGGCCTGCGGCCTTGCGCTGCTCGGCGCGGTCACCGGCTCGTTCTCGTCGTGGCTGCTGCAGGTCTTCGCGCAGGAGGGCGAGAGGCCCCCGGGGGACTCCCCGGAGGCCTCTCGCCGTGACACCGAATGACGTCCTGACGGACGACGTCAGACCTGCGCCCGCTCCTCGACGACCTTCACGATCTTCGCGATGGCCTCGTCGACCGGGATGCCGTTCTCCTGCGAGCCGTCGCGGTAGCGGAAGGACACCGAACCGGCGTTCATGTCCTCGTCGCCCGCGATGACCATGAAGGGCACCTTGGCCTTCTGCTGGTTGCGGATCTTCTTCTGCATGCGGTCCGAGGACTTGTCGACCTCGACGCGCAGCCCCCGGGCGCGCGCCTTCTCGGCGAACTCCTCCAGGTAGCCCACGTGCCCGTCGCCGATCGGGATGCCGACGGCCTGGACCGGGGCGAGCCACGCCGGGAACGCGCCCGCGTAGTGCTCCAGGAGCACGCCGAAGAACCGCTCGATCGAGCCGAACAGGGCGCGGTGCAGCATGACGGGCTGCTGGCGCGAGCCGTCGGCCGCGGTGTACTCCAGGCCGAACCGCTTGGGCTGGTTGAAGTCGACCTGGAGGGTCGACATCTGCCAGGAGCGGCCGATGGCGTCCTTGGCCTGCACCGAGATCTTCGGGCCGTAGTAGGCGGCGCCGCCCGGGTCCGGGACCAGCGGGAGGCCCTGCTTCTCCGCGGCGGAGCGCAGCGCCTCGGTGGCCTCCGCCCAGTCCTCGTCCGTGCCGATGAACTTGTCGGAGTCGTCGCGGGTGGACAGCTCCAGCTCGAACTCGTTCAGGCCGTAGTCGCGCAGCAGGTCGAGGACGAAGGTGAGGAGCGTGTCGAGCTCCTCCGCCATCTGCTCCTTGGTGCAGTAGATGTGCGAGTCGTCCTGGGTGAAGCCGCGCGAGCGGGTCAGCCCGTGCACGACGCCCGACTTCTCGTACCGGTACACGGTGCCGAACTCGAAGAGCCGCAGCGGCAGCTCACGGTAGGAGCGCCCGCGGGACTTGAAGATCAGGTTGTGCATCGGGCAGTTCATCGCCTTGAGGCGGTAGTTCTGCTCGTCGAACTGGATGGGCGGGAACATGCCCTCCGCGTAGTGCGGGAGGTGGCCCGAGGTCTCGAAGAGGTGCTCCTTCGAGATGTGCGGGGTGTTCACGAACTCGTAGCCGGATGCCTCGTGGCGGCGCCGCGAGTAGTCCTCCATGACCTTGCGGATCACGCCGCCCTTGGGGTGGAAGACCGCGAGGCCGGGGCCCAGCTCGTCCGGGAAGGAGAACAGGTCCAGCTCGGCGCCGAGCTTGCGGTGGTCACGCTTCTCGGCCTCTGCGAGGAACTCCAGGTAGCCCTTGAGCTCGTCCTTCGACGGCCACGCGGTGCCGTAGATGCGCTGGAGCTGCGGGTTCTTCTCGCTGCCGCGCCAGTAGGCGGCGGCCGAGCGCATCAGCTTGAACGCGGGGATGACGCGGGTGGTCGGCAGGTGCGGGCCGCGGCAGAGGTCCTTCCAGCACAACTCGCCGGTCTTGGCGTCGATGTTGTCGTAGATGGTCAGCTCGCCGCTGCCCACCTCGGCGTCCGCGCCGTCGGCAGCCTGCGCCGCGTTGCCCTTGAGGCCGATGAGCTCCAGCTTGTACGGCTCGTCGGCGAGCTCGACGGCCGCGTCCGCGTCGGTGGTGACGCGGCGCGAGAAGCGCTGCCCCCGCTTCTGGATCTCCTGCATCTTCTTCTCGATGCGCTTGATGTCCTCGGGGGTGAACGGCTCCTTGACGTCGAAGTCGTAGTAGAAGCCGTCCTTGATGGGCGGGCCGATGCCGAGCTTGGCCTCGGGGAACAGCTCCTGCACGGCCTGCGCCATGACGTGCGCGGTCGAGTGGCGCAGGATGTTGAGACCGTCCTCGGAGGAGATCTCGACGGGCTCGACGGTCTCGCCGTCGGCGACCTCGTACGCCAGGTCCTTCAGCTCGCCGGCCACGCGGGCGGCGACGATGCTGCGCTCGCCGGGGAAGAGCTCGGCGGCCGTAGTGCCCGTCGTCACCACGCGCTCTTCCCGCTCGGAATCGCGTTGGATGGTCACACGGACATCAGACACCGGACTTCTCCTACCTGAAGATGGAACGCCGCGCCATTACCTGTGACGCGCGCAAGTGCGATCGTACCGAGTCACCAGGACCGCTCGCGAAACGGTTAATCGCACGGAGGCCCGGCGGCCGGGCGACTGTCGGTGCGGGGCCCTAGCGTGAGACGTATGACACTCGACTGGAACACGCTCCTCGCCGACCAGCTCGACTGGCACTGGCGGCACCAGCTGCGCGACCGCCTCGCGGGGATCTCCGACGAGGAGTACTTCTGGGAGCCCGTGGCGGACTGCTGGAGCGTGCGCCCGCGCGGCTCCGCGACCGCCCCGATCGTGGGCGGCTCCGGCGACCTCGTGATCGAGTTCGCCCACCCGGAGCCGGTGCCCGCGCCGGTCACGACGATCGCCTGGCGCCTCGGCCACATCCTGGTGGGCGTCCTCGGCCTCCGCAACGCCTCGCACTTCGGGGCGGACCCGGTGGACTACATGAGTTACGACTATCCCGCCACGGCCGCCGACGCCCTGGACCGTCTCGACGCCGCGTACGCGCAGTGGATCGCGGGCGTGCGCGGACTGGACGAGGCGGCGCTCGCCCGCCCGTGCGGACCGGCCGAGGGCCCGTTCGAGAAGGAGCCGATGGCGACGCTCGTGCTGCACATCAACCGCGAGATGCTGCACCACACGGCGGAGATCGCCCTGCTCAGAGACCTCTACGCACACCGGCCCACCGACTAGTCCGCCGCGCTACTCCTCCCCCGCGCAGGCCTCCTCGAAGAAGTCCAGGTTCTCCTGGAGCGACTTCATCAGCCGGTCCCGCTCGGCCTCCTCCACCTGTACGGGTACGACCTCGTTCGCGCCGGTCAGGCGGCGGAACCCGCCCCGGCTCTCCAGTCGCCCCTGCACGCGGATCGGCAGGCCCACCAGATGCGCGTGCCCCGCGATCCGGTACGCCTCCTCGTCGAGCGTCATCCGTACGTGCGGCACCTCGGCGCCCGCGAGCACCCGCAGCCGCACCGTGCCCGCGCCGCGCGGCCCGGCCCGGCGCATCCGGACGACGGTGCCGGTGACCCGGACGGCGACGGCCGGTTCGGCGGACAGGTAGCGGGCCCCGGCCGCACGCAGCACGTCGAGGTCGCCGGGTGAGAACTCGACGGGGGCGTCGCCGTCCGTGCACTCGCGCGGCACCCCGGCGGCCGGCGCCCACTCGACGCCCACGCGCGCGCCCTCGGTGCCGCGGACCAACGCGACGAGCGCCTCGGTCAGTTCATGGCTGACGCCCGCCTCGATCGCCCCGTCGAACGCGTCCATGCCGCCGGTGGCCCGCCGGTAGTCGATGGCCTCGCGCACCGCGTACAGCGCCTGGTGCAGCCGGACGGCGAGCGAGCGCCCCGTGGCGACGGGCACGAACGCGGCGAGCCGGCGCCCGCCGGACGCCGTCTGCACCAGCACGTTCTCCAGGACCACGGCGGCCGGCCGCCGGTGCCGGGCCCCGTAGTAGCCGGCCCGGCCGCGCGCGGCGAGGGCGCCCGCGAGCAGCATCTGCCGTGCCGCGCCCCGCAGTTGTTCCTCGGCGGTCCACGACGAGACGCCCGCGGGCCCGGCCGGGACGTCGCGCGTCCAGCGGATCTCGTCGCTCGGCACGGCCAGTGAGACGAGCACCTCGCGCGCGGACGGCATCCCGCTGCGCTCCAGGGCGACGAGCGCCTCCCCGAGGAGTTCCTCGCTGTCGGGGAAGGAGCGGCTCTCCGGTACGAGCAGGCTGGTGCGGTCCCCGGCCCCCGGCAGCGTCCAGCGCGCGTACCGCCCGGCGGCCCCGCCGCGCCGCTGCCAGCCGTGCCGGTGGAGCAGTGCGCCGAGCACCGCGGGGTCGACCTGCGCGGGCTCGGGTCCGACGAGGTCGACGGGGTGGCCGCGGCCCGCGCCGAGCGGACGCAGGGGTTCGTCGATCGGGCGGTGCTGCATCACACAACTCCCTTCGGGCCGGGCCGGGTTGAACCGTCAGGGCCGTCCACCCGCGCCCACCCTGGCCATGATGTCGCAGAGCGCGCGGTCGTCGAAGATCCGCGCCGTCTGGACGCGCACGGTGGTCCTGCGCCGGCCGGTGACCGGCTGTCCGGCGAGGTTGCTCCAGTAGCAGCAGTGCCGCAGATCGAGCCGGTCGTGGCTCGCCCGCAGCCAGTCGTCCTGCGAACGCGGCACGAGCATCACGACGAGGATCTTGTGCACGGAGACCGGGGTGCGGGCGAGCTTCTCCAGGTGCGCGTTGTCGAGCGTGAACGCGAAGGACGGTCCCGGCGGATCGGGCGCGACCTGGTACGTCGCCTTGAGCTGCACCTTGATGGTGACCTCGTCGTCGACCGTGTGCCCCGGCGAGCTGTGGCTGACGTGCCAGTCGATGCCGTTGTCCGGAAAGGGCTGCGAGAGGGAGCATCCCGCGGCGGCCGCCACGGCGTGCAGATAGCCCACCTGCAGCGTCTCCATGCAGGCGGTGGTGGCGAGCGTGCCGCGCGGCGGTGCGATCCGCTCGGGCAGCAGCCCGCCTCGTTCGGGCCGCGCGAGCGCCATGGTCCAACTGGCCTTCCGGAAAGAGCGGATCCCGCGAGAGGGGCCGCCGGTTCGAAGAACGGGCCAAGATCAAAACAGTGGTCCGAGATCAAGGAATTGCTCGGCTCCGGGTCAATGGCACCCCGCTGAACTGCCATGACTCATACCTGTGTTGTCACCGCTCGGCGTACGACGCAAACAGTGCGGGTATCACCGCTTGGGCAGGGGCGACATGTCGACGGGACGTCATCTGCCGTAGGTGAACCGGGAGTTGAGTAAACATGACGTGCTGGTACGAAGGCCCCCTTGCCGCCTTCGACACGGAGACCACGGGTGTGGACGTGGAGAGCGATCGCATCGTGTCCGCCGCCGTGGTGGTGCAGGACGCGGCAGGCACCCGGCCACGGGTGTCGCGCTGGCTGGTGAACCCCGGAGTTCCGGTGCCGCCCGGCGCGACCGAGGTGCACGGACTGACCGACGAGCATCTGCAGCGCACCGGGCGCTGGCCGGCTCCGGTGATGGAGGAGGTCGGCCGGGCGCTCGCCGAGCAGGCCGCGGCGGGCCGTCCGCTCGTCGTGATGAACGCGCCGTTCGATCTGACGCTGCTCGACCGCGAGTTGAAGCGGCACCGGGCCTCGTCGCTGACCCGCTATCTGGAGACGGCGTCGCTGTGCGTGGTCGATCCGCGGGTTTTGGACAAGCACCTGGACCGCTACCGCAAGGGCCGCCGCACGCTGACCGATCTCTGCGAGCACTACGAGGTCGAGCTGGCGGACGCGCACGACGCAGCGGCGGACGCGCAGGCGGCGCTGGACGTGGTGCGGGCGGTGGGCCGCCGCTTCGCGTCCCGCCTCGAACGCCTCTCCCCCGCCGAGCTGCACACCTTGCAGGCGGTCTGGCACGCGGCGCAGGCCCGCGGCCTGCAGGCCTGGTTCGCCCGCAGCGGCAATCCGGAGACGGTGGACCCGGCGTGGCCGCTGCGCCCGGAACTCCCCGCGGCAGCCTGACCGTTCCCCCGCCGGGGCCACAACGAAAAACCGGCCCGCCTGTACGGCGGACCGGTCATTCTCGGGTGGGCGATACTGGGTTCGAACCAGTGACCTCTTCGGTGTGAACGAAGCGCTCTCCCACTGAGCTAATCGCCCGGGAACGGGTTGAACAATACAGGTCGCGGCGGCCAGTGTTCAAACCGGTTGCATGTGGGCGGCCAGCCCCCGCCGCCCACCGCGCATCATCCAGGCGTGGTTGGCCAGGAACACCGGGCGGCCGGGCACGGCGAACCGGCGCAGCAGGGGCTTGGTCACCTCGACCTCCTGGTCGTAGACGGCGCGTGTGCCACCGCCCCCGCCCGCGAGCAGCGTCCACCGCGCCCACCCCTCCAGGTCCCCCGTCATCGCGATCTCCAGCACCCCGGCGGCCGGGTCGCGGCGCCGCTCGCGCGCGGTGACATGCAGCTCGTACGGGAGGAAGGACCGGAAGACGGCGACGCCGCTGGTGCCGCTCCCGTCCAGCGACGTCACCGAGCGGACCTGGGGCCACCACCGCGGGTACTCCTCGGCCCGTTCGAGAACCGCGAAGACCGCGGCGGGCCGCGCGGGCAGTTCCCAGACACTGCGAAAGCGGTAACGGTTCCAGTCCATGCCCCGAGGATGCCGTGACTAGGGCATCCTGTCGCCGACCAGCGCGAGGTTCTCGATCGCGGCGAGCCCGTACAGGGCGGTGTCGTTCGTGTAGACCCAGTTCGCCTCCGTGCCCGCGACGAGCGTCACGGGTCCGTCCACCTTCTCCGTCTTCCACGGCGAGGACTCGGTGTAGCCGTCGCTCTTGAAGAACTTCTCCCAGGCGCGCGCGGCCAGCTTGTCGTCGCCGGTGCGTACGGCGGCGTAGGCGTCGAGCCGGGAGTGGCCCTGGAAGAGGATGAGGGAGCCGAAGTCCGAGCCGTACCGCGCCTTCTGCTCCGCCTTGGTGGCGTTGAAGTAGCGGCAGTAGTCGTAGTACGCCTCTTCGAACTTGGGCATGTCGACCTGGTCGATCAGCTCCGCGCACAGTTCGTTGAGGCCGAAGACCGCCGACAGGTGGGAGACGCCGACGACGGGTTTGTCGGCGACGGCGAACTTTCCGGTGTCGAGGTCGTAGAGCCCGCTGCCCTGTACGAAGCCGTTGGGCTGCGCGGCGATGGTCTCCATGGTCGACAGGACGCGCGCCCTGGCCTTCTCCCACTTGGGTCCGCGCCGCTCCCACTCGGTGAGCCAGGCGGAGACGAGGCCGCTCCAGTCGGTGCCGAAGCCGATGGACAGGGCGTGCGGGTCGGGCTTGTAGTCGGTGTCGGTGCGGACCTTGCGGTTCGGGTCGAGCACGAGGAACGTCTCGTCGGAGTCGACGTTGGCGTGCATGAGATCGCCGACGCGCTCGTCGCCCGTGAGGAAGTAGTAGTAGCGGCGGTACGTGGTGTTCGCGATGCGCTGTTGCTTGGCAGAGTCGGCGTAGTGCTGGACGCCGTGCCGGGTGCCGAGCCCTGCCCACTTGCCCAGGTGGTAGACGTCGACCTCGCCGGTGTGCCGGGTCATGGCCTCGGCGAAGCGGAAGATGTCGGCGCGGCCGGAGCGCAGATACGCGAGCCAGAGCCAGATGTCCGGCGACAGCTCGGAGTTGTCCCACGCGTAGCCGCCGACGTCATAGCGCCACTGGTGACGCGCAGGGTCGTAGGAGTGCATCACATCGCCGTAGTCCCAGAAGCCGTACCAACGGCGCATCTCCACCTGGTCCTTGTAGTAGGTGAAGAGGAAGTCGAGGTGGTCCTCGATCTTCGCCTTGGCGGGGGTGGAGCGGTCGGGTTCGGAGTAGAGGCCGGGGCCGAGGACCCGCGCCCCGATGAGCTGCTTCGGCGGCGCGGCCAGCTGCGGCAGCACGCGCACGGCCGCGACCTGCCGGGCGAACGTCGCGGGCTTCGGTGTCGCGTCGTTGGCCCAGAACATCAGCTCGCTGGTGCGGGCGATGCCGTACGGGGTGCCGAACTCGGGCTCGTAGTCCTCGTACGTGATGTTGAGGCCTTCGAGCTGCTCGGCGTACGTGTCCTGGCCCATGCCGTCGTGGTAGAAGCGCAGGTCCATGGGCTGGGCCTCGGGCGACCAGAGCCAGAGGGTGACCTCGGCCTCGTCGGTGTGCGCGCCGCGGATGTCGAGGCCCGCCGGGTGCTTCTCCCAGAAGTCGCGCAGGCCGAAGGAGAGTCCGCCGCTCGGTCCGCCGACGTAGCCGAATCCGCTGGCGCGGCGGCCGCCGCCCGCGCCGATCCAGCCGTGGCCCTTCTTGGTGCGCTTCTTGAGCGTGAAGCCGTCGGCCGACAGCTGGGAGAGCGTGTAGTCGCCCCACTCGGGGATGTACTGGAGCCGCGTCGTGACGCGCTGGTCCCAGGTCGAGGGGTCGGGCAGTTTCTCGCCCGCGAACTGGGCGGCCTGCACGGCGGCGCCCGGGTCGCGGCGCAGTCCCGTGATGCCCTGGACGGCTTCCCGGAGCATGCCCGTGCCCTCGCCGCCGATCCGGATGTGCCGGTCGTACGCCTTGTCGCGCATCGGCACGGTGAAGCGGACGCCGAGCCCGCGGATGAAGTCCCCGGAGGCCTTGCCGGGTTCCTGGGTGCCGTCGTACGTGATGGTGTGCACCATGCGGAACGATTCGGCGCCCGCGTAGAAGTAGAACCGGATCGAGAAGGGCAGCCAGCTGCGCTTGCCCTTGCGGTGCTTGCCGTCGATGCGGACGACGGCGCGGACGGGTCCGTCCTGTTCGACCTTCGTCTCCTCAATGACGGACTCGAACCGCTCGTACGTCGCGGCCCCCTGGTCGCCGTCCTCGATCTCGCCCTGCCGCAGGAGGACGAGCCGGCCGTCCTTGGCGATCTCCGTGGAGCCGCGGGTGACGGACTTGACCAGGCTCGATCCGCTCTTGCCGAGCTTCGCCACGACGACGCCGGTGTCGACGGTGACGGTCCCGCCGCTCGTCGAGACGCGCACCTTCTTGTCGGGCGCGGCGGCGGTCCCCGCCTTCAGGGAGAGCTTTCCGTCCCCGACGCCGGGCCCCACCGCGTGCGCGGTCCACTTCAGGGAGCCGTCGGGCCACTGGGCGAGCGGCCAGGTCTGGACGGGGACCTGCTTGCCGTCCTCAGTGGTGAGGGCGAACTCCTGCCCCTTCTCGTACGCGCCCTTGGGCCAGGGCACGCCGACGGTGGAGCCGGGGGCGGCGCCGAGCCCGCCGTCCTCCAGCCAGCCGAGCACGACCGGCTGGTCCGCGGCGGGTGCGGCGGCCTGCGCGGCCTTGGCCTCCTTGCCGCCGAGCGCCCAGCTGAACTGCGCGGCCGCGCCGGCGACCGCGGCGGCCTTGAGGAGGGACCTGCGGGGAATGGGGGACATCGTCGTTCCTTTCCGTGCATGCCAAAGGTGCGTACGAGAAGGGGGTGTACGGGGAGGAGGCTTACGAGCAGGGAGGTGCGGGTCAGTGGGTGCGGTCGCGTTCCTCCACCGCGACGGCCGCCGCGGCGAGGATGCCGAGCACCGGCACCGCGAGCGGCGTGAGGAACTCCGCACCGAGGACGACGAGCGCGATGCCGCACACCAGGAGCAGCGATCCGCCGGGGGCCCGTACGGTGCGCCGGGCGGCGGCGCCGAGCAGTGCCCGCCAGGTCGGGCCCGGCTCCCACACGGCGGCGGCCCGCAGCACGGCGACGGCGCCGCCGATGAGCGCGACGATGCCGACGGCGGCGGCGAGCTGCCCGCCCGGCAGCCCGGCCCGCGCCATGCGCAGGTCGACCCATACCGCGAAGAACCCGGCCGCCCCCGCGAGACCGACGAGCCAGCCGTGACGCACGGCGAGGCGGAAGTCGGCGACGAACTCCCGCCAGCCACCGGCCTGTTGACCGATGTGGCGGCGCAGGTGCCGGGCCCCGGCCGCGAAGGCGGCCGGAGCGGTGACGACGGGCAGGGCCGCGAGCGCGATCCACACCCCGGTCAGCAGGCACTCGGCGAAGACGGCGAATCCGGTCCGCCGCCGCGACTCGGTCCTCACTTGAGCCCCGACGTGGCCATGCCGTCGATCAGATACCGCTGGAAGGCCATGAAGAAGGCGATGACCGGGATGAGCGCCATCATCGCCATGGCGATCTGACCTCCGTAGTCGGAGATGCCCTGCTGGTCGCGGAACATCATCAGGCCGAGCGAGACGGTGTACTTCGAGGGCTCGTTGAGGTAGATCAGCGGGCCCATGAAGTCGTTCCACGCGTTGATGAACGTGAAGATCGCGCTGGTGATCAGGGCGGGCCGGCACAGCGGCAGCACGATCGACCAGTAGATCCGCAGATGGCCGCAGCCGTCGAGGCGCGCCGCCTCGTCCAGTTCGCGCGGGAGCCCGCGCATGAACTGCACCATGAGGAAGACGAAGAAGGCCTCCGTGGCGAGGAACTTGCCCGCGAGCAGCGGCACGTACGTGTTGATGAGCTCCAGCTTCTGGAACATCACGTACTGCGGGATGAGGAGCACGTGGTACGGCAGCAGCAGCGTGCCGATCATCATCGTGAACAGCAGGTTCCGGCCCCGGAAGGGGATCTTCGCGAAGGCGTACGCGGTGAGCGAGCTGGAGACGACGACGCCGACGACCGCCAGCACCGCGTAGAACAGCGAGTTGGTGAAGAAGGTGCTGATGGAGATACCGGCGATGCCGTCGGCGAGGCCCTTGACGTTGTCCAGAACGGGGTCGGCGGGGAAGAGGTCGAGCGAGCCGACGATCTTCTTTCCGGGCTTGAAGGCGGCGCCGATCACCCAGACGACGGGGTAGAGGACGACGCAGAGCACGGCGAGCGAGAAGAGGTGCCAGACGACGGATCCGGTGCGCCTGCGAGGGCTCGCGCCCTGGCTCATCTGCGGTGCGACGGTGGTCACTTGACGTCCTCCTCGTAGTGCACCCACTTCTTCTGGGACCAGAACAGGACGGCGGTGACGAGCGCGACGGCGAGCAGCAGCATCCAGGCCATCGCGGACGCGAAGCCCATCTGGGACTGCTGGAAGCCCTTTTGGTACAGGTAGCAGGTGTAGACGAGGGTGGCGTCGGCCGGTCCGCAGAACGTGTTGGAGACGACGTAGGCGGAGCCGAAGATCTGGAACGAGTGGATCGACTCCAGCAGGACGTTGAAGAAGAGCACCGGGGAAATCATCGGCAGGGTGATGTTCCAGAACCGGCGCAGCGGTCCCGCCCCGTCCACGGCTGCTGCCTCGTACAGCTCGCGCGGCACCTGTTTGAGTCCGGCGAGGAAGATGACCATGGGTGCGCCGAACTGCCAGACGGTGAGCGCGACCAGGGAGTAGAGGATCAGGTCGGGGTCGCCGATCCAGCCGCCGAGGTTCAGGCCGAGGGAGCCGAGTCCCTTGTCGACGACGGCCTTGTCACTGAAGATCGCCCGCCAGACGAAGCCGACCGAGACGCTGGCGCCGATCAGCGACGGGGCGTAGAACGCGGCCCGGTACAGGCCCTGCCCGCGGCGGCTCTGGTTGAGCAGCAGCGCGACACCGAGTGCGAGCAGCAGCTTGAGCGGAGTGCCGATGACCACGTACTTGAGCGTCACCTGCACCGACTTCTGCCAGCGCGGGTCGTCGAACATGGCCGTGAAGTTGTCCAGGCCGATCCACTTCGGGGCGGCGAACAGGTTGTAGTCCGTGAACGCGTAGTAGAGCGAGGCGATCATCGGCCCGGCCGTGAGCAGCAGGAACCCCGCGAGCCACGGCGACATGAACAGATAGCCGGCGAGGTTGTCGCGCCGACCCCGCCGCTTTTGTGCGACGGGTCGAACGACGTTCACCTCTTCGGCCAGGACTGTGGCGTCCTTGACGAGCGACATGGTGCTGTTTCCCCTCGGAAACGTAGGGGGGTCAGGCCTGGAAGGCCGCCTCGGCCTCACTGAAGAACTGCTTCACGGCGGCCGGGACCTTCTGCTTGCCGTTGGCGACGTCTCCGGCGATGCGCAGGAAGGCGGCCTCGACGACGTCCGCCCCCGACGGGTGCGGCGTGATCTTGCCGAGCACATCGGCCTCGCCGACCTCGGTCTCGTACGCGGCGATGCCCTTGTTGGCCTCGGCGACGGCCTTGTCGGTCTCGGCGCCCGGCTTGTACGCGTCGAACTGTTCCTCGGTGGCGAGCACACCCATGTCGTAGCCCATGACCTTGCCGACCTCGGGGTCGTGGACCATGAAGTCGATGAACTTGGCGGCCTGCGCCTGGGCCTTGCACTTGGTGGAGATGGAGAGCATCAGCGAGCCGAGGTACTGGCCGGTGGCCTTGCCGTCGGTGGTGGGGATCGGCGCGAGCGCGTAGTCGGAGTCGCCCTCGCCCTCGTAGCGCACCGAGAAGTTGTCCCAGGTGAACTCGGCGCCCGCGAGCCCGGCGGAGAGCCCGGACTTCGGCTTGACCTGCTCGATCTTCTTGGGGTCGGCGACGATGCCGGACTTCACGCGCTTGTAGTAGTCGGACCACCACTGCGTCAGATCGTCCTCGGTGAAGCCGAGTTTGCCGTCCTTGAAGAACGCCTTGCCGTTCTGCCGCAGGTACGGGTCGTAGAGGTACATGACGCCGCCGTAGCCGGTGTCTCCCGCGATCTTCAGCTTGTCCTGGATGGTCTGCAGGGATCTGAAGTACTCGTCCCAGGTCCAGCCGAACGTGGGCTTCACGCCCGCCTTGTCCCACACCTTCTTGTCGATGACGAGCGACATGGTGTTGGCGCCGACCGGAACCGCGACCTGCTTGCCGCCGGAGACCTGACCGGCCGTCTCGACGCCGCCGCGGAACTGTTCGAGGCTCAGATTCCCTGCGTCGACCTGGGACTTGAGGTCGAGCAGAACTCCCCGCTTGTCGTACTTCGCAAGGAAGGCAACAGAGTTGAGGAATACATCCGGAGGATTTCCGCCCGAGGCCTGCGTCTGGAACTTCTCCCAGAATGCCTGGTAATCGGTGAATTCCGGCTTGATTTTGATCTTCGGATTCTTCTTCTCGAAGAGCGCGATCGCCTTCTTGATTTTCACGGCGCGCGGCTCACCGCCCCACCAGGCGAACCGCAGGGTCGCCGGACCGTCCGCGTCCCCGCCGCCTCCTGACCCACCGTCACCACCGCAGCCGGCCGCGGCCAGGCCCAGCACCGCGGCCGAAGCCCCCGTGGCCTTCAGCAGGCCACGTCTCCCAAGATCCCTGTTCATAGGCACAGCTAGCCCCTCCACCCTGCGCGTTGAATCGTTTTAGGCAAGCGCTTGCCGAGCAAAAGTAGAGACGGGTGGGCGGTGCGTCAACAGTTCGGACGAAGATTGACCGCGGGGCGCTTCGAACGCCCAGGTCGGAGCCGAAAAACGCCGAGAGCCCCGGAGACTCGATGTCTCCGGGGCTCTCGGTCCGGGTGGGCGATACTGGGTTCGAACCAGTGACCTCTTCGGTGTGAACGAAGCGCTCTCCCACTGAGCTAATCGCCCGGGCGCAGGAAGAACATTACCCCATGTCAGGGGGTTCCTGGGACCACCCTGCACCCCATGGCCCGCACCACACCGTCACTGCTTGATGTTCCACGGCATCTCGAGGCCGAACTTCCATACGTAGACCCCGCCGAGCACGGCGATGATCACCAGTCCGATCGTGGTCAGGATGATGTTCCGCCGCCGCACCTTCGGGTCGAGCGCGCGCTGCGTCGCCTCCGTGACCTTCCGCTTCGTCCAGCGCAGGACCAGCTGCGCCCAGACGAACTCGGTCGCCCAGATCGCCATGCCACCGAAGATCACCAACCAGCCGGGACCCGGCAGCGGCAGCATGATCACGCCGCCCACGACGACGGCGAGCCCCACGATGAAGACGCCGACCTGCCAGCTCAGGTGCAGGGTCCGCCTGGCCTGGATGAACTCCGGCGCCCGCGAACCCAGCGGCTTGCCCCCTGCCGCCGAGTCCTCCGTCGAGCCCTGTGTCGAGCCGCCCGTCGCACCGTCCGCCGCACCGCGCGAACCGGCCCCGACGGTCGCGTCGACCTTCTCGGGCGCCCCGGGCTCCCTGGCCCCCTTGTCACTCCCCGTATTCATGCACTCAAACCTACCGGACGGATTCGGGTCACTGAAATGGGTGTTTCCGACCAAGAAAGACTCGGCCGTACGAGCTACCTAAGCACGCCCAAAACACTCAGAGGGGTTTACAACGGCACCGTAGGTGGCATGTCGATTTCGCCGACGTGCGAATCCCCGAGCGCACACTGAGCGAAAGGCCCTGGCGCTTATGAACACCACGGTCAGCTGCGAGCTGCACCTGCGCCTCGTTGTGTCGAGCGAGTCCTCACTGCCCGTTCCCGCAGGACTGCGGTATGACACGGCCGATCCGTATGCCGTGCACGCCACCTTCCACACCGGAGCCGAGGAGACAGTCGAATGGGTGTTTGCCCGCGACCTCCTCGCCGAAGGCCTTCACCGGCCGACCGGCACCGGAGACGTCCGAGTCTGGCCGTCCCGCAGCCACGGTCAGGGCGTTGTCTGCATCGCCCTGAGCTCCCCCGAGGGCGAGGCTCTGCTCGAGGCCCCGGCGCGGGCCCTGGAGTCGTTCCTCAAGCGGACGGACGCCGCCGTGCCACCCGGTACGGAACACCGCCATTTCGACCTCGATCAGGAGCTCTCCCACATCCTCGCGGAAAGCTAGCGCCGCGGAACGAGGAGGCCCGCGCCGGCACCCAGTCGGCGTGAGCAGCGCGAGAGCGCGCCGTGCCGTCCACTCGGGGAGACGGCACTGCGTCATGGTCGGGACAACCGCATACGGCATACACCGGCGCCGTCGCCGTGGGAGTTTCCACGGTGGCGGCGCAGGTGCGTGTCAGGGGGTCGGCAGGCACTAGGCTCGGGCGGCATCGGCGGGCGGGAGCCCTACCCCAGGCCAGGGAGCGAATCGTGCTGATCACCCACGACACCCGGTGTGCGCTCGACACCGTGGTCGATCTGGTGAACACGACACCGGACGGCGACACGGCGGACGGGCTCGCCGGCCTGGCCGCGCTGACGGATTTCGTACGAAGGAACGATGTCAGCGATGTCGGCGAGCTGACGGAAGACGATCTTCAATCGGTGCACACGGTGCGTGAGCGGTTCTCGGCGGTGTTCGCGGCCCGTGATCAGCGCGCGGCGGCGACGGTGATCAACGAACTGGTCGCCGAGGCGGGCACCACTCCCCGCCTCACGGACCACGACGGCTACGACTGGCACATGCACTACTTCGCGCCCGGTGCCTCCGTCGCCGACCACCTGGCGGCCGATTGCGGGATGGCGCTGGCGTTCTTCGTCGTCGCCGGTGAGCAGGAGCGGCTGCGGCGCTGCGAGGCGCCCGACTGCCGGCACGCGTTCGTCGACCTGTCCCGCAACCGCTCGCGCCGCTACTGCGACAGCCGTACCTGCGGGAACCGGCTGCACGTCGCGGCCTACCGGGCGCGCCGCAAGGAAGCCACCGGCTGAAACCGTTCACAACACCGGTCGCAGCAGTCGTCACAACAGCAGGAGATCGTGCAGCGCGGCCATCAGGAGCAGGCTGCCGATCACTCCCAGGAAGATCATCAGCGGGGGTTGGGAGAGCGCGAAGAGGCAACCGCGCTGACTCTCGCTCCGCCTCTCGGTCGGTACGGGCACGGGCGGCGCGGGCTCACTGCGAGGCGCCTGCCCCTGATCGGCGTCCAGCTGGTCGGGCAGCTGCGGTGTGTCCAGCATCTCGTCGTGATGATGTCGCACTCAGCCGCCGGCGGGCATTCAACCCACCACTTTCGAGGGGTAGTTGGCGCGAATCCGTGACGGCGTGCCGCAATCGTCTGTTGACGTCAGATGCCGTGCTTCTTGAGGATCGCCTCGATGTCGCTGAAGTCCTCGGCGGGCTCGCCCTTCGGCTGCTTCGCCTGCTTCGGCTGCGCCGCGGGGACGGCACGCCGGCCCTCTCCGAGCGAGGGCGCCGACGCGGCGGGGGCCACGGCGCCCGGCTCCTTGGCGGAGCCGCCGGAGCGGCGCCGCTCCACGGCCCGCGTCCCCATGAACATCAGCCAGGCGAGGCCGAGCACGCCGAAGCCGGCCCAGGCGGTCGGGCTGAACGCCGTGTCCACGATCCACTGGACCGCGCCCGTCATCACCAGGCCCAGCGGTACGAGGGCGTAGGCGGCGGTGCGGGCGGCCTTGAGGAACCGCTTGCGGAAGGCGAGAACCCCGGCGATGCCCAGGCCCGCCACGGCAACGGCGGAACACACGGTCTCGGCGATCATCCGGTCCTCCCGAGCTCGGACAGAGTGGGGCGCTTCCCCCCTCCCATCCTGCACCGGCCGGGGGTCCGGGGGCCACGCCCCGGGCCCGCCTCGGCCACATCTGGGGGACATCTCGGGGTCGCCGCTCCTCCGCAGGTCCAGGTTGGGGCCCGGCGGCCGGTCCTGGGAGACTGGCTCCCATGAACGCCCCGAACCCCATCCTTGACGTGTGGTGCGAGCTGCAGTGCCCCGACTGCCGCTCGGCCCTGGACGATCTCCGCGCGCTGCGGGAGCGCTACGGCGACCGCGTCGAGCTGCGCCTGCGGCACTTCCCGCTCGAGAAGCACAAGCACTCCTTCGCCGGTGCGCAGGCCGCCGAGGAGGCGTTCGCGCAGGGCAAGGGGTGGCCGTACGTGGAGGCCGCGCTCGGGCGCGTCGAGGAGTTCGACCGCAAGGGCGAGACGTTCCTCGTCGAGGTGGCGGGGGAACTCGGCCTGGACGCCGAGGAGTTCGACACCGCGCTCGTCGACGGCCGGCACATCCTGATCGTCGACGCCGACCAGGCCGAGGGCAAGGTCATCGGCGTGACCGGCACGCCCACGTACGAGATCGGCGGGGAGCTGCTGCACGGCGGCAAGAGCCAGGAAGGGCTGCGCGAGCGGATCGAGGAGATCGCGGACCGGCTGCTCGCCGAGCAGGAACAGGCGTAACGCTCAGAGCAGCTGCTTGTAGAGGTAGTACGTGGTCGGCTCGTAGCCGAGTGAGTCGTACAGGCACAGCGCGGTCGCGTTGCGCGCGAAGACGTTGAGGCCGATCCGGGTGGCGCCCGCGGCGATCGAGTCGGCCTCGGCGAGCAGCATCAGCGAGCGCCCGTGTCCGCGCCCCCGGTGGTCGGACGACACCTCGACGTCGAAGACGAACGCGCCCTCGGGGCGCTGCGCCACCCAGAGCGTTCCGACCCGCTCGCCTTCGTGCTCCAACACGCTGAGCAGGACGTCCGGGGTGGCGACGCCCTCCGGGAGCAGCGCGGTGTGGTCGTGCTCCGCCTTCTGGCGCGCCTCCTCCTCCGTGGCGCCGCGCTCGACCCAGGTGCGCGCGTACGTCGCCTTGGTGTGCGCGAGCCACGGCCCGTACTCGGCCTCCGTCATGCGCCGGCCCGTGGCGCCGTCGGGGAGGGCGGGCGGCCGGTCGGGCAGGGTCTTCGCCATGTTCCTGTTGCGCTCCACGTAGCCGAGGGCGCTCGCGAGGCGGCGCAGGCCCTGCTCGTCCGCGGGGACGCCCACCTCGACGCGGCGGCAGTTCCAGGAGCGGGCGACCTCCTCCGCGGCGAGCGCGGCGACGGTGCCGCGGCCGCGCCCCCGGTCCTTCTCGTCGACGCGCAGCTCCAGTATCTGGGCGACGGACGGGCCGAAGACGGGGTGCGTGGCGAGGTGCAGGGTGCCTACGGGGCGGCTGTTCACGCACACCGCGAAGTGACGCGAGCGCGAGCCGTCGGGGGTGCGCTGGAGCGGCTCGGTCGGCCGCAGGGTGGTGGTCATCACGGGTGTTGTACCCGCGCGCGCCCCCGACGTGACAACGGATTTACGGGTCCAGCCGGTCTGCTGCCCGCTCGTCCCACACGCGCATCGCCTTCGCGGTGACGGGGCCCGGCGCGTCGGTCAGGTCCCGGTCGTCGACGCGGTGCACGGCCTGGATGTCGCGCAGTGTCGACGTCAGGAACACCTCGTCGGCCTCCGTCAGGACGGACAGCGGCAGGTCGGTCTCCTTGGCACCGGTCCATTCGACGGCGAGGGCGCGCGTGATGCCGGCGAGCGGGCCCGCCGTGAGCGGCGGGGTGTGGATCTCGCCGTCCAGGACGACGAAGACGTTGGAACCCGTGCCCTCGCACAGCTGTCCCACCGTGTTCGCGAACAGGGCTTCGGACGCGCCGTGTTCGTGGGCGCGGGCCAGGGCGACGACGTTCTCCGCGTACGAGGTGGTCTTCAGGCCCGCGAGGGCGCCGCGCTCGTTGCGGGTCCACGGGACGGTGATCACGGCGGTGGTGTCGGGGCGCCGCTTGGTCTCGCCGAGGGCGACGACGAGGGTGGCGCCGTGGTCGCCGCGGTCGGAGCCGAGCGGCGAGAGGCCGCCGGTGTAGGTGATGCGCAGGCGGCCGAGGGCCATCGGGTTCGCTTCGAGGACGGCGGCGCAGGCGCGGCGCACCTCGTCGAGGTCGGGCTCGGGCAGTCCGAGTCCGCGGGCCGAGCGGGCGAGCCGGTCGAGGTGGCGGGTGAGCGCGAACGGCTTCCCCTCGACGGCCTTCACCGTCTCGAAGATTCCGTCGCCCACGGTGAGCCCGTGGTCGAAGACGGAGACGCGCGCCGCCTTGGTGTCCTGCAGCCGGCCGTCGAGCCAGATCTTCACGTGCGTTCCCTCCAACTTGCCCGGACCCCGTTTCCTAGGAGTCCGTGTACGTTCCCGACGCTACCGCCAACAGTCGCGCCGCCTTCAGCTCGGTCTCCCGCCACTCCCGCTCCGGCTCGGAGCCCCAGGTGATCCCGGCGCCGGTGCCGAAGCGCAGCACCGCCCCCCGCGGCTCGCGGTCGATCCAGAAGGTGCGGATCCCCACGGCGAGTTCCCCGCTCCCCCGGTCCGCATCCACCCAGCCGATGCCGCCGCAGTACGGGCCGCGCGGCGCGGTCTCCAGCTCGCCGATGATCCGCAGGGCGCTGGACTTCGGGGCGCCGGTGACGGAGCCGGGCGGGAACGCGGCATCGAGCAGCTCGGGCCAGCCGGCCGCCCCGGGCAGCTCGCCGCGCACGGTGGAGACGAGATGGACGAGGCCGGGATGCTTCTCGACCACGCACAGTTCGGGGACGGTCACGCTGCCGGTGGCGCAGACGACGCCCAGGTCGTTGCGGACCAGGTCCACGATCATCACGTTCTCGGCGTGGTCCTTGTCGAGGAGATCCGCCTCGGTGCGCCCGGTCCCCTTGATCGGCCCGGATTCGACGACCTGGCCGTCCCTGCGCAGGAACAGCTCGGGCGACGCCGTGGCGACCTCCACCCCGTGTCCGGGGAGCCGGATCGTTCCGGCGTACGGCGCCGGGTTCCCGCGCGCGAGGAGGGCGGTGAGGGCGTCCACGTCGGCGTCGGGGGAGATGGGCGCGGAGAGCACGCGGCAGAGGTTGGCCTGGTAGACCTCGCCGGTCGCGATGTGCGCGCGGATGCGTCGCACGCCCTCCGTGTACGCGGCGTGGTCGAGCGACGACGTCCAGTCCGCGGGCGCGGGCCCGTGCCAGGCGCCGGGCCGCGGGGCCGGGACCGGCTCCTCGCGGATGTCACCGAAGCGCGCGCAGACGAGACGGCCCTCGAAATCGGCACAGACGGCCCAGAAGCCGGTGGAGTCGAGGGCCGCGGGATCACTGGTGACGTCGCGCAGATCGGTCGCGACGAGCCCGCCGAAGCGGGCCAGAGCTGGGAGGTCGTGCACACCTTCGAGTCTATGGCTGGTGCCGATGGACCCACCTGAGCAGGACCTTCGCCGGTGGCACCGCAGCACGCTGCGCAAACGCGTTTTTGTACTGGCCCAGGAATCCGCTAGAGTTCAACACGTCGCCGGGACGCGCAAGCCGACCGGAAAGACACGCGAACGTAGCTCAGTTGGTAGAGCGCAACCTTGCCAAGGTTGAGGTCGCCGGTTCGAACCCGGTCGTTCGCTCAGGATGTGGGGGATCTTCCCGAACCCCTACGCTCCTGGTGGAGTGGCCGAGAGGCGAGGCAACGGCCTGCAAAGCCGTCTACACGGGTTCAAATCCCGTCTCCACCTCCAAGCGCGATTAGCTCAGCGGGAGAGCGCTTCCCTGACACGGAAGAGGTCACTGGTTCAATCCCAGTATCGCGCACTGAAGCCGCAAGGCTTCCATCCCGGACGATTAGCTCAGCGGGAGAGCGCTTCCCTGACACGGAAGAGGTCACTGGTTCAATCCCAGTATCGTCCACTGCCCCCTGTGGGTCCCGCGCGATTAGCTCAGCGGGAGAGCGCTTCCCTGACACGGAAGAGGTCACTGGTTCAATCCCAGTATCGCGCACCAGCAAGAAGCCCCCGGTCCTCGTGACCGGGGGCTTCTTCATTAGGAGGAGAACAGCATCCGGCCGAAGCCACGGTTGTGGTGACCGTGGTGGCCGTGGTGACCGCCGTGGTGCGGGGCTCCCCACGCCGGGGCCGCGGGCGCCGGGTAGCCCTGCGGGGCGGGCGGGGGCGGCGGGGCCTGCTGCTGCCACTGCGACTCGAGGCGGGTCAGGGACTCCAGCTCGCCGTAGTCGAGGAATATCCCGCGGCAACCGCTGCACTGCTCGATCTGGACGCCATTGCGGTTGTACGTATGCATCGGTGCATGACACTTCGGACACTGCATGCTCGACTCAACTCCTAGCCGTTCGGTGCTTTTTCGCCGGAACACTCCCCGGCTTTCGTCCCCCGCACCCTACTTGGCCGAACCCTCCGCCAACTGTGGCGGCGTCGAAGCCATTCGGGCGCAGGCGGCGACGACGGCCTCCTCCACCTCGTCGATCCCGCGGCCCGCTTCGGTGGCCTTCGCGACGGCGAGCGCGGCGGTCTGCACCGTCAGGGCGCGTGCCGGGACGTCGAGGGCCGGCCAGGGGTCGGGGACGCCCAGCTCCTTTGCGCCACCTGTGCGTTGGTACGCGGTGAGGAAGCGGGTCCAGTCCTCGGCGGACAGCAGCCCGCAGGCGAACCAGGCGGCGGGGCGGGCCAAGTCCCAGGCGGGGTCGCCGATTCCGAGGTCGTCGACGTCGATCAGGGTCCACGTGCCCGAGTCGGCGGGGTGCCGGACCAGCTGGCCGAGGTGCAGATCTCCGTGGCACAGGGCGCTCGCGTGCGTGTACGGGGTCTCGGCGCGGGCCCACGGCGGGAGGGCGTGCCAGGCGTCGAGGATCGGGCGGACCGCCGGGTGGCCGGGGGCGGAGGCCCGGAGGCGGTCGACGGCGCGGGCCGCCTTGAGCGGGCCGCGCATCGGTGGGAGCCCGGGCGGCAGCAGGTGCGCGGGGGTGCTGTGCAGCCGGGCAAGGAGGGCGCCCGCGGCTTCCCAGGGGGCGTGCTCCGGATGATCGGGGTCGACGGGGGTGCCGTGCGGCCAGAGCGTGACCAGGCGGTCGTGCAGGGCCGCCGCCGTCGGGCGCAGGGGGCGCAGCAGTACGTCGGCGAGGGCCGGGTGGGCGGCCGCGGCCAGGCGCAGGGTCAGCTCGGCCGGGTCGGTGTCGGCGGCGTGCGCCTTGGCGACGGTGTCGCCGTGCCGGACCACCGTGGCGTCGGGGCGGTCGGCGAGGGTCGTGGCACCGCAGACGCAGGCGATCCCCGATGGATGGGCCGCGCCCCTGGCCTCGGCCCGGAGCGCGGGAAGGATGTGCGCGGTCACTGGCGCAGCCTACGGCCGGCCCCTGCCCCGCCGGGCGGCGGGCAGGAATGGGGTGGGCAAAAATAATGCTGCGCGCAGCTCCCCAGCTGCGCGCAGCATTTGTGCCGTCCGCCGCACCCCCGTCCCCACGGGGTTTCATGGCCGGATGTCCCCGCCCGGACCGCTCTTCCGGGCCTGGGAGCGCCGCTCAGCGCCCCAGCATCACGCCCACGGACGACGCCTGTGTGACCATCGCGTCCCAGCCGCCGAACACGACGACGAGCAGGGCTGCGAGCGGGAGGACCATCGCCGTGGCCACCAGCGGGTGCCGGCGTCCGGTCGCGGGGCCACCGATAAGGCCCGCCCTGCGGGCCACTGTGCGGAACGCTGTCGTCCGCGGTGCCGTGTCCGCCATGGTCCTCTCCCGGTCGAATTCTTGAGTTCTTCTGTCCTCTGGATCTCTTGGGTCCCTGGCAAGCGGCGGGCACCTGACCTCGGGGGACGAGTGCTGTACCCGCCGCTTGACCTCAAATCTATGAGTGGCGGGCGCTCAGGACGTCATGCCCTCGTACCGATTGCCGGGCCTCCCCGAGGATGACCGCCTGCGTCCGGTGTACTCCCCTGGGTGGAGACGGGGGCCCTGAGGGCTATCCGGCCTCGGGGACATCCCCGAGGGGACGGCCGACGCGGGCCTCCCGCTCGGCGGGCTCCTCGCGCGGGACAGGGTGTTCTACCAGGGCAAGGACCCTGGTGGCCATGAAGCGCGCGGTGCGCACGACGGATCCGGATCGGGTGACTTCGCTCACTTCCACCACCCCTCTGCGCACCGCCGTCTCCACCCTCCGGCCCGCCCGGCTCGCCACCACCTCGTACGTACGCGTCGTGTCCCCGGCATCCACGACTATCTCGACCCGGTCACCCTTCATGGGTCCAATCCCCCTCTACCGCCGCCGTGTTGGCCCGCGGGCCCGCGGCAAGCCGCCCAGCCCCCGCGCTCCCTGACCGTCCTTCAAGTTTCCCACCGGGCACTGACAATCGAATCGGCCGCGAGGGCGCGGCCTTTGCGCGCCGCCGTGCGCGAAAACGTAAGCTGTGGCTCGTCAGACGGACCGGGCAGCAGCGGGGATGGACATGGCGATGATGCGCCTGAGGCGCGAGGACCCGCGCGTCGTCGGCTCGTTCAGGCTTCACAGACGCCTCGGGGCCGGCGGGATGGGCGTGGTCTACCTCGGGTCCGACCGGCGTGGCCAGCGGGTCGCGCTCAAGGTGATCAGGCCTGATCTGGCCGAGGACCAGGAGTTCAGGTCGCGGTTCGCGCGCGAGGTGTCCGCCGCCCGGCGGATCCGTGGCGGCTGCACCGCACGGCTGGTCGCCGCCGACCTGGAGGCGGAGCGGCCGTGGTTCGCGACGCAGTACGTGCCGGGTCCCTCGCTGCACGACAAGGTGGCCGAGGAGGGCCCGCTGGCCGCTTCGGACGTGGCCGCGGTGGGCGCCGCGCTGTCCGAGGGGCTCGTCGCCGTCCACGAGGCCGGGGTCGTGCACCGCGACCTCAAGCCGTCCAACATTCTGCTGTCCCCGAAGGGGCCGCGGATCATCGACTTCGGCATCGCGTGGGCGACCGGCGCCTCGACGCTGACCCATGTGGGCACCGCCGTCGGCTCCCCCGGTTTCCTCGCGCCCGAACAGGTGCGCGGCGCCGCCGTGACCCCCGCGACCGACGTGTTCGCCCTGGGGGCCACGCTCGCGTACACCGCCATGGGCGACTCGCCGTTCGGCCACGGCAGTTCCGAGGTCATGCTCTACCGGGTCGTGCACGAGGAAGCGCAGCTGGCCGGGGTGCCGGACGCGCTGGCGCCGCTGCTGCGGGCGTGTCTCGCGAAGGACCCGGAGGAGCGGCCCAGCACGCTGCAACTGTCGCTGCGGCTCAAGGAGATCGCGGCCCGTGAGGCGCAGGGCATCGTCACGGAGGCGCGCCCGCCCGCGCAGCGCGCCGACCAGGACCGGCCGACGGGGCGCCTCGCCGACACCCAGGGCACGTACGAGGGGCAGCGCACCCAGCGGCGGACGCAGCCGGGGACGCCCGCGCCGCGCCCCAGCAACGGCAGGAGCAACGGGTCGACGCCCGCCCGGAACACGAACAGCCGGTCCGGGACCGGCGGCAGGTCGGGTCCGCGCAGCGGCGCGGGGCGGGGCGCGCCGCGGACGAACGGCACGGGCGGCGGCAAGAAGCTGCGGCCCGCGAATCCGCGGCTGCTGCGGCAGCGGCTGTTCGTGTTCGTCGTCGTGACGCTGCTCGTGGCGCTCGCCATCGCGGCGGCGCAGGGCTGCCAGGGGCCGACGCGCGGCCTCGGCGACAGCGACGTGCAGAGGACGACCACGTCGTCCGCGCGGGCGCTGCCGCCTGCGGAGCCCCGGCCCGAAGGCTGACCGTCAGAGTTCGGGGCGACCCGTGGCCACCGCGTAGAACGCGACGGCGGCGGCCGCGCCCACGTTGAGCGAGTCGACGCCGTGGGCCATCGGGATGCGGACCCATTCGTCCGCCGCCATCAGGGCCTTGGTCGACAGGCCGTCCCCCTCCGCGCCGAGCATCAGCGCCACCCGGTCCATCCGGTGCGGGGCCACCTCGTCGAGGGACTTGGCCTGCTCGGCCGGGGTCAGCGCGAGGAGTTCGAAACCGGCGTCGCGGACCGTCTCCAGGGACTTCGGCCAGGCGTCCAGGCGCGCGTACGGCACGGAGAAGACCGCGCCCATGGAGACCTTTACGGAGCGGCGGTAGAGCGGGTCGGCACAGTCCGGGGAGAGCAGGACCGCGTCGATGCCGAGCGCGGCCGCCGAGCGGAAGATCGCGCCGATGTTGGTGTGGTCGTTGACCGACTCCATGATCACCACGCGGCGGGCGGTGGTGAGGAGTTCGTCGGCCGTCGGCAGGGGCTTGCGCTGCATGGACGCGAGGGCGCCGCGGTGCACGTGGTAGCCGGTGACCTGTTCGGCCAGGTCGGGGGCGACCGCGTAGACCGGGGCCGGGACCTCGTCGATGACGTCGCGCATGACGTCGACCCACTTCGCGGAGAGCAGCATCGAGCGCATCTCGTACCCGGCGAGCTTGGCCCGCCGGATGACCTTCTCGCCCTCGGCGATGAACAAGCCCTCTGCCGGTTCGCGTTTGCGACGCAGTTCTACGTCGGTCAGGCCCGTGTAGTCGGACAGGCGCGGGTCGTCGGGGTCGTCGATGGTGATGAGACCTTGGGGTTCAGCCACGGGTCGATACTGCCTTGTTCCGGGTGTGGTGCCAACGGCCCCGCACGAGTTGTGTTACCGCTGGTTACTTTTCCGGGCCTTCGCGCACCACGTCGCCGATCACGATCACGGCCGGCGGCTTGACCCCTTCGGAGACGGCCCGCTCGCCGACCGTCGCGAGCGTCGCGTCGACGCGGCGCTGGGCCGCCGTGGTGCCTTCCTGGACGAGCGCGACGGGGGTCTCCGGAGACTTGCCGTGGGCGACGAGGGCCTCGGCGATCTTTGCGATCTTGTCGACTCCCATGAGGATCACGAGGGTGCCGGTCAGCTTCGCCATCGCCGCCCAGTCGACCAGGGAGCGCTCGTCGTCCGGTGCGACATGGCCGCTGACGACGGTGAACTCGTGGGCGACGCCGCGGTGCGTGACCGGGATGCCGGCCGCGCCGGGGACGCTGATCGAGCTGGAGATGCCGGGGACGACGGTGACCGGGATGCCCTCGGCGGCGAGCGCCTGGGCCTCCTCCATGCCGCGGCCGAAGACGAACGGGTCGCCGCCCTTGAGGCGGACCACGGCCTTGCCCTGCTTGGCGTGCTCGATCAGGGCGTCGTTGATGGCCTCCTGGACCATCTGGCGGCCGTACGGGATCTTCGCGGCGTCGATCACCTCGACGTGCGGCGGAAGCTCGTCGAGGAGGTCGCGCGGGCCGAGGCGGTCGGCGATCACGACGTCGGCCTCGGCGAGGAGGCGGCGGCCGCGCACGGTGATCAGGTCCGGGTCGCCGGGGCCGCCGCCGACGAGGGCGACGCCGGCCTTGTGGGTGCGCTGGACGGTGACGGTTCCGTCGTGCAGGGCCTCGACGATCGCGTCGCGGACGGCGGCGGTGCGGCGCGGGTCGCGGTCCGCGGCCTCCGTCGTCAGGACGGCGACGGTCACACCGTCGGCGCGGCCCGTCGCCGGGGTCCAGGCGGTCGCCTCGTCGGCGTCGTCGGCGCGCACGCACCAGGTGCGGGTGCGCTCCGCTTCGGCCGAGGCCGCGTCGTTCGTCTGACGATCGCTGGTGGCCACCAGGGCGTACCAGGTGTCGGCGAGGTCGCCCGGCTCGTAGCGGCGCTTGTTCCAGGTCAGCTCGCCCGCGGTCGCCATCGCCTCCACCGAGGGGGTCGCGGAGGGCGAGATCAGCGTGATGTCCGCGCCCGCGGCGATCAGGGCGGGGAGCCTGCGCTGGGCTACCTGGCCGCCGCCCAGGACGACGACTCGGCGGCCGGTCAGGCGGAGGCCCACGGGGTAGGCGGGGTGGTCGGCGGCGGGCATGCGGTGTCCTCTGGCGTGCGGGTGTTTTTTGTGAGCGTACGTCGTGGGCATGACGGTGAGGTTTCCGAACCCGGGGGCTCCACCCCCGGACCCCACTCCTCAATCGCCGGAGGAGCTCAAAGGAGAGCACCTCCGGCGATACGGGACAGGGTGGGGCTACTTCTCGGTCACGCCCGCCGAGTCGAACGTCGCCACCTCGTGCATCGCGCGCGCCGCGCTCTGCACGATCGGGAGCGCCAGGAGGGCACCCGTGCCCTCGCCGAGGCGCAGGTCCAGGTCGACGAGCGGGCGCAGGCCCAGCTTGTTCAGCGCGGCGACGTGGCCGGGCTCGGCGCTGCGGTGCCCTGCGATGCAGGCGGCGAGGACCTCGGGGGCGATGGCGCGGGCCACCAGGGCGGCGGCTCCGGCGCTGACGCCGTCGAGGATCACCGGCGTGCGCAGCGAGGCGCCGCCGAGGAGCAGGCCCACCATGGCCGCGTGCTCCAGACCGCCGACCGCCGCGAGGACGCCGATCGGGTCCGCCGGGTCGGGCTGGTGCACGTCGAGGGCGCGGCGTACGACCTCGACCTTGCGGGAGTGCGTCTCGTCGTTGATGCCGGTGCCGCGGCCGGTGACCTCGGAGGGGTCCGCCTCGGTGTAGACGGAGATCAGGGCGGCGGACGCGGTGGTGTTCGCGATGCCCATCTCGCCGGTGAGCAGCGCCTTGTTGCCGGCCGCCACGAGGTCGCGGGCGGTCTCGATGCCGACCTCGATGGCCTCCTTGACCTCTTCGCGGGTCAGGGCGGGGCCGGTCGTCATGTCGGCGGTGCCGGCGCGGACCTTGCGGGGCAACAGTCCGGGCGTCGCGGGCAGCTCGCTCGCCACGCCGACGTCGACGACGCAGACCTCGGCGCCGACCTGGCTCGCGAACGCGTTGCAGACCGCGCCGCCGCCCAGGAAGTTGGCGACCATCTGGCCGGTGACCTCCTGCGGCCACGGGGTGACGCCCTGGGCGTGCACACCGTGGTCACCAGCGAAGATCGCGACGGCCGCGGGCTCCGGGATCGGCGGCGGGCACACGCGGGACAGGCCGGACAGCTGGGCGGAGATGATCTCCAGCATGCCGAGCGCGCCCGGCGGCTTCGTCATCCGCTTCTGCCGCTCCCACGCCTCGCCGAGCGCCTTGGCGTCCAGCGGGCGGATGTTGGAGACGGTCTCCGCGAGCAGGTCGTGCGGGTCCTCGCCGGGCAGGGCGCGGCGGCCGTACGTCTCCTCGTGCACGACCCACGACAGCGGGCGGCGCTTGGACCAGCCGGCCTGCATCAGCTCCGGCTCCTCCGGGAACTCGTCGACGTAGCCGACGCAGAGGTAGGCCACGACTTCGAGGTGCTCGGGCAGGCCGAGGGAGCGGACCATCTCGCGCTCGTCGAAGAAGCTGACCCAGCCGACGCCGAGGCCCTCGGCGCGGGCCGCGAGCCACAGGTTCTCGACCGCGAGCGCGGAGGAGTACGGGGCCATCTGCGGCTGCGTGTGACGGCCCAGCGTATGGCGGCCGCCGCGGGTCGGGTCGGCGGTGACGACGATGTTCACCGGGGTGTCGAGGATGGCCTCGATCTTCAGTTCCTTGAACTGCTTCGCGCGGCCCTTGGGCAGGGACTTCGCGTACGCGTCCTTCTGCCGCATGGCCAGCTCGTGCATCGCGCGGCGGGTGTCCGCGGACCGGATGACCACGAAGTCCCAGGGCTGCGAGTGGCCCACGGACGGCGCCGTGTGGGCGGCCTCCAGGACGCGCAGCAGCACCTCGTGCGGGATCGGGTCGGAGCGGAAGCCGTTGCGGATGTCGCGGCGCTCGCGCATCACGCGCAGCACGGCCTCGCGCTCGGTGTCGTCGTAGGCGGGGGCGGCGGGCTGCACCTCGGCGGCGGCCTCGGGCTCCGGCTCCGGCGTCAGGTGCTCGGGCTCGCCGGTCACCTCGGCGGGCGCGACGGTCTGCTCCGCGGGCTCCTCGGTGTCCGCCTCCGGCTGCTTCTCGGCGGCCTCGGGCAGCGGGACCGCGCCGGAGTCGCCCTCACGCGGGGCGGGGACGCTCGCGGCGGCATCCGCCGGGTCGACGGCGGGGGTCCCCTGCGGGGAGAGCTCCGTGTCGGCCGGGTCCGCGGCGGCGGCCGCGGGCTGCGTGGCGCCGGGGAGCGGCTGGGCGGCCTGCTCCGCGGCGTCGCCGGTGAGGGCCTGCTCCGCGGCGGCACCGTCGACGGGGACCTGCGCGGCGGCGGGCTGCTCGACCGTGCCCTGCTGACCGGCGGCGGGCTGGTCGGGCGCGGCTTGGTCGGCCGCGCCTTCCTGGCTGCCGAGGGGCTGCCGGCCTGCGACGACCTGCTGGTCACCGGTGGGCTGCTGGTTGTCGGCGGCGGCAGCCTGGTCGGCCGCGCCCTGCTGTTCAACAGCGGGCCGGTCGGCAGCGGGCTGGTCGGCAGCGGGCTGCTGACCAGCGGCGGCCTGCTGGTCGGCGGCGGGCTGCTGACCAGCGGTGGCCTGCTGGACGCCTGCGGCGTGTTGATCGGCGGCGGCAGCCTGGTCGGCCGCGCCCTCCTGGTCAGGGGCGGGCTGGTTACCAACGGGCTGCTGGTCGGCGGCGACCAGCTGGTCACCGGTGGCCTGCGGGTTACCAACGGCGTGCTGGTCCGCGGCGACAGCCTGGTCGGCGACAGGGTGCTGACCGGCAGCAGCGTGCGGGTCGGCAGCGGCTTCCTGGACGGCATCGCCTTGCGGATCGCCCGCGGCCTGCTGCGCGGCGGCAGCGTGCTGGTCGGTCGTGCCCTGCTGCGCGGCGGCAGCATGCTGGTCGGTCGTGCCCTGCTGAGCAGCGGCCTGCTGAACGCCGACACCGTGCGGGTCGCCCGCAGCCTGCTGCGCGGCGGCAGCGTGCTGGTCGGTCGTGCCCTGCTGAGCAGCGGCCTGCTGGACGCCGACACCGTGCGGGTCGCTCGCGGTCTGCTGGTCGGCCACAAGCTGCTGGTCGGCGGCGCCCGACTGGTCGGGAGCGGGCTGCTGGCCGGGGGCGGCCTGGTGGCCGGGCACGTCCTGGTGACCGGTACCGGCCGCCTGCGCGGCAACACCCTGCTGACCGTCAGCGGTCTGCTGCTCGGCCACGTACTGCTGATCGGCGCCAGGCTCCTGCGGGGCGGCAGCGTGCGGGTCGCCCTCGCCCTGCTGCGCGGCGACAGGCTGCCGGCCGGTGCCGGGCTCCTGCGCGACCGCACCCTGCTGGCCCGGAACTCCCCGGGCCTCGGGCTCGGCCGGAGCCGCCGTCTGCTCCTCCGGGAGTGGCGGGACCGTCATCGCCTCAGGCGGGGTCGGGGCCAGGTGCGGGGTCGTGGGGACGATGCCGTCCACCGGGACGAACTGGCCGAGCGTCTGGTCGGAGGGAGCCTCCGCGTAGCCGTGCGCGGCGTAACCCTGCGCGTACTCGTGGCCGCCCTGATCGTGCGAGTTGTACGGGGCCTGGCCCGCGTACGCGCCGACGTGGGCGAACTCCTGCGCGTGCGCGGGCGTTTCGGGCTGCGAGTGCTGCGGAGCGACCGTTTCTGCGGGAGCCGACGGCTGCTGCTGCGCCTGTGCGGGCTGCCACGGCGCGGCGCCCTGCGGCGGAATGTCCAGGTACTCGGGGCCGGTGGTGGGCGGGCCCGACTGGCGCGTCGGCGTCTGCTGCGCGGGGCCGCGGTCGGCGAGCGAGCGGACGGGGCTGCCGTTGGTGTCCGGGACGGCCGGGCCCATGTGCAGCGGTCGCCGCGGCTGGGCCTGGGCCTGGGCGTACTGCTGGCCCTGCCCCTGGCTCTGGTTCGGGTCCGTGGGCTGCGCCTGCGGCTGGCCCCAGGCGCCCTGCGCGCCGGGCATCAGGAGGACTTCGTCCTCCTCGACCATGGCGTCGGCGGGATCGAGGTAGGTGTACGCGCCGGGTGCGGGAACGCCCGGCTGCTCCACCGTGCCTGCGTTCTCCGGCAGCCCTTCGCCCGGAACCTGACCGGTGTCGGTCATGCCTACCCCTCGCCCATCGAATGAGAACTTCCTGGCCGCGCCCGGCCGTGCGCCGGAACTGCGAGCCCCTTTTGCTTCGCTGTCCGGAGCGGCGCGTCGACCGCCCGTCAACAACAACGAGCGCGCGCGCCGCGCGGCACGAACCGCCGGACAACAGGCATTGTCCCGGTCGGACCCCGGCCACGGAACGTAGTTCGACCATGGCCTTCTGTGGACTGCGCCACGTTGCGCATCCTCCGGTCGCTGCCGTACCACACGCACCTCAAAAGTGGTGCGTTTTCGGGACATTGGCGTACGAAGGGCCGAACGTCCCGGTGCGGTACAACGATCGGTCAGCCTACCGCGCGCGGCGCGCCGCCAGAGTCACGGGTGGCGTACGGAGAGACGCCCCGAGAGGAGGAACCCCACGGTCCGTTCCTTCTCCGTCCAGGCACGCGTGTCCAGCTCGACGGATTGCAGGAGGGCGCACTCGACGTCGTATCCGTGCTCCGTCAGGTCCCTGCCGATGAGTTCGGCGTCGTCGCGTGTCGCGGCGTGCGTGACGATGCGGGCGGGGCGCCGGTCGGCGACGGCCGAGACGACGGCCGCTCCCCCGCCCCCGACGCGTACGACATCGGGCTCGGGGAGGTCTTCGAGGGCGTGCGGGGCGGTGCCGTGCACGATCTGGGCCTGGACGCCGAAGCGACGGGCGACGGCGACGGTGCGGGCGCAGGCGTCGGGGTCGCGGTCGACGGCGATGACGGCGGCGCCGAACCGTCCGGCCTCCGTCGTGAACGCGCCGCTGCCGCAGCCGATGTCCCACACGAGGTCGCCGGCCCGCGGCCCGAGCCGGGCCAGTTGGGCGGCGCGCAACTGTTCGGTCTCGCCCTCGCCGAACGGGCCCGCGTACTCCTCGGCGGGCAGCGCCCAGCCGCGCGGACCCGCGTCGGGGTCGCCGCCGGCCAGCCAGTTGCCGTTCTCGGGGGCGCCGGTGACCGGTCCGCCGATGACGATCACGACATTGGGGTCGCGCCACGCGTGGTCGGCGGCCTTGTCGGAGGTGACGACGGTGACCTGTTCGCGGTCGGTGCCGAGTTCCTCGCAGATGACGAAGGTGCGGTGGACGCCCTCCAGGAGCAGTCCCAGTTCGGCGGGGCCCGCGCCCGGTGAGGTGAGGACGGCGACCTTGGTGTGGGCGCGGCACACGTTCACCGCGCGTCGCAGGGTGCGGCGGTGTGCGACGACCACCTGCGCGTCGTCCCATGGCATGCCCGCACGGGCGAACGCCTGGGCGACCGAGGAGACGGCGGGCACGACCTCGACCTCCAGGCCGTACTGGGGCGCGCGCAGGGTGCGTACGACGCCGAAGAAGCCGGGGTCGCCGTCCGCGAGGACAACGGCGGTGCCGCGGTGGCCCGCGATGCGGCGGGCGGCGAGGGCCACACTGCCGAGCCGGACGCGCTCGGCGCGCTCGGGCACCTCGGGCAGCGCCAGGTGGTGGGCGGCGCCCGCCACGAGGGTGGCCGCGCCGAGTGCTGAGCGGGCCGCGGCCGTCAGCGGCGAACCGTCCCAGCCGATCACCGTGACCCGGTCGGCCATCGTCGTCAGTCTCCTGGGTGTGCTCGGGTACGTACGTGCCCATGCGGCACGGAGGTCGGGGGCGCCGCCGGGAGCGGGGCACCGTGAGCGTACCTGCCCGGCCTTTCGGTCGCCCGAGAGGTCAGTTCCAGTCGGAGAAGGCGGTGAAACCCCCGGCCTCCGCCAGTTGCTCGGTGACCCCCTCCAGGTCCTCGGGCAGCAGACTCCACACGATGAAGTCCGTACGGGCCTCGACGAGGCTGCCGTCCTCGGTGCGCGTACGCGCTATGCAGGCGCCCCGCAGGACGCCCTCGCTGATGCAGCCGATCTTCTGGGCGACCTGCTGGGACGCGGTGTTGTCCGCTGCGGTGCGCAGCTCGATGCGCTCCAGGCGCTGGTCGCGGAAGAGCCACTGGGCCGTGGCGAGCGCGGCCTCGGACGCGTAGCCCTCGCCGCGGGCCCACGGGGCGACGATGTACGAGAGCTCGGTGGACCGCACGTGCCAGTTGGTCTTGCTCAGCTGGATGACGCCGACGAGGCGCTGGGTGAGGAACTCGGTGACGGCGAGGGTGAGTCCGGCGCCGGACTCCCGCTCCTTCGGCGCGTCCTCGAAGATCCAGGTGCGGGCGCCCTCCTCGGTGAACGGCTGCGGCACCGACGTCCAGGCGGCGACCAGCTCGTCGTTCATCATCTCCGCGAGCGCCGGTACGTCGTCCTCGTCGAGCGGACGCAGCACCAGGCGTTCCGTGCTGATGGAGATCTCCGGGAAGGTGTTCGTCATACGCCGCTCTCCGTAACCTTCGTTGGCCTTCTACCTTCACGTCGGCCTTATGAAGTGCCCAGCATGCAGCATGAAGGCACGTAACTGCACACGGGGGCCGCCCCTGTTGCCAGGAGCGGCCCCCGTGCCGGGACGTCGAGCGGTTCCCTCAGGCGGGGAGCACCGAACCCTTGTACTTGTCCTCGATGAACTTCTTCACCTCGGGCGAAGTCAGCAGCTCGGCCAGCTTCTTGACCCGCGGGTCGTCCTCGTTGCCCTTCTTGGCGGCGAGGATGTTGTTGTACGGGTTGTCCTTGACGGACTCCAGAAGGATGGCGTCCTTCTTGGGGTTGAGGCCCGCGTCCATCGCGAAGTTGTTGTTGACGGCGGCCACGTCGACGTCGTCCAGGGAGCGCGGCAGCTGAGCCGCTTCGAGCTCCTTGAACGTGAGGCCCTTGGGGTTCTTCGCGACATCCTTGGGCGTCGCGTTCAGGCCGGCGCCCTTCTTGAGCCCGATCACGCCCTGCGAGGCGAGGAGTTCGAGCGCCCTGCCCTCGTTCGTGATGTCGTTCGGCAGCGCGACGGTCGCCCCGTGGCGCAGCTTGGTGACGTCCTTCGTCTTCTTGGAGTAGAAGCCGAGCGGCGGCAGATAGACCTGCGTGACCGGCGCGAGTGTCGTGCCCTTGGACTTGTTGAAGTCCTTCAGGTACGGCGTGTGCTGGAACAGGTTGGCGTCGAGCTCGCCCTGCTGGAGCGCGGTGTTCGGCAGGACGTAGTCCGTGAACTCCTTGATCTCCAGATCGAGTCCGGCCTTCTTGGCGAGGTTCTTCTGTACGTACGTGAGGACTTCGCCGGCCGGGGTCGGGGTGGCCCCGACGACCAGCTTCTCGCTCGCGTCCGCCTTGTCGGAGCCGCAGGCCGTGAGGCCGAGGACGAGTGCCCCGGCGATCACGGCGGCGGGAATCGTGGACTTCGAAGGAATCGGCATCAGAAGGAGGGGAGCACCGAGCCCTTGTACTTGTCCTCGATGAACTTCTTCACCTCGGGCGAGGTCAGGAGCTTGGCGAGCTTCTTCACGCGCGGGTCGTCCTGGTTGCCGTCCTTGATGGCGAGCACGTTGTTGTACTCGTTGTTCTTCGTGGACTCCAGGGCGAGGGCGTCCTTGGCGGGGTTCAGGTTGGCACCGATGGCGTAGTTGCCGTTGATCACTGCGGCGTCGACGTCTTTGAGGGAGCGCGGGGTCTGCGCCGCCTCGACCTCCTTGAACTGGAGGTCCTTCGGGTTCTTCGCGATGTCCTGCGGGGTCGCGGCGGACTCCGAGCCCTTCTTGAGGGTGATCAGGTCATTGGCGGCGAGGAAGCGCAGGGCGCGGCTCTCGTTGTCGGCGTCGTTCGGAAGGGCGACGGTGCCGCCCTTCTTGAGGCCGTCGAGCTTCTTGGCCTTCTGCGAGTACAGGCCGAGCGGCTCCAGGTGGACGGTGGCGACCGACTTGAGGTGCGTGCCGTTCTTCTTGTTGAAGTCTTCCAGGTAGGGCGTCGTCTGGAAGTAGTTGGCGTCGACCGAACCGTCCTCGGTGGCGTTGTTCGGCGTGACGTAGTCGGTGAACTCCTTGACCTCGAGCTTGAGGCCTTCCTTCTTCGCCAGGTCCTTCTTGATGAAGTTGAGGATCTCGGCGTGCGGGACGGGAGTCGCGGCGACGACCAACGGGTCGGAGGCCTTGGCCTTGGTGTCGGCCTTGTCGGAGCCACAGGCCGTCAGGCCCAGGGTGAGGGCGCCGGTGGCGAGGACAGCTGCGGTGATCTTGGTGGTGTTACGCACGAAAAGTGCCTTTCCATCGGTGGTGCAACCCGTCGGACAGGACGGGAAATCTGGATTCAGCGGGTCTTGGCCGGGGCGGCTTCGGTGGCGGCGGGGCCGCCGGGCAGGAAGCCGAGGAGCGCGCGGAAGCGGACCGGGTCGCCGCCCTTGCCCGCGCGGCGGTGCAGGACCCGGGCGCCGCTGTCGCCCGCGAACTGGATGAGCGAGATGACGACGGCGAGGATCGCCACCGTGATCCACATCAGGTTGGCCTCGAAGCGCTGGTAGCCGTAGCGGATCGCGATGTCGCCGAGGCCGCCCGCGCCGACCGTGCCGGCCATGGCGGAGTAGCCGATGAGCGCGACGATCGTGGTGGTGGTCGCCGAGATCAGCGAGGGCAGCGACTCCGGCACGAGGACCTTGCGCACGACGGTCCAGGTGTTGCCGCCCATCGACTGCACGGCCTCGACCAGGCCGCCGTCGACCTCGCGCACGGACGTCTCGACGAGCCGCGCGAAGAACGGGATGGCGCCGATGGCGAGCGGCACGATGGCGGCCTCGCGGCCGATGGTGGTGCCGACGATCGCGCGCGTGAAGCCCATGAGGGCGACCATCAGGATGATGAAGGGCATCGAGCGGACGATGTTCACGATCTGCCCGATGACCTTGTTCACGAATGTGTTCTGCAGCAGTCCGCCGCGGTCCGTGAGGACGAGCAGGACGCCGAGCGGCAGTCCGAAGACGATCGCGATCAGCGTGGACCAGCCGACCATGTAGAGGGTGTCCCAACATGCCTGGGACAGCAGCGGCTGCATCTCCGACCAGGTCACTTGGTGACACCTTCCTTCAGCAGAGCGGCGGGCTCGGCGCCCTGGACGTCGACCTGGAGGCCCTGCTCGCGCAGGAAGCCGATCGGCACGACGTTGTCGTCGTAGCGGCCGGGCAGTTCGATGCGCATGCGGCCGACCTGCTTGCCCGCGACGGTGTCCATCGCGGCGCCGAGGATCGAGATGTCGACGTTGTAGGTGCGGGAGAGCTGCGAGATGACCGGCTGGGTCGTCGACTCGCCGTGGAAGGTGACGTCGATGACGGTGCGGTCGTCGCCGGAGGCCTCGCCGCCGACCGGGAAGAGCGCGGAGGCCAGCTCGGAGCCGGGCGTCGCGAGGAGCTCGCTGACGGTGCCGGACTCGACGATCTGCCCGTGCTCCATGAGGGCGGCGGAGTCGCAGACGGTCTTGACGACGTCCATCTCGTGCGTGATGAGCAGCACGGTCAGACCGAGCTGCCGGTTGAGGTCGCGCAGCAGCTGGAGGATCGAGCGGGTGGTCTCCGGGTCGAGGGCGCTGGTCGCCTCGTCGGAGAGCAGCACCTTCGGGTCGCCGGCGAGCGCGCGGGCGATGCCGACGCGCTGCTTCTGGCCGCCGGAGAGCTGGGCGGGGTAGGACTTGGCCTTGTCGGCGAGGCCGACGAGGTCGAGGAGCTCCAGCGCCTTGGTGGAACGTTCCTTCCCCGACTTGCCGAGGATTTCGAGAGGCAGCTCGATGTTGTCCTGCACGGTGCGCGAGGACAGCAGGTTGAAGTGCTGGAAGACCATGCCGATGCGGCTGCGCGCCTCGCGCAGTTCCTTGCCTGCGCGGGAGCCGCGGCCGACGAGGGCGGTGAGGTCCTGTCCTACGACGGTCACGGTGCCGGAGGTCGGACGCTCCAGCAGGTTCACGCAGCGGATCAGCGAGGACTTGCCGGCGCCGGACTGGCCGATGACGCCGTACACCTCGCCTTCGCGCACATGGAGATCGACGCCGTCGAGGGCGGTGACCTCGCGGCCGCGCGAGCGGTAGACCTTGGTGAGGCCCTGGGTGGTGATCACGTGGGTTTCCGTAGCTGTCGAGTGCGCGGCACGGGTGGCGCCGGGCACGGGGCATTCGTTCGGAACTTGCTTGCCGGGGACGTGCGAAGTTTCCGGGCGCGACAGCTCTCGCCGAGAGGGGCGAGCCGGTACGGAGAAGCTGTGCGCGGGGGCAGACCCGGTCACGTAGGCGGACTGTTTCTCCCTGCGGAGTCACTCCCTACGGAACAGGGTGCGCGGGTCTCGCTTCGGGGCGCGAGGACGGGCGGGGACCCTCAGAAGGCGCACATTCGACACATACAAGCAGCACCGGGCGTCATGGTCGCCTCGGTCGCAAGGGTGCGGCTGCTCGTCGTGGTCATGCGGCAAGTAAAGCAGACGTGAGGACGCGAGCGGCCTCCGCCGTCCGAATAGCGGACAGCGGAGGCCGGTCGTCCATGCGCGGTCACGCCTCGGCGGAGATCTCCACACCGGCGTCCGTGACCTGCGCGGACACCGCCGAGAGGTCCTTCACCACGATGTCCGCGGAGAGCTCGTCCGCCTCGTGCGTTGTGGTCAACGCCACGGTCTTCATGCCTCCCGCGCGGCCCGCGGTGAGACCGGCGGGGGCGTCCTCGAAGACGACGCAGCGGGCCGGGTCCACGCCCAGCTTCCCGGCGGCGAGGAGGAACGGCTCGGGGTTCGGCTTGCCGTGCGTGATGTCGTCGGCGGCGATGAGTAGCGGCGTCCTGATCCCGACGGCGGCGAGCCGGGCCTCGGCGAGGCGGCGGGTGGCGGAGGTGACGACGGCCCAGGCGCCGTCGGGCAGCGAGGTGATCAGGTCGAGCGTGCCCGGCAGCACCTTCGTGCCCCCGTTGGGCACGTCCTCGACCTCCAGCTCCTCGATCCGGGCGACGGCGCCCGGCACCTTCTCGGCGGGCAGCAGGTCGGCGGCGATCTCGGCGGCGGGGCGGCCGTGCAGCTCGACCGCGGCGAAGTCCTCGGCGGTGATCCCGTACTCCTCGGCCCAGCGGGTCCAGCAGCGGTACACCGACTCCATGGACGAGAGCAGGGTTCCGTCGTTGTCGAACAGCAGGGCGTCAGCGGTGATCTTCATGTTTCCCAAGGCTAAACGTGACCCCGGGGTCGAGCGCATCGGGTCTTTTGGCCCGTAATAGGCTCACGGCCATGCTTGATGTCCTGACCCTGGTGACGGGTCTCGCCGCGCTCGCGCTCGCGGCCTGGTGCGGTTACGCCGCGTATCGCGACCAGCCGACGAAGGACTGGCACTTCATCGGGATGGCCGTGGTGTCGGTGCTGGCGCTGGTGCAGCTGGTGGTCGGGATCGTGCAGCTGGCGCGGGGCGAGAAGCCTGAGCAGGGCACGACGATCTTCGTCGCGTATCTGATCGGGGCGTTCGCCTGCGTGCCGGCGGCGGGCTTCATGTCGCTCGCCGAGCGCACCCGCTGGGGTTCGGTGACGGTCGCCGCGGGCGGCGTGGTGCTGGCCGTGCTGGAAGTACGGCTCTTCGACATCTGGGGAGGCTGAGGTGGCTGTGGCCGCTGAACAGAAGGACACGTCGAAGGCCGCCGCGAAGGCCGAGAAGAAGCGGCGCCGTCTCATCGGCGGTCCGGGCCTGCTGCTCGTGTGGCTGTACGGCGTGATGGTGGTCGGCGCCGTGTCGCGGTCGGCCGTGCAGATCTCCACCGAGTTCGACAAGGCGCCGCTGGCGTACTCGCTGTCGGCGGTGGCGGGTCTCGTGTACGCCTTCATCACGTACTCGCTGGTGCGCGGCGGGGACAGGGCGCGGCGGGCCGCGTTTCTCTGCTGCGGCCTGGAGTTGGCGGGCGTGCTGATCGTCGGTACGTGGACGCTGGTGGAGCCGTCCGCGTTCCCGGACGCGACCGTGTGGTCGGACTTCGGCGTCGGCTACCTGTTCATCCCCATCCTGCTGCCGCTGAGCGCGATGTACTGGCTGCGCAAGGGTGTGCTGCAGCGGCAGCAGCCGGAGAGCTGACCGTCAGGCGCTCGCCGCGAAGGCGTTCGCCGCAGCGTCCGTGACCTCGGCGGCCTTCGCGAGCGTCACCAGCGTGAGGCGCTCGTCGACCTGCTGCGTGGACACGGGCTCGTAGCCGTGCTGGCGGTACAGGCGCAGGTTGTGGTCGCTGCGGTGACCGGTGAACAGCTGGAAGCGCTTGGCGCTGCCCGCCGCACCCAGCTCGGCCTCCACGGCGGTGAGCAGTCGGCCGCCGAGGCCGTGGCGCTGCATGCGCGGGTGGACGATCAGCTTGTTGATGTGCGCCGTGCCGTCGGCGTCGACGGTGCCGCGCACGGACGCGACCACCTCGTCGCCGAGGCGTGCCACGAGCACGGTGCCGCTGGTGAGTTCGGCCCTCACGGAGTCCAGGGACTGTGTGAGCGGCTCGATCGAGTAGTCGCCGTAGAGCTGCGCCTCGCTCTGGTAGCAGAGGTACTGCAGCTTCAGAATCTGCTCGGCATCCGCTTCGGTCGCCGCAGAGATGGTCACGCTCATGCCCATGTGCGCATGCCTCCCGCTCACCTGTTCGCCGGTTGTCCTTCACCCTTTTCCCCGGCGGGCCGTCGGCGCAACCTCGGCGGGCAGGATTCTGCGCAGGCATCCCAGACATCTGGAACGTTCCGGCCCAAGGCTGCCCTGTGAGATACCCAACTCGCCCGCGATTTCCCGGTACGTGAGGTCCTGCGGTGACAGCAGCGCGCCGATGAGACGCGGACAGCGACCGGGCAAACGGCGTACGGCGCCGTGCAGCGCCCGGTCCCGTTCGCGGGCGATGGCGCGGTGTTCGGGGTCGACGGCCGCCGGATCGGCGGCGGGTTCGAGGCCGTACGGCAGCTCGCGCAGCGCCGTCCGCCGCTGGAGGCCGGCCTCGGCGCGGACCGCCGTGCGGAGCCAGCCGGCGGGGTCGGCCGGCGGGTCCTGGGTGTCGAGGTGTTCCAGGAGACGCACCCATACGGCCTGTTCGAGGTCGCCGGTCTCGACGGGTGCGTCCTCCTCTCCCCCGAGTTCGGCGCGGACCTCGGCAGCGAGGAGGGGCCGCAGGGACACGATGACGGTGTCGTACGTCGTTGGGGTCACGCCATGCGCGACGTGGCCGCCCCGGCGGTCGGTTGCCGGGGCGGCCACGTCTCACTCCAAACGGCGGGCCGGGGTCACCCGTTGACGAAGTCCTCGCGGGCGAGCAGCGCCGTGTCGCAGTTGTCCGAGAAGATGCCGTCGATACCGGTGTCGTAGTACGCCTTGAAGGCGCCGAACGCGTCGCCGTACGCGTTCGGGTCGGTGCCCTTCTTGAAGTCGGCCGGCAGGAAGGTGTTCTCGTTGCGCATCGTGTACGGGTGCAGGACGAGGCCCGCCTTGTGCGCGTCCTTGACCAGGGTCGTGGGCGCCAGCAGCTTGCCCGACGAGTCCTTCGGGATGATCAGGTCGAGGGTCGGACCGATGCCGTCCGCGTACGTCGCGATCTCCGCGAGCCCCTTGGGCGTGATCAGGTCGGCGACGGTGCGCGGGTCGCCGCTGTCCACGAAGTCGTACGGACGCGACTTCGCCGTGGACAGCAGCACGGCCAGCGGGTTGGCGACCAGCTTGCTCATGCGCTGGATGCTCGTCGGCTCGAAGGACTGGATGATGACGGGCGAGTTCTTCCGGTGCAGCCCGTGGGCGCGCAGCACCTTGGCGAGGCGCTCCTCCAGGGCGAGGTTCTGCTTGCGGAAGTAGGTGGGGTGCTTGAGCTCGGGGTAGATCCAGACCTCGCGGCCGAGCTTCTTGCTCTGCTGGGCGCGCCAGCGCAGCACTTCCTCGAAGGTGGGGATCTCCCAGCGGCCGTCGTAGATCGTGTTGTGCTGGCGGGTGCCGGGGATGCGCTCCTTGGCGCGCAGCGTCTTCAGCTCGGCGAGCGTGAAGTCCTCCGTGAACCATCCGGTGGTGGCCACGCCGTCGAGGCTCTTGGTCTTCTTGCGGTCGGCGAACTCGGGGTGGTCCGACACATTGGTCGTGCCCCCGATTTCCGGCTCGTGACGGCATACGAGATGCCCGTCCTTCGTCGGGCAGAGGTCGCCGGCCTCGACGATGTGCGCACCCATGTCGAGCGCCAGTTGGTACGAGCCGAGGGTGTGCTCGGGCCGGTAGCCGCTGGTGCCGCGGTGCGCGATGACCGTGGGCACGGGGAGGCCCGCGAGGCCACGGCCGGTGTTAATCGCGCCACTTTCCCGGTCGGCGGCTCTTGCGGTGCCGGCTCCGCCCAGTGCCGTGGCGCTCGCACCGAGAACCGCGGCGCCTATCAGCGAACGGCGGCCGACCGCCCCCATGGCCCGGGGCTGCTGTGCACCCTGCGTGGCCTGTGACTTCTCGTTCCCCTTGTTCCCCATGAAGCACTCCTCCCACCAAGTACTGCCTTGCACCTGTCAAAGCGAGGTCGATCGTAGGGGTGAGAAAGTGACGAGTGGGAGACCCTGGGCGGAACGTCGAGGTGATGCGGCGTGGCGCCCGGGCGTTGCCCGCACATCAACGAGGCGCAAACTTCGGTCAACTCCTCGTATCCAGTCGGTGAACCCGATGTGCAACGGGTACCCGGCCGCGAGTATCGTCCTCACCTGCACAGATCGTCGTTACGTTCCTTACCCATTCCTTGACATCGGAGGGCTCGTTGTCCCGCTTCGCGCTCATCAAGGCAGTGCTCGGTCCGATCATGCGCCTGATGTTCCGCCCACGTGTGGAAGGCGCAGAGAACATTCCGGGGAACGGCCCCGTCATTCTGGCGGGCAACCACCTGACGTTCATCGACTCGATGATCCTGCCGCTCGTCTGTGACCGGCAGGTCTACTTCATCGGCAAGGACGAGTACGTCACCGGCAAGTCCCTCAAGGGCCGCCTCATGGCGTGGTTCTTCACCGGGGTCGGCATGGTCCCGGTCGACCGCGACGGGGCGAACGGCGGTGTGGCCGCGCTGATGACCGGGCGGCGCATCCTGGAGGAGGGCAACATCTTCGGGATCTACCCGGAGGGTACGCGTTCCCCCGACGGCCGGCTGTACCGCGGCCGGACCGGTATCGCGCGACTGACCCTGATGACGGGTGCGCCCGTCGTCCCCTTCGCCATGATCGGCACGGACAAGCTGCAGCCCGGCGGTGCGGGGATGCCGCGGCCCGGGAAGGTGACCGTCCGCTTCGGCGAGCCGATGGAGTTCTCGCGCTATGACGGCATGGGGCGCGACCGGTACGTGCTGCGGGCCGTGACGGACTCGGTGATGGCCGAGGTCATGCGGCTGTCCGGTCAGGAGTACGTCGACATGTACGCCTCGAAGGCGAAGGCGGCGTAACACCTCTACGCGTGCGTGGGCCCGGTCGACCGAACATCTCCGGTCGACCGGGCCTTTCGCTGCGCGGGGCCGATGCCGGTGGTTCCGCTACCCGGCACCGCGCCTTACGACCTACACCCTCGTCGGCGCCCCCGTCCGCGCTGCGCGGCACCGGCTCTCGACCTGCAACGGCCTCGACGCCCGCCGTTCGCACTGCGCGGCACCGCGCCTCCTGAGCTGCACCGTCCTCGGCGCCCGAGGCGCTCGTTGCGCGGCACCGTGCGCCGCCTTGCCCACCCTGCCGCCCAAGGCGGCAGATTGCCCAAGGCGGGTGACGGCCCATCGCCACGGGCGGGGAGCCGCTCTCGCGGCAGATTGCCCAAGGCGGGTGACGGCCCACCGCCATGGGCGGGGTGCCGCTCTCGCGGCGGATGGCCCAGGCGGGGGCGGCGCCCCGTGGAGCCGACGCCCCCGGAGGGGGCAGGTGGGTGGGATATTGGCGTGGCGACGGGCACGATCAAGCCCCTGCGGCGATTGAGCAGCGAGGTCCGGGGCAGAGCCCCGAGGCCGTAACACCGGTGCGGCGTCAGACCGGCGAGGCCAGGCAAACCAAGCCCCGCCGGCGATTGAGGCGCGGGGACCGGGGCAGAGCCCCGAGGCCGTAACGCCGGTGCGGCGAACGAGAGGCCGCGGGGGACGGCTACTGTTCCAGGCGCTGGCCCCGAAGGAGCCGCCAGGCCACCAGCGACGTCGCCAGAAGCACCACCGCCCCCACCCCCGCCGCAACCTGCAACCCGTCCACGAAGGCCGACCGCGCCCCGGCAAGAAGCGCCTCCGCCTGCCCGGCCGGCAGGCCACTCGCCGCCTCCACCGCCCCGCCGAGCGAATCGTGCGCCGCCACCGCGACGTCCCCCGGCGTCCCCGCCGGCACCGTGAACCCGGAGTAGACCCCGGTCACGATCGAGCCGAGCAGCGCGATACCGAGCGCCGTACCGAGTTCGTACGCCGTCTCGGACACCGCCGACGCCGCACCCGCCTGCTCCTTCGGCACGCTGGAAAGGATCACGTCGGCCGTCACCGTGAACGAGAAACCCGCGCCGACGCCGACGACGAGCAGCACCCCACCGAGCAGCGGGTACCCCGTCGACTGGCTCAGCGTGGTGAGCGCGGCAAGGGCGAGCCCCACCGCCGCGAGCCCGCCCGCGACCACGGAACGCACCGAGAAGCGCCGCGCCACCGTACCGGCGACAAGACCCGCCGCCACCGCCCCCACGGCGGCCGGGAGTTCGGCGAGCCCCGCCTCGAACGGCGCCCGACCCTGCACCAGTTGCAGGAACTGGGAGAGGAAGAAGACCAGTCCGGCCAACCCCAGAATGGTCAGCAGGTCGGCGAGGACCGCGCCCGAGAAGCCGCGGTTGCGGAACAGCCGCATGTCCAGCAGCGGCGCCTCCAGCGTGAGCTGACGCCGCACGAACCACACCAGCGCCGCCACACCGGCCACCGCCGACGCCGCCACACCGAGGCCGAAGCCGTGCGCCGCCGCCTCCTTCACCGCGTAGACGACACCGATCATGCCGACGAGGGACAGCGCCACGCTGAGCAGGTCCCACGGCCCCGGCACCGGGTTCTTCGACTCGGGGATGAGCTTCGCACCGACGACCACGAGGATCGCCATCACGGGCAGGTTGATCAGGAAGACCGAGCCCCACCAGAAGTGCTCCAGCAGGAACCCGCCGACGACGGGACCGACCGCCGCGCCCGCCGAGGCCATGGCCCCCCAGATGCCGATGGCCAGCGAACGCTCGCGCGGGTCGTGGAAGATGTTGCGGATCAGGGCGAGCGTGGAGGGCATCAGGGTCGCGCCCGCGACACCCAGCAGGGCGCGCGCCAGGATCATCAGCTCGGGCGTCGTCGCGTACGCGTTGAGGACCGAGACCGCACCGAAGGCGACCGCACCCGTCAGGAGCAGCTTCTTGCGTCCGATGCGGTCGCCGAGGCTGCCCATCGAGACGAGCAGTCCGGCGATGACGAAGGAGTAGACGTCACCGATCCAGAGCAGCTGGGTGCCGGACGGCTTGAGGTCCTCGCTGATGTACGGGGTCGCGAGGCCGAGGACGGTCGCGTCCACGGCGACGAGCAGCACGGCCAGCACGAGGACGGAGAGGGCGAGCCACCGCGCGGGACGGGACTGCACCACCTCCGCCGCAGGAGTGCGCTGTGGTGTGCTGGTCATGGTTCCACTCTCCGAAGTGCGCCGCCGAGCAGCAGCTCGACGATCATGAATTGGAAGTCCTTGGCCGCGACGCGGCCGTCCTGTACCGCCCACGCGCCGCTGCCGATGAGGCCGTAGAGCGCCTCGGTCAGCCAGGCGGGTGTGAGGTCGATCCGGAATTCGCCGGTTTCCTGGCCGCGCCGGAACAGCGCTTCGATGCGGCCGTCGAGGCGGGCCCAGCCCTCGTTCTGCTGCTCGCCCTCGAAGAGTTGGTTCTCCGTGACGAGGAAGGCGAGCAGCGGCGCCGCCGGCTCGATCTCACGGATGAGGCGGCGCAGCGCGTCGGCGGTCCCGCCCTCGTCGAGCCCGGCGCGGTCGAGCGCCGTCTCGCACTCGGCGATGCCGAGCTCCTCCAGCGCGCGGACCAGCGCGTCCCGGCCCGCGAACTGGCGGTGCAGGGTCGCCCGGCTGATGCCGGCGGCCCGCGCCACCTCGTCCATGGTGGCCGTGGACTTGCGGGTGAGCAGGGCTGCGGCACTGTGAAGTACCTGGGCACGATCGACTGGCATGAGACGAGAGTACATCAAGTGAGACATTGATGTCTCACGGGAGGCATGGACGTCTCCGGTGGCCGCCCTCCTCACCCAGTGTTACGACTGTCGGGACGTCCGACTCCCTGGAGGTACCGGCATGGGGTGCTGCATCTTCGCCGCGATGGCGGCCATCGGGCCGCGCGTGGCCCTGGTGATCACGTGGCTGTTCACCAACCTCGTGGACCGCGCCTTCAACGGCGTCCTGCTGCCGCTCATCGGCCTGATCCTGCTGCCGTGGACGACGCTCGGCTACGTCATCGCGTACGCGCCCGTGGTCGGGGTCCGCGGGATCGGCTGGATCGTGATCCTCTTCGGCCTGCTGCTCGACCTGTCGAGCTACGGAGGCGGGGCGCGGGCGCGCCGCTGACATCCCGCACCCCTACAGGTACGTACGCACACCGAAGGGCCCGGCTCGTCCACGGATGGACGAGCCGGGCCCTTCTCGGTACATGCGGGGACTACTTCTTCGCGTCGGCCCAGGTGCGCTGCACCGTCAGGTCCTGCTTGACCTCGGCGAGCTGGACGGCGACCGCGCTCGGCGCCGTGCCACCCCGGCCGGAGCGGGAGGCCAGGGCGCCCGGAACGTTGAGCACCGTGCGGACCTCGGGCTTGAGGTGCTCGGAGATCTTGGCGAACTGCTCGTCCGTGAGGTCGTCGAGCTCCTTGCCCTCGGCCTCGGCGACCTTCACGCACTCGCCCGCGACATCGTGCGCGACACGGAACGGCACGCCCTGCTTCACCAGCCACTCGGCGATGTCCGTGGCGAGCGAGAAGCCGGCCGGGGCCAGCTCCTCCATCCGCTCCCGGTTGACCGTGAGGGTGGCCAGCATGCCGGTGAACGCCGGGAGCAGCAGAGCCAATTGGTCGCAGGAGTCGAAGACCGGCTCCTTGTCCTCCTGGAGGTCACGGTTGTACGCGAGCGGCAGCGCCTTGAGCGTCGCCATCAGGCCCGTCAGGTTGCCGATGAGGCGGCCCGACTTGCCGCGCGCCAGCTCCGCGATGTCCGGGTTCTTCTTCTGCGGCATGATCGACGAGCCGGTGGAGAAGGCGTCGTGGAGGGTGACGAAGGAGAATTCCTTCGTGTTCCACAGAATGATCTCCTCGGCGATCCGCGAGATGTTCACGCCGATCATCGCGGTGATGAAGGTGAACTCGGCGACGAAGTCACGGGAGGCCGTGCCGTCGATGGAGTTGGCGGAGCTGCCGTGCTCGAAGCCGAGGTCCCGCGCCACCGCCTCGGGGTCGAGGCCGAGGCTGCTGCCGGCCAGGGCGCCCGAACCGTACGGCGAGACGGCCGTCCGCTCGTCCCACTGGCGCAGCCGCTCCGCGTCCCGCGACAAGGACTGGACGTGCGCCAGGACGTGGTGGGCGAAGAGCACCGGCTGAGCGTGCTGAAGGTGCGTACGACCGGGCATCGCGACGTCCGGGTGCGCCTCCGCGAGGCCGACGAGGGCCTCCTGGAGGTCGGCGATCAGGCCGCCGATGGCCCGCGCCTCGTCCCGCAGGTACATCCGGAAGAGCGTCGCCACCTGGTCGTTGCGCGAGCGGCCCGCGCGCAGCTTGCCGCCGAGGTCAGGACCGAGGCGCTCGAGGAGGCCGCGCTCCAGGGCGGTGTGCACGTCCTCGTCGGCGATCGTGCCGACGAAGGAGCCGTCCGCGACGTCCTTCTCCAGCTGGTCGAGGCCGGCGATCATGCGGGTCAGCTCGTCCTCGGTGAGCAGTCCCGCCTTGCTGAGCACGCGCGCGTGGGCACGGGAGCCCGCGATGTCGTACGGGGCGAGGCGCCAGTCGAAGTGGACGGAGGCGGAGAGTTTCGCCAGGGCCTCGGCGGGGCCGTCGGCGAACCGGCCGCCCCAGAGGCGGACATCGCCGGTGTTGCTGCTCACGTGCTCTGCTCCTCGGGCCGGTGGATCTGAATGCCGGTGCGTGTGTCGCTGTGCATGATTATGCAGACTCCTGCATGATTCGTCAATCGCCATCCCGTCCCGGCGGCACGGCATGGGTTCCGCCCCGCTTCGGCATGCTTTCGGCATGGGAAAAAGCTACGAACGCATAGAGGGGCGGCTGCGCACCTTCATAGAGGAGCAGCCCGTCTTCTTCACCGCCACCGCTCCACTCTCCGGCGACGGAACGGTCAACCTCTCCCCCAAAGGCCTCAAGGGCTCCCTCGCCGTCCTCGACGAACACACCGTCGCCTACCTCGACTTCGCGGGATCCAACGCCGAGACCGTCGCGCACTTGCGCGAGAACGGTCGCATCACCCTGATGTGGTGCGCGTTCCAAGGGCCGCCGAACATCGTCCGGGTGCACGGCCGCGGCGAGCCCGTGTTCCGCGACGACCCGCGCTTCACCGAGCTGCTCGGCCACTTCACCGGCATCGACCCGACCCGCAACGGCCTGCGCGCGATCGTCGTCGTGCACGCCGAACACATCCGCGACACCTGCGGCTACGCCGTGCCCTTCATGACGTACGACGAGGACCGCGACCTGCACGACAGGCGCTTCGCGCGCGAGGACGACGCCTCGCTCGACGCGTACTTCCAGAAGAAGGAGCACATCGCGACGAGCCTGGACGGCCTGCCCGGGCTGCCACTTCCGCTGCCACCCGCTACGTTCTGAGCCATGCGTCCGCCCCGAGCAGGTATCGCCACCGTCGTCGTCGCCTGCGCCGCCGTCCTCGGCGCCGCGCCGCCCGCCACCGCCGCCGAACCGCTGCCCGCCCGGATGGCGGACACCGGCGGCGGCCGTCAGCTGATCACCGCCGAAGCACCCCGCACGTCTTCGACCACCGGCACCGTCACCTGGTGGGACCGCGGCGCCAACGGCCGCTGGGCGAAGGCCGGCTCGGCCCCCGCGCGGTTCGGCGCGAAGGGACTCGTGGCGGGGACGAGGCGCAAGCAGGGCACCAACACGACACCCACCGGCCTCTACGACCTGCCCTTTGCGTTCGGCGTGAAGGCGGCGCCGGACGGGACCACGGCGACGTACCGCCGTGTGCACCGCGACTCCTGGTGGTGCGAGGACAACGCCTCCCGCTCGTACAACCGCTGGACCGAGCCGCGCCCGGGCGACTGCCGCGCCGCCGAGTCCGAGCGCCTCGCCGACTACGGCACCCAGTACGCGCACGCGCTGGTGGTCGGCTTCAACTACCACCGTCCCGTGCACGGCCGCGGCGCCGGGATCTTCCTGCACGTCAACGGGCGCGGGGCGACGGCCGGCTGCGTCTCCGTACCCGCGGACGCCATGCGCCGGATCCTGACGTGGGTGCGCCCCGGGCAGTCCCCGCACATCGCGATCGGAACAGCGGGCGGAGCAACCGCAATCACCCGGTACTGATACGTATACGGACATGGGCACGTATGCGGGTACCGACTCCCGTGTAGGGACCACATAACGAGACGGGGTTGCGTCCGCTCGGCGGCGAGGCGTTGCATCGCCCGGTGCGAAGCGAATCCGAACAGACGTCCCCCGACTCCCCCGCAGCGGAGACCACCCCCGAGGCCACGGCCGAGACCGGGGCCGGGACCGCCGCGGCGAGCGGGTCCGCCGACCGCGCCGCCCGGCTCGCGGTCACCGTCTTCCCCGTCCTCGTCCTCGTAGCGGGCGCCTGGGGCCTCGCCTCCCCCGGCACGTTCGCCGGCTGGGGCACCAACGTGCCCTACCTCCTGGGCGTCGTGATGTTCTGCATGGGTCTCACCATGACCCTCACGGACTTCAAGGGCGTCGCGCAGCGGCCCTGGGCCGTGGGACTCGGGCTCGTCGCGCACTACGTGATCATGCCGGGGCTCGGCTGGGCGATCGCCCACGCGCTCGGCCTTTCGCCGCAGTTGGCGGCCGGTGTCATCCTCGTCGGCTGCGCGCCCAGCGGCACCGCGTCCAATGTCGTGACCTATCTGGCGCGCGGTGACGTCGCCCTGTCGGTGTCGGTGGCGACCGTCTCCACGGTGCTCGCGCCGCTCATCACGCCGCCGCTCACGCTGCTGCTCGCGGGCGAGTACCTGCCCGTCGACGCGGGGTCGATGATGACGGACATCCTCAAGACGGTACTGCTCCCGGTGATCGCGGGCCTGGTCGTCCGCCTCGTGCTCGGCCGGTTCGTCGACCGGCTGCTCACCGTGCTGCCGTGGCTGTCCGCGCTGACCATCGCCGTGATCGTCGCCGTGGTGGTGGCGGGCAGCGCCGACGCCATCAAGTCGGCCGCCGCCCTGGTCATGGTCGCGGTGGTGCTGCACAACGGTCTCGGGCTCGCGCTCGGCTACGGCGCCGGAAAGCTCGGCCGACTCGGGAAGCCCGCGTCGCGCGCCATGGCCTTCGAGGTCGGCATGCAGAACTCGGGGCTCGCGGCGTCGCTGGCCACGGCCCACTTCAGTCCGCTGGCCGCACTGCCCGCCGCCGTGTTCTCGGTCTGGCACAACGTGTCGGGCGCGCTGGTCGCGGCGTGGATGTCGTACCGGGCACGGGCGGCCGAGAAGAAGTAGCAAAGAAGTAGCCCCACCGCGGCCCCGCGCCCGCGCCCGCGCCCGAGAACCCGGGAACCCGAGAAGCCGGCCAAGTCGACACTGGACAGGTGTAGACAGGTCGGCTTCTTCATGTCTACCTTCTAGACATGCCTGGACAGGTTCACAAGCATCACCGCGTCGCCCATGTCCTCGCCGAGGAGATCCGCACGGGCGTGCACGCCGGCGGCAGCAAACTGCCCGGTGAGCACGCACTGCGAGAGCGGTTCGGAGTCAGCCGCACGACCGTGCGGCAGGCCCTCGGCCTCCTCGGCGAGCAGGGGCTCATCGAGACGCACGCCGGGATCGGCTCGATCGTCACCTTCGACGGCGCCCCGCTCGACCAGCAGCTCGGCTGGACCCGGGCGCTCGCCGCGCAGGGCACGGAGCTGACCACCGAGACCCTGCGCCTCGCCCGGACGACGGACCGGGAGCTGGCAGCCGAACTCGGCTTGGAAATAGCCGAGTTCACCGCCCTCGACCGCGTTCGGCGACTGCCGGACGGGCAGGGCGTCTCGCTGGAGTTCAGCCGCGTACCCGCCGTCGGCGCGCTGGCCGATCTCGCCGAGCGCGGCCTCGACGGCGGCTCGCTCAGCCGCACCCTGGCCGCCGCCGGTCGCGTCCCGGACTCCGGCGACGCCCACATCGCCGTCGTCGGCCTCGACACGCAGGACGCCGAACGGCTGCACCGCTCCCCCGGCGAGTCCTTCCTGCGCGTCGCCCAGGTGTTCCGCGCCGCCGACGGCAGCGTGGTCGAGCAGGTCACCAGCCTGCTGGATCCCGCACGGTTCCAACTGCACGTACGTTCCGGCCGAGGAGGCCACCCGTGACCGAGACCCCCCAGTTCGACCGCGCCCTCGGCGCCTTCTACGGGCTCGCGCTCGGTGACGCGCTCGGCATGCCGACGCAGGTCATGTCCCGCGAGGACGTCGTCCGCGGCTACGGCACCCTGACCGGCTTCGAACCGGCCCGCCCCGACAACCCGGTGAGCGCGGGGATGCCCGCCGGATCCGTCACCGACGACACCGACCAGGCGGTGATCGTGGCGCGGCTGCTCGTCGAGGGCGGCGGGCACGTCGACCCGCTGCGGTTCGCCGAGGAACTCCTGTCCTGGGAGAAGGAGATGAAGGCCAAGGGGTCCTTCGACCTCCTCGGCCCCTCGACCAAGGCGGCGCTCGACGCGGTGGCACGCGGGACCGACCCGAAGGAGGCCGGCAAGTACGGCACCACGAACGGCGCCGCCATGCGCGTCACCCCGGTCGGCATCGCCTTCCCCTACGCTCCCGGCGACACCGGCGCCTTCCTCGACCGGGTCGTGGAGTCCTGCCAGGTCACCCACGACACGACCGTCGGCATCGCGGGCGCGGCGGCCGTCGCCGCGGCCGTCTCCGCGGGGATCGCGGGCGGCGGCCTGGACGACGTGTTCGAGGCCGCGATCGCCGCGGCGGCGGCCGGGTCCCGGCGCGGTCACTGGATCGCGGGCGCCTCCATCTCGGCGCGGATCGGCTGCGTACGGGAGTTGATCGCGGGCCTCGACGAGGCGGCGGCCCTCGACCGGATCGACGCCCTGATCGGCACCAGCGTCGCCAGCCAGGAGTCCGTCCCGGCGGCCTTCGCCGTGCTCGCGCTGACCGGCGGCGACCCGTGGCGCTCCGCGCTGCTCGCCGCGAACCTCGGCGGCGACTCCGACACCATCGCCGCGATGGCGGGTGCGATCGCCGGTTCCCTGCACGGCCTGAGCGGGCTGCCCGCCGACGCCGTACGCACCCTGCGCACGGTCAACGATCTCGAACTGGAGCCGCTGACCCGCCAGTTGCTCACCCACCGCGCGGCCTGACCCACCGCGCCCCCGACCCACCACCCTGACGTCCTGCTAAGGAGGTTCCGCGATGGCCGCTTCAACGGAGAACGACCGCGTCGGCACCGTGGAGACCCGAGGGATCGAACCGGTCCCCGACAGCGAGCGGCACGGCCACGCGAGCCAGATGTTCTGGACGTGGTTCGCCGCCAACATCTCGATCCTCGGGCTGCCGCTCGGCGCGACCCTCGTCGCCTTCCGCGGCCTGAACATCTGGCAGGCCGTAGCTGTCGCGGCCGTCGGCTCGGTGGGCTCGTTCGCCCTGGTCGGCGCGCTCAGCCTGGCGGGCAGAAAGGGCGGGGCGCCGGCCCTGACCCTGTCGCGCGCCGTCTTCGGCCAGCGCGGCAACCACGGCCCCACACTGATCAGCTGGCTCAGCCGGGTCGGCTGGGAGACGATCACGACGACCACGGCGGCGTACGCGCTGCTCGCCCTGCTCAAGACGGTGTTCGGGGCGGACCGTGGCACGGTTCTCACCCTGGCCTGCCTCCTGGTGTTCATCGCCTGCACGCTGCTGATCAGCGGGCTCGGGCACGCCACGATCATGTGGATCAATAAGTGGGCGACGGTGGTCTTCGGCGTCCTGAACCTCGTCGTGATGGGCTTCCTCGTCGCCACCGTCGACTGGTCGAAGGTGCTCGACGCCCCGGCCGGGCCGGTGTCGGGGGTCGTCGCGGGCATCGGGTTCATCGCGTCGGGCACCGGCATCGGCTGGGCCAACGCCGGTGCGGACTACGCCCGTTACCTGCCGAAGAGGATTCCGGGCGGGCGGCTCGTGCGGGCCTCCGCGTTCGGGGCGGGCATTCCGCTGGTGCTGCTGATCTCGCTGGGCTCGCTGCTCACGGCGGGCGACCCGACGCTCGCGACCTCGTCCGACCCGGTCGCGGCGATCAACGCGATGCTGCCGTCGTGGATGGCGGTGCCGTATCTGATCGCGGCGTTCGGCGGCCTGCTGATGTCCAATCATCTGTCCACATACTCGGCCGGGTTGACGATGATCACGCTGGGGCTGCGGGTGCCGCGGGCCTGGGCGGTGTGCCTGGACGTCGTGCTGATGTTCCTCGGCGGCGTGTACTTCATGCTGATCGCGGACGACTTCTACGGTCCGTTCAGCACGTTCCTGACGCTGCTCGCCGTGCCGATCTCGGCGTGGATCGGCATCATCGCCGTCGACATGCTGCGCGGGCGCGAGTACGACGCAGAGGCGCTGATGAATACCGGGCGCAGCAGCCGGTACTGGTACCGGGGCGGCTTCCATCTGCCCTCTGTCGTCGCGTGGTTGGCGGCGATCGTGGCCGGGCTGCTGTTCACGAAGGCGGCGACGGGTGCGGACGACGTGTGGTTCGAGGGGCCGCTGGCCGACTCGTGGTTCGGCGTGAACGGGCTCGGGTGGCTGGTCGCGATCGTCGTGGGCGGTGCGGTGTACGCCGTGCTGGGGCGGGGGACGCCGGTGACCCTCGGGGAGAGCGCCGCGGCGGGTTCCGCCGCCGGTTCCGGTGTCGACAAGGAGGCCGCCCGATGAGCGACTCCCGTGTGCTGCTCGCCGGAAACGTCATCGCCGATCTCGTCATCGACGTACCGGCCCTGCCCGAGCGCGGCGGCGACGTCATCGGCACCCGCACCGAGCTGTACGCGGGCGGCGGTTTCAACACGCTCACCGCGGCCCGTCGGCTCGGCGCCGAGGCGGTCTACGCGGGCGTCCACGGCACCGGTCCCTACGGCGAGTTGGTGCGGGCCTCGCTCGCGGCCGAGGGCATCGAGGCGGTGCTGCCCGTGCGGACGGACGGCGACACCGGGTTCTGCGTGGCGCTCGTCGACGGCGGCGGCGAGCGGACGTTCGTGACGAGCTTCGGCGTCGACGCCCGGATGACGGAGGGTGAGGCCGCCACGGTCGCCTCCGCCGTGCGGGGCGGCGACATCGTGCAGGTGTCCGGGTACGGCCTGGTGATGGAGGTCAACGGGCCGCTGCTCGCCGGGCTTGTCGCGGGGCTGCCGGGGGACGTACGGGTGTGTCTTGATCCGGCGCCGCTGGTGGCGGACATTCCGGCGGAGGTTCTGGAGCCGGTGCTCGCCCGCGCGGACTGGCTGAGCTGCAACGCCCGCGAGGCGTTCCTGATGACCGGTGTGGACGGTCCCCGGGAGGCGGCGGAGGCGCTGCGCTCGCGGTTGCGGGACGGGGGTGGGGTGCTGGTGCGGGCCGACAAGGACGGCTGCTGGTTGGCTCCGCCTGGTACGGGGGACGTGGTGCATGTGCCCGGGTTCCCCGTGGAGGCCGTCGACAGCAATGGGGCCGGGGATGCGCATGTGGGCGCGTTCCTGGCGCTGCTGGGGCGGGGGGTTTCCGCGGTGGACGCTGCGCGTGGCGCGAATGCGGCGGCTGCGCTTGCGGTGACCCGGCGGGGTCCCGCGACGGGGCCCTCCGGGGGTGAGCTGGTGGCGTTTCTTGGGGCGGATGGGGTTCGCGGGCTCGGGCTGGACTGAGGGTTACCCCCTCGCCCAGCCCGTCCCTGACGTCTCGGGGCTCTGCCCCGGACCCCGCTCCTCAATCGCCGGAGGGGCTGGATCTTGCGCGGTCGGGCTTGAAGCCCGGCCGGACTCTAGTGGTCGTTCTGGGCCAGGCGGAGCATGTGGTCGGCCAGGGACTGGCCGCCTGCCGGGTCGCGGCTGATCAGCATCACCGTGTCGTCGCCCGCGATCGTGCCGAGGATGACGTGCAGTTCGGCCTGGTCGATCGCCGAGGCGAGGAACTGGGCCGCGCCCGGCGGCGTACGGAGCACGACCAGGTTCGCCGATGCCTCCGCCGAGATGAGCAGTTCGCCGGCCAGGCGGCGCATCCGCTCCTCCTTGGCCGATTCGCCGAGCGGGGCCTGCGGGGTGCGGAAGCCGCCCTCGCTGGGCACGGCGTAGATCAGCTCACCACCGGTGTTGCGGATCTTGACCGCGCCCAGCTCGTCCAGGTCGCGGGAGAGCGTGGCCTGCGTGACCGTGAGGCCGTCGTCGGACAGCAGTTTCGCCAACTGGCTCTGGGAGCGCACCGGTTGACGGTTGAGGATGTCCACTATCCGGCGGTGCCGCGCGGCGCGGGTCTGCGGCACCGCGGCCGCCGCGTGCGCGAGGCTCGTGGCCGCGGCTGCGTCTCTCTCCGCTTTGCTGCTCATCGTCGTCGTCCCATTCCTCAGGATCGTCCTTCGTCCTCGGCTGCCTTGTCCAGTACGGCGGGCAGCGCCGCGAGGAACGCGTCCGCCTCGGCGTCGGTCAGGTTCAGCGGCGGCATGAGCCGGACGACGTCGGGTGCGGGTGCGTTCACCAGGAAGCCCGCTTCCTGGGCCGCTTGCTGCACCTGCGGTGCGCGCGGCCCGGTGAGCACGATACCCAGCAGCAGGCCTTCGCCCCTGACATGGCCGACCAGCGGATGGCCGAGCGTCTCGACGCCGGCCTTGATGCGCTCGCCGACGGACTTGGTGTTCTCCAGGAGTCCCTCGCCCTCGATGGTGTCGAGGACCGCGAGGCCGGCCGCGCAGGCGACCGGGTTGCCGCCGAACGTCGTGCCGTGCTGTCCGGGCTTGAGGAGCTTCGCGGTCTCGCCGAACGCGACGGTCGCGCCGAGCGGCAGCCCGCCGCCGAGCCCCTTGGCGAGCGTCACGACATCGGGCTCGATGCCCTCCTCCGCCTGGTACGCGAACCAGTGCCCGGTCCTGCCGACGCCGGTCTGCACCTCGTCGAGCACGAGCAGGGTGCCGGTGGCGCGGGTGATCTCGCGGGCCGCCTTGAGGTAGCCGGCGGGCGGCACCACGACGCCGTTCTCCCCCTGGATCGGCTCGATGATTACGAACGCGGTCTGTTCCGTGACGGCCGCCCTGAGCGCGTCCACGTCCCCGTACGGGACGTGCGTGACGTCACCGGGCATCGGCGTGAAGCCGTCCTGCTTGCCGGGCTGGCCGGTCAGGGCGAGGGAGCCCATCGTGCGGCCGTGGAAGCCGCCGGTCGTGGCGACCATGTGCGTACGGCCGGTGAGCCGGCCGATCTTGAACGCGCCCTCGTTGGCCTCGGCGCCCGAGTTGCAGAAGAAGACCGCGCCGTCCCGGCCGAAGAGCTGGAGCAGCCGCTCGGCGAGCGCGACGGGCGGCTCGGCGACGAAGAGGTTCGAGACGTGGCCGAGGGAGCCGATCTGCGAGGAGACGGCCTCGACGATCGCGGGGTGGGCGTGGCCCAGCGCGTTGACCGCGATGCCGCCGACGAAGTCCAGGTATTCCTTGCCGTCGGCGTCCCACAGCTTGGCGCCCGCGCCCTTGACCAGCGGCAGCCTCGGGGTGCCGTAGTTGTTCATCAGTGCGCCCTGCCAGCGCTGGGTCAGCTCCGCGTTGGTTCCGGTCATGATGCGTCCCCCTGTTTCGGCTGTTCCGCATCGGCCATGACCATCGTGCCGATGCCTTCGTCGGTGAAGATCTCCAGCAGGATCGAGTGCTGGACCCGGCCGTCGATGACGCGGGCGGTGTGCACGCCGTTGCGCACGGCGTGCAGGCAGCCCTCCATCTTCGGGACCATGCCGCTCGCCAGCTCCGGGAGCAGCTTTTCGAGTTCGGTGGCGGTGAGCCTGCTGATGACCTCGTCGGAATGGGGCCAGTCCTCGTAGAGGCCCTCGACGTCGGTCAGCACCATCAGCGTCTCGGCGTCCAGCGCAGCAGCGAGTGCCGCAGCCGCCGTATCAGCATTGACGTTGTAGACATGCGAGTCGTCCTGGGAACGGGCGATCGAGGAGACGACCGGGATCCGGCCGTCGGCGAGCAGGGCCTCGATGGCGCCGGTGTCGATCTCGGTGATCTCGCCGACCCGGCCGATGTCGACCAGCTCGCCCTCGATGCGGGGCTGGTGCTTGGTGGCGGTGATGGTGTGCGCGTCCTCGCCGGTGATGCCGACGGCGAGCGGCCCGTGCTGGTTGAGCAGGCCGACCAGCTCGCGCTGCACCTGCCCGGCGAGCACCATCCGTACGACGTCCATGGCGTCCTCGGTGGTGACCCGCAGGCCCGCCTTGAACTCGCTGACGATGCCGTGCCGGTCCAGCGCCTTGCTGATCTGCGGGCCGCCGCCGTGCACCACGACGGGCTTGAGCCCCGCGTGGTGCAGGAAGACGACGTCCTGCGCGAAGGCGGCCTTCAGGTCCTCGTCGATCATGGCGTTTCCGCCGAACTTGATGACGACGGTCTTGCCGTTGTGCCGGGTCAGCCAGGGCAGCGCCTCGATGAGCGTCTGGGCCTTGGGCAGCGCGGTGTGCTTGCGCGCGCTGGCGGCCTTGGTCTCTTTGGTCTCGCTCATGAGGAGTACGCGCTGTTCTCGTGGACGTAGTCGGCGGTCAGGTCGTTGGTCCAGATCGTCGCGGTCTCGGTGCCCGCGGCGAGGTCGGCGGTGACGACGACCTCGCGGTAGCGCATGTCGACCTTGTCGCGGTCCTCGCCGACGCCGCCGTTCTTGCAGACCCACACGCCGTTGATCGCGACGTTCAGCTCGTCCGGCTCGAAGGTGGCCTTCGTGGTGCCGATGGCGGACAGGACGCGGCCCCAGTTGGGGTCCTCGCCGTGGATGGCGCACTTGAGGAGGTTGTTCCGCGCGATGGAGCGGCCCACCTCGACGGCCTCGTCCTCGCTCGCGGCGTTGACCACCTCGACCTTGATGTCCTTGCTGGCGCCCTCGGCGTCGCCGATGAGCTGCCGGCCGAGGTCGTCGCAGACGAGGCGGACGGACTTCGCGAACTCCTCGTACTCCGGGGCGACTTCGGCGGCTCCGGAAGCGAGCAGCAGCACCGTGTCGTTCGTCGACATGCAGCCGTCGGAGTCGACGCGGTCGAAGGTGACGCGGGTGGCGTCGCGCAGCGCCTTGTCGAGGACCTCGCTGTCGAGGTCGGCGTCCGTGGTGAGGACGACGAGCATCGTGGCGAGGCCGGGGGCCAACATGCCGGCGCCCTTCGCCATGCCGCCGACGGTCCAGCCCTCGCCCTGGTACACCGCCGTCTTGTGCACGGTGTCGGTGGTCTTGATGGCGATGGCGGCCTTCTCGCCGCCGTGCTCGGAGAGCTGGGCGGCGGCCGTCTCGACGCCGGGCAGCACCTTGTCCATGGGGAGCAGCTCGCCGATGAGGCCGGTCGACGCGACCGCGACCTCCCCGGCGTTCAGCTCCAGGACCTCGGCGACCTTCTCGGCCGTGGCGTGCGTGTCCTGGAAGCCCTTGGGGCCGGTGCAGGCGTTGGCGCCACCGGAGTTGAGGACGACGGCGGAGACGAGGCCGCCCTTGAGGACCTGCTCGGACCAGAGGACCGGGGCGGCCTTGACGCGGTTGGAGGTGAAGACGCCCGCGGCGGCCAGGCGGGGGCCGCGGTTGACCACGAGGGCCAGGTCCGCGTTCCCGCTGTTCTTGATTCCGGCGGCGATGCCCGCGGCCTGGAATCCCTTGGCTGCCGTCACACTCACGGCGCGACTCCGATCGTCGAGAGCCCCGTGGTCTCGTCGAGACCGAGGGCGATGTTCATGGACTGGACGGCACCGCCGGCGGTGCCCTTGGTCAGGTTGTCGATCGCGCTGATGACGATGACGCGGCCCGCGGCTTCGTCGAACGCGACCTGGATCTGCGCGGCGTTCGACCCGTACACCGCGGCCGTCTGCGGCCACTGGCCCTCGGGCAGCACGGTGACGAACGGCTCGTCGCCGTACGCCTTCTCGTACGCGGCGCGCACCTGGTCGGCGGTGACGCCGTCCTTGGCCTTGGCGCTGCACGTGGCGAGGATGCCGCGGGGCATCGGCGCGAGCGTCGGCGTGAAGGAGACGGAGACCCGCTCCCCCGCCGCCGCGCTGAAGTTCTGGATCATCTCGGGGGTGTGCCGGTGGCCGCCGCCCACGCCGTACGGCGACATGTTCCCCATGACCTCGCTGCCGAGCAGGTGCGGCTTGGCCGCCTTGCCCGCGCCGGAGGTGCCGGAGGAGGCGACGATCACGGCCTCGCTCTCCACGAGCCCCGCGGCGTACGCGGGGACGAGGGCGAGCGAGACGGCCGTCGGGTAGCAACCGGGTACCGCGATGCGCTTGGACCCCTCCAGCGCGGCGCGGCCACCCGGCAGTTCGGGAAGGCCGTACGGCCAGGTGCCGGCGTGCGGGGAGCCGTAGAACTTCTCCCAGTCGCCCGCGTCCTTCAGCCGGAAGTCGGCGCCCATGTCGACGACGAGCACGTCCGGGCCGAGCTGCTCGGCGACGGCGGCTGACTGCCCGTGCGGCAGCGCCAGGAAGACGACGTCGTGCCCGGCGAGCACCTCGGTGGTGGTCTCCTGGAGGACTCGGTCGGCGAGCGGGTGCAGGTGGGGCTGGAGCGCGCCCAGGCGCTGCCCCGCGTTCGAGTTGCCCGTCAGGGCACCGATCTCCACCTCGGGGTGGGCGAGCAGCAGGCGCAGCACTTCGCCGCCCGCATATCCACTCGCTCCCGCCACTGCTGCGCGTACCGCCATGGAACCCTCCTCTTGGATGGCATGACTATACGTCTCCGTGCACGTTTATGCAACGAGTGGTGCGGTCGACGCCGGTGGGCCACGGGAGACGGCGCAGGCGGCTCAGCCACGCTCCAGGCGGACGACGACGGGCGCGCCGAACGGGTCGCCGCTCTGCATGACCTCCACCTTTCCGGCGCCGATCCATTCGCCGGTGCGCGGGATCCGGTGGATCTCCTTCAGCCACAGCTGCTGGTTCGAGGCCTTGCGGGCGCCGGTCGACAGGGGCAGGCGCTGGCGTTTGATCTTCACGCAGCGGTTGTCGTCGGTCAGGTACCAGTTGCCGTCGAGAAAGAGGCCGCCCTTCTCCTGGCCGACCGGGATCCGCAGCTCGCACCGACCGGGCGCGGGCTCCTGGTCGGCCCACTTCGCGCCGTCCCAGCGCAGCCGGATGTACTGGTCCTCGGGTTCGGGCTCGACCTCGCCGTGGTTGAAGGAGTTGTTGCCGTAGGCGCGCACCTCCCCGCCGTCGAGCGCGACGACCCGGCCCAGGCCCGCGCTGGGCTCGGGCGGGATCGGCTCCTCGAAGCGGGCCTGCGGCGTGTCCACCGGCTTCCAGGACGTGCCGTCCCAGTGCGTGGAGGCGGGCTGGGCGTACGGCTCGCCGTGCACCGTCTCGGTACCCGGCCCGGTGGAGCGGGAGCCGACCGCCCATACGTCGTCCGGTCCCGCGACGGCCAGATCGCTCACCTCGTACGGGAGCCGGGTCGTGGTCCACCGCGTGCCGTCCCAGTGGGCGGCGGTCTGCTCGCCGGTGAGCGTCCAGATGTCGTCGGGGGACGCCGCGTCGAGATCGCCCGCCGCTCCGGGCGGCGGGTTCGGCACCGGGGACCAGCGGGTGCCGTCCCACTGCGCCCACTTGGCCGCGGCCGCGTCCTCCTGCGCGACGCCTTCCTGGCGCGGCCCGGACCGCATCCACAGGACCTTGTCGCCGATCTCTTCGAGCATCGGCGGGTAGCCCTCACCGGAGCCGAGCGCGTCGGGAAGGGGCTCGCGGCTCCACCGCTCACCGTCGTAGTGCAGGAGCAGGGGCGAGTAGCCGCCGTCGTTCTCGGCGCCTGCCGCCCAGATGTCGTCCTCGGCGAGGACCGCGACGTCGGTCAGCTCCCCGTTGAAGTCCGCGATGTGCTCGAACTTCCAGGAGAGTTCCGCCTTGTGGGCCTTGGACGGGGCCGGGGCCTTCGCCTTGCCGCCGGTCGTCCCGCACCCCGCGACGGCGAGCAGGGAAGCCATGAAGGCGGCGCACACCGCCGTCCCTCCGCACCGGATCCGCGCTGCGCCCATGACCGCTCCCCCTTGTCGCCCGCCGGCGTGCCCGGCGCGCGGGCAGCGTACCGGGCCCGTGCCGCTTGCCTTGGAGCGCACTCGAAGTCATAGCGTCGAGCGCGTACGGCACCGGAACCACAACTGGAGGCAGCACACCCATGTCGAACCTTCCCGCTCGCCGCCTGGGCGCGCTCACCGTCTCCGCACAGGGCCTCGGCTGCATGGGCATGAGCCACGGCTTCGGCCCCTCCGACGACGAGCAGTCGATCGGCACCCTGCACCGCGCCCTCGACCTCGGTGTCACCCTGCTCGACACCTCGGACTTCTACGGCTCCGGGCACAACGAGGAGCTGATCGGCCGCGCTCTCGCCGCGCCGGGCCGTCGCGAGCAGGCCGTCCTGGCGACGAAGTTCGGCTTCGCCAACAAGTACGGCGAGCCCGTCGAGGTGCGCGGCGACGCGGCCTATGTGCGCGAGGCCTGCGAGGCGTCGCTGCGCCGCCTCGGCGTCGACCACATCGACCTGTACTACCTGCACCGCGTCGACCGGAGCGTGCCCATCGAGGAGACCGTGGGCGCCATGGCCGAGCTGGTGAAGGAGGGCAAGGTCCGCCACCTCGGCCTCTCGGAGGCGAGCGCGGAGACGCTGCGCAGGGCGCACGCGACGCATCCCGTCGCCGCGCTGCAGAGCGAGTTCTCGCTGTGGACGCGCGACCTGGAGGCGGAGATCCTGCCGGTGTGCCGGGAGCTCGGCATCGGGCTCGTGCCGTTCTCGCCGCTGGGGCGCGGCTTCCTCACCGGCGCCTACACGTCGACGGAGCAGTTCAAGGAGGGCGACCTGCGCCGCAACCAGCCGCGCTTCACGGACGGCAACCTGGAGCGCAATCTCGCGATCGTCGCCCGCCTGGAGGAGCTGGCGGCCGACAAGGGCGTCACGGCCGGCCAGTTGGCGCTCGCCTGGGTACAGCACCAGGGCGACGACGTGGTGCCGATCCCCGGCACGCGCCGCCAGAAGTACCTGGAGGAGAACGTCGCGGCGGCGACGCTGGAGCTGTCGGCGGACGACCTGGCCGCGATCGACGCGGCGGCCCCCGCGGGCGAGGTGGCGGGCGACCGTTACGACGCGGGCAGCATGAAGTTCGTGAACGGCTGAGCGCGTGACGCACGTTCTGTGGCTGGGCGGGGCGCCCGGCGCGGGCAAGTCGACCGTCGCCGAGCGCCTCGCCCGGCGGCACGGGCTACGCCGCTACCACGCCGACACCCGCACCTGGGCGCACCGCGACCGGGCACTCGCGGCCCGCCACGAGCCGGCCGTCCGCTTCGAGACGCTGCCGCCCGACGAGCGCTGGGCGAGACCCGTGGACGAGCTCTACGCGATGTCGCTGCACCACGAGCGCGGCCCGATGGTCGTGGCCGACGTACGGGCGCTGCCCTCGGCCCCGCTGACGGTGGCCGAGGGCACGACGATCACGCCGGGCGTCGCCCGCGCCCTGCCGGGACGGGCCGCGCTGTGGCTGCTGCCGACGCCCGAACTGCTCGAAAAGCGGCTCGCGGAGCGGGGCTTGGGCCCCGGCCCGCTGACCCTGTACCGCCGCCTCGCGCAGGAGATCGAGGCGGAGGTACGGGAGTCCGGCGCGCCCTTCCTCACCGTCGACGGCAGCACGGACACCGTTGAGGAGGTCGCCCGGCTCTGGGCGGGCCCCCTCGCCGAGGGCCCGCACGCCGGGGCGCGCAAAGAGCGCCGCGCCCTGCTCCGCGAGGCGAACGAGGCGGTCGTCGACCAGATCGCCGGTTACTTCGCCCGCCCGTGGGCGCGCGGCGAGCCGGCCGACCGGGAGGTCGCGTTCTCCTGCGAGTGCGGGGACCCCGGCTGCACGGCGAGCGTGACGCGCGCGGCGACGGGGCTCCCGGCCGCCCCTGTCCTTGCCGCCGGGCACCGCGCGCGCCCCTCCTCCCGGGGACCGGAAGGGCTCAGCCCTTCTTGATCCTCAGGAAAGTCACCGAGTTCCCCGGGAACGTGTACGTGAACCTGTCGGCCACGCCGTCGAACCTCGACGTCACCGGTTTCACGGGCCGCTCGGTCGCCGTGTTCTCGGCGTCGGGCGCCGCGCCGAGCGTCGTCACCGACGCCGAGTCCGCGACGTCGGCGCCGCCGAGGTCGATCCTCGTACGGGCGGCGGACTCCTGTGCGTTGACGACCTTGACGATCAGGTCGCCGGTCTTCCGGTCCTTGGTGACCACCTGGCGGAACGGCTCGGCGGGCTTGTCGTCCTTGAAGGAGCCCCACTCCTGGCCGTCGAGGTAGAGCGTGACCTGGCGGCCGCGCACCTTGATGTCGACGTCGTAGGCGCGGCCCGTCTCGATGGAACCGGCCTTGGAGATCAGCGTGGACTTGCCCCCGTTCACGGCCTGTTCGACGGCGGACGAGGTGTTGTTCCAGCCGCCGAGGTTCCACCAGTAGTAATTCCCGGTGTCCTTGACGCCGAAGGCGACGAGGAAGCCCTCCTTGCCGGACTTCTTGGTGGCCTTCACGTGCAGGTCGTAGTTCTGCCAGCTCGGATCGCCCGCCGTGACCAGGGTGTTCTCGGCGGCGGCGTCGGACTGCACGTACTGGCCGTCCTGGACGCTCCACGTGCCGCTGCCGGACCCGGTCCACTGTGCGGCGTCACCGCTGAAGTCGTCGCTCAGCAGGGTCTTCCCGTCGGCGTCCGTGACCAACACGTCGTCGTACGCGGCGCTGGTCGCCCACGTCGACAGGCCCACGGCGCCGCTGATCGGCTCCAGGGTCGACGGGGTGGCGCTCGACTTCGAGGGGACCACCCGGTCGCCGACGTTGCGCATGAAGAGCTTCTGCACCTCGTAGTCGGCCGAGCCCCACGACTTCTGGTCGTCGAACCAGATCATGTCGGGCTTCCACTGCACGGTGTCGGTGCGCGCGAACAGCGGTGCGTAGGAGGCGAGCTTGACGACGTCCGCGTTGCGTTCGAGGCCCGTCATGTAGGCGGCCTCGGACATGGCGTTGGACCACTGGTTGCCGAGCGAGGCGTACTCCCCGAGGAAGACCTTGGGGCCCTGCCGGTCGTAGGAGTCGTAGCGCTCGTTGTTCTGGAGGAACCACTGCGGGCTGTTGTAGTAGTGCTCGTCGACCATGTCGACCTTCGCGTCCTTGTTGAGCTTCCAGGCCGTGTCGAAGGTCGTACCGCTGTCGTCGGGGCCGGAGTTGGAGATGACGGTGACGTCCGGGTGCTTCGCCTCGATGGCGGCGCGGAACTGCTTGAAGCGCGCCATGTACTCGTTCGGCAGGTTCTCCTCGTTGCCGACCGCGAGGTGCGTGAGGTGGAAGGGCTTCGGGTGGCCCATCTGCGCGCGGAGCTTGCCCCACTTGCCGCTGGTCGGGCCGTTGGCGAACTCGATGAGGTCGAGGGTGTCCTGGATGTGCCGCTTCAGGAGCGCGTCGTCGTCTGTGGCCTTGTTCTGGCCGCAGCCGGTGACCAGGGCGGGGACGACGGGCAGCGGCATCGCGCCGATGTCCTCGGCGAACTGGAAGTACTCGAAGTAGCCGAGCCCGTAACTCTGGTTGTAGCCCCAGAAGTTCGCGTTGGTGGGGCGCTGCTCGACCGGGCCGACCGTGTCCTTCCACTGGTACGCACGCTTGCGCTCGTAGCCGGAGGCCTCGTCATACCCCTTCATGGAGCCGGTGTTGACCAGGCAGCCGCCGGGGAAGCGGACGAAGCCGGGCTTGAGGGCCGCGACCTTCTCGGCCAGGTCCTTGCGCAGACCGTTCTCGCGGCCCTTGTAGGTGTCGCGCGGGAAGAGGGACACCATGTCGAGCGCGGCGTCCTTCGCGGTGGCGACGGCGAGGCGCCCCGTCGTGGTGTCCTGCTTCGGCGTGAACGTCGCCCTGTACTGGGCCCAGCCGCCGCGCGTGCGGATCGTGCGCGGTGTCGCGAGCGCGCCGTCGGCGTCGCCGAGGGTCACGGTCAGCTCGGAGTCGCCGCGCGCCCAGACCGAGAAGTCGTACGCCTCGCCCTTGCGGAGGGTGTATCCGGTGCCGTAGCCGGAGTTGGTGGCGCTCGCCCCGGCGGCCAGGGAGAGGTAGTTGCGGTTGCGGTCGTTGAGGCGGCCGGAGTCGTCGACGACCTTCGCCGTGCCGCTCGTCCTCCATGCCGTGAGCGGGGTGTAGCCGCTGTTGTCGGCCGTGGAGTACTCGAAGGACCTGTTCTGTACGAGTTCGGCGTAGAGCCCGCCGTCGGCGGCCCGGTTGATGTCCTCGAAGAAGACGCCGTACATCGTGTCGTCGATGGCCGCGCCCGTGCGGCTCGGGTCGACGGTGACGGTGTAGTCGGTGGCGTCCGCCGCCGCGCCCGCGCCTCCTGCCTCCGCGGCCGATGACGGCAGCACGGCCGTGCCCACCAGCAGGGAGCCCACCGCGGCCCCGAGCCCGAGTCTCCAGCGCCTGCGTCGTCCACGCGTCATGTGCGCTCCCACCTTCCGTTCGATATTTCGTACGGCGTCCTAAACTGCGAACGGCAAGATAGAAAGCAGCGGTACGCGCGTCAACGGTTCGCGCAGCGGTGAGCGGGAGTGGTGTGCGTGACGAGTCAACTCTGGCCGGTTTGTGACGTGTTGGAGTTCCTGGCGGGGCGCTGGCAGGTGGCGCGGACGGTGCGGGATCTCGCGGAGGACGTGACGGGGACGTTCACCGGGACGACCGACTTCGACGCCGAGGGCGAGGGGCTGCTGCACTTCGAGTCGGGCACGTTCGAGTGGCGCGGGACCGCCCGGCCCGCCGAGCGCACACTGCGCTATCTGCCGGGCGCGGAGGCCGGTACCGCCGTCGTGCACTTCGCCGACGGCCGCTTCTTCCACGACCTGGATCTACGGTCGGGGCACCACGTCGCCGACCACCCGTGCTCGGCCGATCTCTACCGGGGCGAGTTCACCGTGTACGACGCCGAGCGGTGGCGCACCGTGTGGCGGGTGCGGGGGCCCGCCAAGGACCTGCTGCTCACGACGGAGTACCGCCGAGCCGCAGATTCCAGCGGCCCTGGTGGCCGGTGACGACCGCCGTCGACAGGGGTCGCGCGTCGATGTTCCAGTACGTCGACGGGGGCGCCTTCAGGGCGTAGACGAGGGCCGCGCGGACCACGGACGGTTCGGCTATCGCGACCATGCGGGTGCCGTCGTCGGCGGGCCTGGTGTCCAGCCAGGCGCCTATCCGGCCGATGAACGTGAGCAGCGACTCGCCGCCGTGCGGTGCCGACCGGGGATCGCGCAGCCAGTACTCCACGGCGCCGGGCTCCACGGCCGCGACCTCGGTCAGCGTGCGTCCACGCCAGCGGCCCATGTCGCAGTCCCGCAGGGCGGGCTGGACGAGCGGGGCGAGGCCCAGGGCGTCGCCGGTGGCGCGGCTGCGCGGGGTGGGCGAGCAGTAGCGCAGCTCGGCCGCCGCCAGCGGGGCGAGGGTGGGCGCCGCGTACAGCACTCCGTGCCAGCCCGCGTTGTCCAGGGGACGGTCGTCGTCGAAGCGCTCGTCGAGCAGGGTCGAGCTGCGCGCGGCGGCGACGAGCGTGACGGTCAGCTGCATTGCCTGATCGTGTACTCGCGGGTAGCCGGGGTCAAGGTCCGGGGCGGACCCCCGGACCCCGCTGCCCAATCCTCTCATTGAGGTACAGCGCCATCCACCGCTCCGGGTGTTCCAGGGGCTCGAAGCCCACCTCCTCGTACACCCCGTGCGCGTCCTGCGTCGCCAGGAGGACGCGGCGGATACCGAGGGGCTCCAGGTGGTCGCGGATCTCCTTGACCATCGCCTTGCCGATGCCCTTGCCGCGCACCGAGCGGTCCACGTACACGTCGCAGAGCCAGGCGAACGTGGCCTCGTCCGTGACCACGCGCGCGTAGGCGACCTGTTCGTCCGAAGCGGTTTCGTACACGCCGAAGTTGAGGGAACCGGCGAGCGCCTTGTCCTGCTGGGCGCGGGGGCGGCCGAGCGCCCAGTACGCGTCTTCGGACAGCCACCCGTGGACGCGGTCCGCGTCGATGCGGGCGGGGTCGGTGGATATCGCGTAGCCGTCGGGCAGAGAGCTGGTCATGCGGGGATCCTCACAGGCCGGAGGCGTGCGCGTCGAGCCGATTCGGGCCCAGCACCTCCGCGCAGGCCTCCTTCAGACGCCGTACACCCTCGGTGATCTCGGCTGTCGCCGCGACGCCCACGAAGCTCAGCCGGATGTGCGGCGCCGGGGGTTCCGCCGAGAAGTACGGGCGGCCGGGGGTGATCGCGACGCCCGCGCGCAGGGCGCCCGCGACCAGCACGGTCTCGTCTGTGCCGTCGGGCAGCCGGAGCCACAGGTGGTAGCCGCCGGCCGGGATGTGCGTGATGTCGAGCGCGGGCAGTTCCGTGGTGACCGCGGCCGCGAGGAGGTCGCGCCGGTCGCGCAACTCCCCCGCCAGAGTGCGCAGATGGCGCGGCCAGGCCGGGGAGCCGACGAGTTCGAGCGTGGCCTCCTGGAGGGGGCGCGGGACGAAGAGGTGGTCGACGACCTGGATCGCGCGCAGCCGTTCGAGGACCGGGCCGCGGGCGGCGAGGCAGCCGATGCGCAGGCTCGGCGACGTCGCCTTGGTGAGCGAGCAGACGTGCACGACGACGCCGTCGGGGTCGTCGGAGGCAAGGGGCCGGGGCAGCGGTCCCGCGTCCTCGTGGACGAGGCGGCGTACGAAGTCGTCCTCGACGACGAACGCCCCGGCCGCGCGGGCGATCCGCAGCACTTCGGGGCGGCGCTCCGGGGAGAGCATCGCGCCCGTCGGGTTCTGGAACAGCGGCTGGCACACGAAGAGCTTGGCGCCGGTCGCCCTGAAGGCCTGTTCGAGGAGTTCGGGGCGCACCCCGTCGCGGTCCACCGGCACCGGCACCGGCCGCAGCCCGGCCGCCCGCGCGATCGCCAGCATGCCGGGGTACGTGGGTGATTCGACGAGGACGGGGGCGCCGGGCGGCGCGAGGGCCCGCAGCGCCGTGGTGAGCGCCGACTGACCGCCGAACGTGATCAGCACGTCGGACGCGGAGACCGCCCCGCCGATGCCGCGCGCGAACCACTCGCGCAGTTCGGGCAGGCCGTCGACGGGCGGTTTGGCCCAGGCGCCGGGGCGCCGTCCGGCACGTGCGAGGGCGGCGGACAGGGCGGCGCCCGGTTGCAGCACCGGGTGCAGATAGCCGGTGTTGAGCTCGATCACGCCGGGCGGCGGTGACGCGAGTGTCACCAGGACGCCCGCCGCGTCGACCGCGCGCGGCACGACCTCCGTCGCGGCGTCGGCACTCAGCGCGACCTCCTGCCAGGAGGTGTCGCCGACGGGCGCGGCCGAGGCACGGGCCTCGGCACGGTAGGCGCCGGCGCCGGGGCGGGTGACGACGAGCCCCTCGGCGGCGAGCTGGGCGAGCGCGCGGGAGACCGTCACCGGGCTGACCTTGAAGCGGTCGACGAGGGACCGGCTCGACGGCAGCTTCTCGCCCGGCGAGTAGCGGTTCAGCTCGGATCGGAGCTGTTTCGCCAGTTCTCCTACGCTGCTACTCTGTTCCATGAGAGCACAGAATAGCGCTATCGAGCGGGATCGGGTAGCAGTCGCCGGGCAGGGGGCGCCCGCCGTCGCCCCGCTCGCGCCGCCGCAGCAGCAGCCCGGCAGGTTCCTCGGAACCCTGCTCGCCGCCCTCGGCGTCACCGCCTTCTCGCTCACCTTCCCCGCCACCGTCTGGGGCCTAGAAGGCTTCGGCCCCTATTCGCTGATCGCCGTGCGCAGCGTGCTGGCCGGGCTGCTCGCGGGCGGCTGTCTGCTGGCGCTGCGCGTCCGCGTTCCGGAGCGGCGACACTGGGCGGGTCTCGCCGTCGTCGCCGCCGGAGTGGTGGTCGGCTTCCCGATGCTCACCACGCTCGCCCTGGAGACGGCGACGACCGCGCACTCCGCGGTCGTGGTCGGCCTGCTGCCGCTGACGACGGCCGTCCTGTCGTCGCTGCGCACCGGATCGCGGCCCTCGCGGACGTTCTGGATCGCCGCGTGCGTGGGGGCGTGCGCGGTCATCGCGTTCACGGTGCAGCAGAGCGGCGGCGCCCTCACGCGGGCCGACCTGCTCCTGTTCGCCTCGCTGCTGATCTGTGCGGCGGGCTACACGGAGGGCGGCCGTCTGGCGTCCGTGATGCCGGGCTGGCAGGTGATCGCGTGGGCGCTCGTCCTGTGTCTGCCGCTCGCCGTGGTGGCCTCGGCGCTCATCCTGCCCAGCGAGCCCGTGCACCTCACCGGGCACGCCGTGGCCGGGCTGCTGTGGATGGCGATCGGCTCGCAGTTCCTCGGCCTGGTCGTCTGGTACAGGGGCATGGCGCTGATCGGCATCCCGAAGGCGAGCCAACTCCAGCTCGCGCAGCCGCTGCTGACCCTCATATGGTCGGTCGTCCTGCTCGGCGAGACGCTGCCGGTCGCGGCGCCGCTCACCGCGGCGGCGGTCCTGCTGTGCATCGCGGTCACCCAACGCGCGCGTGGCTGAGACCGGTCCCAACCTCCGCGTACCGCCGTACACTTGACGCAACGTACGGCACGTGGAGGAGGTCACTCCTGATGCGCGCAACCGTAGGAGACCAGCTTCTGATGCACGGCCGGATCGTCGGGCAGCACGACCGGGTGGCGCAGATCATCGAAGTGCTCGGCACGGACGGCGATCCGCCGTTCCGGGTGCGCTTCGAGGACGGTCACGAGGCGATCATGTCGCCGGGCCCGGACGCCGTCGTGCGGTCCCGCACCGCCAAGAAGGCCTGACCCAGGGGCAGTACGCGACTGTAGTGGGCTCAGTCGTAGTGGTCCGCGACCACGCGGGCCATCGCGCCGTTCCTGTCCTGCCCGACCTCCTTGGCCGAGAAGAAGACGTGCCCGCGCACCTGCGGGAAGCCGTCGGCCAGCGTGAGGTGCCGGGACAGCTCGGCCGGGTCCTGCCACGGTGCGGGCTGCGCCGGATCGCCCGCCTTGTAGAGCGCCTCGCCTATGTAGAGGCGCACGCCCGTGCCCCGTACGACATCGGCCCACCACGGCACGAGCTTCGCGTAGTCGGCGGCGGCGAAGCCGATGTTCCAGTACACCTGCGGCACTACGTAGTCAATGAGTCGCTCGCGCACCCACTTGCGGGTGTCCGCGTGCAGGTCGTCGTAGGTCTGCACGCCGGCCGTGGTGTCCGAACCCAGCGGATCGGTGGCCCTGTTGCGCCACACCCCGAAGGGGCTGATGCCGAACCGGGCCCGCGGCCTGGTCTTCTTGATGCGCACCGCCATCTCCCGGATCAGCCGGTCGATGTTGTGGCGCCGCCAGGCCGCCCGGTCCGGGAAGCCGCCGCCGTACGTCGCGTAGGCCTCGTCGTCGTCGAAGGTCTGGCCCGCGACGGGATACGGATAGAAGTAGTCGTCGAAGTGCAGGGCGTCGACGGGGTACTTGGCGACCGCGTCCAGCATCGCGTCCTCGACGAAGCGGCGGACCTCCGGCAGGCCGGGGTTGTAGTAGAGCTTGCCGCCGTAGGGCACGACCCACTCGGGGTGCAGGCGCGCCGGGTGGGTGGGGACCAGCCGCGTCGGATCCGTGTGGTTGGCGATCCGGTACGGATTGCACCAGGCGTGCAGTTCGAGGCCGCGCGTGTGCGCCTCGGCGACCGCGGTGCCCAGCGGGTCCCAGCCGGGGTCCTGACCCTGGGTGCCGGTGAGGACGGCGGACCACGGTTCGTGACGGGAGGGCCACAACGCGTCGGCGGTCGGCCGGATCTGGAAGATCACGGTGTTCAGCCGGCGGCGTACGGCGGTGTCCAGGTGCGCGATCAGTTCGGCGCGCTGCTCGGCAGCGCTCAGCCCCGCCCGCGAGGGCCAGTCCCGGTTCGCCACCGTGGCCAGCCACATGCCCCGCGTCGCCCGCCGTACCGGCACCGCGGCACCGGCGTCCCCCGCCGCGACCGTCGTCAGCATCAGAGCAGCACCGAGCGCGAATCCACGTCGCGACATCCGTGAGATATGTCCCATAGGTTCCCCCCAACCCCGTGTGCCACGGTGTTGCCCGTATGAACAGGCGTTAACCCGGACTCCACCCCACTCATGTCTACGGGGTAACGTGCGGATCCGGAAGCCCCCGGAGAGACACCCTGCCGCTGGCATCGGTGACACCCGGACGAAGAGCGAGAGGCACGAGGTGACGGACCCCTTGAGTGACATCCAACGCGTCGGCGTAGTGGGCTGCGGCCAGATGGGCGCCGGGATCGCGGAGGTCTGCGCCCGTGCGGGACTCGACGTGAAGGTGGCCGAGACCACCGGCGAGGCCCTGGAGTACGGCCGCACCCGACTGCTCAGCTCTCTCGCGAAGGCCGCCTCGCGCGGCAAGATCACCGAGGAGGAGCTGGCGGAGACGCAGGAGCGCCTCACCTTCACCACGGACCTCGGCGAGTTCGCCGACCGTGACCTCGTCATCGAGGCCGTCGTCGAGAACGAGCAGGTCAAGACGGAGATCTTCCAGGTCCTCGACCAGGTCGTGACCCGCTCCGACGCGATCCTCGCCTCGAACACCTCCTCCATCCCGCTGGTGAAGCTGGCCGTGGCGACGTCCCGCCCGGACCACGTGGTCGGCATCCACTTCTTCAACCCGGCGCCCGTGCAGAAGCTCGTCGAGCTGATCCCGGCGCTCACCACGTCCGAGGGCACGATCAGCCGCGCCCAGGCCATGGTGGAGAAGATCCTCGGCAAGCACGCGATCCGCGCCCAGGACCGCTCGGGCTTCGTGGTGAACGCGCTGCTCGTGCCGTACCTTCTCTCCTCCATCCGGATGTTCGAGTCGGGCATCGCGAGCCGCGAGGACATCGACAACGGCATGGAGCTGGGCTGCGCCCACCCGATGGGCCCGCTCAAGCTCTCCGACCTCATCGGTCTCGACACCATCGTCTCCATCGCGGACTCGATGTACGAGGAGTACAAGGAGCCGCTGTACGCCGCTCCCCCGCTGCTCCAGCGGATGGTCGACGCCGGTCGGCTCGGCCGCAAGAGCGGTTCGGGCTTCTACACCTACGCCTGACCACGCACCGTAATCCGCGAGCGGGCCCTGTGTTCTTCGGAGCACGGGGCCCGTCGCATTCGCACGGGGAGTGCGCCACGGGCCCGCATATGCCGTTCGCACACGCTCCCGCCGCGCCCACCAGGCGAGTTGACTTCCGATGCGTACATCAGTGGAGAAACGACTGATGCCACGATCAAGGAAGGAGCTCACACGTGACCACCGACCCGGATCATCCTGTGGTCCCCGAAGAACTCGCAGAGTTACGACGGGTCTTCGAGGTCCAGCTGGCCCGCATCGACGGTCAACTGGCCCTGCTCACACACCGCGACGACCAGACCGCCAAGGATCAGGACGACCTGAGCACCCGGCTCAACGCGCTGGAGAACACCCGCTGGCCGCTGCCCACGGTGGCCGCGCTGACCTCGATCGGCGCGTTGGCCATCGCGGTGTGGCAGGTCCTCGGCCACTAGCCCCGAAGGGCGCTAGCCGAGGTTGAGGTGGTGCAGGAGAAGCAGTGCGGCCGCCATGTTGGCGGCCGGGACCTCTCCACGAGCGATCATGTCGGGGACGAGTTTGAGCGGGACCCACTCCCTGCGGTCCGACTCGAAATCGTCCTGGGGGTGACCGATGTACGTTCCCTCGTCGGTCCAGTAGATGTGGTGCCGGGCGTCGGTGAGACCGTTGGACGGTTCGACGCTCATCAGGTGCCGCAGCGGTCCCGGCCGCCAGCCGGTCTCCTCCTCCAACTCCCTTGCCGCCGCGTACGCGAGGTCCTCGCCGTCCTCGACGACGCCTGCCGCGAGTTCCCAGCCCCAGCTGTCGGTGATGAAGCGGTGCCGCCACAGCAGGAGCACTTCCTGCGCCTCGTTGACGATCGTGGCCACGGCCACGGGGCGCATACGTATCACGAAGTGGTCGAGGTGCCGGCCGTCGGGCAGGGCGACGTCTGCCAGGTTGACGCTGAACCACTGGTTTTCATACACAGTTTGTTCGTTCTGTTTCGTCCACTGCACGGTTCTGCCACCTTCCGCTGAGTTGATGGCAATATCGCAGCAGTGGCGGCATCGTCGCCCACGGGTGTGCCCGCGCAAAGGGTCACAGCGGCACGCGCAGCGCTCCGTCGATCAGTTCGGCGGCCTCGGCCGTACCGGCGCAGCCGCTGCGCACAAGGTGCTCGCGCACCGCCCGGAGACGGTCGCGAAGGCGCTGGGACTCCATGCCCCGAGCGGTCTCGGCCATTTCCACGGCGGTGGCCACGGCCTGTTCGGCATTTCCCTGTCTCAGTTGGATCTGGCTCAGCACGGCGAGCCGGTGCACACGGCCCCGATCGTGCGCCGGGGTGTGCACCGCCTCCTGCGCGTGCTCCTTTGCGGCGGCGTAGTCACCGAGGCTCAACAGGGCCTCCGCCACCTGTACGTTGACGAACCCGGGCTGCACATAACCGGTCTCGTCCGGTTCGTGCCCGCGCCGGATGCGGTCGGCGGCGGATTCGGCACGCCGAATGCACTCCAGGGCGCTCGTGCCGTCACCGAGGTGCGCGTACGCCTTCGCCTGCATCGCGTACAGATCCGAGGCGAGGGCGGGCGAGATGTGCCGGCCGGCGGCGCGCAGCGCGGCCTCCGCGAAGGCGACGGCCTGCCGGTAGTCCCGCATGTGCAGCGACTGGTTGACGAGCAGCGCGATGACGTACGCCCCCAGCCCCCGGTCGCCACTGGCCTTCGCGAGCCGCAACGCCTGGTGGAAGTAGCGCTGCGCGAGCCCGTGCGCGTCCGAGTCGTAGGCGCAGATGCCCGCGATGGCGACCAGGCCGCCGGTGGCGCGGTGCAGTTGGCGCCCCGTGTCGTCGGCGTAGCTGCCGCGCAGCAGCGGCGCCGCCTCGGCGTTGAGGAAGCCGATGATGCGGCTGCGCGTCGCGATGCCGCCCGCCTTGCGGTACATCTGCTCGTAGTGGGCGCGGGCCGAACGCATCATCTCCAGGTCGGCGACGCTGACCGGGTGCCGTCCGCCGCGCGAGACGTCGGTGTCCTCGGGCGGGTTCTCCCACTCCCACACCGGCATCACGGCGGGGGTGCCGGTCACGGCAGGCGCGTCCAGGATGTGCCGGCGCTGCTGCTGGTCGGAGCGCCACAGGGCGGTGGCCCGCTCGACGAATCCGGAGAGCGTGGTGGAGTGCGCGGCGATCGGCTCGCAGGAGACGCCGAAGCCGATGTCGTCGAGGGTGACGTGCCGCTGGAGTCTCGCGGCCAGCACCTCGCAGATCAGGTCGGGCACCTGGCCGCGTGGTCGCTGGCCCTTCAGCCAGCGGGCCACCGCGGTGTGTTCGTAGCGCAGGGCGAGGCCGCGCGCCTTGCCCTCCTGGTTCACATGGGCCGCGAGTCCCGCATGGGAGATCCCGGCCTCGTCGAGGATCGCGTCGAGCAGGGTGTTGGGCTGCATCGAAGCCTCCGTTGGCTCGGTGTCGCCAGCCTAATGGAGGCGGCTTCACACGGGGTGTGATCCGAATGCCCAAGTCCGTGGCGTGTGCGCTCTGTTGTGGCTGGTATGGGCCCGATTGACTGAACTGCCTCGCAAGAGGCCGGCCGGGTCGTCGGCTCCCCCTCGTACAGCGCGACGACCCGATCCCGCGTCGTCCGTCCGCTCGCCTGCCCGACACACTCCGCGGCGGACGGACGGCGCGCTCCGGCCTCTTGCGTGGACGCTCAGAGCACCTTGTGGGCGGCCCTCGCGACGGGCCCGGTGTGCTGCGTGGGCACCCTGCTCCGGTCGTTGCGCAGCACGAGCAGCGCCGCGTCGTCGCCGAGCCGGCCGCCGACATGACCCAGGAGGCGACTGTAGACGGCATGGATGACGGCCTGCGGTACGACGGGACCGCGGCGCACCGCGGCATCGAGCGTGGAGTGCAGCGGGAAGAACCGGCCCCGCTGATCGCGGGCGTCCTCGATGCCGTCGGTGTGCAGCAGCAGTCCCTCGCCGGGCCGGATCCGCCCGCAGCGCACGGGCGGCAGCTCGGCGGGCAGCGGGAACGGGCCGAGCGGCGGCATCGGATCGCCGCCGCTCATCGGCTCCACGCAGCGCGCGCCGCCGGGGCGCAGCAGATACGGCCACGGGTGACCGCAGTTGAGGGCGTGCACCACGCCGTCCCGCCGGATCTCCAGGAGCAGCACCGTCACGAACTCCTCCGCGAGCGGGCTCTCCGGCTCCTCCCGCGCGGCGGCCGGATGCTCCTCGCGGGCGCGCTGGCGCAGATACCGGGCGTGCGCACGCTCCAACCGCCTGAGCAGCGAGCCCAGTTCGTCCTCGTCGTGCGCGGCCTCGCGAAAGCTGCCGAGAACGGCGCCGACGGTGCCGAGGGCGGCGAGCCCGTGCCCGCGTACGTCACCCATGACCACGCGGACGCCGTGATCGGTGGCCACGACGTCGTAGAGGTCTCCGCCGATGCTGGCGCCGCGGTCGGCGGAGAGCTGTCCCGCGGCGAGCACGAGCCCGTCGAGCCGGGGCGGCGGTGGGCGCAGCAGCACCGACTGGGCGGCGGCCGCGACCTCCCGCGCCTCGCTCAACTCCCGCAGCAGGCAGTGGCGCACACGCAATATGAGCCCCGTGCCGACGGCGAAGAAGACGGCGCTGGTCGCGATCCGCGCCCCGATCCCCTCCAACTGGGCGAGCGGGCAGACGAACTTGTACGTCATGGCGACCGCGCCCCAGACGGTCGGCAGTCCGAGCAGCAACGTGCGCCGGGCGCGCCGAGGTTCAACTCGGGTGGGCGCCCTGGTCTTCATACGAATCATGCCGACGGTCCCCTCGGCCCACTACGGCACACCGGTCGGCCGGCGGCCGCAACGATTCTGTCGACCGTCTGCACATCGAGGCCCCGAGCAGCGGGAATCCTCACTCGAATGAGTGAGGTGACACATAACGCGAGGGGCGCACCCGGTGCCCCGGATACGCCCCTCGTGTGCTTCGCCCGTGGTCAGGCGCCGCGCAGCACCGCGCCCGTGCGCTCGGCGGTCAGCGCCACCGCGGCGTCGCGGGCGGCCGAGACCTCGTCGGCCTTCAGCGTGCGGTCGGCGGCCCGGAAGCGCAGCGCGTAGGCGAGCGACTTCTTGTCCTCGCCGATCTGCTCCGCGTTCTCGTACACGTCGAACAGGCGGATGGACTCGAGGAGTTCACCGGCGCCCTCGTGCAGCGCCTTCTCGACCTCGCCCGCGGGGACCGTCCTGTCGACGACCAGCGCGACGTCCTGCGTGGCGACGGGGAACGTGGAGATCCGCGGCGCCTCGATCAGGCCGGTGCCGGCTTGCTCCAGGAGGTCGAGGTCCAGCTCCGCCGCGCAGGTGCGCTCGGGCAGGCTCAGCGCCTTCACGACGCGCGGGTGCAGCTCACCGGCGTGGCCGACGAGCGTCTCCGTGCCGTCGATGTCGACGTACAGGGCGGCGCAGCGGCCGGGGTGCCACGGCTCGTGCTGGTCGGCGCGGACCGTGAGCTCCGCGCGCGCCTCGCGGGCGAGGGTGCGCGCGGCCTCGATCGCGTCGGCCCAGTCGCCCTGCCGGCCCTTGCCCCACCAGCCGGCCTGCTCGCGGGCGCCCGCGAGGACGACGGCGGCGTGCCGCGGCTGGGCGGGCAGCGCCGCGTTGAGACCCGCGATCTCCTCGTCGGTCGGGCGGCGGTCGACGGGCAGGCGGACCGGGGCGGTCTCCTCGCCGGTCGGCCGGAACACCAGGCCGGTCTCGAAGAGCGCCAGGTCGTGGCTGCCGCGGCCGTCGTTGCGGCGCAGCGCCGAGAGCAGGCCCGGCAGCAGCGTCGTACGGAGCACGGGCTCCTCGTCGTTGAGCGGGTTGATCAGCTTGACGACCGTGCGGCGGGCGTCGTCCGCCGCCAGGCCCAGCTGGTCGAAGGCACCCTCGCTCAGGAACGGGTAGTTGAGCGCCTCGACGTAACCGGCGCCGGCCAGCGCGCGGCCGACGCGGCGGTGCAGGCGCTGGCGCGCGGTCAGTCCGCGGCCCGCGGGGGGCTTCGGCAGCGTCGAGGGCAGGTTCTCGTAGCCCTCGAGGCGGATGACCTCTTCGGCGAGGTCGTTCGGGTCCGCGAGGTCGGGGCGCCAGGACGGCACGGTGACCGTCAGGGCGTCCTGCCCGTACACGTCGCAGCCGACCTGCTGGAGGCGGCGCACCACGGTCTCGCGGCCGTACGCCACGCCCGCCACCTTGTCCGGGTGGTCGGCCGGGATGGTGATCGTGTGCGGCCCCGAGGGGGCGACGACCTCGGTGACACCGGCGCCCGCCTTGCCGCCCGCGAGCAGCCCGAGCAGGTCGACGGCGCGCTGGGCGGCGGCCGACGCGGCCTGCGGGTCGACGCCGCGCTCGAAGCGCTTGGACGCCTCGGAGGACAGCTTGTGGCGGCGCGCGGTGCGGGCGATGGAGACGGCGTCGAAGTGCGCGGCCTCGATGACGACGTCGGTCGTGCCGGCGCTCTCCTCGTGGTCCGCGATCTCCGTGTTGGCGCCGCCCATGACACCGGCGAGGCCGATCGGGCCGCGCTCGTCGGTGATGACCAGGTCCTCGGCGTCCAGCGTGCGCTTCACGCCGTCGAGGGTGGTGAGCTCCTCGCCCTGCTCGGCGCGGCGCACGCCGATCGCGCCCTGCACGAGGGAGCTGTCGTAGGCGTGCAGCGGCTGGCCGAGCTCCATCATCACGTAGTTCGTGACGTCGACGGCGAGCGAGATCGGGCGCATGCCGACCTTCTGCAGGCGGCGCTGCAGCCAGAGCGGGGAGCGGGCCTCGGGGGCCAGGCCGCCGACGGTGCGCGCGGTGAAGCGGTCGCAGCCGAGGCGGTCGGTGATCTGCACCGGGTAGCCGTCGGCGTTCGGCGTCGGGACGTCGAGGAGCGCCGGGTCGCGCAGCGGCAGACCGTAGGCGATGGCGGCCTCGCGGGCGACACCGCGGATGGACAGGCAGTCGCCGCGGTTGGCGGTCACCGCGATGTCGAGGACCTCGTCGACCAGTTCGAGCAGCTCGATGGCGTCGGTGCCGACCTCGTGCTCCGGCGGCAGCACGATGATGCCGTGCGTGCCGTCGTCGCCCATGCCCAGCTCGTCGGTGGAGCAGATCATGCCGTGCGAGGTCTTGCCGTACGTCTTGCGCGCGGCGATCGCGAAGTCGCCGGGCAGGACGGCGCCCGGCAGGACCACGACGACCTTGTCGCCGACGGCGAAATTCCGGGCGCCGCAGACGATCTCCTGCGGCTCACCGGTGCCGTTGGCCTGCCCGACGTCGACGGTGCAGAAGCGGATCGGCTTCTTGAAGCCCTCCAGCTCCTCGATGGATCGCACCTGACCGACGACGAGGGGGCCCTTGAGGCCGGCGCCGAGCTGCTCGACGGTCTCGACCTCGAGGCCGGCCGACACGAGCTTGGCCTGCACGTCGCGGCCGGTCTCGGAGGCGGGGAGGTCGACGTACTCCCGCAGCCAGGAAAGCGGGATACGCATCAGATCTCCATCCCGAACGGCCGGGTGAAGCGGACGTCACCCTCGACCATGTCTCGCATGTCTTCGACGTTGTGGCGGAACATCAGCATCCGTTCGATGCCGAACCCGAAGGCGAATCCGCTGTACTTCTCGGGGTCCACACCACAGGCGACGAGCACCTTCGGGTTGACCATGCCGCAGCCGCCCAGCTCGATCCAGCCCTCGGAGGAGCAGGTGCGGCAGGGGCGGTCCGGGTTGCCGACGGACTCGCCGCGGCACACGTAGCAGACCATGTCCATCTCGGCGGACGGCTCGGTGAACGGGAAGAAGTTCGGGCGCAGCCGCGTCTTCATGCCCTGACCGAACAGCGCCTGGACCATGTGGTCGAGGGTGCCCTTGAGGTCCGCCATGGTCAGGCCCTCGTCGATGGCGAGCAGCTCGACCTGGTTGAAGACCGGGGTGTGCGTGGCGTCCAGCTCGTCGGAGCGGTACACGCGGCCCGGGCAGATCACGTAGACCGGGGGCTCGCGGTCCAGCATGGAGCGGATCTGCACCGGCGAGGTGTGCGTGCGCAGCACGAGACCGGCCTCGTCGTCACCCTGCGCCTGCTCGGTGCCCTGGACGAAGAAGGTGTCCTGGGTGCCGCGGGCGGGGTGGTCGGGGCCGATGTTGAGCGCGTCGAAGTTGAACCACTCGGCCTCGATCTCCGGGCCCTCGGCGACCTCGTAGCCCATGGCCACGAAGACGTCCTCGATGCGCTCGGAGAGCGTGGTCAGCGGGTGCCGGGCGCCGGCCTGCGCGCGGTCGTAGGGCAGCGTGACGTCCACGGCCTCCTCGACCAGGACGCGCGCGTCGCGCTCGGCCTCCAGCTCGGCCTGGCGGGCGGCGAGGCCCCGGCCGACGGCGGCGCGGGCCTGCCCGACGAGCTTTCCGGCCGCGGCCTTGGCCTGCGGCGGCAGCGCGCCGATCTCGCGGTTGGCGAGCGCCAGCGGCGACGTGCCGCCGGTGTGCGCGACCTTGGCCTCCTGAAGCGCCTCGAGCGAGTCCGCGGCGGCGAAGGCAGCGAGCGCCTCCTGCTGGACGCGCTCGATCTCTTCCGGTTTCAGTGCCTCGACCTCGACAGGGTCGTACGACTTGTTCGGTGCCGACATCTCTTCCCGTGCTTCCGATTGGCTTGGCTGAGGGTCCCGCAGACGCGTTCGACGGCCGTCGAGTGGCGGGGACGCAAACGTGCCAAAGGACGAGTCTAACGGGGGTGAGGTGTGCGAATGCGCCCGTGGTGCCCGACGGCCGGCTGCTTCGGTCAGCTGGTGAGATACGCCGGCGTCGCCACGGGCAACGTAAATCGGAACTCGGCGCCGCCCCCGGGCGCCCGACCCACGGTGATCGTCCCGCCGTGTGCTTCCACGATGCCCTTGACGATGTAGAGCCCGAGGCCCGTGCCACCGCGCTTGCTGCCCCGCCAGAAGCGGGTGAAGACGCGGTTCATGGACTCCTCCGGGATGCCGGGGCCCTCGTCGCTCACGGTGACCGACGTGCCGGTGGGCTTGGTGGGTTCGACGTCAATGGTGACGGTTCCCTCGCCGTGGCGCACGGCGTTTTCCAGCAGATTGCTCAGGACCTGGTCGACCTTGTCCGGATCGGCCCACGGATCGGGCAGCGGGTGCTTGACCCGCAGCAGGAACCGGTCGGCCGACTGGCCCGAGGCGACGTGCGCCTGGATGTGCCGGGAGACGGCGGCCGCGATGTCGACGGGCTGGCGGCGCAGTTCCAGCCGGCCGGAGTCGATGCGGGAGATGTCGAGGAGTTCGGCGATGAGCCGGGTGACCCGGTTCGCGTCGGCGTCGACGGTCTCCAGCATCAGCCGCTTCTGCTCGTCCGTGAACCGCTCCCACTTGGCGAGAAGCGTCGCGGTGAAGCCCTTGACCGAGGTCAGCGGGGAGCGCAGCTCGTGGGCGACGGTGGCGATCAGCTCGGCGTGGCTGCGTTCGGTACGCCGCCGGGCCTCGGTGTCCCGGATCGACACGACGACACGGCGCACGGGTCCTGTGGGCCGGGTCCGCACATAACGCGCGGTGACCAGGACCTCCCGGCCGCCCGGCAGCAGCAGGTTCCGCTCGGGCTGTCCGATCCGCGTGGCGAGCCCGCCGTACGGGTCGGTGAGCTGCCACCAGCGCCGGCCTTCGAGGTCCTCCAGCGGAAGCGCGCGCTCCAGCGGTGCGCCCAGGGCGGTGTCCGCGGAGACGGCGGTGATGCGCTCCGCCGCCGCGTTGAAGCAGCTGACGCGGCCCTGCTCGTCGGCGACGACGAGTCCGTCGGGCAGGTCGTCGGGGTGCAGGCCGAGTGCCGTGAGGCTGTCGGGACCGGTCGCGTCAGGGCCGCTCGGGCGGCGTGAGCCGCCCGTGTTGACGACGCTCATCTCCCCGCGCTCCCCCTTCCGGCGGTCGATCCGGAAGAGTCACCCTACTAGCTGGGAGTGACGGAGCGGCACCCTCCGGGGGCGCGCTGCGCACGCGCGGAGGCGTACAGGCACACGGCCGCGGCCGTCGCGAGGTTGAGGCTCTCCGCCTTGCCGTGGATGGGCACGCGCACGACGGCGTCGGCGAGTGCGCGGGTCTCCTCGGGCAAGCCCCAGGCCTCGTTGCCGAACACCCAGGCGGTCGCGGCGCCCATGGTGCCCTGGTCCAGCTCGTCGTCGAGGTCGTCCTCCCCCGCGCCGTCGGCGGCGACGATCCTCACGCCCGCCTCCTTGAGCCCGGCGACGGCCTCCTCGACGGGTACGCCCACGGCGACGGGCAGGTGGAAGAGGGAGCCGACGGAGGCCCGCACGGCCTTCGGGTTGTACAGGTCCACGGAGGCGTCGGTCAGCACGACGGCCTCGGCGCCCGCGGCGTCGGCGCACCGCAGCACGGTGCCCGCGTTGCCGGGGTCGCGCACGTGGGCGAGGACGGCGACGAGCTTCGGCCGCGCGGCGAGGATCTCCTCGAACGGGGTGTCCAGGAACCGGCACACGCCGACGAGGCCCTGCGGGGTGACGGTGGTGGAGATGTCGCCGATGACGTCCTCTTCGGCGAGGTGCACGCGGGCACCGGCCGCCCTGGCCTCCCCGACGATGTCGGCGTACCGCTCGGCGGCGTCGACGGTCGCGAACAGCTCGACGAGCCCGCCGTGCGCGGCGGCCTCCCGCACGGCCTGCGGCCCCTCGGCGAGGAACTGCCGTTCCTTCCCCCGGAAGTTCCGCTTGGCAAGCCGCCGCGCAGCGCTCACGCGGGGCGACTTGGAAGAGATCAACTCGGGCGTTGCGACCATGCGACTGACTTTCGGGAGGGATGGGTGAATTGAGCCCCTGCGGCGATTGAGCAGCGGGGTCCGGGGCGGAACCCCGAACAACGTGGGACCCGCAAGCCGGGCGGCTTGCGGGTCCCACGTCACATACGGCTCAGCGGAGCGTTCACGCAGCCTTGGGCGCGTTCACGTCGGCCGGAAGCGCCTTCTGCGCGACCTCGACGAGGGCGGCGAACGCGTTGATGTCGTTCACGGCCAGCTCGGCCAGCATCTTGCGGTCCACCTCGATGTTGGCGGCCTTCAGACCCTGGATGAGGCGGTTGTACGTCATGCCGTTCTGGCGGGCAGCGGCGTTGATGCGCTGGATCCACAGCTGACGGAAGTCGCCCTTGCGCTTCTTGCGGTCGTTGTAGTTGTAGACGAGGGAGTGGGTGACCTGCTCCTTCGCCTTGCGGTACAGGCGCGAACGCTGACCGCGGTAGCCGCTGGCCTGCTCGAGGATCGCCCGACGCTTCTTGTGCGCGTTCACCGCGCGCTTGACGCGTGCCACTGTTAACTCCTTGTAGCGGGGCCGGGGTTGTCTTCACCCGACCCGAATTCGATTGGGTCCCGGTCTAGCCGACGTACAGGGCGTGGATACGCCCGTACATCACTTGCCGAGAAGCTTCTTGATCTTCGCGGCGTCGCCCGGGGCCATCTCGGCGTTGCCGGTGAGGCGACGCGTCACGCGGGACGACTTGTGCTCGAGCAGGTGGCGCTTGCCGGCGCGCTCACGGAGCACCTTGCCGGAGCCGGTGACCTTGAAGCGCTTGCTGGCACCGCTGTGCGACTTGTTCTTCGGCATGGCGCCGTTCTCTCCTCGTCAGTGGCATTCCCGGCCGGTCCGTGCGCGGGGCGCGAACCGGCCGTGGTGGAACGTCAGTTGTGTCAGTTGGTATCCGTGACGCACAGGCTGTGCGCCGCACGGATCATGCCTCGGCCGGAGCCTCGGCGGGGGCCTCGGCGACGTCCTCGTCGGCCTGGTCCTCGGCGGCGTTCTGCGAACGTCCCGGGTTGGCCTTCGCGTCGGCCTTGCGAGCGGCCTGAGCCTCGCGGGCCTCGGCCATCGCCTCGGTCTTCTTCTTGTGCGGACCGAGGACCATGATCATGTTTCGGCCGTCCTGCTTCGGGTTCGACTCGATGAACCCGAGGTCCTGGACGTCGTTCGCGAGACGCTGCAGCAGCCGGAAGCCGAGTTCCGGACGGGACTGCTCGCGACCACGGAACATGATCGTGATCTTGACCTTGTCGCCCTGCTTGAGGAACCGGACGACGTGACCCTTCTTGGTGTCATAGTCGTGCGGGTCGATCTTCGGCCGGAGCTTCATCTCCTTGATGACCGTGTGCGCCTGGTTCTTGCGCGCCTCACGGGCCTTCATGGCCGACTCGTACTTGAACTTCCCGTAGTCCATGAGCTTGCATACGGGCGGACGGGCGTTCGCCGCCACCTCGACCAGGTCGAGGTCGTACTCCTGAGCAAGCTCAAGGGCCTTGGCAAGCGGAACAATCCCGACCTGCTCGCCGCTGGGACCGACAAGTCGCACTTCGGGAACGCGAATCCGGTCGTTGATGCGGGGCTCGGCGCTGATGGATCCTCCTCGGTAGCACCACACGACGGCCTGGCGGACCGCCGCGTACGTTTGTGACGTAAGTACCAACCGCGCCGATGCACAAAAAATGCCCCGGACGGTACACAGGCAGGGCTCCATGAACTACCGGAGCACCGCCACGGTGAACCGCGGGGCGCAGTATCGGACGGTTCCGTCGTCCGTACGGAACGACGGTGACCGTCTGACCGGTGACCCACCGCCCTGGTCGGGCGGTCAGGTGGGAGATCGGAGCCTCCACTTGTGGGCCGGTCACTGATTCCGCGAGCACATCGAGCGCATCGAGGACATGGCGTCCGGCCGGTCGTTACACAAGGTTAGCAGGACTTGGGGGGTGCGCCCAATCGAGTGCGCGCGACATATCGTGGGGCCCATGAGTGACGCGACCCCCGCAATCGACAACCCGGACTACGACGCGCTGACCCGCGACATCGCCGAGGTGCCCGCCGTAGAAGTCATCGTGACGGTCGCGGTGAACCTGATGAGCGCCGCCGCGGTGAAGCTCGGCCTCACCGAGGAGGGCGACGCCCACAAGGACCTCGACGAGGCACGGAAGCTGATCCACGCCCTGGCGGGCCTGCTCGACGGCAGCGCGACGGAGATCAGCTCCTTCCACGCCGCGCCCCTGAAGGACGGCCTCAAGTCCCTGCAGCTCGCCTTCCGCGAGGCCTCGGTCGTCCCGGACGAGCCGGGCAAGGGCCCCGGCGAGAAGTACACGGGCCCCGTGTACGGCTGAGCGGGCACGGGGCCGCGTACGGCGTACGCGGCCACCATCACCGACGTACGTAGAGGGGCTCGCCCGGCGGCGTCGCCCCGGCCGGCAGGAGTGCCAGGTCGAGGCCGCGCACCAGGCGGGCCCTCAGTGTTTCGTCGGCGGCGATACGGGAGGCGACCGCCTGAGCCGTGGCCTGGACGTCGGCTCCCGCGTCGAGGACCAGGGCGAGCGTGCCGTCCGACCGGCCGGGGCCCAGGTAGGCGCGGTCCACGGACGGCTCGGCGGCGACCGCCGCACGCGCGGCGTCCCGGACGGCGGGGTCGGCGAGCGGGTCGGCGTCGGTGCGGCCTTCCGCGAGGGCGTACAGGGCCGGTCCTGTCAGCTCGTACGGGACGGGGCCCGCGACGTCGAGGACGACGGTGTCGGCCCTCTCGTGGGCGGCGGCCTGGAGCGCCTGGTGCAGCGGGACGGCGACCGGGCGGGCCTCTGGGTCCCACAGGGCGAGCGACGCGGTCGAGGTGAAGGCGGGGAGCGCCTTGCGGCCCGCCGCCTTCAGGGTCGGGACCGCCATGTCGCTGGTCTTCTCGCGGCGCAGGCCGTTCTCGTCCTCCTCGACCTCGCCGAGCACGGCGACGACGGGGACGAGCAGCCGGGTGCCCTTGAGCGCCGCCAGGACCGGGCCGTGGGCCGTGCGGTCCTGCGACCAGGCGGCCAGTGCCTCGGTCAGCTGCGGGTCCGCCGTCCCGTCGTCGTCGGAGAAGCCGGAGTCGGGAATGTTCTTGTTCGCCACGTTCACCGAGCCTACCGAGCGGCCGGGCCCGGATTCTCAGCGGACCCTGAGCCGCGGCTCAGGGTCCGCACAGCGGGGCGGCCGAGCATCGCGGTATGTCCCGCCGAACCAAGAGACGCTGTTGCGCCGCGACCGCCGCCGTCCTCGTCGCCGCTGCCGCCGGCACTACGGTCTACGCGCAGGCGCGCCCGCACGACGCGACCGCCCTGGTCTCGCACGCCGCAGCCGCAGAGAGGAGCGCCACGACCGTGGACAAGGACGCCGAACTGGCCGAGGCCGTGAAGGCGGCGGTAGAGGGGCACGACGGCGAGGTGTCCGTGGCCGTGTACGACGTGACGGGCGGGACCGGCGCCTCGTACGCGTCGGGCGACGGGACGTACGACACCGCGAGCATCGTGAAGGTCGATGTGCTCGCCGCGCTGCTGCTGCGGGCGCAGGACGACGGGCGGACGCTGACCGCGCAGGAGCGGACGTACGCCACCGCGATGATCGAGAACAGCGACAACGCCGCGACGACCGCACTGTGGAACGAGCTGGGCGGGGCCGACGCGCTGGACGCCGCGAACAAGCGGCTCGGGCTCACCGGGACGGGCGGAGGCGACGACGGACTGTGGGGGCTCACGCAGACCACCGCGACCGATCAACTCACCCTGCTCAAGCAGGTGTTCGGCGTCGGTGACGGCCTCGTGCTGAGCGAGGACTCGCGGGCGTACGTGCAGGAGCTCATGGGGAACGTGGAGAGCGACCAGGCGTGGGGCGTGTCCGCGGCCGGGGACGGCGGCGCCGCGCTGAAGAACGGGTGGCTGCGGCGCAGCACCACCGGCCTGTGGGACATCAACAGCGTCGGCGAGGTCACCGTCGACGGGCAGCGGTACCTGGTGGCCGTGGTCTCCCACGGCAGCGCCACGAAGGACGCCGGCGTCGACCTCGTCGAGGACGTGGCCAAGGCCGCGGTGCCGGTGGTCAGCGGCGACGCGTGAGGCGGTGGCCGCGCCACAGGTAGCCGGCCGCGCCGAGCAGCAGCACCCCGACGGCGCCCGCGAGCGTGCCCACCCAGGTGGCGAGCCCGTCACCGGATTCCTCGTCGGGGCCCGGCCCGAAGTACTCCTTGCCGTACGCGGCCGGGGTCAGGCGCTGCGGCTTCAGCTTCGCGCCCGCGGTGATCGCGGCGGCCGGGTCGACGAGACCGAAGCCGCGAGAGTCGTCGCGGCCGCCCGAGGGCGGGTCGTCGGCCGTGTCCTCCATCAGCTTCTTGATCTGCGCCGGGCTCAGTTGCGGATGGGCTCCGCGCACCAGGGCGACGGCGCCGGACACGAACGCGGAGGCGGCGCTCGTCCCCCACGCCGAGTAGTACTTGCGGTCGGGGTCGGCCGTGACGATGCCCCGTCCCGGCGCGGCGACGGAGGCGTACCAGCGGCGGGTGGAGAAGGAGGCGCGGGTGCCGGAGGAGTCGACGGCCGTCGCCGTGATGACGCCGGGGTAGGCGGCCGGGTAGGAGGCGCGGTCGCCCTGCTCGCCGCCGTTGCCCGCGGAGGCGACGACGGAGACGCCCTTCTTCAGCGCGTACTGGACGGCCGCGTCCTCGCTCGCCTCGGGATGGGCGGTGTTCGAGTCGTCGCCGAGGGACAGGTTGATCACGTCGGCGCCGTGGTCGGCGGCCCAGCGGATGCCGTCGGCGAGGGCGTTGCCACGGGACTCGCGGGCCTTCGAGCGGGACGGGTCGCCGTCCTCCAGGATCACCCGGACCGGCAGGATCTTCGCCTGTGGAGCCACCCCCATGACTCCGTCGCCGTCGTCCTTGCCGTGCCCGTGGCCCGCGATGATGCTCGCTATGGCGGTGCCGTGCCGGGCCCAGGGGCGGTCGCCGCGCTCGGCGCCGAAGCCGATGAGGTCCTTGCCGGGCAGCACGCTGCCCTTGAGGTCCGGATGTTCGTCGTCGACGCCCGTGTCGAGGACGGCGACCGTGACGCCCTTGCCGCGGGTCGTCTTCCAGGCCTCGTCGGTGTGCAGCGCGGAGAGGCCCCACTGCTGGGCGCGGACCGAGTCGGCGTGCGCGGCCGTGGAGGGGAGCAGCACGAGGACGGCCGCGGTACCGGTCGCGGCGATCGTGTGACGGCGGTTCATTGCTGCTGCTCCGTGTCCCGGCCCGCGGCCTTCTTGACCGTCTTGCGCAGGTCGCGTTCGACCCGGTCGGCGATGCCCTGCGCCTCGTTGCCGAGTCCCGCCTGGGCGGGGGCGCTGGTGGCGCCGGACTTCATGGCGTCGGCGGCGGGCTCCGGCTCGCTGACGGTGCGGCCGTCGGCGAAGCCGGAGACCGCGTAGACGACGACCGGGGCGTCGGTGAGGATGTTGACCGTCCAGGACGCGCGCTGGCGGTCGCCGAAGCCCTCGGCGACGGTGCCCTTGACGGCGTAGGGCCGGGGCATGAGGTCCCCCCGCCGGTCGAGGCCCTGTTCCAGGAAGCGGGAGCGCAGCGCCTTCGTGGCCTCCGCGTCGGCCTTGGTGAACATCAGGCCGACCGTGGTGACGCTGCTCTGCGTGGCGTCGGTGTACGTGGCGCGCAGCAGGCGCAGACAGCCGGCCGAGCGCAGCGCCTTGTGCAGCAGCGGGTCGAAGGCCTTCGTGCAGGTGCTGTCGGGGGCGACGCCGATCCGCGTCCAGGTGCGGTCGGAGCGGCCGGGGCCCGCGCCCTCGCCCTTGAGGGTGCGCGGGAACAGCCGGTCGACGGGGACGCCGTGCCAGAGCTGGCCCGCCTCGCGGTACGCGGTCTGCACGGACGGCGGTCCGCTGTCGCCGCCGGTGAGCAGGGTGCCCGTCGTGGCGCCGCCGATCAGTCCGAGGCCGAGCACGAGACAGGCCGCGATGGCCGCGGTGCGCGGTTTCAGGCGGGGGCCGACGGGGCGCAGGAGCGTGGTGCTGTCGTCGTAGTACGCCGGGCGCGCGAACCGTACGAAGGGCCGTCCGGCGGTGTCCGGGCGCGGGGTGAGGTCGACGGCGCCGACGGCACGGCGCGGCGGCTGCGACGGGGGCGGCGGTATGCGCGGTCCCGGCATCGCGGGCGCCGTGGGCGGTGTCGCGGACGCGGGCGGGCCCGCCGGTGCGGGCGGCACGGGGCGGAGCCGGGTGGTGGATTCGACGGAGGTCTCCCGCGGGCCGCCGGGCTTGCTCGAAGGCGCGGGCGGCGGGCCGGGCTTTCCTGCGGGTGCAGGCGGCGGACCGGGCTTGCTCGAAGGCGCGGGCGCGGGCGGCGGACCGGGCTTTCCTGCGGGCGCAGGCGGCGGACCGGGCTTGCTTGCCGGGGCGGGCGCAGCAGCAGGCGGCGGACCGGGCTTCCCTGCGGGCGCAGGCGCGGGTGCGGGCTGTGGGCCGGGCGTCTGCGGCGGCGCCGGGCGCTGGGCGGGCGGGGTCTCCGGGGGCAGCGGCACGCCGGAGCTCTTCGGCGGTGCGGGCCGGGAGCGGCCGTCGTCCGGGGTCCCCGCCGAAGCCGTCGGCACCTTCCCCTTGTCGCCCGGCGGCGGCCCGTCGGGCAGACGGGAGGAGGCGGTGGGCGGCGGGGGCGCGGAGGACGACGACGCGGACGAGGGCGACGGGGATGATGTGGGGGGCAACGGTGCGGCCGTGGGGGGAAGTTCGGTGGACGGGGGCGGGCCGGCGGGTCGCGGCGGAACGCGTCTGGCTTCCGTGCTCATGCCTCCCCCGTCTCCTTGAGCCAACGTGCGCGTCACTCTAACGGGCCCGACCAGGTCAACGCGTACTCCGCACACGGGATCGACCGATCCATCACCATCCGTCCCCCTACCCTGCGGTAATCCTGTCTGGCAGGCTTCGGCCATGACACCGCGCTCCGCCGATCGGGCCCGGTACGACCGGGCCACCGCTCATCTCGACGCCCCGCTCGCGCTCGTGGACCTGGACGCGTTCGACGCCAACGCCGACGACCTGGTACGCCGGGCCGGCGGCAAGCCGATCCGCGTCGCCAGCAAGTCCGTGCGCTGCCGCGCCCTGCTGGAACGGGTGCTGGCACGGCCGGGGTTCGCCGGGATCATGTCGTACACCCTCGCCGAGTCGCTGTGGCTCGCGCGCTCCGGGTTCGACGACGTGCTCCTCGCCTACCCCTCGGCCGACCGCTCCGGCTTCGCGGAGCTGGCGCACGATCCGAAGCTGGCGGCGGCCGTGACCGTGATGGTCGACGACCCCGCCCAGCTGCGGCTGATCGACAACGCGCGGGACGGAGGCCGCGAGGAGATCCGGGTCTGCGTGGAGCTGGACACCTCGTGGCGGACGCTCGGCGGCCGGGTCCGGGTCGGCGCGCTCAGGTCACCCCTGCGTACGCCCTCCCAACTCGCCGACCTGGCGCGCGTCGTGACCCGCCGCCCCGGCTTCCGGCTCGCGGGGATCATGGCGTACGAGGGTCATGTCGCGGGCGTCGGGGACTCGCTCGCAGGGCGGCCGGTGCGCTCGCGGGCGATCCGGCTGATGCAGGCGGCCGCCCGCAAGGAGCTGGCGGTGCGGCGGGCGGAGGTGGTGCGCGCGGTGCGGTCCGTGGCGCCCGACCTGGAGTTCGTGAACGGGGGCGGCACGGGGAGCGTGCAGCACACGGCGGCGGAGGCGGCCGTGACCGAGATCGCGGCGGGCTCGGGGCTCTACGTACCGCGGCTCTTCGACAACTACACGTCGTTCACGGGGCGTCCGGCCGCGCTGTTCGCGCAGCCCGTGGTGCGCAGGCCGGGCGTCGGGGTCGTCACCGTGCTCGGCGGCGGCTACCCGGCCTCGGGGGCGGCGGGCGCCGACCGGCTGCCGGTGCCGTATCTGCCGGAGGGGCTGCGCTACGACGCGCAGGAGGGCCCCGGCGAGGTGCAGACGCCGCTGCTCGGCTCGGCCGCCGACGATCTACTCATCGGGGACAAGGTGTGGTTCCGGCACGCGAAGGCCGGCGAGCTGTGCGAGCGGTTCGAGACGCTGCGGCTGGTGTCCGGGGACCGGATCGTGGAGACGGTGCCGACGTACCGGGGCGAGGGCTACACGTTCCTGTAGCCCTCACCCCCTGACGTGGGGCTCAGTGGATCGAGTCGACCTGGTCGGGGACGACGGAGCCGTCGTCCCTGAGCAGCGGCCCGAAGCCGCCCTCCGGCTTGTTGTACCCGGCCGTGGAGCACGGGTACGTGCCGGTCTTCTGCGGCAGCGGCTCGATGAACATCGGGTTGGCGACCCAGCGTCCGTCGGCGTTGTCGTAGGCCCGGCACATGATCTCGGGCTTGTTGCGGTTGAGGACGAGGTGGGCGCCGGTCGCGTCGTTCACGAACGTCACGTCGGTGTCGGCGTCACCGCCGCCGAGCGCGATGCGCTTGCCCCACTTCTGCTGCTCCCAGGCCGACTTCCCCTTGATGTGGAAGATCTCCTGGTTGATCCAGCACCGCTTGCCGTCGATGTACGGGATGGCCTCGCCCTGGCTCCTGCCGACGCCGCCGCAGCCCTCGTTGTACGTGGTGATGCGGCCCTTGCCGTCGAGGACCGAGCGGATGGCGATGGTGTGCTCGCGGTCGATGCCGACACCCCCTGAGCCCGCAGCCCACACCTCGGTCACCGGCTCGGACCCGGCGGAGACGATGTAGACGTCGAAGCCGGCCTTCTGCAGCGTGCGGATCAGGTCGCGCTGCTGCTCGTAGTAGCGCACGTAGCCGGGGATGGTGTGCGTGCCGAGCTTCTGTGTGGAGCCGACGGGTGCGGCGAGCGCCTCGGTGCGGGCGGCGGCCGCGTACGACTCCAGTTCGGGGACGGTGTGGCCCGCGAACAGCTGGGGCACCCAGGCGTACTGGGGCACGGTGCGGCGGTGGTTCCAGTCGCCCTCGAAGGCGGCGGCGCCGCTCATCGTCTTGCCGGACTCACGGATGTTGAAGATCTCGTCCGTGCAGTCGGTGTCGGTGGAGGTGGGCAGCGGGGCGCCCACGGGGACGTCGGTGCCGCAGGCGGCGGTGAGCGCCTTGTCGGCGTCGTCGGTCATCCACTTGCTGGTCTTCTTCCAGCTCGCGGGCCGCAGGATCTTGTCGTGCTTGAGCGACCAGGCGATGGTCGCGTCGGTGACGTCGTTCTTGCTGACGGTGTTGTCCCAGTCGAACGCGGCGACGGGACGCGGGCCCTTGTGGCCGCCGCAGGTTCCCCGTTCGTCGATCATGCGCTGGAGCTTGGCCCGGTTCTGGCCGTACCAGGGCAGCTTCTTCGACAGCTGGGGGCACTTGGCGGAGGCACTGCGCCCGGAGGCGGGCTGTGCGGACGTGGCGGCGGCCGCGGGTGTGGTGAGGCTCGCGGCCGCCATCAGGGCGGCGGCCGCGACCGAGGTCCACGCGGCAACATGTCTGTTACGCATGTGAGTGGACCGTACACGCGTAAGCCCCTTGCTCACAGGGTTCTCACACCGGTGTCACGTACGCGCCCGAGATCCCGCCATCGACCAGGAAGTCGGTGGCGTTCACGAACGCCGCGTCGTCGCTGGCGAGGAAGGCGACGGCCGCCGCGATCTCCGTGGCCTCGGCGAATCGGCCGACCGGAATGTGCACGAGCCGGCGCGCCGCCCGCTCCGGGTCCTTGGCGAACAGCTCCTGCAGCAGCGGGGTGTTGACCGGGCCCGGGCACAGGGCGTTGACCCGGATGCCCTCGCGGGCGAACTGCACGCCCAGCTCGCGGGACATGGCGAGGACCCCGCCCTTGGACGCGGTGTACGAGATCTGCGAGGTGGCGGCGCCCATCCGGGCCACGAACGACGCCGTGTTGATGATGGAGCCCCTGCCCTGGCGCCGCATGTACGGGATGGCCGCCTTGCAGCACAGGTACACGGAGGTCAGGTTGACCTCCTGGACCCGCTTCCAGGCCTCCAGGCCCGTGTCGAGGATCGAGTCGTCGTCCGGGGGCGAGATGCCCGCGTTGTTGAAGGCGACGTCGACGCTGCCGTAGGTGTCGTACGCGGTCTTGAACAGCGCCTCGACCTGTTCGGCGTCGGTGACGTCGACCTGGACGAAGGTGCCGCCCACGTCCTCGGCCGCCTTCTTGCCCGCGCCCGCGTCGATGTCCGCGCAGACGACGTGCGCGCCCTCGGAGGCGAGGCGACGCGCGGTGGCGAGGCCGATGCCGCTGCCTGCGCCGGTGACGACTGCGGTGCGGCCGACGAGGCGGCGGCAGATGATGTCCTGGGTCATAGGGGTGTCAGGCCTCCGGGCTTTCCGTGCTGATGAAGACGTTCTTGGTCTCGGTGAACGCGGTGAGGGCGTCGGGGCCGAGTTCACGGCCGAGCCCGGACTGCCCGTGGCCGCCGAAGGGGGTCCAGTAGCGCACGGCCGAGTGCGAGTTGACGGACAGGTTCCCGGCGCGGACGCCTTGGGAGACGCGCAGCGCGCGGCCCACGTCGCGGGTCCAGATGGAACCGGCGAGTCCGTACTCCGTGGCGTTGGCGAGGCGTACGGCGTCCGCCTCGTCGTCGAAGGGCAGGACGACGGCGACGGGGCCGAAGACCTCCTCGACGGCGACGGGTGCGTCGGGGTCGGCGCCGGTGAGGACGGTGGGCGGGAACCAGAAGCCGGGTCCCTGCGGGGCCGCGCCCCTGATGGCGGGCTCGCACAGCGGGACGTAGGAACGCACCCGCTCCAGCTGCGCCTTGGAGATGAGCGGTCCCATCTGCGTCTTCTCGTCCGCCGGGTCGCCGACGACGACCGACTCGACGGCCGGGGCGAGCAGCTCCAGGAACCGGTCGTGGACGGACCGCTGGACGAGGATGCGGGTGCGGGCGCAGCAGTCCTGTCCGGAGTTGTCGAGGAACGACATGGGGGCGGCCAGGGCCGCGGCCTCGACGTCCGCGTCGGCGAACACGATGTTCGGGCTCTTGCCGCCGAGTTCGAGGGTCACCCGCTTCACGCGGTCGGCGCACTTGGCCATGACCCGCTTGCCGACGCGGGCGGAGCCGGTGAACACGATCTTGGCCACGCCGGGATGCTCGACGAGGGCGTCGCCCGCGACGGGCCCCTCCCCCGGCAGCACCTGGAAGAGCCCCTCGGGCAGCCCCGCCTCCAGGGCGAGCTCGGCGAGCCGCAGGGCGGTCAGCGGGGTCGTCTCCGCGGGTTTGAGGAGCACCGCGTTGCCCGCCGCGAGGGCCGGGGCGGTACCCCAGGCGGCGATCGGCATCGGGAAGTTCCAGGGGGCGATGACGCCGACGACGCCGAGCGGTTCGAGGACCGTGACGTCGAGGCCGCCGGGCACCGGGATCTGACGGCCATTCAGCCGCTCGACTCCCCCGGCCGCGTACTCCAGCAGATCGCGTACGTTGCCTGCCTCCCAGCGGGCGTTGCCGATGAGGTGCCCGGCCTCGCGCACCTCCAACTGGGCCAGTTCTTCCAGGTGTTGGTCGACGGTGGCCGCGAAGCGGCGCAGCAGGCGGGCCCGGTCGGCGGGGGCGGCCGCCGCCCAGGCGCGCTGGGCGCCGGTGGCGCGGACGACGGCGGCGTCGACGCCTTCGCGGGTGGTGGGCGGGACGGTGGCCACGAGCTCTTCCGTGGCCGGGTTCAGTACGTGCAGCACAGGGGTCCCTTTCACAGCCTTTCGAATCCTCGGCGCAGTTCCCAGTCGGTGACGGCGGCGTCGTACGCGTCGAGTTCGACGCGCGCCATGTTGCGGTAGTGGGCGACGACCTCGTCCCCGAAGGCCGCCTTGGCGAGCGGGCTGTTCTCCCAGAGCTCGGCGGCCTCGCGCAGGGTGGTGGGGACGTGTTCGTACTCGGCGGTGTAGGCGTTTCCGGCGCACGCCTCGGGCAGTTCGAGCTTGTTCTCGACCCCGTACAGGCCCGCCGCCACGAGGCCCGCCACGGCGAGGTACGGGTTGACGTCGCCGCCGGGGAGCCGGTTCTCGAAGCGGGTCGAGCGGCCGTGGCCGACGACGCGCAGCGCGCAGGTGCGGTTGTCGTGGCCCCAGGCGACGGCGGTCGGCGCGAAGGAGCCAGGCTGGAACCGCTTGTAGGAGTTGATGTTCGGCGCGTACAGGAGGGAGAAGTCGCGCAGGGCCGCGAGCTGCCCGGCGAGGAAGTGCCGCATGATCTCCGACATGCCGTGCCCGCCGGGGCCTGCCATGACGTTCGCACCGTCGGCGTCGGCGAGCGAGAGATGGATGTGGCAGGAGTTGCCCTCCCGCTCGTTGTACTTCGCCATGAAGGTGAGGGAGCGGCCCTCCTGCGCGGCGATCTCCTTGGCGCCGGTCTTGTAGATGGCGTGCTGGTCGCAGGTGACGAGGGCGTCGTCGTAGCGGAAGGCGATCTCGTGCTGGCCGGGGTTGCACTCGCCCTTCGCGGACTCGACCGTCAGGCCCGCGCCCGCCATCTCGTTGCGGATGCGGCGCAGCAGCGGCTCGATGCGGCCGGTCCCGAGGACGGAGTAGTCGATGTTGTACTGGTTCGCGGGCGTGAGGTGCCGGTAGTCCGCGTCCCAGGCCTGCTCGTACGTGTCGTTGAAGACGATGAATTCGAGTTCGGTGCCGACCTGCGCGGTGAGGCCGAGGGCGGCGAGGCGGTCGAGCTGGCGGCGCAGTATCTGCCGGGGCGCGGCGACGACCGGGGAGCCGTCGTCCCAGGCGAGGTCGGCGGTGAGCAGGGCGGTGCCCGCGTTCCAGGGGACGCGGCGCAGGGTGGACAGGTCGGGGTGCATGGCGAAGTCGCCGTAGCCGCGGTCCCAGGAGGACATGGCGTAACCGTCGACGGTGTTCATGTCGGTGTCGACGGCGAGCAGGTAGTTGCAGCCCTCCGTGCCGTGGTCGAGCACCTCGTCGAGGAAGAAGCGGGCGGCGAAGCGCTTGCCCTGGAGGCGGCCCTGCATGTCGGGGAACGCGAGGACCACGGTGTCGATCTCGCCGCTTTCGACGAGGGCGGTCAGCTCCTCCACGGTCAGCGGGGGTGTGCGGTCTGCCACGGGAAGATCCTCCTCAGGTCAACCGGAAGCCACAACGTAATCGCCGGGCCGCCCACCGGGGAAGAAGCCCACGCGCACGCGACCCGGACGGGGCACGCGCGGGCGCTGCCCGCATGCTGAACGCCCCGGTGTGGGCCCCGCGTGATCTCGTACGCTCGGGTGCTCGGCACGTACGGCATCGGGGAGCGGGACACCATGGTGAGCAGGCCGCTGATCGGCATCAGCACCTATCTCGAGGGCAGGGCCAGTTGGGGGATCTGGGAGATGCCCGCCGCGCTGCTGCCCGTCGGCTACCCGCGGCTCGTGCAGCAGTCGGGCGGCCTGGCCGCGATGACACCCCCGGACGACCCGAAGCACGCGCCTTCCGTGGTGGCCCGGCTCGACGGGGTGATCGTGGCGGGCGGCCCCGACGTGGATCCGGGCCGGTACGGCGCCGAGCGCGATCCGCGCACCGGGCCCGCGGCCACGGAGCGGGACGCGTGGGAACTCGCCCTGATCCGGGCGTCGTTGACGTCCGGCACGCCGCTGCTCGGCATTTGCCGCGGCATGCAGCTCCTGAACGTCGCGCTCGGCGGCACGCTCACCCAGCACATCGAGGGCCATGTGAAGGAGACGGGCGTCTTCGGCAACCACACGGTCACCCCGGTGCCCGGCACCCGCTACGGCGACCTCGTCCCGGAGGCCACGGAGGTCCCGACGTACCACCACCAGGCGGTCGACCGGCTCGGCAGGGGCCTCGTGGCCTCGGCCCACGCCGACGACGGCACGGTGGAGGCCGTCGAACTGCCGGGCATGTCCTGGGTGATGGGTGTCCAGTGGCATCCGGAGATGGGCGAGGACGCGCGCGTCACGGAAGGTCTGGTACGAGCCGCGGGTACGCCGCACGGTTTCTGAGCCGGGTCCGCAACCAGGCCAGCGCGGCCTCCCCCTGCGCCCGCTGGAACGGCCTGAGCGTCGGCAGCCCCGGCGGGGCGGGGCGGGCTGCGTGCGCCAGGAAGAACCCGGCGAGAGCGGCGAGCGTCCGCGTGACTCCCTCCGGGTCGGCCGCACGGCCCAACGGGTGCCCTGTGAACACCTCTTCGGGATCGGGACCGCCCTGCGCCCGTACGCACGGCAGCATCAGCAGCAGGTCGAACCAGGGCGCGGCGCGCAGCACGTGCGGCCAGTCGACGAAGACCACGCCGTCCGCGGTGAGCAGCATGTTGTCGGCACGGAGGTCGGCGTGTGCGAGCGTGTCGCCGGAGGCGAAGTCGTCCCAGGGCTCGGCGAGTTCGGCCAGCGGCTCGACTCGTCGCACGGTCCACGGATCGAGCCCCGCCTCCGCCACCCGCCCCTCGTCGAGCAGCCGCCGCCAGCCGTTGAAGTGACCGCCCAACTCCTCACGGACGCCGCGCGCGGGAAACGGAGCGGGCGTAAGAAGCCGCACCAGCCCGTCCACAGCCTCCAGCACCCGCGCCAACTCCCTCTCCCGCCACGGCACATGAGGCTGCCGTCCCGCCACGTCCTCGAAGGCGAGCGCCACCCAGCTCCCGTCGTCGTACGTACCGAGCAGCCGAGGGGCGGGCACACCGACCGGCAGAGCGGCGGCGTTGCGCGCCTCCCGACGATGCAGACGCGGACTGGCGGGATTGGCCTCCACCCCGACCACCTTGACGAACGCCCGCCGCCCGTCCTCCAGCACGACCCGCGCGGCGACACCGGGCGAGAACCCCCCGACCTGCGTCCGCGCCTCCACGACGGCCGCCCCGAGCATCTCCGCGCCAGGTGTCCCCTTCAAGCCCCTGCGGCGCTTGAGCAGCGGGGCCCGGGGCGGAGCCCCGAGACGTCACCCCCGGCTGGGCTCAACCGGACCGGGTGAGCGACAGCAGGTCCCTCGCCGGGCCGGCAGGCCGATGCCCGGTCGGCCACACCGCCCGCAGCTCCCGCCCCAACTCCGCCCCCTCCAGGGGAATCTCCACGAGCCGCCGAGCCGCCAGCTCCTCCCCCACCGCCAACTCGCTCAGCACGGAAGGCCCCGCCCCACTCACCGCCGCCGACTTCACCGCGGTCGTCGAGGAGAGCTCGATCAGCGGCCGGGCGAGCCCGCCGAGCGCCGCGTCGAGCACCTGCCGCGTCCCCGAACCCTCCTCCCGCAGAATGAGCGGCGTGGCGGCCAGCTCCTGCGCGGCCAGCGGCTTGCGGCGACGCGACCACGGATGCCCCGGCGCCGTCACCACGATCAGCCGGTCGTGCGCGATGACGGCCGAATCGAGACCCGCGGGGACCGTGCGCCCCTCCACGAACCCGAGGTCCGCCTCGCCGCCGAGCAGCCGCTCCGCGACTGCCGTCGAGTTCCCGGCCAGCAACGACACCGCCGTGTCGGGCCGCTCGGCCCGCAGCGCGATCAGCCAGCGCGGCAGCAGGTACTCGGCGATCGTCATGCTCGCCGCCACCCGCAGCCGCGAGTCGCGCCGGTCCCGCAGCGCCGACGCCCCCGCGTCGAACTGCTCGGCGGCCTCCACGATGGGCCGCGCCCAGTCCGTGACGAGCGCTCCGCTGTCGGTGAGCCGGGAGCCGCGCGGCGAGCGGTCGACGAGCGCGAGCCCGAGCTGCCGCTCCATCGACCGGATCCGGCTGCTCGCGGCGGGCTGTGTGATGCCGAGGGCGCGGGCGGCCGCGCCGAGGCTGCCGAGGCGGGCCACCGCGAGGAGGAGTTGCAGCGCGCCGAGTTCGGGCACACGGTGCGCGAGCCCCGCGTCGATCGCGTGCTCCGGTACTGCTGGTCCTGTGTCCTCCTGGCTCATAAGCCCAGGTTATGCGTTCATAGCGAGAACGTCCCTGGTGGGGGGCGAGCGTCGGCGGGACCGTGGAACCATGGTCAGCACCGCCTCTCCCGCATCCCGTCCCCTGCCCCGCACCCGCACCGTCCCCACGACGGGCGTCCGCGCCGCCGTCCGGCACCTCGGACCGAACTGGTACGCCGCCGTCATGGGCACCGCGATCGTCGCCAACGCGGGCGCCACGCTCCCCGTACGGTTCACCGGCCTGCGCACCGGCCTCACGGTGGTGTGGGCCCTTTCGTTCGTCCTGCTCCTCGCCCTCCTCGGCGCCCGCGCCCTGCACTGGGCGCACCACCGCGACCGGGCCAGGGAGCAGCTGCTCGACCCGACGGCCGCGCCGTTCTACGGCTGCCTGTCCATGGCGCTGCTCGCGGTGGGCGCGGGCACGGTGCTCGTCGGGCAGGACTGGATCGGTGTCCGGGCGGCGGTCGCCGTGGACGTCGTGCTGTTCATGGCGGGCACGGCGGTGGCGCTCACCGCGGCCGTCGCCATCCCGTACCTGATGGTGGTCCGGCACCGGATCGCCCTCGACGAGGCCTCGCCGGTGTGGCTGCTGCCGGTGGTGGCTCCCATGGTGTCGGCGGCCGTGGGCCCGCTGCTGGTGCCGCACCTGCCGGCCGGGCAGGCGCAGCAGACGCTCCTGTTCGCCTGCTGTGCCATGTTCGGACTGAGCCTGCTCGCGACGCTGGTGATGCTGCCGGCGATCTTCACGCGGCTCGTCACGGCGGGTCCGCTGCCGCTCGCGCTGACCCCGACGCTGTTCCTCGTGCTGGGTCCGCTGGGCCAGTCGACGACCGCCGCGAACAAGTTCGCCGATGCCGCGGACGGCGTGCTCCCCGCCTCGTACGCACATGGGTTCACCGCGTTCGCCGTCCTGTACGGCGTGCCGGTGATGGGCTTCGCCCTGATGTGGCTGGCGCTCGCCCTCGCGATGGTGCGGCGGGCCCGCCGTGAGGGCATGGGCTTCGCGATGACGTGGTGGGCGTTCACCTTCCCCGTCGGCACCTGTGTGACCGGCGCGGAGGGCCTGGGCGGACACACCGGCCTCGCGGCGTTCGACGCCCTCGCCGTCGTGCTGTACGTGGGTCTCGTGGCGATCTGGGCGGTCGCCGCGGTGCGCACGGCGCGCGGTCTGCTCAGCGGCCGGCTGCTCGCGGCGCCCCGGCCGGCGGCGAGCCCCGCGCCCGCCGCCACGGTCGGCGCCTGAGCGCCCGGTACCGCTTGAGGAGCGCCGTGCGACGGTCCCCGTCGGTCAGCGCTCCCCCGCCGCCCGCCGCAACGCCTCGCCGAGGACACGCGGCGCGGTCGCCAAGGACGGTCCGTACCAGGTGAGATGGCGCCCGCTGACCAGGGCCGCGGGTGTCTCGAACGCCTCGGGTCCGTCCTCGCGCGTGAAACGGTAGGGCTCGTCGGGCAGCACCACCACGTCCTTCTCCACCGCCCGCAGTTCGTCGAGCGGGATCCGCGGATAGCGCTCGGCATGGCCCGCGTACACGTTGTCCACGCCGAGCCGGGCGAGGAGGTCCCCGGCGAAGGTGTCCCGGCCGAGCACCATCCACGGGCGCCGCCAGATCGGCACGACTGTCCTCAACCGGTGTTCCGGCGCGGGCAGTTCGGCCCAGGCGACCTCCGCAAGCGTCAGCCAGTCCGGCCGGAGGCCCGCCCCGCAGGCCCGCAGCACCCGGTCCAGCTCGGCCACGGCCTGCGGCAGCTCGCGTATCTCGGTGACCAGTACCTCGATGCCCGCGGCGCGCAGGGCGGCGAGGTCCGGCGCCCGGTTCTCCTCCTCGTTGGCGACGACGAGGTCCGGGCGCAGCGCGACGATCGCGCGGACGTCGGGATTCTTCGTGCCGCCGATCCGGGCCACGTCGAGGCCCGCCGGATGTGTGCACCATTCGGTCGCGCCGACGAGCACTCCGGGCAGCGTCACGGCGACCGCTTCGGTGAGGGACGGGACCAGCGAGACGACGCGCACGGCGGGCCGCCGCTACTTCGGGCCGGGCTCGTCGACCGCCTCGATGTGCTCGGCGACCGCCACCACGACCACGCGCGCGTCCGGCACGGTCGCCCGCCACCGGTGCCGGACACCGCCGGTCAGGTACAGGGTGTCGCCGCGGACGAGCCGGTAGGCGCGCCCCTCCGCCTCGACCTCGACCGCGCCCTCCGTCACATGCATCAGCACGTCGTTGCGCAGCTGGAACTCGCGGCCCGGATCGTGGTCGCCGACGAACTCCTGGGCGTGCATCTGGTGGTGGCCGCGGACCAGGGACCGTACGACGAAGGCGTCGCCGCTCTCCACGGAGGCGTCGTCGGCGCGCACCAGATCCACGGTGCGGGCCGGGTCGGCGGCGGCGAGCAGTTCGACGGCGGTGGTGCCGAGGGCGTCGGCGACCTTCTCCAGGGAGCGGCGGCTGGGTCGCGCCCGCTCGTTCTCGACCTGGCTGAGGAACGGTACTGACAGGCCGCTGCGCTCGGCGACGGCCGACAGGGTCAGTTCGAGGGAGCGGCGGCGGCGCCGGACGGCCGCGCCCACGCGAAGTGATTCCTTGTGCTCGTCCATGGCTTCCGCTCCCTCCCGCCGGTCGTTCATGTGCCCGGTTCGTTTGAATGCACCCTACGCATGTTCACCCCGCGGTTTCATGTGAGCGCGGGAATGCGGTGGGTCACGATCGGATCGCTTGCACAACGCCGTGAGGGGCGGGTATCCCTCTCGGGAACCCGCCCCTCAGGGTCGGTCGTGCGTCAGAAGGTCAGGAAGCGGTCATCCGCTTCTCGACGTCCTGGTGCGTCTCGAGCCACTTGGAGACGGCCGCCTCCTCGTGCCCCTGACCCTGCTTCTTGATCTCGGACTCCAGGCCCGCCAGCTCGTCCTCGCTCATCTTGAAGTTCTTGAACCACTTCGTGAGCTGCGGGTACTTGCTGGGGAACTCCTTGTTGGCGATGGTCCGGATCTTGTCACCCGGGCCCCAGGCCTTCTTGGAGTCCTTGAGCTTCGTCAGCTTGTAGTCGTTGTACGCCCAGTGCGGGGACCAGAGCACGACCGCGATCGGCTCCTTCTTGGCGTACGCGCGACGGAGCTGCGCCAGCATCGCCGGCGTGGAGCCGTCGACGACCTTGTACTCCTTGTCCAGGCCGTAGGCCGGGAGCACGTCCTTCTTCAGCAGGCTCATCTCGCCGGTACCGGCCTCGATACCGATGATCTTGCCGTCGAAGAGCTTCGACTTGCCCTTCAGGTCCTCGTAGGACTTGACGCCCTTCACGTAGGACGGGACGGAGACCTCGAGGGAGGTCGGGCTGTACCAGCTGCCCAGGTCCGTGAGGTTGTTCTTGTTCTTGTCCCAGTAGTTGGACTGCGCGTGCGGGAGCCAGGCGTCGAAGTTGACGTCCAGGTCACCGCCGGCGAGGCCGGTGTAGACCGGGCCGACGTCCATCTGCTTCAGGTTGAGCTTGTAGCCCTTCTTCTCCAGAACGTGCTTCCAGAGGTGGGTGACCGCGACGTCCTCGTCCCAGGGGAACCAGGCGACGTTCACCGGGCGCTTGGCCTCGGCCGGGGCGCTCTGCTTGACCGGGGCGACCTTGTTGACGAAGCCGGGGTTCTTCTTCAGCCACGCCTTGACGGCGTCCTGCTGCTTGCCCTTGCCGACCTTGTTGATCTCGGCCTCAAGGCTGGTGAGCTGCTTCTCGCTCATCTTGAAGTTCTTGAGCCACTTGTTGGCCTCGGGGAACTCCTTGCCGAATCCCTTGCGGGCCAGCGTGTGCACACCGTCGCCCTTGCCCCAGGCGCCCTTCGGGTCCTTGAGCTTCGTGAGCTTGTAGTCGTTGTACGCCCAGTGCGGCGACCACAGCGTCGTGACGATCGGCTTCTTGGCGGAGTACGCGCGCTTCAGCTGCGCCAGCATGGCCGGCGTGGAACTGTCGACGACCTTGTACTCCTTGTCGAGGCCGTACTCCTTCAGGACCTTGCTCTTCAGCAGACCCATCTCGCCGGCGCTGGCCTCGATGCCGGTGATCTTGCCACCGAACTTGTCGGCCTGGCCCTTCAAGTCCTCCATGGACTTGATGTCCTTCATGTACGAAGGCACCGCCAGTTCGAGGGACGTCGGGCCGTACCACGAACCCAGGTCCTCGAGCTTGTCGCCGTACTTCTTCCAGTACTGGGCGTGCGTCGTCGGCAGCCAGGAGTCGGTCTCGAAGTCGATGCTGCCGTCGGCGAGCGAGGTGTAGAGCGGACCGGCGTCCATCTGCTTGGTCTCGACGTCGAAGCCGCGCTGCTCGAGGATCTCCTTCCACAGGAACGTCGAGGCGACGCCCTCGTCCCACGGGATGTAGCCGATGGAGATCTTCTTGCCCTGGCCCACGTTCGTGGACACGGCCTGGGAGGTGGAGGCGTTGTTCTGGCCGAACATGCCCATGCCGCCCGCGACGAGCGCGAGGACGACGACACCGACCACGGCGACGGCCGGGCGGGGGCGGTAGGACCAGATCTTCATGCCGTGCGCGGCGCGCAGCTTGGCGAGCGCGCGACGGCCGAGCGGGGAGACCTGCTGGCCGAGCGAGCTGGTCATGCGGTCCAGGTAGATCGCCAGGATGACGATCGAGATACCGGCCTCGGCGCCGAGGCCGACGTTCAGCTGGCCGATGGCCTCGTTGACGGAGCCACCGAGACCGCCGGTGCCGACCATGCCCGCGATGGCGGCCATGGACAGGCCGAGCATGATGACCTGGTTGACGCCCGCCATGATCGTCGGGAGGGCCAGCGGCAGCTGCACGCGCCACAGGGTCTTGGCCGGGGTCGTGCCGAACGCGTCGGCGGCCTCGACCAGTTCCTCGTCGACCTGCCGGATGCCCAGCTCGGTCATGCGCACGCCCGGCGGCACCGCGAAGATCAGCGTCGCGACGATACCGGCCGGGGCACCCGAACCGAAGAACAGAATGGCCGGGATCAGGTAGACCATCGCCGGCAGCGTCTGCATCAGGTCCAGGACCGGACGGAACAGGTTGCTGACGCGCTTGGAGCGCGCGGCCCAGATGCCGAGCGGCACGCCAATGATCAGCGCGATGAGCGTCGACACGAGGACGAGCGACAGCGTCAGCATCGCGTCGTCCCACAGCTCCAGGTTCTGGATGAACCAGAACCCGACGAAGGTGAGTACGCCCGCGAGCGTGCCGCGCAGCCAGAACGCGACGACGGCGAAGATGCCCGCCATCAGCAGCGGCTCGGGCGCCTGGAGGAGGTCGCTCAGGCCGTTGTAGACGCCGTTGAAGATGCTCTCGAAGAAGCCGAACAGCCAGTCGAGGTGGGTCAGCATCCACTGGACGATGCTGTTGACCCAGTCACCAAAGGGAATCCTAGGCACCGGCATTCACCTTCTCCGCCGGCTCGTCGCCCTCGTCGCGCTGCGACGGGACGGCGTCCTTCTTGTCCTTGGTGGGGCTCGCGGCCTCACCGTTCTCGTCGTTCTTGCCCTCGGTGCCGGCCGCGTCGTTCTCGACGG